>CAWHBI010000048.1:0-123350 GCA_963827545.1 uncultured Alphaproteobacteria bacterium
CAGCGAGCCAGTGTACGGTCGGATCAACTGCTATGCGTCCCCAGTCAACAATGCGTGTCGGCACCAATCGCGTGGCTGCAGATAGGAATAAAGCGCAGCTGTGATTAGCGCGTCACACAGGTAATGACTTTCTGACCAGGGACCGGCCCGGAGCTTGCGCTGGCCTGGCCCAAGGGCGACAATCAACTGGTTAGGATGTGGGGACGCGATCTGATGATCGCGGGCCTGTTGTTGTGCGTGTGTATGCTGTGAAGCCGGCATTTCGGCGATCAGATGCGCGCAGCCGAGCGCGCATCTTGCAGAATTGATGCAGCGGCGGAGTTATTCCCCGAAGGTCGACAGCGCTGAGCCATGACGTCAACCCATCGGCGGTCTCTCGAAAACGTCGCGACATGGCAACCGGGCCTACGCGCACCCGTTTCCCCCAGCGCATAACGCCTGGGGAGGCGTTTGCATTTCGCCTGACTGGATTCTGCCATCGCAGTCGAGCGGACGGGCGCTAGCCCCCCCTAAGCATTGTCGGCCAAACAAGCAGGGCGGCAATCCCGATCGCGACGCCGTAAGGGCATTCGCCAGCGTGCGCCAGCTCGGCGAGGCGCTTGAAGAAAGCAAGGTCCCAAATCGACTGTCCCACGAGCTCGCCGTACTGCCTGATCAGAATGAGGGCCATCGCCAGAACAGCGCCGAGCACCGCCATGAGCAAGGTGAACAGGGCACCATGCTCGGGTCCCATCCAAAGGGCCACCGCCGTCAGTAGCTTGACATCACCTCCACCCATCCACTTCGCGACGAAAAAGGCGGTGGCCAAGACAAAGACCACGGCGGCAATCGCAAAGTGGGCCATGAACATTCGCCACCCCAGATGGGTAGCGGCGTAGACCGCAAAGGCCGACACGAGCGCGAGCGGCGCCCAGTTCGGAATGATCAGCCTCCTGAAATCGGAAACGATTGCGTAGCAGAGGCAAGAAACATAGACGAGATTGATGGCGGCCATGAAAGCATCGTTAGCCATGGAGCGTCACGATCTTCGATGAACGGGCCCTGCAGCTCCGCCCCCGACCTCTCTGTGAACCATATCACCCCGCCAAAGGCAGCTTAGGTTGCTTGCTTCTGCGTCTCAACTCGACAGGCCGACCTGCTGCAATTTGTGCCGATGTCATCTCGCTGGTCCAATGATGACGAGGGACACAACGGGCTGAATTGGGAAGCTGTCGCCGCCTGATCGGCTTCCCGTCTATCCGCCACAGCTGCAGCCCACGGGTCGGCATGAAAAGTATGCCGTCGGTTGGCTATTCGGCCGCCGGCTTGCGGGGCGCCGTGAGCGACCGGATGTAGCCCGCGTGGCTGACCAGGCAGGCCAACAGCAGTCCTATCGACATGCTGGTCAATGTTGAAGGCAATGATGGCCGGTTAGCTGCGAATACCCATGCCGGGACCGAAGTGTCGGCAGACGCATAGATGGAAGGGTGGCGCGCCACGGATGCGAGCCAGCAGAACCAGACGCCCATTGCCGCAAAGTGAATGGCAACTGCGGATAGAAACCGGCTCCTCGATCTGAAGGCAATGCCGGCCATCGCAACAAGTGCGCACAAGACGAAGGAGGTTGCCCAGGGAGGCTCGAGGTGAAGCCGCAACACTGTCAAGAAGGGCAGAAATTCATAGCCGAACGCGTATGAAAGACGCCAAAGCCATCCCTGATCGGGAAAGCAGCCGATCGCCAAGCTCACCATTTCGCGCGACAGGAAAAGGGAAAAGACGAAGCCTGCAGTTGCGCTTGTTACGGCAGAGCATCGTCGCATCGAGGCGGGCCGAACAGATTGAGTCTCGCACGGGGGAAACTGGACTCAACCAAACGGCGCAGCAAATCGATGCGCGGCCGCGGAACAGGCCTTGCTGCTCGGCGGAGCTTATTTAGATTCGCCCACCGAAGCAAAGCGCCCTCGAAGGACTGCGACGCGCAGAGTCGCCAGGAGAGCATGCCGGGGTGTTGCATGATCAAGCGTCGGAATATTGTCGGCCTTCATGCTGCAGTTAGGGCATTTTTCGCGAGGTTGCATTTGTGCCCGCCGCTGTGCAGCGAACGACGCACGGCTTGTAGGATCGATCTGGTCACACCTAGGCGGCGGCTGACCGCGGAAAAACAATCCTAGAAAGGCAGAGGCGCTGGCGCGATCCTGGGGTCACGCTGCTCCTCCGTCGGCGACGCGCGGAAGCGTATTCGCCCAATCTTGTTGGCAGCGGGGTTCCTCAGCTGCCGGTCAGGCTAGGGTGCTCTCAATCACGGATTCTTCGGGTTCAGGATTGAGTCGAGAGTTGTCCAGACGCCACCAATCCACCCAGCAACCAGAGCGACCAGGACAATGACGCCCACGGCCATGAGGCCTACCAGAAGCGTATACTCCGTGAGCGGCGCGCCGCGCTCATCGCGCCAAAGACGAGTGAGTAGCTTCTTCAGGCCCACGCCAAGCAAAGGCATCTCTTCTTGTTGCCCCTCACGCAGCCCTCCAAAGCCCGTCAGCCTGCGTGCGCGCGACGCCCGCTGACGCGCCAAGCCGCCATCTACATTGTCCGCCGAAGGGACGCGACCTCGCCACTAATGGCATCAATCTGCAGGCCAACCAGGGACAAGGTCCGCCCCGAAAACTCCGGACACATGCCATCGCGTCGTCTCCAGGGGAAATCCCGCCAGTGACGCAAACTCAGTCGGGTCGGCTTGGAACCAGTTCGATCGCCACCTCCCTGCAGTGAACGTTTGGCTTCTTATGCTATCGCGGAACCGTGTCGACGCAGCCACACCCCACTGCCGATTGCTGGTTCCCGACCCTATGGAACTCCTCCCAATGCTTTGGTCTTGGTCGTTGAGGAAAGTCACTCGAGGCTCGTCCGCCGAGGCGCACTGCCTCAGCTTCTGGGCGCGCGGCAGTATAGCTGGTCGGTTGGCGTGTTGCGAGTGGTTGCGCGGGCCGCAGAAGCCTGGGATCGGCAGCGCTCGGCGGTATTTTGGACGTGAGCGCGGGCTGGGGGCTCGGGCACTCGAACGCCGCCGAAGCCAGCGGGCCTTCCCAGCACGGGCCAAGAACTTGGCGTTTGGCGCCCATGGGCGGCCAAAATCACGACACGGCGATCATGGAAGCCAGGCATTCCCAATGGCACCATTGCCGTGCCGATCTGCTTGTGCCTGCCCGCCGAAGTTGAACCCACCGGGCGGCGTCGGACAACGCCACCGGTAACGCGATGGTGAAATGGGTGATCGACGTACGCTCGGCGGCTCAGACCGAGAAGCCGGGTGCAGCGCATGCGCAGGCGGTGTGCCGCGATCACGGAATGTCAGGCTACAGTAGATCCTCAATGGTCGGGGGCGGCCTAGGCAGCGGACAGCACCTCCCGCCTTGGCAACCCTCAGCGCGCCAAGGGGCGGCATATACTTTGATGCCGAATCGCCGAGCAGCACGCGCCCTCCTCGACCAGCGGACATGATGCCGTGGAGGCCATCGCTTTGTCACGGATGCGATCGAGTGGATCGCGTCGATCTTTCATCTCTGCCGGCCGGATCGCGATGGCATATACGCGAGGGGCAAGCCGATCAGCCCACCACCCCCCGCGTTCGCCCGCTGGCGCTTGATCGCAGATTGCGACACTGGGACGTCATCTTTGTCGATAGGTAGGTCGGACCTTGGGCACGTTCGGTGGCAGGACTCGCAATGACACGGGATGCAATTCCGGCCCCCTGCCAACACGGGGGCGTGCGGCTCACCCATCAGCAAGGTCTGACGTGACGCTGATGGCGGCTGTCAGTATTTTATCAGATTCGCCCCAAATGTTGCATAGATGTTACAGACGCTGACTAAGCTTGGTGCTACAATCTTTTTGTCAAGGTGAGGTGTGGGGGCGGCAGATTAGGCGGGTATACTGCCGCAGACATTGGTTCGGTACGGCATTGAAATTGGCGCGCCGGATCACGTTGATGGACTAGCACGACCATGAGGAGCCGGCCGAAGGCCGGCTCTTTCATTTGTTCGCCTCGCTGAGGCGACGTTGGCGCGCTCTGGGTCGACCTCAAAGTGACGGCCGACCTTGACCGCCGCTCGACGCCGGCAAGCCTAGCGGGGCCGCCACCGCGATGTGAGGGTGGCCGGGCCCCCCGGCTATCGAGTGTTCAGACTTCTGAGCGCCGCCTGATCAAGTCGTTCGTCCGCTCCCTGAACCGCCGAAGCCCCCTTCTGGGGAACCGACGGTCGCGAAGACGTAGAACCCGCCCCTGAGCCTCGGTGCAATAGTGTAGTTCACGTGGCTTGGTTTCTCGGTACTGCTGCACGCCGTCATCAGGCGGGCGCTTCCCGTCTCGGGCTCCATCGCGGTACTTGCGATAGCTTGGCAAGCGGCATCTGCAGGCGGGGACGGGCAAATGGGGAGGGATGGAGCTTCGGAATGGAACGGGAAGCCGCCCAACGCAGGACCATCTCTGCCCCGCCTGGTCGAACGCATCCTGATGCAATACCTACTGAGTCTGTCAGTTTCTTGTCAGATTCGTGCCGACTGTTGCAAGAAGGTGACAGAATTTGCGCAAGCTTGCTGTTACAATCCCTCCATTGTGGATCGAGATTTGTTGGGTGCGGGAGTTGGGTGCGGGAAATAAACGGTTGGTGGCGCGGGAATTGGTCCCGAACAGCCGCCAAGGCCTCGGTGCAGGGGTGCGGGCCCGTGCCGAGGCCGCCAGAAGGCTCGGCGGGCTAGGCCCGCCGAGCCTTCTTCCTTAGCCGAGTCTGAGCGTTCCAGGGCGAGCGATGTTGTGGCGCCAAGCGCCAAGAGCAGGTGAGGACTGACCATTCACGGACATTCGAGCCATGTGGACGGCTCGTTGCACAGCGAGACGGCCAAAGAGACGGCCAAAATCATTCCCTTTCCGGCCGAGAGGGTGGCCCGGCCTCAAGCGGTCCCAGCCATGTACCCCGAGGTGCAAAGGTGGCGTCTGAGCCAATGGCTGGGGCGCAGATGGTTCCGCGCGCACAGGGCCGGCGCCATCCAGGAAATCGATCTCGACGACAGCCTGACCGGTCAGCGGCTCTCGGTCTGGGTGGGTGAGCACTACGTGCGCCTGTGCGTCGATGGCCAGGACTACTACTTCGACCGTGTCACTGGACAGTTCGACGGCATCGGCGCGACGCGGTAGCTATCGCGCTTGCGATCTTTGGACCCGTTCGGCGACCTGATTGCCGAACCCGAAGGGCCCCCTCTTTCATCTCCGTTACAGTTGCCGTTTGGACTGGCGATGCTGGAGCCGAAGCTGGCGCACGCCCGTGTTGACGCTGGTGTGCAGCACCCGATAGCCTGCCCCGAACACTGACAAAGCATCTTTCGGGGAGGGATTGATGAGACTTTCATTGCAATTTCTGCTCGCGTTGATGGTCTGTGCCGGCACATCCATCCCCGCGGTCCACGCCCAGGCTCCCACCGCACCGCCGCCGGTGCCTGACGGCCCACGCTACATCGTCACCTACCTGGAGGTGATGCCGACAGCAACGGCTGGCGCCATGAAGCTGGTGCGCCAGTTCCGCGACGCCACACGCACTGAGGCCGGCAACCTGCGCGTGGAAGCCTTGCAGCGCATCGGTCAGCCGCGCCAGTTCGTGCTCCTCGAAGCGTGGAAGGATCAGGCAGCCGCAGACGCGCACACCAAGTCAGCCCCGACGGCCCAGTTCCGCGACAAGATCAAGGCGATCCAGAACGCACCCACCGACGAGCGCGTTCATTTCCCGCTTTCGGTCGGACCGGTCCAGGCAAAGGGCAGCGGGGCGGCGATCGCGGTCGTTACCCATGTCGATGTCATCCCGCCGCAACGGGAAAATGGAACCGCGATCACCAAGCAGCTCGCTGACGACGGCCGCAAGGACGACGGCAACCTGCGCTTCGAGGCGGTGACCCAGGTAAACCGGCAGAATCACTTCACGGTCATCGAATTGTGGCGCGACAGTAGGGCCGCCAACGCGCACAGTATGGCGGCACACACGCGCGCGTTCCGCGAAAAGCTCGGGCCCGCGAGCGGTGCACTCTACGATGAGCGGTTTTACAGGGTCCTGAACTGACCGAGGACCAGTCGGATGCCAGCGACGACGCTGCGAATTGGGGGATACCAAGCCGAGACCTCGATCCTGACACGAGCGCTCCAGCACCTTGTAGCCGGACTCTCGGGCGCTCCGGGGGCGCACTGGCAGATCGAGGTGATCCGGAACGTGACCGAAACGGGCTTTCGCGCGGCCGACCTCCTGTCCATGGTGGAGGGGGGAACGATGCACGTGTGCTATTTCGCGTCGAGTTATCTTGCAGGCCGCGTCGCCGCGCTCGGATGCTTCGATAAGCCCTTTGGCGCCAATGACCGCGCCCGCATTTACGCGGACCTCGACGGCGGGCAAGGCGCCCAGCTGGCCGCAGAGGTGGCGCGGCACACCGGCTATCGCGTGCTGGGCTTCTGGGACAACGGCTTCCGCCACATCTCCAACCGGCTGCGGCCGATCCGCCACCCCGACGACTGCCGTGGCATGCGCATCCGCACGCTAGACAATGCCATGTACCAGAAGGTGCTCGCCGCCGTCGGCTTCGAGGCCGTGGTGATCGACGTCAAGGACCTGGTGCACGCGGTCGAGACACACGAGGTGGACGCGCAGGAGAACCCGTTGACGAATACCGTGAACTTCGGGCTGCACCGCACCCACAAACACGTGAGCCTCACGTCGCACTTCCACGGCGTCGCCCTGCTGCTCGCGAACCGAGCCTGGTTCGAGGGGCTGGCGCCCGCGACGCAGTCGGCATTGCTGGCGGCGTCGGCCGAGGCAACCGCCGCGCAGCGGCAACTCGCCATAGCCGAGGATGCCCTGTGCCTCGAGCGGCTCGAGCGGGACGGCGTCGCCATTGTCCCGGCGGAGGAGATCGACGTTGCCGCGTTCCGAGCCGCGGTCGCCGCGATTGCGTAGGTGATACTGAGCGGCCCATCTTTCCACCCGTCATCCCGGCCCAGCAGTCGCGCCGAGGCGCGACTGCGCAGAGCCGGGATCTGCGTAGAGCGGTGTCCGCGCGGCAGGTCCCGGATAGCCTCGGCTGCGCCTCGACTTCCGGGATGACGGGTGGATACACTGGCTCGGCGGTATATGATACGCCCTTCCCTGCTGCGATCGATCCCGATTCAGGACCCTTTCTTGCGCGAGCCGGTCGTCTGCTGCTTCACTGCGTGCGTCTCGGGCCCCGACCAGAAGCCGTCATTGGTCGCAGTCCGGTGCTTGGCATCCGCCGACGACACGGCCGCAATCGTCTCCTTGGCCATGCGCTCGTACCACTCGGCGACGTCCTTGGGATAATCGGCAAAGCTGCCGATCTCCTTGACGATCGGGCCTTCCACAGTCGGAATGTCGTTGACGCCGTCGAAATCGCGGACGTAGGGGCGTCCTTTCTCCTCGGCAACCCTGGCAGGGATGGTGGCGTCGAGCTTCAGCCACCGGCCGTTCACGTATGCCTCGCCGAGGGAGTGCCACGGCAGCGGCCGATCGCGCCACAATTCGCGGACCTCCTCCGACATGAAGACCTTGTCGGGACAGTGGAGTTGTTGAAAGCCGATGCGCGCAGGGATGCCAACCGCGCGGCACATGCTGACGAACGCGCTCGCCTTGCCCATGCAGAAGGCGTGGCCGGCCTCGATAACGTCGCTGGCGCGGCGCTTGCCCTCCGACAAATAGCGGAATGAATTGAAGATGTCGTAGGGCATATCGCGCACGTGCGTGTAGATCCGCTCGGCCTTCTCCGCCTCGGTGCGGCAGCCGGCAGTGAGCCTTATGGCCTCGTCGACAACAATTGGGTGATCGGAATCGAGCAGTTCCGACGGCTGCAGGAAGTCGCGAAGGTCCTCTTTGCTCATTGGGCAACCTCGATTACAGAACGGCGTGGTTGGGCCAAGGCTGACCTCGGCTTAGGGCCGCGGCGCCACGAACGCGTCGTGCATGTCGGGGAGCCACACGTTGCCAGCCGCCTCGGTGCTGCCGACGCCAATGTAGCAGAACACCAGCGATGCCTCTTCGGTGTCGGAGGCGTTGGCAATGACGTGGACGGCGCCGCTCGGGATGTACACAAAATCACCCGCCTCCAGGATCACCTCCTTGCGGTCGCTGCCGTCGCTCCTCGCCTGGATCAGCCGCACTTTGCCCGAGACGATGTGCCAGCACACGTCGTTGTTGGCGTGATAGTGCGTGGGGTTGGGGCCTGCGCCCGGCACCAGGATCGTACGGCCCATGACGGCATGGGCCCCGTCGACGGTCTTGTCGCTGATGCCGAAGCCGACCCGCAGCGGGGGCTCGTAGGTGGTGTCGGTGCCGACCTTGCCCTGGCGAATGACGGTGACGACCTGCTTGTCGAAGGGGACCATGCTTTGTCTCCGGGATTCTCACTTGCAGCGTGACGACTCTTTGCCGCCCCTCACCCTAACCCTCTCCCCGTTTCGCGCTGAAGGAGCGCGACGGGGAGAGGGGACACGCCTTACGGCAGCGGCTCGATACGCGCCACCCAGGCCACGGCGGCAAGGCGGGCGAGGCTGTCGGGGGTGACGTTGCGCAGGCGGATGCGGTTGAGCGCACCGTCGCGGCCGGCGAACACGCCATACTCGGCCACCCGCTCGTTGTGGAAGCGATCGGGCATGAAGTCGAGCACGACGATGACGTTGCGGGGGCCTGTCGCGCCACGGAGCGTCGGATCGAGGCGGCCTGCGGCGGTCGCGCGGCCGTAGAGCTGCTGCCCGAACAGGACCAGCACGATCAGCAGCACACCGGCCAAGATCTTGCGCACGTCAGGCCCCGGCAGCGCCAGGAGGGCGAAAGGGGTCAGACCCCTCGCCTCCGACGCTGGTGTCGAACGAGACGATGAGCGCGAGGGGTCTGACCCCTTCTCCTCCACGTCCTACTCCTCCTTCCTGGCATCGAACACCAGGCCCCAGCGCTCGATGGTGCGCTGCTCGATCGGCAGCAGCAGCCAGCGGTCCATGGCAATGGCGATGGTGCCGATGATGAGGCAGCCGCCGATGATGATGTCGGAGCGGTGATACTCGGTGGCGCCGAAGATCATCTGCCCGAGGCCTGTCGTGGCGCCGACCAGCTCCGCCGCGATCAGCGCGCGCCAGCCGAAGCCGAGACCGGACCTCAGCCCGGTCAGGATGTAGGGCAAGGCGCCCGGCAGAATGACGCTGCGAATGGTCTCCCAGCGCCCGCCGCCGAGCGCCTGCACGCCCTGCTCGTAGACCTGCGGCACGAGCTGCACGCCGAGCACGGTGTTCTGGAAGACGATAAAGAATACGGTGTTCCAGATCAGGAACACGGCGAGCGCGGTGCCGATGCCGAGCCAGCCGATCACCAGCGGCAGCCAGACGATGCCGGAGATGGCATTGAAGAACACGATGAGCGGGCTCAGGAAGTCGGACACCGACCGGTTGAGGCCGACGATAAAGCCGCCGATGACGCCGGTGATGACGCCGAGCAAGGCACCGAGCAGCAGGCGCCACAGGCTCGCAGCGACGTGGGTCGCGAGCTCGCCCTTGGCCGCCAGCTCCCACATGGCGGCGACGACGTCCTGCACTGCCGGCAGCGTCGCCGGCGGCGGCCGCGCGATGGTCCAGTACGCGACCCAGGCCGCGAGCACGAGAGCGAACGGCGTGAGCGGCAGCAGCCGCCACACCAGCTGGTCCAGGGTGCGGCGTGCAGAGGAGCGCTCACTTGCGTTGCCGATGGTCATTGGCGCAGCACCCCCCAGCGCGCGATGGTGAGGTTCTCGATCGGCTGCACGATCAGGCGGTCGACCACGACATAGAGGCAACCGATCACGATCATGCCGGTGATGATGCGGTCGATCTGGCCGAAGGTGCGCGCGCCGAAGATGAGGTCGCCGAGGCCGCCCTTGCGCACCAGCATCTCGGCGGCGATCAGCGCGCGCCAGCCGTAGCCCATGCCGAGGCGCAACCCCACGACGATGCTGGGCAGCGCGCCCGGGAGATAAACGTCCCTCACCAGCCGCAGGCGCGAGGCGCCGAGCGAGCGCAGCGCCAGCGTGTAGGCTTCGGGGATCGCGCGCACGCCGATCATGGTGTTGAAGATGATCGGCACGATCAGGGTGTAGATGACGATGACGAGCGTGGTGGTGTGGGTGAACCCGAACCAGATGATGGCGAGCGGCAGCCAGGCGATGCCGGAAATGCCCTGCAGGAAGCGCAGGAAGCCCTCGAGCGCATGCGCCGCATAGCGGTTGACGCCGACGGCAAAGCCGACCGGCACGCCGACGATCAGCGAGAGCAGGGCAGCGAACCCGATCATGCGCAGGCTGGTGCTGGCGTATTCCGCCATCACGCCATAGCTGACCAGATGCTGGAATGCGCGCCACACGGCGAGCGGCGACACCAGCACTTGCGGGGAGAAGTCGGCGCTGAGGTAGATCGCCCACCAGGCCGCCACCAGGGCCACGAACGGCAGCAGGATCCTGAGGCCGCGCAGCGATTGCCATCCCACCAGCCCGGTCCGATGGCCGGACAAGCGTGTCTGGACGGAGCGTGCCGCCGTTGCGCTCATGCGCGCGTCCCGGCGGCGAGGGCCCCGTCAGCGGGCGGCGCCGTGGCACCACGCTCCTCGCGCACGAGGCGAAGCACCTGCTCGGCGATGGCCTGCATCGCGGCATCGACCTTGAAGGATTCCCAGTCGCGGCCGGCGGCGCGCCCGGGCACGTCGATCACGGCCTTGATGCGTCCCGGGCGGCGGGTCATCACCAGCACCCGGTCGCCGAGAAACACGGCCTCGTCGACGCTGTGGGTGATGAAGAACACCGTCTTGGCAGTCGCCGCACACAGCCGCACCAGCTCTTCCTGCAGGGTCAGCCGCGTCATGGCATCGACCGCGGCGAAGGGCTCGTCCATCAGGATCACGTCGGGATCGGCGGCCCAGGTGCGCGCCACGGCCACGCGCTGGCGCATGCCGCCCGACAGCTCGTGGGGGTAGCGCTCCTCGAAGCCGGCGAGCCCGGTCAGCTCGATCAGGCGGGCAACGGTGCGCTCGCGCTCGGCGCGCGGCACACGCGCGATCTCGAGCCCGTGGCCGATGTTACGCCGCACCGTGCGCCACGGCAGGATGGCAAGCTCCTGGAACACGACGCCGCGCTCGCGGCCAGGCCCCCGCACCGGCTTGCCATCGCACAGGATGGTGCCTTCGGTGGGCCGGATGAAGCCCGCGAGGGCCTTGAGCAGGGTGGTCTTGCCGCAGCCGCTGGGTCCCACCAGCGTGACGAACTCGCCCGCGCGGATGGCGAGGTCGACATGGTCGGTCGCCTGCACCGGGCCGTCGGCGGTCTCGAAGAAATGCCGGAAGCCTGAGACGACGATCTTGGCCCCCGACGACGCGTCACGCTCCGACATGGTTTTTATCCACATGGGCGTCGCTGAAGGTCGAGTCGTGCGCGCGCCGCACGCGCTCCCCTCCCCCTTGCGGGGAGGGGTCGGGGGTGGGGGTAAAGAAGATCGGTCGCCCTTGCATTTTCACCCCACCCCTAACCCCTCCCCGTCAAGGGGAGGGGAATCCGGTCAGCATATGGCGCACGGTTCCTGCCCATCGACTACTTTTGGCCCGCACAGGGGCGTCAGCTCAACTTGCCCTTGCACTCGGCGAGCGTCTTGGGCAGCGGCGGCAGATCGGAGAAGAACTGCGGGTGCTTCTCCATCACGCGCTTGAGCACGGTGTCGTCGTAGAAGTCCTCGGCCGTGAACGGCTTGCTCATCTTGATCAGCCCGTCCTTCACCATGTCGTTGCCGGTCTGGACCAGGCCTTCGGAGGTGCACACCGAGATGCGCGGGTCCCAGGTGAGCCATTTCAGGCCCTCGATGGCGTCGGCGACATTGAGGCCGTCGAGATAGCGCGTGTCGATCTCGGCGGCGCCCTTCGGGTTGCGGCGGATGAACTGCGCGGCCTCGGCGATGCCGACCGAGAATTTCTCGATCAGGTCGTAGTTCTTGCCGATCCAGTTCTCGTGGGCCACCACGCCGATGATATCGGTGACGAGGCTCACCTCGCCGCGACTGACGATCACCGCGTTGGCTCCGAGCTCGCGTATCGCCTGCGCGGTGTAGGGCTCCCACGGCGCCACCGCGTCGACCTGGCCCTGCGCGATCGTGATCGGCATGTTCTCGACCGGCACGTTGACCAGCTCCGACTTGGAGATGTCGAGCTTCTCGCGCTTGAACCACGCGCGCAGATAGACGTCGTTGGTGCTGCCCTTGAGGTAGCCGATCTTCTTGCCTTCCATCGACTTCGGGTTGGCGGTGTCGATACCGCGGTCCTTGCGGGCGATGATGGCGCGCCCGCCGGCCTTGGCGATGTGGTCGCCGGCGTTGTAGTAGGCCATGACCCCCTTGAGCAGGTTGCCGCTGGCCCGCGCCGACGCCGTGGTGGTGGAGAGCGCCGCGTGGCCGAATTGCGCCTCGCCCGCCTGCAGGCTCTGGGTGACCTGCCGGCCGCTGGAGGTCAGCTTGACCTTCACGTTGAGGCCTTGCTTGGTCCAATAGCCGTTCTCGACCGCGACGAAGGCCGGCGTCGAGAACAGGTTGTTGACCACGATGAAGGTGACTTCCTTCATCTCCTGGGCTTCGGCCCGGGGTGCGAAACCCACAAGGCCAAAAGCGAGCCCTGCGGCGCAGGCCAAGCCCGCGCGGAGCAGCTTGCGGAGCGAATGCATAACGGTCTCCTCCTCCCAATCTTTTGGTTCGTTGGGCAATGCGGCTGCCAGTAGAAGGCGCCCGTGGCGTCCGGTCAAGTTTGCGAGGCTTGCCGAGCAATGGCTCAGGTCGCACTGGCGACCCCAAGCCGGCTGCCGCGTAACGTGATATGCCTCTGTCCCGCCGCGCGAGAGGAGGGCACCATGAGCACCAGTGATTTCGTCCTGGGACCGCTGCCGGCGGCGGGGCGGCGGCGCGAGCTGTGGCTACAGCATGCTGCCGGGTTCATCCTGTTCGAGGATGTGCGCAACTACGCCATCGAGAGCCTTGATCCGGCCCTCAATGCGGCTGCGAGGACGGCGGCCTTGAAAGCGATCGACGACACCGTCTACGGATTGATGATGGTGATCGACGGCGTCACGGGTGGCCTCGGCAATTCCGAGCACCTGGTCCATCTCGAAACCAAGGTCTGCCTGGATGCCAAGGGGTCGAACGCACCCATCGAGTCCCTCGCTCTGCGCGACGGCGATGGCATGTGCATGGGATTTCACGGGTGGCGCGACGGCGATTTCGGCCGGGACCCGGTCCTTGCTCCCATGGGCAGGCGTCCGAAGTGGTGGCGGGCCGGAGCAGGGTGACCGGCGGCCATGCGGGCGACGGCCGGCGCGCGCGAATGCACCACCGCCAGCCCGGCGGCAATGCCGCCCTCCTCGAGGCGGGTGCACAATAAATCCTTTGTCACGTCTCCTGTCCCCGCCGCCTGACCTCCTCGATGACGATGCTGTTGTCGCGGTCGGCCTCGCCGGCCCGCACGCAGGCTTCGAGCACGTCGGCATGCACCTCGAGCAGCGGCAGCCCCTGGTTCGCCGTGCGGGCCTGATCGAGCATGAGGTGCACATCCTTGAGGGTCTGCCGTACGCGCCCCTCGGGGGTGAAGTCGCGCTCGAGCATTTTCGCGCCCTTGGTGTCCATGACTTGCGAATAGGCCGCCGAGCCGCGCGCCACCTCCAGGAAGGCCGCGGGATCGAGCCCCAGCCGCGTCGCGAACACCAGGCCCTCGGCGAGCGCGAGACGATTGAGCCCGAGGATGAGATTGACGGCGAGCTTGGCGCGGCCGCCGTCGCCTATCCTGCCGACATGGAAATGGCTGGGGAACAGCGCGCGCAGAACCGTCGCGACCCTTGCTACGGCCTCGCGATCGCCGCCGATCAGGCCGACGCCCTGCCCGCGCTTGACCTGCTCGCTGGTGCCCGACACCGGGGCTTCGAGCAAAGTGACGCCACGCGTCGCAACGCGCGTCCCGAGTTGAGCAATGCGGTCCGGATCGCATGTGCTGGTGCACAGCACGACCTTGCCGGACTTGTCGCTGAGCGCCGGCAGCACCTCCTGCTCCACCACCGCCTCGACCTGGTCCGTATCGAACACGGCGAGCACGATTGGATCGCACTGCCGGGCCAGCTCGGCGATCGAGGTGGCGGCCTCACCGCCAAGCGCTGCCAGTCGCGCGGTCTTGGCCGCATCGATGTCGAAGCCGATCACACGCAGCCCTGCCCCGATCAGCCGGCGGGCCAATGCCTCGCCCATCAGGCCGACGCCGACAAGTCCCACCGGCGATGTCTCGGACGTGTGTGGCGGAATCTGTGGCATATTGTGGCTCCGTCGGCGGCATTGCCGACCTCGCTGCCGGCTTCGCAAACGTCTTGTTGAGACCGATCGATCGTGAGAGCGTCTGCCTCTCGATCCGTATCACGCGCGACCGTTTCAGGTCACGGACTGGTAGCGTGCGACGCAGGTATCCAGCACGACATCGGCGGGCATCCCCCACCAGCGATCGGAGAAGATCTCGACCTCCGCGAAGCCGGTGTAGCCGGCGGCCTCCACCCATGCGCGGACCGTTTTCAGCTCGATGATGCCGTCGCCCATCATGCCGCGGTCGTTGAGAAGATCGCGGGTGGGAACGAGCCAGTCGCACACGTGGTAGGCGAGGAGGCGCTCGCGGCCGGCACGGGCGATCTGGCTTTCGAGCTTCGGATCCCACCACACGTGGTAGACATCCAGCGCCACGCCCAGCGCGCCGGTGCGGCCGGGATCGAGCGCGTCGCAGAGATCGAGCGCCTGCTCCAGCGTGTTGATGCAGGCCCGCTCGGCGGCCTGCATGGGGTGTAGCGGCTCGATGGCCAGGGGCATGCCCACACTCTTTGCATAGTCGAGTGTGGCGGCGATGCCGTCGCGCACCTGCGACCGGGCCAGGCCGATGTCGTTCGATTGCAGCTTGCCCTCCAGCGCGCCGGGCAGCGAGCCCGCCACCAGCACCAGGCAGGGGGAGCCCAGCGTCTTGGCCTCGTCGATGGCCTTGCGGTTGTCCTCCAGTGCCGCCCGCAGGCCCGCCGCATCGGCGGCCGTGAAGAAGCCGCCGCGGCAGTAACCGGAAAGCACGATGCCGGCGTCCTTGATCTGCTTGGCGGTAGCCGAGAGGCCAGCCGCCTGCACCTGGTCGCGCCACGGGTCGATGGCCGGGATGCCACGCTTCGCGCAAGCCTCGATGATGGCAGGCAGCGGGAGCTGTTTCCTCACCGTCGCCGTGTTGAGCGAGAGGTGCTCCAGCCCTCGCGAGAAGTCGCGCATCGTCAGCTCCTCCCCTTGGAGGGGGGAGGTTGGAACGCCACGGACTTAGACCGCCCACACCACCGCACCCCAGGCTCGACAGGCGGGCTAAGTCCGATGGCGTTCCTGGTGGGGATGATGGAGTCACCCGCGAACCGGTCACCCCCACCCGGCGCGCCACGATCACTTAGCCCCGCTGTTGAATGTCGGGAGCGGTCGGCGATGACGGGGCTAAGTGATGGCGCGCCGCCCTCCCCCCTCGAGGGGGAGGGGGAGGTCGAGCTTGCCGCAACGGAAGTGCCAACCGTCACTGTTGCTCTCTTCTCGTGCTGCGCTGCGAGGTTGGGCATCACGAAATCCCGTGGAAGGCCAGAACGTGGCCCATGCGTCGCAGCGCCAGCTCTGGGTCGCGCAACAGCCCCGCGCGGTCGGCCAGCCGGAACAACTCGGCGAGATGCAGCAGCGAGCGGGCGCTCTGCTGGCCCCCCACCATGACGAAATGATCCTGCAGGCCGTTGAGGTAGGCCATGAACACCACGCCCGTCTTGTAGAAGCGCGTGGGCGCTTTGAAGATGTGGCGCGACAGCGGCACCGTAGGCGCCAGGACGTCGTCGAACCGCTGGCGATCGCCGGCGGCCAGTGCCGCCAATGCTGCCGACGCCGCTGGCGCGATGGCATCGAAGATGCCGAGCAGCGCGTCGCTGTAGCCCTTGTCGTCGCCGGCGATCAACTCTGCGTAGTTGAAGTCGTCGCCCGTATACATGCGCACGCCCTTAGCGAGCCGGCGCCGCATGGCGATCTCTTTCTCCATGTCGAGCAGGGAAATCTTGACGCCGTCCACCTTGGCGGCATGAGCATTGATGACGCCGACGGCAGTCTGCATGGCCTCACCGTGGTCGGCCGCGCCCCAGTAGCCAGCGAGCGCGGGATCGAACATCTCGCCCAGCCAATGGATGATCACCGGCTCCTTAGCCTGGGAGAGCACCCGGTCGTAGACCCGCTCGTAGTCGGCGGGCGATTTCGCGACCCGGGCGAGGGCACGGCTGGCCATGACGATGAGGCGGCCCCCGGCTTTCTCGATCGCCGCCATCTGCTCCTCGTAGGCGCGAATGACTTCGTCGGCGGTGCGCACCTGGGCCGGATCGAGATGGTCGGTGCCGCAGCCGGAGAAGATCAGCGCCGGGCGGCCCTCACGCTTTTCCCACGCCCTGGCGGCCTTGACGCTGCGCGTGATCAGCTCGAGCGAGGTCGGCCAGTCGAGCCCCATGCCACGCTGGGCGGTGTCCATCGCCTCGGCAACGCCGAGGCCGAGGCCCCACAGGTACTCGCGATAGGCGAGCGTCTGCTCCCAATCGAGCGCGCTGTCGATCCAGGGATCCACCGCCGCCCGCGCATCGGCCACCACGTGCGCGGCGGAGAAGGCGACGCGGTTGAAGGCGGCCTGTGCCTTGTCGGGATACGCGCGGGGCTCGGAGAGGACGAAGGTCTCCAAGGGTCCGTCCGCCGCCGGCAGGTTGATTTTCAGGGAGGAGAGAATCGGTGCGTTCATGGGCACATCCTAGAGGCTCGGCACTCTCCCTCTCCCTCTCCCCATTCTGAAGAAGAATGGGGAGAGGGGACCAGCTTCACACCTTCAACTCCGGCACATCCACCCAGCGCCGCTCCTTCCAGCTCTTGAGCGCGCACTCGACGAGCTGCACGCCTTTGGCGCCCTCCAGCAGGTCCCACTTGTAGGGCGCGCCCTCGCAGACATGGCGGATGAAGGACTCCCACTGCAGTTTGAAGCCGTTATCGAAGGCCTCCGTCTCCGGCACCGGCTGCCAGCCTTCGTAGAAATTGATCGGCTGCTTGACGTCAGGATTCCAGACGGGCTTCGGCGTCGCCATTCGATCCTGAGTGACGACATCCTGCAGGCCGGCGACTGCTGAGCCATGCGTGCCGTCGACGTGCAGGGTGAGCAGGTCGTCGCGGCGCACCCGGGTCGCCCACGAGCTGTTGAAATGGGCAATGACGCCGCCTTCGAGCTGGAAGGTGGCATAGGCAGCATCGTCGGCGGTGGCCTTGTAGCCCTTGCCGGCCTCGTCGATGCGCTCCGGGATATGCGTAGCGCCGAGGCAGGAGACCGACTTCACATTGCCAAAGGTGTTGTCGAGCACGTAGCGCCAGTGGCAGAGCATGTCCAAGATGATGCCGCCGCCGTCCTCGCTGCGATAGTTCCAGGAAGGCCGCTGGGCCGGCTGCAGGTCGCCCTCGAACACCCAGTAGCCGAACTCGCCGCGCACCGCCAGCAGCCGGCCGAAGAACCCTGAAGTCGATCAGCAATTTCAGCTTGCGCAGGCCGGGCAGGAACAGCTTGTCCTGCACCACGCCATGGCGAATGCCGGCCGACCTGGCCCTGCGCACGATGGCGAGCGCCTCTTCCAGGCCCGTCGCAACGGGCTTTTCGCAGTAGACGTGCTTGCCGGCGTCGATGGCCTTGGCGAGCAGCGCTGGCCGCATCTGCGTGGTGGCGGCGTCGAAAAACACGGTGTCGTTCTTGTCGGCCAGGGCCGCATCGAGGTCGCTCGTGAAGCGCGTGACGCCGTGGACCTTGGCCAGCTCGGCCAGCTTGGCCTCGTTGCGGCCGACGAGGATCGGATCGGGCATGACCCGGTCGCCATTGCCAGGGCCACGCCGCCCTCTCTGCGGATGGCGACGATGGAGCGGACGAGGTGCTGGTTCGTGCCCATGCGCCCCGTGACGCCGTTCATCACGATGCCGAGCCGCCGTTCGCCCATGACGCCCTTCCCCTCGGCAGTTTGTAACTAGTTAGTTACCTGGGCGGTCTCGGATCTGTCAATGCCGACGCCTTCCCCCAAAGGTCGCCGCCGACATCCGCATCGCGCCGCCTCCACCTGCTCCAGCGCAACGCGCAAGCGATGCCAATGGGTCGAAAGGACGGCAAGAGGTGGCCCGCTTCGCCCCGGTACGGGTGGTGGCCGACGGCAATATGGTTAACACTGAACGCTTCATTGTTTCACGTGAAACATCGAGGTGTTCAGTAGTCGTAGGTTGGGTCGAGCAAAGCGAAGACCCAACATCCGTTGTGAAGCTTTGTGTTGGGTCATTGCCCGGCCTTCGCCGGGGTCGACCCCACCTACGGCCGAAGATACGACAGCATCACGTCCACCACATGCTCCCGCCGGGCTTCGCGCGCCGCGGGGGCATCGAAGTCGCGGCGGAAGATGGTGGAGAGCGTGAAAATGTTGGAGAAATAGAAATAGCTCAACCCGGCGATCGAGATCCACGTTTGCAGAGGATCGACGCCTGAGCGGAACACGCCGGCGGCGGCGCCGCGTTCCAAGATCCCGCGCATGACGTCGATCAGCGGCGAGTGCATCTCGGTGATGCGCTTGGAGCGTTTCAGGTGCGCCGCCTTGTGCAGGTTCTCGTCGTTCAGGAGCTTGATGAAGCTGCGGTCCTTGACGAAGCTGTCGAAGGTGTACTCGATCAGCCGCTGCATCGCCTCGCGCGGCTCCAGCGCCTCCAGCTCGAGCGTCTGCTCTGCCGACCGCTCCTTGTGGTAGGCCTGCTCCAGGACGGCCAGGTAGAGCCCGCGCTTGTGGCCGTAGTGGTGATAGATCATGCGCTTGTTGACGCCGGCGCGCAGGGCGATGCGATCGACGCGTCCGCCGCCGAAGCCGTGGGTGGCGAATTCCTTGGTGGCAGCAGCGAGGATGGCGGCAGCCGTGGTGGCGCTGTTGCGCGCCTTGCGTGGGGTGGCGCCGGTGCGGGCCTCGGCGGTGGTCGGCGCCCTCATGATGCGATCCGCTGCATGGCTGCAAAGTGGCGTGGCGCGGCAGACCCCGAGGGCTGTTCGCCGACCGCTTGGTCGTAGAGCGGGATGGACATGGCTGCCTCTCAATCCGCGCGGTTTGCGCGGCCAAAAATCCGGCCCGCTATGGCGGCAGCGGCCCGCTTCACGGCCCGGTCGATGGTCGGCACGTTGGTGACGAAGGTCCAAACCACCAGCAGCGCGAGGATGGCGCTGATGGGGCGTGTCACGAAGGGCAGCACATCGCCGTCGCTCAAGACCAGGCCGCGACGCAGGCTCTTGTCCAAGATATCGCCGAGCACCAAGCCCAGCACGAACGGTGCCGCGGGATAGCCGTACCGGCGCATGACAAAAATGAGCGTGCCGAAGCCCAGCATGGTCCACACGTCGAACAGGCGCGAGGCCAGCGCGAACGAGCCGACCGTGCAGAGCACGAAAATGATCGGCATCATGATGGTGCGGGGAATCTGCACGATTTTGAGCATCGGCCGAATGAAGAACAGGCCGAAGAACAGGATGCCGATGGTGGAGAACAGCACCATCGCCACCACGTCGTAGACGAACTGCGGGTTCTGCACCATCAGCATCGGCCCGGGCTGCACGCCGTGGATGATCATCGCCGCCAGCAGCACCGCGCACGGCGCCGAGCCCGGGATTGCCAGCGCCAGCGCCGGGATGATGCCGCCCGGCACCGATGCATTGTCGCCTGTCTCGGCCGCCATCAGGCCCTCGACCGAGCCCTTGCCGTATTTCTCGGGCTCCTTGCTCAGGCGCTTGGCGGCCGCGTACGACGACCAGGCCGCCATGTCCTCGCCCACGCCCGGCAGGATGCCGACCCACACGCCGATCACGCCGGAGCGGATGATGGTGCGCCAGTGGCGCAGCACGTCCATGATGCGCGGGATAGCCGAGCCGAATTCCATGATCTTGGGCCGTGCTATGCGCTCGCTCATCACGGTCAACACCTCGGAGAAGCCGAAGGCGCCGACCAGAACCGGGATCAGCGAGAAGCCGCCGGCCAGATCGGCGTTGCCGAAGCTGAACCGCGGATAGGCGTAAAGCCCCTCCTGGCCGATGCAGGCGACGAACAGGCCGAAGAAACCGGCCAGCCAGCCCTTGAGCGGGTCGGTCGCCACCAGATTGCCGGACGTGACGACGCCGAGCAGCGCCAGCCAGAAGAACTCGAAGGCGCCGAACTGCAGCGCGATCTCGCCGAGCAGGGGCGTGAATGTGGCGAGGCAGATGAGGCCGAACAGCGTGCCGACCACCGAGCCCGTGGTGGCGATGCCCATGGCCCGGCCAGCCTGCCCCTGACGCGCGAGGGCGTAGCCGTCGAGGCAGGCGGCGGCGTTGGCCGCCGTGCCCGGGATGTTGAGCAGGATCGCCGTGCGGCTGCCGCCATAGATGGCGCCGTTGTACGCGCAAACGAGAACCAGGATTGCCTGGGCGGGCGGCAACTTCAGCGTGAGCGTGGTCAACAGCGTGATGACCAGGGTGGCGCTCAATCCCGGCATGCAGCCGGCGAGGATCCCAACGAGCGTGGCGCCGAAGGCAAACGCCAGCGAGGTCGGCGTGAGGTACCCAGCGACCGCGATGCCGAACATGAGCAGACCGTCGAGCATCTGCGTCTCTCAGGGCAAGCGGACCAGGAAGAGCTTCTCGAACACCAGCATCACCACGACGGTGACCGCGGGCGCGATGAGCGCGGCGGCCAGCAGGCGACGTAAGGTCGGCCGCGCCGGCACGTGCCCGCTCTCGTCCAGCAGCACGATATGCAGGAACAGGAACGCGCCCGTCAGCAGCCAATAAGGGAGGCCCCGGCCGAGCAGGAGGCCGGCATATGTCAGACAGAGCGTGGCGCTGAGCAGCGCGCGGCCCCACGCGAAGCCCTGATCGCGCGTCTCCGGTTCAGCCCGGGTGCCTTGATCGGCGTAGGACAGCACCTGGGCGGGTCCGCGCCGCAGCAACATGACCAGGCCGAAAGCGATGAACCCGAGCCCGAGCAGTCCGGTGGGGACGCCGGGCGCCGTAGACGGCGGGATGCCGAGCGACACCAGGCGATCCATCGTCCACGACCCATAGACCACCGCAGCGCCGAACACGACCCAGATGAGGCCACCGATACGGTCGGCAAACTGGGCCGTGGCTGGCGGCATGGCGCTGCAATAATCCTCAGTGCTCCGACATCGCGTTCGAGTCGCACGGTCATCTCGGGCATCCGCGAGTGCCGGAGCAAGCGGTACGATGGATCCCGGTGACACCGGTCTTCGCCGGTGACAGGCACCGGGATGACAAACCTACATGCGCGGGATGCCGATCGTGTCGGGCGACACCTTCGACTTGCCGCCGTCGTGCAACAACCAGGCATAGGCCTGAATGGCGGGCATGGCAGCCTTGACGGCGTCGTCGCCGGCAACGGGCGCAAACTGCGCGCCATTGGCCGCGGCGTATTTCCGCAACGCCTCGGACTTGCCGATCACATCGCGCCAGATCGTCTCCAGCGTCGCGTGCACTTCGGCCGGCACGGCCTTGGGCACGAAGATGCCGAAGTAGTTGGCGTCCGGCTTGAAGCCCTGCACGGTGGCTGTGATCGGCGGGATCGTACCGAAGCCCTCCAGCTCGAGCGGTTTGTCGGACAGCACGGCCAGCGGCCGCAGCCGGTTGCCGCGGATCATGTTGGCCTGCTCGACGGCGAGCTGGGTGGTGAGCTCGGTTTCGCCGGCAACCGTTGCGATCACGGCCGGGTTGCCGCCGTCGTAGGAGACGTGCTTGTAGGTCAGCCCCAGGGCGCGGGTGAAACCCTCGATGGCCGCATGACCCGAGGAATTGACGCCGGCCGTTGCAACCGAAACCTGTCCGGGCTTTGCCTTCATGGCCGCCACGAGGTCAGCAGGGGTCTTGTAGGGAGTATTGGGATTGACCCCGAGCACCGAGACGTTGACGACGGTGAGATAGAGCCGCCAATCGACGAGCTTGGTGTCGAGCAGCCCGCTCACCGCATACGTGCCGATATCCTTGGCCGCGCCCGCAGTCCAGGTGTAACCGTCGGGCGCCGCAACGAGCGCGTTGCGCGTGCCGATGGAGCCTGACGCACCCGGCTGGTTGACGACCACCACCTTCTGGCCCAGCACTTTCTCGATTTCCGCGGCAGCGACACGCGTCACCTGATCGGTCGAACCGCCGGCCGCCCAGGGCACGATGATGGTGATGGGCTTGTCGGGCTTCCACTGGGCCCGCGCCACTCCGGCAAGAGGCCCGCACATCGCCGACAGCGTGACGGCTGCCCCGCCGCCCAGGATAAAGCTCCGCCTCTGCATGGTTCTCCTCCCCTTGAAAATCGTGAGGTCTCGTTCTCGGCGCGAATCGCCGCCCTGGGCCTGCGCCGTTGGTCGCAGAGCATTGTGTCGGGGCCTGCCGGCAGCGTCAAGCAAGTAAGTAACTGGTTAGTGCATTAACCGGCGGCCGGTGACGGCGCAATGCCGCGAAGTCGGCATCTCGCTGGTGTCATGATCGTGCTCCGCTCCGTCGCGATGCCTGGCTACGGCAGTTGAAGCTCCGGCATAAGGCTGAGTCGTGCCAAGCAGGTGTGACTGACGGGACGGTGCACGGCAGATCTATCTGCGTGTTGCAGTGAAAGTGCCGGCGCACGACTTATGCCCTGTAAAGCGGCCCGATCCCGAATTCGCCGTGAGCTGTCCAACGTAACGAATCGTGCTCCCTTTCACCACGCCCGCCTGTGACAAAATCATCTTTCCGTCGGTATCAACCTTCCCGGTTACGGGCCGTGCTACTCCAGCAGGACTTGAGACGATGTCTTTTGAAACAATCAACGACAGCAATGCCCGCGGATTGTTACAACCAGAGCCACCGTGCCACTCCATTAGCCAAGTGCCGTCGTAGATACTCCCGGGCGGTGCCAATTCGCTCTTCGATGGTTCCGTGCCCTGTGTCATCGGATTGAAGTAAAAGCGGCCTCTCAGCGCCGAGTGCTCCCACGGAACCTGTTTGTTCTGCGTCTCATGCATCACGTCGTTTCGGACGTCGATCAAGATCGCGCTGAGGTCGTCTTTTGTCCCGACGAGGCGCTTGGCCAAGGCGCCGGCAAATGGCGAGTTCCGTCCCGCGCCGTCAAGCGCCACATTACCGGGCTGCGTCGAGAAGCTTATCAAGGTTCCAACTCCGGAGACCACAGGTGCAAAGCCGCGGCCGACCTCGCCGGAGCGCGTGCCAAGCGCGCGGGCCAGGTTCCTCGCCAGCGGGTTGTCGCGGCAGGCGTCGAGAAAGATAATGTTGGTGTTCGTCTCGTTCTCCATCACGCGCTGTACGACATCGAGCCGCACCATCTCGAAATCGAGGGCTGAGGCTGCCTTCAGCTCCGCGTCGACTGGGACGAGATAGTTCTGGCCGGCGACCTGGAGGCCATGGCCGGCGAAAAAGAACAGTCCTGCCTCGGCACCCTGCAGGGCAGCGGCAAAGTCGCGAACCTTCCGATCAAGGGCGGCCTTGTTGAGGTCGAAGGCGTCGATCACTACGAAGCCCAGTTTCTTCAGCGTGGCGGCTACATCGGTCGCGTCATTTTTAGGATTGGTCAGCGTGCCGGCGTGCTGATAGGCCGAGTTGCCTACCACCAGCGCGACGCGCTTCGGTGCCCCAGCGCGCGCTGACGGTGTCACCATGAGCAGCAATGCAGCGACAATGCAGACGATCACTGCTCGCATGGGGTCCCCTACAAAGTCGAGGGCGCTCCCCTAGCAACCGATCCTGACCACTTTGCGACGGGATCGGAATTTGCACCAGAGACGGCCATTCCGCATCCCCGTCCACAGCGAGGAGTGGGGCCCAGCTCACCTCGCATGTCCGGACTGGGTCGTATGTCAAGAGTGCATCACGGGAAAATTTGGGTCAGAAGCGGTAAGTCTCTCAGTGAACAGGGCATTTCCGATGTACACCTAGCAACAGACCTGGGGCCTGGTCCTGGCGAGCCTGTGAGCGGTCCTCTCAAATTGAGTACACGACCTGGACCCGTGGCTCCCCCGCGTTAGAATCATTAATTTGGCGCGTGTCCTTCAGATCGCGAGATTGGTTCCGAGCTTGCCGCACGATGAACCGAATTTCGCGATCAGGACACCAGGGCTCAAGAGCCGAACAGGGAGCGCAAGGCTGCCAGCAGGCGCGGGCGGTGGGCTCCGCCGGGGCGCGGTTGAGCCTTGCGCCTCAGCCGGGCGATGGTGTCTGCGGTTCGGTTCTCTTCCGACTTCGCCTGCTGCGTCTTGGCGATCTCGAGCGCCAGGGCGAGTTCCCGCTCGCCCTCGGCACGCTTCTTGAGGCCGATCAGGATCTCGCCCCGCAGCCGATGCAGCGCCGAATTCGCGCGCCTCTCACCGGTCCGCTCCGCCACGTCGATCGCGTGGCTGACAAGCTGGAGCGCATCGTCTACCTCGCCGAGCCTTGCGTGCGCCGAGGCCAGCGTTGCCAGCTGCACCGGCCTGAACAGACGCGAGCTCATGGCCTCGGCCTTGTCGATGGCCGCACGCATCACCTTGATGCCTTCGCGCGCATCGCCGCGCCTGGCGATAACCGCGCCACGGGCGAACTCGGCCCATGCCTGGAAGTTGCTCAGGCCGTGCTCCGCGCAGAACCTCACGGCCTCCTCCGCCCGCGCCAGGTCGGGATCGACGCCTCCGGGAATTGGGGTCAGCAGTTCAGTGACCAGTGCCAGGGCGATCGACAGAGCATGCTGAAGCTGGCGCGCCCGCGCGATCGACTCGGCTATCGCCGCGCGTCCCAGCTCCGGCTGCCCCATCGCGAAATGCATGCCGCCTCCCAACGCAAGGGAAATGACATGCTGGCTGCCGAAGACGCCGAGCGAGGAGAATTCCTCCGGGGTGCGTGCGAAGACCTCCAGGCTGCGACGGAACTCGGCCGCTGCACGGCCAAATTCACCCATGGCCGCATAGGTCTGCGCCAACAGCCCGTAGGCGCGCCCAAGGCCGACCCCTTGGCGTTCCGCGAGAGCGCAGTGCTCGCGGGCGACCTCCATGGCCTGGGCAAGCTCGGCCCGGCCATAGTGCACATTGAAGAGACCGAGCAGGACTACCATGCGCTCGGAGACATTGCCCACTGCAGCGACCAGAGCTTCGGCCCGCTGGAAGACCTGCAGACTCTCCTGTGCGGCATATCCTTTGGTCCCCATCGTCACCGGGCCGAGCGCCATATGGAGATCGAGCTCCAGGCGCTGTCGCCGAGGCGATGGTGGCAAGGTGCCGGCAAGTCTGATGCCCTCGGATAGGTGCTTGATGGCTTCAACGAGCGCCCAGCCGCGGGCTGCCCGATGGCCGGCTTCCAGCCAGTGCCGTATCGCGGGCTCGGCAAGCTCGGCGTTGGTGAAATGGCTGGCGATGATCTCAGGTTGCGTCGCAACCGTTTCGGGAAACTTGTCCTCCAGCGCCTTGGCTATGCGGCCGTGCAGGGCGCGCCGCTCGCTGCGCAGCAGCGTGCCATAGGCCGCGTCCTGTATCAGGGCGTGGCGAAAGGCATAGGACGCCGGAGCCGATGGCCCGATCGGCAGGATCAGCTCGGCGTCGATAATTTGCTGCAGCGCCGCCTTCAGATCTGTCTCGGCGCGATCCGGCAGCGCCGCTTGCAGCACGGGGAAGTCGAACCTCCGTCCCAGCGCGGCGGCAACCTTGGCGATGTCTCTCGCCTCTCCGAGCCTATCCAGTCGCGCCATCAGGGAGGCGTGCAGGCTCGAAGGAATGGCCGGTGTCTTGTGCGCGGCGGAATTGGAGGTGTTGCGATCCAGTACCGTCTTGGTCAGCTCTTCGATGAAGAGCGGCACGCCGTCTGCGCGCTCGGCAATGCCGCGCACCACCGACCCCGGCAGGTCGCCGCCGCCGGCGATGTGTTTGATCAGGGCCTCGGCATCCCTGGTCGCGATCGGCTTCAGTTCCAACCGTGCCGCGTGCAGCTCGTCTTGCCAGGCCCGCCGATACTCGGGGCGGCAAGTGACAACGACCAGCACCGGCAATTGCCTGATCATGCCGACAAGCAGGTCAGCAAGCTGCTGCGACGTGGGATCGATCCAGTGTGCATCCTCAACCACCACCAGTATGGGCTGCTCGCTCGCCATGCGCTGGAGGTGGGTGAGGATCCCTTCGAACAGCAGCTCGCGCTTGCGCCGCGCATCTGGCTGCGGCTCCCGCGTATCGCTCACTGCCGGCAGGGCCAGCAGCTCGGCGAGCGCCGCGGCTGCCGCTGCCGGCGGCCCGCCGCCTTCGGGCAGAAATGGCCTGAGCCTGTCGAGCTTGGCCGCCGCGGTCTCGGCCAGGTCGAACTTGGCCGCGCGCCGCAGCCACTCCAGGATTGGATGGAGCGCGCTGTTCTGATGGTAGGGAGTGCAGTAATAGCGCAACGCCAGCCCCGGCTCGGCGCGCACCAGCGTCACTAGCTCATGCGCGATGCGGGACTTTCCGATGCCGGGCTCACCGGATATGACGACGACTTTTCCCGTCCCGGTCTTGGCCTCGGCCCAGCGGTCGAGCAGGATTTGCATCTCCGGGGCTCTGCCCACCAGCGGAAGCGTGCGCGTGCGCAACGCCTCGAACCGGCTGGCGACGTCGCTCTGCCGGATCACCTGCCAGGCGCGCACCGCTTTCCCGAAACCTTCCATGCGCTGCGGCCCGCAGTCGCGATACTCGAACAGTCCCCCGGTCAGGCGCTGCGTGCCGTCGTCGATCACCACAGCGCCGGGTTCCGCCAGGCCCTGCAACCGGGCCGCAAGATTTGGGGTCTCTCCGACCACGGGGGGGTTGTCCGCAGCGCCCAGCCGCGAGAGCTCGCCCACCACCACGACGCCGGTGGCAATCCCGACACGAATGCCGAGCCTCGGTCCGACGTTGCCGCTCGCATCGATGCCGCTCGCGAGCTCGAGGCCGGCGCGAACGGCCCGCTCCGCATCATCCTCGTTGGCCGTCGGATAGCCGAAGTAAGCCAAAATGCCATCGCCTTCATAGCGGGCGACCCTGCCGCCTGCGGTTTCCACGATCGCCGTCGCCCGGTTCTGATAGGCCGCAAACACGTCGCGCAAATCCTCCGGATCGAGGCGCGCCGACAGCGCCGTCGAGCCGACCAAGTCGCAGAACATGATGGTGAGGAGCCGGCGCTCGGCAGGCGGGACCGGCGATGCGGCAGCCGATACCCCTGTCACGGCTTGGGCACCTTCGGTATGGCGTGGCGTCGCCGATCGCCGACACGCGCGCGCACGGCGCACAGCCACGATCTGCACTGCCTGATTTCCCTCGTCATCGGTGGCCCTGTCACCTAGGTGACAGAGCCTATCAACCTTCGCGTGCCGGAAAAAGGGGTTGCACGAGCTTGAGCGGTGCCGCGGCAGCGGGGCTTATCAGGCCGGCGCCCCGATGCGCGCAAGTCTCGTTGCGTTGCAAACAAGGCGATTGCCCGTGCGCTTCACTGCCCCTTCCTCTTCGAGGTGAGCAAGCGCGGCGTTGACCTTCTGGCGGCTGGCACCGATGAGCAGCGCCAGCTCGTTCTGCGACATGCCAAGCTCGAGCGGCACCTTGGAGCCGCTTGCGCTCGCGTCGCGCTGCTTGATCCTCGCCAGCAGGAAGCGCGCCAGCCTCACCTCGATCGGATGCAGGGCGATCGCTTCCGCCTGCTCGCTGGTCTCGCGCAGGCGCAGGCACATGAAGGCGATCGCCGCGCGCGCGACGCGCGGGTTGGCCTCAATCAGAGGATTGAGCCGCTCCTGCGCCAGCGTCATCGCCTCGACGCGCGAGAGCGCAATCGCATCGGCCGTTCGCGGACCCTTGTCCAGCGCCGCGATCTCGCCGAATACCTCGCCCGCTCCCGCATGCTTGAACGACAGCGTGCGGCCGTCCAGGGAGAACACCGACAGGCGCACGCGCCCCTCCACCACGAGGTAGAGATCGCTGCCGCTGTCGCCGCGAGTGAAAATGGTCTGTCCGGACTTGAATGTCGCCTTATGCATCTGCCCGGCCACGGTCAGCCGGTCGGCCTGGGAAAGTGATCCGAACAGGGCAGTCTTGCCGAGCAACGCAGCAACAGAGCTGTGCACCATTGGGCAGGTTTCACGCTTGGGCACCGACCCAATGATACAACTGACAATCGATCTGGGTAACCCGCAATTCGCGCCGTGCGTGAGGGCTCGAGAGCCGGCAGCAACGGACGCGGGTCCCGTCGTCCGCGGTAAGGGCCACAGAGACCCCGCAGTTCCCTGTGGCCCAGTGGCGGCCGCCAAAGGGACCGCCACCCCCGCACCGGGACCCGAAATCGCCAGTAGCCGGCGAGAGCCGGACGCGATTTCACCCCATGGTTAGCAGGCGGGGGCTGCCTGGATTGTCCCCCAGGTGACACCTGCGCAAAAAAGGCAGCCATACCCAGGGGTGGCCGGACCATGTGTAGCCAGAAAGTCGCAGGTGGGCAGCTCAGGGCGGCGTCAAAGGCGCGGGAGCGAATGGCATCACCCCAGCAGGACTTCATCTTTGCCTGAGCCCCGATTAACCGCCCCCGCGACCGCGAGCTTGCCCGCGGTCGCGGGGTGGAGCATCGTGGGCGCGGCGATTGAGGAGGATGCGGTGAACAAATCGGCCCCAGGCCCGGATGCAAACGGCGCGAGCACGCCCAAAGGCGAGGCAGCGAAGGCAGCAAGGACCGCCGTACGGCCGCGCGATGCCCGGCAGGCCCGCATGGCGCAGACGTTCGCGCAGATCGTGGCCGTGCTCATGCGCGATCCGAACTTCCGCAACCTCCGGCTGGCCGATCTGGAGTGGCTGGTGCTGCCGCCGGTGATGGCCGGTCAGTTCAGGCTCGGCCATGCGACACGGCCGGCGGGCACCGGCACGGCGCAGCAGGGCGGCATCTCCGTTCCCGTGGCGGTGGCGCTGTGGGCGCGGGTTTCGCCTCAGCTCGACAAGGGCCTGGCGGAGAATCTCGATAAGCAGGTGCGCCTGCGCCCCAACGAGTGGGCTTCAGGCGACAATCTCTGGCTGATGGCGGCGGCGGGCGACCCACGCGCCGTGCCGCCCTTCCTGAAGCAGCTGGCGCAGACCGAGTTCAAGGACAAGCGCATCAAGATGCGCTTGCGGGGCCCCGACGGCAACGTGGTGGTCAAGACGCTGGGCCAAGCTGGATAGCCCACCAAGCGGCGCGCTACTGGTGCGCCGGCCTTTTCATGCGAGAGACCTGCTCAGTCTGCTCGCGCACCTCCCGCCAAAGGTTTTCCGCCTCATCGGGATCGAGGCCATAAGGGGGGTCGTCGTCGAACCGAATCAGGACCAGCCGCTCGTGCCGGGCACTGCCCACGGCCGTCAGCCTTGCCATTCTAGTGAACTCGGCCTTGTTCGAGCCGTTCAGCCGGGATGCGAGCGATTTCAATACCGGCGCCAGGTCGGCAGCGATCTCCACCGGCAGGCTGATCGCCTGCCGCCGCCCGTCGGCGTCCATGAAAGTCATCTCGAGCCTGCGCGCGTCGCTGTCCGTGCGCGTTTCGACCAGCGATTGCGCGTCGAATTTGCGTGACATTGGAGCCCCCCAATTGCCCATGACCGAAGAATGCGCTCCGATCCTGACAGGCACAAGAGGGGCGGGGTTTTGGCAGTGGACACCGCCGCAGGCAGGAACAAGAAAATCACTCAAAGTAGCGCCCACGCCCGTGGCTGAAGCCGCGAGAGCCCAGCCACGGGCGCGAACGAGCGTTGAGCCTTACATGCGGCCCAGCCAATCGTCGACGTCCTTCTTCACCTGATCCTTGGCGTAGCCGTAGCGAGCCTGAATCTTGCCCTCCAACTGCTCGCGGTTGCCATTGATCTGGGCGAGGTCGTCGTCGGTGAGCTTGCCCCACTTCTCCTTGACCTTGCCGGTGAGCTGCTTCCAGTTACCTTCAATGCGATCCCAGTTCATGCGCGACTCCTTTCTGGAATGAGGTGGGCTGCCGAGGGAGTGTGCGAACCGCCCGCAGACGCCCGCTCTGCGGACAACGTAGAAAAGCGGGCCTGGTTCCGCTGCAGCTTGCTCGCTCCGTGGTGCGAACGGAGCCTCGGGTGGTCGCCGATCCTGCGGCCGCGGAGCGGATCGCAACCATGGCCTGCAACTCGACCGGCTACCGCGTCGTGCCGCGGCTCATGCGGCGGATGGCGCCGATGGTGGGGGAACGTTCCCTTGGCGGCCCGTGTCGACCGCTACGTCGGGCACAGCTGCAATCGCGTCGAGGGGGCCCTCTACCTGGTAGCTCACACCACTGGCGGCAAAGTCGATCTTTGAGCGCGCCTCGAAGTATTCCGCCATCACCTGCTCGAGCACGATGCTGCCAAACCCCCTGTGCGTCGGCGGCTGCGTGGGCGGTCCGTCGCGCTCCTGCCAATGAAACGTGAATTGACTGGATCCGTTCGGCTTTGCCACCGACCAACGGATGATCACCCGTCCGTGGGGTGATGACAATGCACCATGCTTGACGGCATTGGTGGCCAACTCATGCACGGCCAGCGCGAAGCTTTGTGCCGCCTGCGGGCTCAGCACGACGGTCGGGCCGCTCATGACAACCCGATCGGTGAACGGACGCATCTCGCTGCGCACCAGGTCCAAGAGATCGCTGCCCAGCCAGTCTTTTTCCACCAGCAAGGCATGGGTCCGGGCCAAAGAGTGGAGCCGATCGAGCACGGCTGTTCGAGCCTCCTCGACGGTGCGCTTGCCGGCAAAGCTCTTGGAGACGACGGCTTGCACCACGGAGAAAATATTCTGCGTGCGATGATGCAACTCGCGGGTCAACAGTTGTTGCCGCGCCTCGGCCTGTCTGCGCTCGGTGATGTCCCGGGCGATCTTCGACGCGCCGGTGATCCGGCCCTTGGCATCCCGGACAGGAGAGACGGTCAGCGAAATCGCGACGTGACTTCCGTCCTTGCGCCGGCGGAAGGTCTCATAGTGGTCGACACGCTCTCCGCGTTGGATGCGCGCAAGAATATCTGGTTCCTCGTTGTGGCGTTCCGGCGGAATGAGGATCGTAACGGACTTGCCTATGACTTCATCGTCCGTATATCCGAAGAGCCGTGCCGCACCGCTGTTCCAACTCGTGATGATGCCGTTGAGGTCCTTGCTCACAATTGCATCGTCCGAGGACTCCACGATCGAGGCCAGGTGCTGCGCGACCTCCTCGGCGTGCACGCGATCGGTAAGATCGACGAGCATGTTCACCGCGCCGACAAGCTTGCCGGAGGCATCAAAGAGCGGCGTCGGATAGGGCATGAAGGGCACGCGCGTACCGTCGGGCCGCTCCGCCACCGCTTCCACGCCCCTGACGGCACGGCCCGTCTTCAGGGCCACGGCCATGGGACATTCATCGTGCGGCAAGGGGGTGCCGTCGGGCCAGTACAGCTTCCACGAGCCGCACCATTCGCTCTTGCCGATCTCCGGATGGCTGCCCCACAGCTCGGCGGCGGCGTCGTTGTAGAAGGTGATACGCCCCCGCGCGTCCGTCGTGTAGATGGCCGCCGGCAGCGCGCGAACAAGATCACGCCACCAGAACTGGGCTTCCCCTTGGATTGTCACGGCACTCTTCCCATCGCACACCCGGGAGCCCAACACACGTAGGCACTTGATGACGTATGTCAAATCTCCCCTCAGGTCTCACGCTGAGGCAACGTCTCTGCTCGAAATTGGTTGCAGGCGGCCCACATTGATCGCAGTTCACTTAATTAGGGCCGTCGCGCGAAAGATTTGCCGTCCCTGCAAACTGTTTCCCCTGCGACGGAGTAGCAGGAGCTTGAGCGAAACTGTGCGGGTGCCATGAGCGTTCTGCCCACATGGCCCTCTTGCGTAGAACTCTGTCAGCGGACATGCGATGAGCCCCTCGGCCGAGACCTCCACCGCGCCAATCGCCGACAGGGCGCGGGCGTTTGCGCCCGTCGTGTGGCTTGTCGGCAAGGTGCAGAGCGGCAAAACCTCCATCATCCGCGCGCTGACGCAGGCCTCCGAGGCGGAGATCGGTGCTGGCTTTCGCGCCTGCACCAGGACGGCACGCATCTTCGATTTTCCCGAGGAGGCGCCGATCATCCGCTTTCTCGATACGCGGGGGCTGGGCGAGGTCGCTTACGACCCGTCCGCGGATATCGCCTTTTGCGAGGGCCGGGCGCACCTGATCCTGGCTGTCGTCAAGGCGCTCGACGCCGAGCAGCGCGCGGTGGTCGATGCCGTTCGCGCGGCGCGGGCGCGCCACCCAGATTGGCCGGTGGTCGTGGCTCAGACCACTTTGCACGAGGGCTATCGCCAGGGTCAGGGCCACATCAACCCCTATCCTTTCGCTGACCCGGCAACCCCGGGCGAAGCCGTACCGGAGCCACTGACCCGGGCGCTGGCGCATCAAAGATCGCTCTTCGCCAAGGTCCCTGGCCAAGGCGCGCTGGAGTTCGTTGCCATCGACTTCACCCAGCCGAACGACGGCTTCGAACCACCCGACTATGGCCGCGATGCGCTCATGCAGGCGCTCGTTGCTGCCGCACCCGCCGCCGTGAGGGTCGCCTTGCGGGAGTTGTCGGGAGCGACGGGCGACGCGGGGAAAGCGAACGCGCACATCCTGGGCTTCGCCGTGGCGGCCGGCGCCAGCGATGCCGTGCCGGTCGCCGGTGCGATTGCAGTGCCAATGCTGCAGGCGGTCATGCTCCGCCAGGTCGCCAAGCTGCACGGTGCGCGGTGGGACAGGCGCGGCTATGCCGAGTTCCTTGCTGCTCTCGGCACGGGGACGCTGGTGCGCACGGCGGCAACGTTCGGCATCAGGCAGCTGGTGAAGCTCGTGCCGGTGTACGGGCAGACCGTGGGCGCAACAGCAGCTGCCGCGGCCAGCTTTGCGGCCACCTATGCCATGGGCCGGGCAGCAAGCTACTACCTGGCGCACCGGCAGCGCGGCGTGCATGCCGAGGAGATGGCCGCGGTCTATCGCGACGCCCTGCGCAGCGCCTTCCGCATGGCCGAGCAGCGCGAGGCGGGCGCACGCGCAAAAGGGGAGCGGCCATGACCAAACCGCCCAAGGCAGCCCACATTCCGCGCATCGTGTTGCTCGCTGTCGCGTTGCTGCTGCCCACGGCCAGCCTCGTCCCGCTCGGAGGGCTGTGGCTGTGGCAGCATGGCTATGTGCTGGTCTGGGCGATGGCCACGTGCCTGGTGGTCGCGGTCGCCTACTATCTGCAGCAGCGGCTGATCGGCAGTGTCGCCGCACCAGCCTCCGACGCGACGCAGCCTGAGGAAGCCGCCGATGCTTCAGGCGACCCAGGCTGGACGCCGCGCCAGACGGAGGCCTGGGATGATGTGGTGCAACTCGCATCCACCGTCGATCCGCAGCGCCTCTCGAGCCGCGATGCGGCGCTGAGCCTGGCGCTGGAGACCATCGAGCTGGTGGCCCGGCGGCTGCACCCCGAGCGCAAGGACCCGCTGCTCCAGTTCACCGTCCCCGAGGCCCTGGCGGTGATCGAGCGCGCCAGCAGCGGGATGCGGGCGTTCGTCAACCGCACGTTCCCGCTCGGCGATCGCGTCACCGTCGCGCAGATCATGTGGCTTTACCGGTGGCGCGGCGCCATGCAGATCGCGGAGAAGGGCTATGACCTGTGGCGCGTCGTGCGGCTGCTCAATCCCGTCTCGGCGGCCACCCAGGAGCTGCGCGAGCGCTTCACCAGGCAGCTCTACGACCTCGGCCGCCAGCACGTCGCCCAGCGTCTCGCCCGTGCCTACGTCAGGGAGGTCGGCCGTGCCGCCATCGACCTTTACGGCGGCAATCTGCGTGTCACCGCCACGGAGCTCAACGCGCACGTCACTGCGGCCTCGCGTGCGGACCTGGCTGCCGCCGAGGCGCGGGAGGCCGAGCCCCTGCGTATTCTGGTGGCGGGCCAGATCGGCGCGGGTAAGTCGAGCCTGGTCAACGCGCTGGCCAACGCGGTCGAGGCCGAGGTCGACGCCCTGCCGGCGACCCAGCACTTCGCCGCCTACAAGCTTACCCACGAGGGTCTGCCGGCGGCACTCCTCGTCGACAGCCCTGGGCTCACCGGCGGCGAGAGGCTCGAGGCTTTGATCGACAATGCCACAGAGGTCGACATGGTGCTGTGGGTCGCCTCCGCCACGCGCGCTGCCCGCGAGATCGACCGGCAGTCCCTGGCGGCCATCCGCGGCCATTTCGCTGCGGCACCCAATCGCCGGCGTCCGCCTATGCTCCTGGTGCTCACCCACGTCGACCGCTTGCGGCCCTTCAATGAATGGGACCCGCCCTACGATCTGACGCAAGCCTCGCGCGCCAAGTCACACTCGATCCTCGACGCCATCGATGCCGCCGGCTCGGAGCTCGGCTTTGCCGCCGCCGAGATCGTGCCCGTCCGCGTCGATGGCATGACGGCGTCCTACAACGTCGATGCCCTGTGGGCGAAAATCATCGAGCTGGTGCCCGAGGCGCAGCGCGCGCGCCTCCTGCGCACTCTGAGCGACATCAGGAGCGCGCCCGCCTGGGCCGCGATCTGGTCGCAGGCGGCCAACGCGGGCCGCGTCATCAAGGACACCTTCCTGAGCCGGAGTTCCAAGCCATGAGCCAAATCAAAAAGCCGGCGGCGGAGGGCAGCCAAACGCAGCCCAAGCCCAAAGTGAAGCCGGAGCGGGAACCCTCCGGTGATGCACTGTCACCCGACGGTCGCGCGGCGGCCAAGGCGCTTGCAGTTTTCGACCCATGGGCGCGGGCCAGTCATGTCGCTCTTGTCGGCCTCTTCGTCATCGCCCTCCTCTGGTGCGCTTACGTCGCCCAGCCGGTGATCGTGCCGGTGCTGCTCGCCTGGGTGATCGCAACGATCGTGCTTCCGATCGTCAAAGGCATGGAGCAGCAGAGGATCCCGCGCGTGGCCGCGGCAATCCTCGTGACCATCGCCTTTGCGGTGCTCATCGTGAGCCTGCTCGCGGTACTGTCGACACCGGTCACGTTCTGGCTGGGCCGGGCCACCGAGCTCGGCGCGCTGATCAAGCAGAAGCTCCAGTCGATGAATCAGCCGCTCGCCGTACTCGACGAGCTCCGGAAGGTCCTGAACACCATTGGCGCCGACAGCGGCCCCTCGCTCAAGGTCGAGCAAACCTCCGCAACGGTGGTCACGACCATCTTCTCGGTTCTGACGCCCGCCGTCAGCCAGTTCATCCTCTTCATCGGCGCCCTGATCTTCTATCTCGTCTACCAGGCGAGGCTGCGCAGCACGGCGGTCTACTTCTTTACCGATCGCGAGGCACGGCTGACGACGCTGCGAATCCTCGGCGACATCGACGAGAACATGACGCGGTATTTCGGCGCGTTCACGCTGGTCAATCTGTGCTTGGGCGTCGTGACTGTGTGCCTGACGTGGGCCGTGGGATTGCCCAACCCGTTGTTGTGGGGCGTGCTCGCCGCCGTCTTGAACTATGTCCCCTATATCGGCCCGGCCATCGTCGTCGCCACACTGGGGGTAGTCGGTCTGCTGACTTTCCCGACGTTGGCCGAGGCCGTTGTCGCCCCGCTCATCTATGTCGCCATCGTTACGGTCGAGGGGCAATTCCTGACCCCGGCGCTCATGGGACGCCAGCTCGAGCTCAACCCCTTCGCCGTCTTTCTTGCGATCGCTTTTTGCACCTGGCTGTGGGGGCCCATCGGCGCCTTCGTGGCGGTGCCCCTGCTGATGGCGCTGACGGTGACACTCGGTCACGCCCTAGCGGAGGAGAAACCAGATCTGCCCGAATGAACCAAAGGGCCCAGCACGCGTTATCTCCTTGAGACAGCTTTAGTTTTACAAGGAACACGCACATGGCACAGGGCAGCACGCAGTATCGCAACCAGGAACACGGTTCCAAGGCCGGCTCCGACTTCAAGGAGAAGGCCACCGACCAGTTCGAGAAGATGGCGAACACGGCGACCGATCAGTTCGGCAAGGTTGCAGACACGGTCGAGACCGTTGCCACCCGGGTCGCCGAGCAGGGCCGCGAAGCCGGCCAGCAGGTGCAGGAGGTGGCGGGCAACATCAAGGGTGCCGTCGACAAGTCGGTGAAAGACCAGCCCATGGCGACACTGGCGCTCGTCGCCGCGCTTGGCTTCGTGCTCGGCGCTTTGTGGAAATCCTAACCCGCTCCTGACGGACGAAGGGCACCGCCCGTGTTTCGCACCTTGATCAACGACGCCAAGGCGGCCGCGGGCGCGGTCATCGGCAAATATGCCGTCCGCGCCTCGGTCGCCGTGCCGTTCGTTGTCGCGGCCGGCTTCGGCACGGCAGCGCTGACTCTTGTGCTGGTCGAGCGGTTCGGGTCCGTGGCGGCTTACGGCATCATGGCAGGCGGCTTCGCAGCCGCCGGGCTGATAGCGGCCGCGGTCGTATCCGTGAAGGAGCAGGAGGAAGCCGCCGCAGACTCGGCAGCTGAGAAGAACGATACGGCCGAGGTGGCCACCGATGCGGCGGCTCAGGCGGCAGTCCAGGTGCCGCTGGCGCTCTTGGGCACGCTTCTGACGACCCCGCTGGGTCCCGGAGCAGCCGTGAGTGGCGCCAAGATGCTCGGTCGCAATCTTCCCCTGGTGCTGCTGCTCGCCCTGGTGGCCCTGCTGTTCTGGCCGACGCGAACCGATGAGGCTGCTGCGGCCGACACATCCGAAGAGGGCGAGGGCGAAGAGGGCGAGGGCTCTGCCGAAACCGGCAACGGGCATTGGCGGCACGCACCCAACGGGGCACAGCGGGACGCGGCCTGAAGGGGGCGCGGCCCACAGGGCTGGCGTGATGGAAGAGCACCGCAAGCACCTCAGTTTCAGCGACATTGCGCGGCAGGTGGCCGACGCATTGGGAGCTGCCTCGCAACCCGCAAAGGTGTGACCGCAAGGAACGGAGCGGCACGCGTTGCACCCTGAGCATGGCCTTGCAGCAGGAGCATCGAATGGCCCGAGGATCGAAAGCGAAATATACCAACAAGCAGAAGCGCCGAGCCGAGCACATCGAGGACAGCTACGAGCGGCGCGGCATCTCCCGCAAGGAGGCCGAGCGCCGCGCCTGGGCGACCGTCAATGCGGAGACCGGCGGCGGCAAGAAGAGCGGTTCCGGCCGGGGCAAGCCCGAGAACCGAGGGGCCTCGCGCAAGGGTAGAAGGCTTGGCGGCCGGGCGGCGGCAAAACGGCCGGCGGCAGCCCGCTCGGCGTCGGCGCGCAAGGTCGCCACGACGCGCAAGCGCCGGGCATCGCGCTAGCAGCCTGGTTCCAACGCAAGAGAAAGGCGGGATCTTCGAGGATCCCGCCCAATTGTTTCCGGTTCCGGAGACCGGCTCTGTTATTTCCCACTCTTGGGCTCGCCGCGCATCTCCTCGATCTTCCTGGCGGCCTTGTCCTTCAGCTCACCCGCCTTGTCGACGGCTTTTTGGCCCATCTCGGTCGCCTGCTCCTTGGCCCGCATGTAGACGGACTTTTCCGTCTGCTTGAACTCGGGGGCCGCCTTCAGCCGCTCCTTGGACAGCGGCACCGTCACGACGCGCTTGCCGTTGGCGTCGGCCGTGAACGACAGCGTGCTGAACGGGACGGCGACGTTCTTCTCGCCCAAGCCGAGGAAGCCGCCGACGCCGATGACCACGGTCGCGATGCGGCCGCTCTTGTCGAACAGCACATCATTGATGTCGCCGATGTTCTCTCCGGCCTGGTTGGTAACGGCCTGGCCCAGGAACTGGCTTGCCAGCCATTGGCCCTGAGGCTGCACGGTGACGAAAGCGCCGTCGCTCGGCGCAGGCGCCGTCTGAGCGAAACCAGACGCAGGCGCAGCGACCAGTGCCGCGGCGAGGACCCAGATGCGAGTTGCATTCATGACGTTGCTCCTTCGTGATCGACGCGTCGTGCGGTGCGACCTCAGGCCCGCCTGACAAGACCGGCGACCAGCGAGATGACGAACAGGATGATGAACACCCAGAACAGCAGCCGGGCTGCCTCCATCGCGAAGCCCGCGACGCCGCCGAAACCGACGGCGGCCGCAATGAGCGCGACGACGAGGAACACAAGCGCATAGTGCAGCAGATTGCCCATGATCGTCTCCTTGGTGGGATCGCGCCGATTGGCGCGTCACACACGCATGCTGGCGTGAACGCTGCAAGCAAAACGCCGCGCGCTATTTCCGGTTCCCGCCAATTGGGGGGCGATAGCCACCCGTCAGTGCGCTCGAGATGCATGGATGTAGTGTCGAGGGGAGAGCCGACGGGCTGCCGCTGCTTGTCGCCGCGAGTTAGGGCTCACCAAATCGCTCGCGGGATAGGGACGGTTCCGCTTGCGGACGCCGACGGTAGGAGTCAACGTCTTCGGCGCCGGGTCGATCCATGCTTCCGGCCAAACCGCAACGGAAGGTGTCCATGACAAAGAAGGCGAAGGCACGAGGTGGCATCGTGGGCTCCGGGTTCGCGGCCAACCTTCACTATGAGGGCATCGGCAGGGTCTATGGCACGGACGTGGAGCTGGTCGGCCTATTCTCGCCGACGGTCGTCAATGCCCGCCGCTTCGCCGACCCGCGCGGTCTGCGCACGTTTGATTCGCTCGAAGCCCTGTTGGCAGAGGTCGACGTCGTGCATGTCTGCACCACTCCGGCCACGCATGAGGCGGTCACCGTCGCCGCGCTGCAGCGTGGCGTGCACGCCGTGGTCGAGAAACCGCTGACCGGTTGGTTCGGTGATGGCGCGGTCGGCTTTCACGCCTCTTCCGTCTCGATGCAGGCAGCACTCGACGGCGCGCTGGCCAGCATCGATCGCATGCTCGACGCCGAGGCAAAGTCCAAGGCGATGATCCTTTACGCCGAGAATTGGGTGTATGCGCCGGCCATCCAGAAGGAGCGCGAGATCATCGAGAAGACAGGCGCGCAGGTGCTGTGGATGCATGGCGAAGAGGCCCACTCCGGCTCGCACAGCAAGGCCTACGGTTTCTGGCGCCTCAACGGGGGAGGGGCGCTCATCGGCAAGGGCGTCCATCCGCTTGGCGCCGCCCTCTACCTCAAGCGCGTCGAGGGGCGCGCGCGTCACGGCCGGCCCATCCGTCCTGCAGCGGTCAGCGCCCGCACGCACAGCTTGACCCGGCTGCCGGCCTACCTCGATCGCGGCTTCCTGCGCACCGACTATCACGATGTCGAGGACTTCTCGGCCACGCACGTGGTGTTCGAGGACGGCACCATCGCCGACATTTTCGCCTCCGAGGTCGTCATGGGCGGCATTCACAACTGGATCGAGGTAGTGGCCAACAACCACCGTGCGGTCTGCAACATCAACCCCAACACCGCCATGCAGACGTATAATCCGGCCGAAGACCAGTTCGGCGACATCTACGTGGTCGAGAAGATCGGCACCAAGCAGGGCTGGGCGCCGACTGCGCCCGACGAGGACTTCACCACCGGTTTCCCGCAGGAGGTCGAGGCGTTCTACCGTGCGGTTGCCACCGGCGAGCGGCCCGAGAGCGACAGCCGCCTCGCCGCCGACTGCATCTCGACGGTGTACAGCGCCTACCTGTCGGCCGAACGCAACGGCGCAGAGGTGCCGGTGCGGGCGCACTGACGACAACCTCGCGGAGTCTGTCCAGCCGACGGCGCCGGCATGAGCCGAGTGAGAAGCATCGAAACGGAGCAGAAAATGAGACCCGTAGTTGCCGCGATCTTCGCGACCTTGCTTGTGCAGCACCCGGGGCCGGGATGGTCGCAGGGCTTTCCGAGCGAGCCCATCAGGATCATCGTGCCGTTTTCTCCAGGGGGCAATGTCGACGTCACGGCGCGCATCGTTGCCCCGGTCATAAGCGAAATTCTCGGTCAACCGGTGGTCGTCGAGAATTGAGCGGGGGCTGGCGGCATGATTGGCGCCGGGGCGGTTACGAGTGCAAAGCCGGATGGGCACACCCTGCTGATGGGCTCGAACAGCACTTTAAGCATCGGCCCGAACGTGTTCCCGAACTGGCCGCACGACCCCATCAAAGGCATCACGCCGATCAGCAACATCCAAGTCGTGCCGTTCGCGCTGGTGGTCAGGGCCGATTCCTCCATCAAGTCGGTTGAGGACCTGTTGAGGCTGGCGAGGGAGAAACCCGGGGAGATCACCCAGGCTCATTCCGGGACAGGCACCTCCAACCATCTCGTGTCCGAGTTGTTCCAGATGATCACGGGAACCAAGTTCCTCCCCGTGCCGTATCGCGGGGCGGCGCCGGCCATGAACGATCTGCTGGGGGGGCAGGTGCAGACCTTCTTCGATCAGGCGAGCACCACGGTGCCACAAGTCGAGGGCGGCACGATCAGGGCGCTCGCTGTTACCTCGGCCAAGCGCATGCCCGCATTACGCGATACGCCGACCTTTGCGGAAGCAGGTGTGAAGAATTTCGAGGTCCTTAACGTGACGGGCCTGGTCGGGCCGGCCGGCATGGACCCATTCGTCGTCGCCAAGCTGCATGATGCCACTGTCAAGGCGCTGGCGAACCCGAAGGTGAGGGAGGGTTTCGCCAAGCTGGGAGTGGAGGTGGTGGGCAGCACTCCGGAGGAATTTGCAGCTTTCATCAAGGCGGACCTCGATCGCTGGGCCGGAGTGATCAAGGACGCCAACATAAAGGTAAAATGAAGCGCCCGTGCGGAGACGCACACGCTCAATACCTGGCTGCGGGCGAGCCACGCGGCCGCGGCCCTGTGTGGGGATGCAATGGCGGCGCACAGCCCGCCGACAACAGCGCGCCTGGACGGGACCACGCCCATAGACATCTCCTTGTCTCTACGCGTCCCCCGTACCGACGCTGTCTTGCTATCCGAACTCTCTTTCCTGCAACTTTGTTCTTCTTGGCGTTCTTCTCGCCCGCATCATCGCTTCCGGCTGCGCGACCACTCCAGGAACTCTTTGAACAGGCGCTCCTGCTCGGCCACATCGCCGGGTGCAGCCCGTGCAGCCTGCGTGCGTGCCAGTACTGGATCGATCGGGCGCGGGGCACTGGACGCGACCGGCTGGCGATCGAGCCATTGCTGCGCGGCCGAGAAGCGCTGCCAGCCCCGGATGTTCGCGGCGATGTTTACGCCCCGCCAACTCGGGTGACGCGGCGGCAGCCTCAGCTTGTCGAAATTCGAGAAGAATGCGTCCACGAACTTCTCGATTCTCCTGTATCGGTCGGTGCCAGGCGCCCAATTGTAGGAGACCAGCAGGAGGTGGGTCCCAACGGTTTGAACCTTCGAGTCCTTTGCAATCAGATTTGGGTAGGTTTCGCTGGACAAGCTTGCGGGCAGAAACGACTCCTCGAGCACGGCAGTGTAGGGAATCTCCAGCAGCTTGAAGCCGGAGTCAGAGCCTACTGCAGCGTATGCCGGAATGGGGACCGAGCAGACGCATGCGGTGGCATAGACCTCGCCGGTGCGCATCTGCTGGATTCCGTCGGGGATTGTTAGATTGATTTCGTCGATTTCGACACCGAGCGTCTTCAAGACGGCGGAAACGACGCTGCCCTTCGGCAGAACGTTGATTCTTTTCCCATGGAGGTCCTTCACGGAATTGATTTCAGGCCGCGCCAGCACCTGAAGCATGTCCACCGCAAGCGCTGTGATGTATGCGACCCGGCGATCAAGGTTTGGTCCGTACTCGCCCGACGCTTTGGCGTCGTTGAGCACGTCAAGCCTAGTGATGCCCAGGTCCACTCCACGCAGCAGCAGGACGTCGCGGAGATTCTTCTTCGCTCCCTCGCCTGCGACAGGAAGGACCCGCAGGTTGTCACCGTCGGTGACGGCCAGCGCGATATCCTGTGCCATGTGGATCCATGGACCGCCCAGTGTGCCGCCCAAGACCATCAAGAGATTTTCGTTCGCCTTGTCTCGCTCAGCCTGATGAGAAAACCCCGGAGCTTTCGGCGGCTGAGCGACCTTTTGCTGGGTCTGCGCGCTGGAGGCACTGACCGCAAGGGGGCTCAATGCCAGAAGGAACGCCAGTACAAGCGAGATTCGCATCTTGCGACACTCCCGAACTGTTGTTTAAGCGATGACTTTCGCCCCTTCGCTGAAGTGAATGGGTAAGGCTCCGCTCCCGCTGTCATTGCGGGGCGTCGAACCGCTTGATGCCGACATCGGTCACAAGCTTGGTCCACTTCCTGATGTCGGCCGCCACGCGCTCCTTGAAGCCCTCAGGCGTGCTCGAAAGCGGCGCGCTGCCGAGCACCCGGAGCCTCTCGATCGTCTGCGGCTCCTTGACCATGGCGACGGTCGCTGCGTTGAGCCGCTTCACCACGTCGGCTGACAGCTTCGGCGGCCCGGCCAGGCCGAAGTAGGAGGTCACTTGGTAGCCGGGAATGGTTTCGCCGATGGTCGGCACGTCGGGGAGGGCAAAGAACCGCGTCGGGCCGGTGGTGGCGATGGCGCGGAGCTGGCCGTCCTTCAACAGCTCCAGCAAGGTCGGTGGCGGCTCGAACCCCAGCTCGATGTGCTTGCCGAGCAGCATGGTCGGGACAGCCGTGCCGCCCTTGGACGGAAGGTGCTTGAGTTTGATGTTGGCCGTTGCCGCGAACAGCTCAGCCGACAGGTGCTGGCCCGTGCCGACGCCGGACGTTGCATAGATCATCGGTTCGGACGACGCCTTTGCGGCCGCGATCAGCTGGGGCACGGTCTTCACAGGATGCTCCGGGTAGGTCGCGACGATGAACGGAAGCTGTGTCACCAGGCCGATGAACGTGAAGTCGTTGATGGGGTGGTAGGGCAGCTGCTCGTACATGGCGGCGGCGGCAGCATGCCCGCCGGGCAGCATCAACAGGGTGTAGCCGTCGGCCGGGGCCCGGGCGATGAGACCGGCTGCAACTCTCCCGCCCGCCCCCGGCTTTGGCTCGACGATAACCGCCTGCCCGAGGCGCGCCGACAAGCGGTCCGCCACGACACGCGCCGTGACGTCGGCGTTGCCGCCAGCACCGAAGCCGTGCAGCAGGGTGATCGGGCGTTCCGGCCAGGCCGCGGCCGCCGCATGCGGGAAGGCCACCGCGGCGCACAGGCCCCCTATGGCGGTGCGCCGGGACAGTGTCTGGTCCATAGAACCTCGCTCCTCCTCTGCTGTGCGCCCTCCGCCCGACGCCGTGTTGCGATCCGCTCCTTTCCAGGCACTTCCCCTGGCCGCAGGCATACTGCCTGCGCATTCACTCCAGGAATTCCCTGAACAGGCGCTCCTTGCTCGGCCGGGTCGCCAACGAAACTCGCATTGCGTTGCCCTCCTGTTCGCCGAAACTTCGATCGCTATTGTTCCCCGCCGATTTTCCCGCGCCTAAGGCAGTGCAGTTGCTAGCTATCGCTCAATTGCTCGGCCCTCCGACTTTGCGTCGCTTTCGCCTTGCTCATGCGCTGCCGCCAAGCGAACGCCGAGCAGGCGCGGAGGTCCCTGAATGGTGACGGGCGGCCAAGCGAGGAAAGAGGTGAGTACACCCAAAAAATGCTATCGAGAACTCTCCCCGTTGGCAACGTCGATTGGCTGCGCTCCGGAATCCTCACCACGGCCATCCGCGACGCGAACCGTTCCGGCCATGAATTCGTCACGCGACGTTTTCACTGTGAGGCAAGGCATCCCAAATCATGGCCGTCGGCCACGCCGCTTGCAGACGACGATCGACGGCTGTAGCTTTATGCCGCCTGCAGAGATTTGGGTGAGCGCAGCGGGGCGTTTTGAGCCCCGAAGTTGTCATGTGCCGGTGATGCGGCCTTGGGGACAGAGGTGCAAGCGAACCGTGGCTTGGCTGCGGTGCTCGTCGTGGCACCGTCGAGGCTTCCTCAATGCGCTGGTGCGCAGCAAGCCAGTGCGCCAGCATCTTGGCCCAAGCGCATTGTCCCTCCGACAATCGACCCGGCGCATGTTGCGCGCTGGCTGTCAGGACCGCGCCCAGCGATCTGGCCGAGCGATCGTTTCAAGAGTGCATGCAGGCGGAGCAAGTCGCAGCAGGGGCGCTAGCCGGCACGCGGGAGATGGAGCGGCGACGGGAGGTCCAAAGTTGTGAGCAACGCGGCACAGCCCACGCGGAACTGCCACCAGAGTGCGACCCTGCAGGCCCGACGGCTGGCCGCCGTGGCCTCCATGACGGTCATGATGCTCGCTTTAATGGCTGCGGATGCCGCGCACGAGCAAGCAACGGCGGAGCCACCCACCATAAGCATTGCCGCCACGATCCTCGCCGAGTCGCCTGGGCAGGTTGCCCTTCCCATTCGCGTCGGGCCTGCTTCGTCGATACCCCGCAACAGCTTCCTGACGGTGCGCGGGCTCCCGTCGATAGCCGCATTGTCGGAGGGGTATGCGATTGCGCCCGGCTCCTGGGCTGTTCCGCTCAGTGCGCTGCCAGACCTCAAGGTCAAACTTCCCGTCGGCTTGACGGGCAGAGTGGATATCGTGGTCGCCCTGGTCGCAAAGGACGGGGCGGTATTGTTCGAAGCGAAGTCGGCACTCGTGCTTGGCGCGGTCGCGCCGGCAAGCGCACAAGCTCAATCCGATCCGCCGGCCCCCAAGGTCGGGGCTGGAGGCCCGCCGCTGGCATTGCCGAGCGAGGCATCGCGGTCTGTCATCCTTCCCCAGGATCGCGAGCGCGCGCTGAAGTTTTTGAAGAAGGGCGATGAAGAGATGGCCGCGGGCCTGGTTACTCCGGCCAGGTTGCTCTATGAGCGCGCCGCAGAACTGGGTCTTGCACAAGCCGCGATGGCGCTGGCTGCCACCTACGATGCCGCCGAGCTGACGCGCCCCCATTTGCGAGGCGTCCACCCGGATGCCAACGAGGCCAGGCGTTGGTACGAGCGTGCGCGGCAACTCGGCGCCGGGGACGCGGACCAGCGCTTGCAGCGGCTGGGCGCAAAGTAATGCTGGCAGCCCGCGGTATGGCCTGCCTGAACTGCGTGTTGCGCTTCGGGCACGGCTCGCCTCGCGCGTCGGGATCATGGCAGGACCGCCGCATTCTTCTGCACGCGTTCTGATACGGTTTTGGCGTGCGGTTATAGACGTCTTGGCGGTCAAGACTGCGCAGGCGACCGGCATTATGAACGAAAAGCAATTGCGTAGAGCCATCGAGCAGTTGCTCGAGGCACAGCCTGACAATCAGCGCCTGCGCGACAACCTGGAAGGGCTGTGCCGCGACCCGCTGTTCCCCGGTCTGACATGGTACTGGGGCCCGCGGCTCCATGCCCGCAGCAAGGCGGTGTTCCGCCCCTTCATTCTCAATCACTTTTCGGAGTGGATCACATCGAGCAACCGCTGGATCAGGGTAGCGTGGGCCGACCACGCCAACGATCTGGAGGCCTGGCTGCTGGCGGCGCGTGCCGGGCGGGACGGTGCCCTGATCCGGCGGCTGCAGCGCTGGAAGTACGCGGCCCGCAAGGGCTGGGGCATCGACCTGGACCGCTGGAACGCGGCACTGGTAGAGGCTTATCGGGCCGCACCCACGCCAGCTGCGCGCGCGATCGTTCTCGACGAGTTCGACGACTGGTTTCAGCTCGACGAGCCCACCGCGATCCGGCTTTACGACACCGATCGCAGCTCGGCGGCCTTCATTCTAAAGCATCTCCCCGTCTCGTTCTGGAGCCAGGAAAAGCGGGCGATGTGGGAGAAGCTCGGCGCGCTTGCCCGCGCCCACGGCGACGAAAAGCTGTTCTTCGCCCTCTACCGCAAGCTGATGCCGGTGAGCCGCTGGGAAACGGAGGTGCTGACCCTTGCCGACGCGGTTGTCGAGCAGGCCGAGCTCAATCGCGTGCTGGAGAACCGCCATCTGGAGGGCTACGGCATCGAGCGGGGCGGCACGGTCCTGAAGCTGCTGGAGCGGCGCGGCCGGGACGTGATGCCCTACGTGCGCGCCAAGCTCGAGGAAACGATCGGCGGCTGGGGTAAGGACAAGGAGGCGGCGTCCTTTATCGATCTTGCCGAGCGCCGGGGCTGGTGGGACCTCTGGAGCGCTGCGGCGCGGACCGCCACCTATCCGAAGCTGTTCAACGAGTGCGTCCGCAAGCTGATGCACAACCAATCGCTCGGCGATGATGTGCGCCGCGAGCGTCTGACGGCGCTGGCTGGCGTCTCGCGCGAGTGGAGCTGGCCGGGCCTCGGGCTGGCCCGCATCCACGCCCTGGACGATGATCTTGCCGGCCTCGTCTATGCCCGCTATCCGGATCTGATCCGCGGCCCCTTCCGCGCCAACGTCACTCCGACGTGGTGGCACGGCTATCCAAATCTCGTCCAGGCGGCGCAGGTGGCCCATGACGACGATCTCCTCGACACGCTGGCCAGCCGGTACGCGACGCGGATTTCCTGGAAGCGTATGTGGAATCGCGACGAGAAGCCCGATGCGGAGGACAAGACGGCATCCGAGATTGCCGCCTACTACCAGGCCATCCGCGATCGCGACGCTGTGGAGTTCTCCCGCCGCGCCTCCAATGTCCTGACGCGCATTCCCGCCTATGCGACCTTCAACCAGCATCAGCTCTTGCGCACCAACGACTTGGCGCGGCTGCTGTTCGTGCGCTCGCTCGACCAGTATCTCGCGGTGCCGCTGGCCGTGCAGGACCTGGTGGAAGGCTCCAACATCCACGTCATGATGCTGGCCTACCGCGTTCTCGCGCTCCCCGATGCGCGGGCCCGCGCGCTGGCAGCCGACAACGTCGACATTCTGCTCGGCACGCTGCTGCGGCCGCTGCATCGCAAGACCCGGATGGCGGCCTTCGAGGCGCTCGCCAATGCCGCGCGGCACAGCGAGGCGGTCGCCCGGCGCATCCACGCCCGGGCCCGCGAAGCCTTGAAGCTGCCCGACAAGAAGTATCCCAAGGCCGAGCTGATCGGCCTCATCGGCTGCACTCTCGCCGCGCATCCTGGCCTGGCGACCGAGGCCGAGCGGCCGGTTGTCTACCGGCACGCGAGGGCCGCCGCATGATCGTGCTCGTCGACTATGCCTCGCCCTCGGTGCTCGAATCGACGCGCGATGCGACGACGGTCGGCCTGTCGACCAACCTGCGCCGGCGCGTGCGCTTCCATGGCCTCGTCCGCCAGCACGGCTTCATCCTGCGCATTGCGCTGCGGGCGCTGGGCGAGGCGATCTGGTCGAACGACACGTGGATTGCCCAGTCCGACCTGCTCGATCCCGTCATCACCGTGCATCGCGACCGCATCTTCTTCGAGGCGTTCAGCCAGGACCAGTCCACATACGTGTCGCTGATCGTCGACCCGGCCGTGTTCGAGCCCATGGGCGAGGTGGTGACCGGCACCACCAACATCGACTTCACGGCTTGGCTGTGGGGTGCGCTCGGCGAGATGCGCACCAGCCGCTCGACCACCTTCCGCATCGGCCCTGAGGGCGTGGAGGTTCGCACATCGAGCGCCGGCGGCCGCTTCGAGAAGAAGGTCGAGCTGCCGGAAACGTGGGTGCGCGGCTTCCTGCAGGTGCAGGCCGCCATGGGCATGCCGGGCACCCGCATCGCCGTGAAGCCGATCGATCTCTTGTCCGCGGTCCGCTTCCTGCGCCACTCCAAGGCCAAGGTTTCTCCACGCGGCATCCGCTACGAGTTCGAGCCGGGACAGGATGCCCGCCTCGTGCTCGAGCCGTGGGAGCGCGTCGTTCCCCTCGAGGGCGCGGAGCACAACTACACCGAGCCCAAGACCACCCGCGTGTGGGGGCGCCGCCGCCTCAAGCTGATCGAGGGCCTGCTGCCGTTCGCCGAAGGCGTCGACATCTATCTGAAGGGCCGGGCGCTGCCGAGCTTCTATGCCGTAAAGCTGCCGGGCATGACCTTCCTGCTCGGGCTCACCGGCTGGTCCGGCAGCGGCTTTACGGGCACCGGCGGCTTCGACCTGCTCGCTGAAGCCGCAGCCGCCAACGACAACCTGCTCGAGCCGGCCCTCGCCCTGCTGCGCGAGCGCCAGCACGCCTCCATCGAGGACGTCGCCACCGCTCTGCACATCGATAAAGTTGCAGCATCTCGCGTGCTCGTGCGGCTGTGCCGGCAGGGCCGCACCATGTTCGATGTCGAGGCGCGGCGCTACCGCCACCGCGAGCTGTTCGAGATGCCGGCCGACGAGGCGACATACTTTCCCCCCGACCGGCGGCAGGAGCTGGCCGCGGCACTGATCGCCGAGAACAAGGTGCGCGTCGCGAGCTGCGCCGCAGAAGAGACCAAGAAGGTGCGCTCCTTCAAGGACCCCAACTCGGGCGAGGCCAAGCAGAAGATCGTGCGCGAGATCACCTATCGCGACTGGCGCATCATTGGCGCGGCCGGGGACCAGGATCCGGTCGAGATCGTGGTCAACGACACGGGCCGTATCATCTTCGGCCGCTGCACCTGCCCGCATTTCGCCGAGCACCTGATGAACCAGGGGCCATGCGAGCACATGCTCGCGCTGTTCAAGGCCAGCGAGGAGCAGCGCGCCGATCGCCCCTCGAGCTCACCGGTCGACAGCCCAACGACCGCCACGACACGCAAGCAGCCGTCACGCTGGGAGGTTGACGGCGCCGAAGCAGGGGCGTCAGAATGAGTTCTCTTTGCGCAGTTCCCGGGTCTGGCAGGACCTTCCAGCTTCCTATGCCACGGTGCTTCGCCGTGGCGGCTTCCTGTCCCCATCACATCGCCACGGTTCCCCACGTACGAAACGCGGGGAGGCCACGGGTCCAAAGCCTTGTTGGTGGTTGGCCGGCCGGCCCGGGACTGCGCCCTTGCCCGAAACGGCAGGATGGGTGAGGCGATGCCCCCAACGCCGCTCCTGGTCTACCTCGCGGTCGGCTTCCTCGTGTTCATCCTGGCGCGCGCGCTCGTGCGCTGGGTGCGGCGGCGCATTGTGCTCAGGAAATGGGCAAAGGCTCCGCAGCGCGATGTGTCCGGGTTGGCTGATACCGGTGAAGCCGCCTTCAAGCGTGAGGTCGTCAGGACTGGCGGTCCGCTCAAGCCGGGGCACCGCCGGCTGGTGCTGCGCGACAACCGTCTGCTGCCCAAGCCGCCGCCGGACCCCAACCAGCGCCGCTGGCCGCCGCCGCCCAAGGTCAAGTACCTGACCGAGCGCGAGGCCGACCGGCTGTTTGGCCCGTCCCTGCGCACGCGCAACCGCGACGTGATGGACCTGGCAACCGACGAGGCCCAGCTGCAGCGCTACGGCCTGCCGGCGTGGAAGACGGAGCAGGACATCGCCGCGGCCTTGTCGCTGTCCATCGGCCAGTTGCGGCACATGAGCCAGCACCGCCAGCGCGAGACTGTGCCGCATTACGTCACGTTTGCGATCCCGAAACGATCGGGGGGCGAGCGCCTGATCTACGCGCCGAAGCGCCGCCTCAAGACAGTCCTCCGCGCGCTCGATCGATTGCTCGTGTCGAAGCTGCCGAAGAGCGAGCAGGCGCACGGCTTCGTCAAGGGCCGCTCCATTGCGACCAATGCCGCCCCGCATGTGGGCAAGGCCGTGGTGCTGCACTTCGACATCAAGGACTGTTTCCCGACCATCCACTTCGGCCGGGTTCGCGGGCTGCTGATCGCGCTCGGATACAGCTATCCCGTGGCAGCATCGCTTGCGGTCCTCATGACGGAGGCGCCGCGCCAGCCCGTGGCCGCGGAAGGGAAGCTCTATCATGTGCCGACGGGGCCCCGCGTCTGCGTGCAAGGCGCGCCGACAAGCCCAGGGCTGTGCAACGCCATCTTGCTGCGCCTCGACCATCGCCTCTCGGGGCTGGCCCGCAAGCACGGCTTCGCCTACACGCGCTATGCCGACGACCTGACTTTCTCGGGCAACGACACGGCGAAGATCGCCAAGCTCTTGAAGCTCGTGCCCACCATCGTCGCCGCCGAGGGCTTCGCCGTGAACGCGGACAAGACCCGAATTTTGCGCGCTGGCCGGCGCCAGGCCATCACCGGCGTGGTCGTGAACAAGGCCATGGGCCTGTCCCGCAAGGAGCGACGCAAGCTGCGCGCTGCGCTGCATCGCCAGAAGACCACTGGCGAGGCCGGCGCGGGCGAGCGCCTTCGCCTGCACGGCAAGCTGGCCTACCTGTTCATGCTCAACCGCGCACAAGCCATGGCCTTGGGCTGGCAACGGCCGTCGAGGTGAGGGCACCGGCGCCGCGCTCGCCACCCCCTTTGCAAGCTGGCAGACCTCGACGCGGGGTTCCCGCAAGGCATAATGCGCAGGATGGGACTCGACGGACCGAGGGTTGAGCCGCGCGGCGTGACGCCCACGGCGCTGGTGGTGCTGCTGCACGGCTACGGTGCCAACGGCGACGACCTGATTGCCCTGAGCGACGACTGGCGTCGCTGGCTGCCGTACACTGCGTTCGTTGCACCCAATGCGCCGCAAACCATTCCCGGCGCGTACGGCGGCCTGCAGTGGTTCCCGCTGACGCTGCGCGATCCGGGCGAATACTGGCGCGGCGTGACAGCAGCCCAGCCGGCACTCGACCAGTTTCTCGACGCGGAGCTGGCCCGTTATCGTCTCCCAGCCCATCGCCTCGTGCTGGCCGGCTTCAGCCAAGGCACCATGATGGCGCTGCATGTTGGGCTGAGGCGCGCCGCGGCAGCGGCCGGCATCGTCGGCTTTTCGGGTCTGTTGGCCGGGCCCGAGCATCTCGCGGAAATCAAGGTGCGCCCCCCGATCCTGCTGATCCATGGCGAGGCCGACGATCTGATCCCGGTCGACGCGCTGCACATTGCGCGGGAGCCATTGGCGAAGGCGGGACTGCTGGTGGAATGGCATGTGCGGCCCGGCTTGGGCCACGGGATTGACCCTGCAGCTCAGCGAATGGCCGGGCATTTCATTGGCGCCGCGCTCAAAGGCTTGCAGGGTGCTTGAGATCAATCGAATTTCCCTTGTCTGCCCGATGCCTAGCCGCGGCTTCACATCGCAGACACACGCGGCTAGTATGACGCCGCTTTGAAAGGCCCCAGGCATTGATTCGCCCGTAGGAAGCGAGCAGAAGAGTATCGTGAACGCCTACGCTGCAACCCCTGAGAGCTTCCCGGCACTCGTGCTCAACGCCGACTTCCGACCCCTCAGCTATTACCCGCTGTCGCTGTGGAGCTGGCAGGAATCCGTAAAGGCCGTCTTCCTCGAGCGAGTGAACATCGTCTCCGAGTACGACCGCTTCGTGCGCAGCCCCTCTTTCGAGATGCGCCTCCCCAGCGTGGTGTCCCTGAAGACTTACGTGAAGCCGGCTCTCTATCCCGCTTTCACGCGGTTCAATGTGTTCCTGCGCGATCGCTTCACTTGCCAGTATTGCGGGTCAAAGGACGACTTGACGTTCGATCATCTGCTTCCGCGCTCGCGCGGGGGGCAGACACGCTGGGACAACGTCGTAGCGGCCTGCGCCCCGTGCAATCTGCGCAAGGGCGGCAACCTGCCAGACCACGGTGGCATGCGCCCGCGGCAACTGCCGTACCGACCGACCGTGTTCGAGTTGCATCGCAACGGGCGGCTCTTCCCGCCCAACTACCTGCACCAGAGCTGGCTCGACTATCTCTACTGGGATACCGAACTGGAGCCGTAAGGTATTGGTGCGCAAGTGCTTCTGGCCTCCAGCTGCTCGGAGGCCAAAATACGTTTGTGCTGGTGGGAGTGCGTTCAGGCTGCCTTGCGTTGCTGTGGGGTGCACAGGGCCTGGGCAATGCGATCGACGGCCGTACCCCAGCCGGCGCCCTCAGCGCCATCCAATCCGAATGCGCTCAGCGCCCCGGCGGGTGTGCCGCCATCGCGGAAGATCCGGGCACAGGCAGCGCGTGCGTAACCAATCGCCTGCTCCCATTGCACAGCATTGATATGGCGGGGGAACATGTGTTTCCCTTCTCCGTTTCTGTCTGCGCCTGACGCTACGCACCGATGCCGAAGCGAGGGTGGCAGGCGCATCCAACGCAACGGCTTCCCGACGCAAAACCTTGACTCGTGAAGCCTGTTCGACATGCCTGTCGCGCGTTAGATGCGCCTGCCGCTCGGACGGCCAACGGGCCAACGACGCTGGCCATCCTAAGCCTTTACCTGCGACGCCCCTCCCGACTTGGGGCCGTTTCGAATTTGGGCCGGCACTGGAAGTGAACACAACACCCGGCCAACCACCTCACTCAACGCATGCCACTCTGCTTCTTCCGACTCGACCATGAACTTTGCCTGGGTTGGCCCTCCGCGAGGGCGGCGAGCCGCCCGGCGACACGCGCGCACTTTTTCGCCTCGGCGGCCCGCCGCAATGCCTCGAATGCGGGGGCAAGAGCTACTCTGGGACACGCACGCAACTGAGACTCTGACGCGAACACGGCACGCACGCCACGCAACGGACCGACGCCAACATCACGCCACTCACGCACACCGGCTACTCGAACACTATTTTTCTGAACGCTACTCACTGGGACCCCACTTGACCGGAACCGCGAATCATCCCTGGAGAACGCGCGACGACCGGATCCAATTGCACCACCAACTGTGGATAACTCAGATCGTATGCAACCCGCAGGGTAATCGAGGGCAGGCGGTGTCGAGACTCCACTGGAAGGCATATCGAAACTCCGCGCACCCTGCCGTTAACCAACTCTTAACTGATCGTTCTCTTTGCGTTCCCGGCTGAGGGGCAATTAACAGCCAGACCTAGTCGCTTTTGGGGCACAGAAGGGGCGAGAAGACGGTAGGGCCCGGTTTTCCAAAAGTAATTTTCTTGACAGAAGGCTTTCGTGACTCGCGCGTCTGCAAAGTGATTCGTACCTGTTGTGTGTGTCGCTGGTGTGTAAATTTTGCGAATGCCGGATTTCCGAGTCACTGGCCCCACCAATGCCGCCGCCCGCTTTCTGTGCGCTCACGGAGCCGGCGCGGCCATGGACAGCCCCTTTCTGGAGAACTTTGCGGGCCTCTTGGCCACGCGGGGCATCGCCACCCTGCGTTTCGAGTTCTCCTACATGGCTGCGCGCCGGCAGGGGGGCTCGAGGAAGCCGCCGCCCAGGGCCGAACGGCTCACAGACGAGTATCGCGCGGCCGTCGCTGCCCTGCCGAAGGGCGCTCCCCTCCTGATCGGCGGCAAGTCGATGGGCGGACGTGTGGCGAGCCTCGTTGCCGACGAGCTCCACGCCCAGGGGCACATTGCCGGCCTCGTCTGCCTCGGCTACCCATTCCACCCGCCCAAGAAGCCCGATCAGCTGCGCACCGGGCACCTGGTGGAGTTGGCCTGTCCGGCCCTGATCGTCCAGGGCGAGCGCGACCCGTTCGGCTCGCGCAGCGAGGTCGAGGCCCTGCGCCTATCCCCGTCGATCCGCTTTCATTGGGTCGGCGACGGCGACCATGACCTGGGCCCTCGCGGCGGCTCCGGCTTCACTCGCAAGGGCAACCTCGCGGGCGCGGCCGATGCGATCGCTGCCTTCGCTGTCAGTTCAAAGTGAGACGAACAGACGACCCAGAAAGTCTAAGCTCGCACCGCGGCCGCCTGCGGCACCGGCAGCCGCTGCGGCAGCAGCAGGGCCGCACACAGGATGACCACAGCCGAGACCGCCAGCACGCGGAACAGCGCGTCGAAGCCCCAGTTCTCGTAGACGAACGCGATCAGAGGCAAGGTCGCCGCCAGCACGGTGAAGCTTACCACGTAGCGCACGCCGTAGATGCGCGCCCGCCATTCGCCCTCTGCCAGGCGCCCGATCATATAGTCGTTGATGGGGATTTGCCCGAAGGCTGCCAGCATGAAGGCCATGGCGCAAAGCAGCGCGGCCCAGTCGAGAAGGCCTGGCATGATCGCGAAGAACACAACCTGGATGGCCGCCGCGCCAACGAAGACGGTGCGTGGTCCGAGCCGGTCCAGCAGGTGCCCTACGATGAGCTGACCCAGGGAAGCCAGTGCGAACACCATGAACGCCAGCCCCCCGAGTGCCGTCGCCGACATCGCAATGCCGCCGAGGCGCTCGTCGAACACCTTGGGCAGAGCAAACGTGGTCGACTGGAACACCACGCTGGACACCGCCGTGGTCAGGAACACGATCATGGAGACGCGAAGCAGCAGCGCCTTGAGGTCAGCCGGTAGCACCTTCGCCACGGCCTTGTTGCGCGTCGGAGGTTTCGGCAGAGTGATCTCGGGCCACATGATGGTGGTGTAGGCGATGCCGATCAGGATCGACACGACGCCGGGCACGACGAAGGCGGCGCGCCAGCCGCCGTGATCGATGAAGTAGCCGGTGATCAGCGCCGCGCTGGCGACGCCCAGGTTCCCCCACACGCCGTTCACCGCAATGCGCATGCCGGTGTTCTTCCATTTCTCCACCACAATGGCGAGACCGACCGGGTGATAGATGGCAGCGAACACGCCGACCACGAACAGGCCGATGCCGAGCTCGAGCGGGGTGCGCGCAAAGGAGGTGGCGATCGAGGCGAGGCCGATGCCGACGAAGAACACGCTCATCATGCCCTCGCGGCTCCACTTGTCGGCGAGCCAGCCGGCGGGCAGCGCGAACACGCCGAAGGCGAAGAAGCCGGGCGTCGCAAACTTGAGGAGGTCGGCGTAGCCAAGTCCCCACTCGCGATGCAAGGCGAGCGCGGCCACTGTGGCAAAGATCAGCGTGAACAGATGATCGAGGAAGTGCCCTATGTTGAGCAGCAGGAAGTGCAGGCGCTCTCGCATGAGGGGGCTCTCCTTGGCCGGGCATTGCCCGTCCGTGTGTCGCAACCTAGCGCCTTTGCACCGCCCGGAAAACCGAGGGGATCGCATGGCTGAATTGATGGACGGTGCGCGTGAAGGCGCCTGCAAACGTGCTACAGGAGACAGGTGCGCATAGCATCTCGGATCGGAGAAACCTCAAAAATGACCGCCGGCGTGATCGATCGGCTCGCGGAGCTGGCCAACGACAATGCGTGGCTCGTGCACCGCGGCCGCTTCCTCGATGTGACGTTTCTGATCGAGGTCGGCACCGCGCCCTACCTGGTGCGCATCCACCGCGGCCGCATCGAAGCGATCGACAAAGGCCCGCTCGTGATGCCGCGCTGGACATTTGCTCTGAGGGCTTCTGAAGAGGCGTGGGCGACCTTCTGGAAGGCTCTGCCCCCGCCCGGCTTCCACGATCTGATCGCCATGATCAAGGTGCGCGCGCTGCACCTCGAAGGCGACCAGCACCCCTTCATGGCCAACCTGCGCTACTTCAAGGAGCTGCTGGCGCTACCACGCGCCGAGGCCGGAGCTGTCGGATGAGCGTGGCCGGCAAGCCCGAGTTCGAGCCCGTCGTCGGCCGCTATCTGCAACTCGCGATTGGCGGCAAGCCGCACCGCGTCTATGTCGAGGAAGCGGGCGAAGGCGTCCCACTGCTGTGCCTTCACACCGCCGGCGCCGACAGCCGGCAATACCGCGCGCTGCTCAACGACCGCGAGATCCTCGAGCGCTTCCGCGTCATCGCCTTCGATCTGCCCTGGCATGGCAAGTCGTCGCCGCCCGCTGGTTGGCAGAACGGCGAGTACAGGCTCACCGCGCGCGCCTATGTCGACACCATCATGGCGGTCGTCGATGCGCTGGACCTCGACAGGCCCGCAGTCATCGGCTGCTCCATCGGCGGGCGCGTGGTCTTGCACTTGGCACTGGAGCATGCGCGCCGGTTCCGCGCGCTGATCGGCCTGGAATCCGGCGCTCACGCCGATCCCTACTACGACCTCGCGTGGCTGCACCGTCCCGATGTGCACGGGGGCGAGGTGTGCGGGGCTCTGGTCTCGGGCCTCATCGCGCCGACCGCGCCAGAGGCGGACCGATGGGAGACCATCTGGCACTACATGCAGGGCGGCCCCGGCGTCTTCAAGGGCGACCTGCACTACTACACGTCCGATGGCGATGTCCGCGAGCGGGTCGCTCAGATCGATACGCGCACGTGCCCACTCTTCCTGCTGACCGGCGAGTACGACTACTCGTGCACGCCCGATGACACCCGCGACTTGGCCCGCCGCATCGACGGAGCGCAGGTCACCATCATGGAAGGGCTCGGTCACTTCCCAATCAGCGAGGACCCGCGGCGCTTCCTTGGGTTTCTGAGGCCTGTGCTGGCCGGAATTCTGGAGCGAGGCGCAAAAAAGTCCTGAGTGATTGGCTCACGCCGCCCGGCGATCACGCTTGGCCTCGTCAGCGGCCGCAGGCTTTGCCTCCGCGAAGGTGATGTAATCGCGCGCCGGCGCCGCGGTTTTGCCACCCCAGGCACCGTTGAAGCCCGGCACGGCGAGGGCACCGAAGGCCACGGTCAGCCGCCGCACGCCTTCGGCATAATCATGCGTGGCCACCTGCCAGAACCGCATCTGCTCCTTCGCCAGGTCTTGCGGCGTCTTGCACTGGCTGAGCCGTGTTGGAATTTCCATCCACGCCTGCGCCCGCCGCGTTGCCAGACCCATCAGCTCGAGGTTCCACCGGCCGGCGCTTCTGAGGGCCGGCTCGTAACCTTTCGCAGCCACGTCGAGGCCGCTGAAATAGGCTTGGCTCAAATTGCAGAATGGACCCGCCGTGGGGTCGCCACGCTCGCTCGCGCTCATTTACCCGCTCCACTGTTCCTACCCTGAACCGGAGCAACCAGAGAAATGGCCGCATCTCAGGTGCTCATGGCGAAAATATCCGAGATCGCGTTGCGACAGCAACACGATCTCGCCGGTTCGCCCATATTTTGTGCAATCCGGCAATCCATGGTTGTTTCCGAATAGCCACTACGCGCGGATCTTCAAGAGCCCCAGATTGCGGAAGCCGACGCCAATACAATACGGTTGACCTCGAAGTTCTGAGGCCGTTCTACTCGAAAATTCCAACATTTTGTTGGCCAGGTGCTTTGTATGGCGCGTTCTGGCTCATGGGTGATCTTGTGCCGTGCTCTCGTCGCATGCGCTGCGGTGAGCCACGAAGCCAGCGCCCAAAGTGCAACGGCCGAAAGCCCGGCCGCTCCCCACTTCGAGGTATGGTCCGGCGCTGAGGCGTTCCACAGGGTCTGGTCGCTCTATGGCGGCGGCATGTACGCACCCTTCGGCAGCATTCGCGAGGATGGGCTCAGGGTCCGGGTTGCAGCCGGTTATGCCGCCTACAACTACACAAGCCCGCGGTGGACCGGCACCGGCACCCAAGCCCTCAACTTCCGCGGCACGGCCTCATCTGTCGATCTGCTCGGGGGTTACCACAAGCAGCTGGGCCCGGTTACCATCAAAATCCTGGCTGGCCTCACAATTGGAGAACAGAACGTCGACGATCCGGAAGCAACCACGGGCACCGAGGCAGGCGGCAAGGCGGTGCTGGAGACGTGGTGGAACATCACGGATTGGGCCTGGACTTCAGTCGATGTGTCCTGGACCACCCTGCATGACATCTATGGTACTCGCGCCCGGCTCGGCTGGCGGTTGTGGCCGGAGCTCTCGATTGGCCTCGAGGGAGCCGCTACAGGAACCTGGGACTACGACACGGCCCGCGTTGGCGGCTTCGCGCGCTACGAGTGGGCAAGTGGAGAAGTATCCCTGTCGGGTGGCCTTTCCGGCGACGGCCCCAGGAGCGGCCGGGTTGATGTCCACGGGCCCTTTGCCACCTTTAGCGTGCTGACGCGCTTTTGAAGCTCGACATGTCCTTTGTTTTGGCCGGTCGCAGAGCGCGTGGTCTGTGCTATGCTCGACTTGGGTAGCAAAACAACAACCGTCCGAAACAGCGAGGAATGCCATGAAGAGCATTCTTCTTCCTGTCGATCAAAGCGAGCAGATGCTTGCGGTGCTGGAGACCGCACGTCGCTTGGCTGATGCTTTCGAGGCAACCATCGAGGGTGTTGCCCTGCGTCCCGCCTTCGCTGAGATCGTGGCGCCCGATCCCATCGTCGCCGTGACCATTCCGCCCGCCGACTGGAACGAGACCGAGTTCTGCCGCAGCGTGCGCCAGCTCTTCGACGCGTTCGCCGCGAAGAATTCCGGGGAAGCCGGCAAGGGCGCGCGGTTTCGCTGGCGCGGCGGCTCCGCTATCGAGGATGGCGCGCTGGGGAGCCTCGGGCGCGTTTACGACGTCACGGTGCTGGGCCGGCCCGGAGGCCGCGGTGCCCGCATGACGGCATTGGAGTCCGCCCTGTTCGACAGTGGCAGGCCCGTCCTGATGGCGCCACCGGCACCACCGACGGCATTCGGTGAGACGGTCCTCATTCACTGGAACGCCAGCACCGAGACGGCGCGCTGCATGCTGTTTGCCATGCCCCTGCTCAAGAAGGCCAAGCGAGTGTCGCTGATCGCCGTCGAGGGCGCCATCGTTCCGGGGCCGAGCATCAAGGACGCGGTGGCGTATCTGGAGGCGAACGGCATTGGCGCGAACGACAGGACGGTGACCGGCCGTGGCTTGCGCCCCGGCGAGGTCATTCTCGCCGAGGCTGCCTCGATAGGGGCCAACCTGCTCATCAAGGGTGCCTACACGCAGAGCCGATTGCGGCAGATGATCTTCGGCGGCGCCACCAGCCATATCCTGTCGGCAGCCGAGCTTCCGGTATTCTTCGCCCACTGAGCCGATCAGGGGGTTCGCACCCGCTTTGGCGCGATGCCTCCCTCGCGCAAGGGGCGAATGATCCAGAACATGGCGAGACCCATCAGCGCCCCGCCGATGGCCAGTGCGAACGAGGCGAGGTAGCTGCCCGTGAGCTCGTAGAGCAAGCCCGCGACCCAGGAGCCCAGGCCTGCGCCGAGACCCATCGCCAGCGACAGCGTGCCGTAGATGGCGCCGACACCGCCGCCAGGAAACAGCCGCGCAACAAGGACAATTATGATGGGGCCGCGAGCGCCTTGCATCAGACCGAAGAACCACACGAAGGCATAGACGAGCGCCAGCGAGGGCCACGCCGAGACAAGGATCAGCGCCGCGATTCCGATAATGGTCGACAGGTAGGAGAGAGTGGCCGTACGCAGGTGCCCGAAGCGGTCCGACAGCCAGCCGACGGCGAGGATGCCGATGACCGACAGCATGCCGCTGAACCCGAATGCGCTCGCCGCGATCAGCGGATCGAAGCCGCGCTCGATCAGATACGCGACAGAATGCGGAAGCACGCTGTAGGCCGCCATCGACGTAAACAGGTACGCCGCGAACAGACCCCAGAACGCGCCAGTGCGCAGCGCCGCCGCAACCGTCCACGGCCCTTTGGCGCCGGGTCCTGCCTGCTTGCGCATGGCGCGCCATCCGGGCGAGCCCGCCGTCATGCGCTTGAGCGGCGCCAGCATCATGAGCGGCAGCACGATGAGCACGCCCGCTCCCAGTACCCGGTATGCCATGCGCCAATCGGTGACGGAAAGCATGAACTGCGTCAGCGGCGGCAGAACCAGCATGCCAGCGCCAATTGCCGCGTAGGGCACGGCCATGATCGTGCCGATGCGGTCCGTGAACCAGCGCGAGAGCAGCGCGGACGCCGCAATCATGCCGAGCGATGCGGAGCCGAGACCGCCGAGAAAGCCGGCGGCGAACAGGTAGTGCCACAGCTCGGTGGCCGAGCCCGCCAGCAGATAGCCGCACCCGAGGCTCGTCAGCCCGAAGCCGTAGGCCACACGCGCGCCTAGGCGATCGATCAGCTGGCCAGCGAAGGGAGCGGAGAGCCCATAGGCCAGCATGAACACCGAGTAGGTGAGCGTGATGTCCGCGCGCGAGACACCGAGGCCCTGCTGCACGGGCAGCAGAAACACCGCAAATGTCTCGGTGACCCCGCGCGCGATCATGTTCATGACGAAGGTGAGGACGACGAGCGCGACGAGAAAGGCGCGGCCCCCCTGTTCGTCGCGCTTCGTCACGCGTGCGCCTCGCTTGCCGGCATGCCGTCAGATGCGCCGGAACTTCGCCATCGCCTCGCGGAACGAGAGGCCCCTGGCGAGCTCGGCAGCCGCCTGCGCGTCATCCTTGGCGTACTGGCCTGCAAGCTCGGCGACCTTGGCCGCGTGCTCGGCGGGAATGCACACGACGCCCGACCCATCGGCGACGATCGCGTCGCCTGGACGCACGCGCACCCCGCCACAACTGATCGGCTCGTTGATGCCGGTGACGGCGAGACGGGTGCGGCCCGTGAGCGGAGTCATGTGCCGCGCGAACACGGGGAACTGATGCTCGACCATCTCCTCGCGATCGCGCACCCCGCCGTCGGCGACGAGGCCGCCGATGCCCTTGGTCTTGGCGGCCAGGGTCGCAAGCCCGCCGAAGGTCGAGATGCATTGTCCGCCGTTGTCGATGACGAGAAGGTCGCCAGGGCCGGCGGCGTCGATGATCTGGCCGACTTGAAAATCCTCCGACCTGAAATCACCGCGCCTGCCGCCGATCTCACGCACGGTGACCGCGCGGCCGGCACAGCGCGTTCCGGGCACCACCTGCATCAGGCCCAGCATCACGCCCTCGAAGGCGACATCGTCGAGGGCGTTGGCAAGGGTCGGCGTGGCGAGAGCCGCCAGCGCCTGCAAGATATCGTCCGGCACGGTCATGCGAGTGGTCCTGCGTTGGGCACGGCACGTGAGGCAAGCTTTTCGCTGAGCGCCAGAAGTCGTATCGTCTCCGAGCCTCGTTCACAACCAGACCTTGGGAGGCGTGGAAAGAATGCGGCCCCCGATCCTCGCCGTTGTGCCGGCCGCGTTTGCGGTTCCGCTCCTCGCCGCTGTGCCGGCCGCCCCGGCAACTTGTGCCGAGCGTCCCGTGCAAGCACGAGGGGAGCCGTCGCGGTTCGAAACGCTAGCCAAGGGCACAGCGCGCGGAAACTGGCGCTCCGCCGTGCGCTCGATGCCATCGCTCGGCCCTCTCTATGCAAACTGGAGCAAAGCATTGGCGGCAGACTACAGCTGCGCGGAGGGCCCGAGCGGCTACACCTGCACCGCCATCGCAACGCCCTGCCGCGACTAGAGCAAAATCGCTTCGGATTGCATCACCTTGCCCAGATCGAGACGTGGCGGCCGAAGCGTAAATCCTCCTCTGATCATAGACCTGAGAGCAAGACTCACCTTCCATGATCGAAGCCAAGCGCTTCGATCGGAAACGATCTTGCTCCAGCGAGGCGCACACTCGGGCCGTGGCGGCGTCGCGGTTAAGCGATGGTTTCCTGAATGGATCGAATTCGCAGGAAATTCCCAGCACATTTGTTACGCAATATCGCGTTAATCAATGCAATGTCGCGGCATCCCAAGCATTATGGGCTCGAGGCGCTCGGGGGAGACGCCGCCGGGGCGTTTCCAGGCGGCAGCACTGCGGCAGGACGAACTCATGCACGTCGATCACGAAGAGCAGCTATTGCGCAAGCTTCGCGCTTCCCTCGCCGGAGACCAGCATGGCTTCACTGCCGAGACGGACGGGCGTTCCGGCGTGCTCATCCTCAACAGGGGTCACTACCGCGGGGTCTGGCGCTGGATGGATGGGGGCTATTCGTTCACGCCGGGCGGCTATGCCAGCTCGACGCACTCCGCGCCGACGCCGCAGGAGGCCGTGCGCTACACCCTCGACCACGTCTGCAGGCAGTGATCGTCCGAGGGGACGCGGCCGAGCCGCGACCCGCGCAGGTCAGAACAGACCCTCGATCTGCCCCTTCTCGTTGAGCCTGATGGAGTTTGCGGCCGGCAGCTTGGGCAGGCCTGGCATGGTCATGATCTCGCCGGTGATGGCGACGATGAACTCGGCGCCGGCCGAGAGCCTCAGCTCCCGGATCTGCACGACGTGGCCAGTGGGGGCTCCCTTCCGGTTCGGGTCGGTGGTGAAGGAGTACTGCGTCTTGGCCATGCAGATGGGGAGGTGACCGTAGCCGGCGGCCTGCAGGTCCTTGAACTGGTTGCGCACGCTGGTGTCGGCCACGATCTCGGAGGCGCGGTAAATCTCGGTGGCGATGGTCTTCACCTTGTCCCACAGCGGCATCTCGTCGGGGTAGAGCGGCTTGAACTTCGACTGCCCGCTGTCGGCCGTGTCGACGACGTGGCGGGCGAGCGCCTCGATGCCCTTGCCGCCGTCCCCCCAGTGCGTGCACAGGAAGGCCTTGGCGCCGGCGCTCTCTGCCGCCTTCATGATCTCGGCGATCTCCTTGTCAGTGTCTGTGATGAAGCGGTTGATGGCGACGACCGCCGGCACGCCGAACTTGCGCATGTTGTCGAGGTGCCTCGTCAGGTTCTCGCAGCCCTTTGCGACGGCGGCGACGCTTTCTGTCTTCAAGTCATCCTTGGCCACACCGCCGTGCATCTTGAGCGCGCGCACGGTGGCGACGATGACGGCGGCCGCAGGCGTCAGGCCGGCCTTGCGGCATTTGATGTCGAAGAATTTCTCCGCGCCCAGGTCGGCGCCGAAGCCAGCCTCGGTGACCACGTAGTCGCAGAGCTTGAGGGCGGTCTTGGTGGCGAGCACGGAGTTGCAGCCGTGCGCGATGTTGGCGAACGGCCCGCCGTGGATGAAGACCGGGTTGTTCTCCAGCGTCTGCACCAGGTTCGGCATCAGCGCGTCCTTCAGCAACACGGTCATGGCGCCGTCGCCCTTGAGATCGCTCGCCTTGACCGGCTTCCTGTCGCGCGTGTAGCCGACGACGATGTTGCCGAGCCGGCGCTCCAGGTCCTTCAGGTCCATGGCGAGGCACAGGATCGCCATCACCTCCGATGCCACGGTGATGTCGAAGCCGTCCTCGCGCGGGAAGCCGTTGGCGGTGCCGCCGAGCGAGTTGACGATCGACCGCAGCGCGCGGTCGTTCATGTCCATTACGCGGCGCCAGGCAATGCGTCGCCCATCGAGCCCCAGCGCGTTGCCCCAGTAAATGTGGTTATCGAGCAGTGCGGAGAGCAGGTTGTGAGCCGACGTGATGGCGTGGAAGTCGCCCGTGAAGTGAAGGTTGATATCCTCCATCGGCACTACCTGAGAGTAGCCCCCGCCGGCCGCGCCTCCCTTCACGCCGAAGCACGGTCCAAGTGAAGGCTCGCGCAGACAGCTCATGGCCTTCTTGCCGATGCGGTTGAGGCCATCGCCGAGCCCAACCGTGGTCGTCGTCTTGCCCTCCCCGGCCGGCGTCGGGGTGATGGCGGTGACCAGGATCAGCTTGCCGTCCTTGTTCTTCTGCGCCGAGTTGATGAAGTCGAAGGAGACCTTGGCCTTGTAGGGCCCGTAGTTCAGCAGCGCGCTGTCGGGAATGCCGATCCTCTTTCCGACCTCGGCGATCGGCTTCATCTTCGCTTCGCGCGCAATCTCGATGTCGGACTTCACGGCCATGGATTTCCCTCCTGCGCAACCGCGCGAGACACTTGCATTGAATTTCAGGATTTCGGTGCTGTCGGCTTCTCGAATGCATCGCCTGCCGTGACCCCCGCCGACTTCGCCCACTCGGCAGCAGGGACCTTCTTGCCGTCCGCACCGCGAACACGCTTGGCGAGGATGGCGCCGCCGCGGGCAGCAACCGTGATGCCCTGATCGTTCACCGCGAGAATATTGCCGGGGTTGCCGTCGCCGGAGACCTTTGCGGCATCGAAGATATCCACCTTCTGGCCTTTGATCGTGCTCCACGCGCCGGGCGCGGGGTTGGCGGCGCGGATCAGATTGTAGATGTCAGCGACCGGTTTCGCCCAGTCGATCTCGGCCACGTCCTTCTTGAACCAGCTCTCGTAGGTCTTCTTCGAGTGGTCTTGCGCGACCTTGGGCGCCTTGCCGGCGCGCACGAGATCGATGCTTTCCATCATGGCATCGACGCCGAGCGGAAACAGCTTCTTGAAGTAGACATCGCCCAGTGTCTCGTCCGGGCCGATGGCCACCTTCTTTTGCAACAGAACCGGCCCCTCATCGAGCCCCTCGTCCGGCCAGAAGATCGACAGCCCCGTCTCGGTGCGGCCCATGGCGATCGGCCAGTTGATCGACGAGGGCCCGCGGTGCAAGGGCAGCAGCGAGGGATGATACTGGATGGTGCCGAGCTTGGGCGCGTCGAGCACGGGCTGCGGAACGAACAGCGTCACATATGCCATAACGCACAAGTCCGCGTTGCATGATTTCATCAATTCCAACGCTTCCGGCATTTTCCAGCTCTTCGGCTGATGCACGGTGAGGCCCTTCTCGCGGGCGAACACTTTCAGCGGGTCCTCGGCCCGGCCTGCCTTGTCGGGCGCGCAGAAGACGGCAACGACGTTCTCCTTGCGATCCAGCAGCTTCTCGAGCACGGCCTTGCCGAAGGCCTCTTGTCCATGCACGACGATACGCATCGGTTTCTCCGCCTTGGTTCCCTCTCCCCATACTTCATGGGGAGAGGGTTAGGGTGAGGGGCAGGAGCTTGCTCCGACACGTGCGGCCGCCCCTCACCCCGACCCTCTCCCCGCTTGCGGGGAGAGGGAGCTTCCATTCACTCCGCCGCTGCCTTTTTCTGAGGCTCCGTCGCGCCGGCCGCCTTGAGGGCGGAAACTTCATCAGCGCTGTAGCCGAGCACGTCGCGCAGGATCTCCTCGGTGTGCTCGCCCAACAGTGGCGAGCGCTTCACTTCCGAGGCGCTGTCCGACAGCTTGATCGGGTTGCCGACGGAGAGGTATTTGCCGCGGGTGGGATGATCGACCTCGACCATGGTGCCGGTGGCATGCAGCGATTGGTCCTCGGCCAGTTCCTTCATGGAGAGGATCGGCCCGCAGGGAATATCGTACTTGTTGAGGATCTCCATGGCCTCGAACTTGGTCTTGGTCATGGTCCATCTTTCGATGCGGGCGAAGATCTCGTTCAGGCGCGGCAGGCGCGCGGGCGGCTTGGCGTAGTCGGGGTGCGTTTTCCAACCGGGCTCGCCGATGACGTCGCAGATCGCCTCCCAGACCGGCGCCTGGGTGATGAAGTAGATATAGGCGTTTGGGTCTTTCTCCCAGCCTTTGCATTTCAGGATGCGCCCAGGTTGCCCGCCGCCCGAGTCGTTGCCGGCGCGCGGCACGGCCTCGCCGAATGGAACTCCCTCACCGTGTTGGCTGTATTCCGTGAGAGGTCCGTGCTTCAGACGCTGCTGATCGCGCATCTTCACGCGCGTCAGATTGAGGACACCGTCCTGCATGGCCACGGTTACGCGCTGGCCCTTGCCCGTCTTGGTGCGATGGTAGAGAGCGGTGACGATGCCGAGGCCCAGATGCAGGCCCGTTCCCGAGTCGCCGATCTGCGCGCCGGTCACCAACGGCGGACCATCGCGGAAGCCGGTGGTGGACGCCGCGCCGCCGGTGCATTGCGCAACGTTCTCGTAGACCTTGCAGTCCTCGTAGGGGCCGGGTCCGAAGCCCTTGATCGATGCATAGATCATGCGCGGATTGAGCTGCTGGATGCGCTCCCAGGTGTACCCCATGCGGTCGAGCACGCCGGGTCCGAAGTTCTCTACCAGCACATCGCAGGCCTTGATCAGGCGCTCCAGCACCTCTTTACCCTTGAGGTTCTTGGTATCGAGCGTGATCGAGCGCTTGTTGTGGTTCAGCATCGTGAAATAAAGGCTGTCGGCCTTGGGAACGTCCTGCAGCTGACCGCGCGTGATGTCCCCGACGCCGGGGCGCTCCACTTTGATGACGTCGGCCCCGAACCAGGCGAGCAGCTGCGTGCAGGTGGGGCCCGCCTGCACATGGCTCAGGTCGAGGATGCGCACGCCTTCAAGTGCCTTGCCCATGTGGGCCTCCCTAGTCGCATTCGCTTGGCCTTGTGGCCTTGCTGCTTTCAACTTGTCGAACCACGACATCGATGATCTCCCGGACCCTCGTGCCAAAAGCTCTTAGCCACCGCCCTTTCGCTAGTCTCCCTCCATCGAGCGCCCCGTGGTCGAGGACAGCGTTGGGTCTTCGAATTCGATGTCGCGATACAGTTGTGACACGCTTAGAGTCAGGCCCACGCTCTCGAGCGTTACGGTATTGTCCCGCTGATAGAATTCGCGCTGCCGGTCTGTCCGTCGGCGGAAAAGCTCAAGCTCGATGGCGTCCTGCGCGAGTAGGCCATACTCGGAGAGCGAAGGAATTCGCTTGTACGCCTCGAATTTCTCTGTGCGGTCGATCCGTTCGGTCGTCGGTGATAAGACCTCCACCACGAGGACCGCGCTGTCGCGCGAGTAACGCTCGCGGTCGCCAGGATCACAGGCGACGAAAATGTCGGGATAGTAGTAGCGTTCATCGTCATTGCTCTTGATGCGCAATTTCATCTCAGCGCTGAACACTCGACAATGCTGCGGAACATGCCCCAGCAGGACTGCCGCCAGGCGACCGCGAATGAGATTGTGCCGGTCGCTCGCGCCCGCCATCGCATAGACGACACCGTTGACGAACTCGTGCCGCCACGATCCATCGTTCTCGGCGGCGAGATAATCGGCTGCCGATATGCGCGTGAACTTGCGGTTGGTTTGCGACATGGACGACTATTTCTTCTTCACCACGCTTTGCGGGTTGAGGTTGCCAATTCTGCCGCTCTCGCTGCCGGCCGCAGGGTCGATCACCGCGTTGATGAGGGTCGGCTTGCCGGAGTCCATGGCCTGGTTGACGGCGCGGCGCAGCTCGTCGGGCGTTGTCACGCGGACGCCAACGCCGCCGAATGCTTCGATCATCTTGTCGTAGCGCGAGTCCTTGACGAAGACGGTCGTCGCTACGTCCGGACCGCCCGTCGGATTGACGTCGGTGCCGCGATAGATGCCGTTGTTGTTGAAGATCACGACGCAGACCGGCAGATTGTACCGGCAGATCGTCTCCACCTCCATCCCGGAGAAGCCAAACGCGCTGTCGCCTTCGACCGCGAGCACGGGCTTGCCGGTCTCGATGGCTGCGCCGATGGCGAAGCCCATGCCGATGCCCATGACGCCCCAGGTGCCGACGTCCAGGCGCTTGCGCGGCTTGTACATATCGATGACGCCGCGCGCGAGATCGAGCGTGTTGGCGCCTTCGTTGACGAGGATGGTATCGGGCCGCTCTTTGATGACGGCGCGCAGCGCACCGAGCGCGCCGTGGAAGTCCATCGGCGCCGAGTTCTTCATCAGCCTCGGCGCCATCTTGGCGATGTTCTCTTCCCTTTTCGCCTTGACGGCGTTGGTCCAGTCGGCCGGCGGTGCCGGCCACTTGCCGTCTAGCCCATGGAGAAGTGCCGACACGCAGGAGCCGATATCGCCGACCACGGGAGCGACGATCTCGACGTTTGAGTCCATCTCCTTGGGCTCGATGTCGATCTGGATGAACTTCTTCGATCCGGGTTCACCCCAGGTCTTGCCCTTGCCGTGCGACAGCAGCCAGTTGAGGCGTGCGCCGATCAGCATCACGACGTCGGCGTCTTTCAGCACCGTCGAGCGCGCAGCACCCGCACACTGCGGATGTGTGTCGGGCAGAAGACCCTTGGCCATGCTCATCGGCAGGAAAGGAATGCCGCTCTTCTCGACCAGGGCGCGGATCGCGTCATCGGCCTGCGCGTAAGCCGCGCCCTTGCCGAGAATGATCAGAGGGCGCTTGGCGCTCTTCAGGACATCGAGCGCACGCTGGATGGCAGCCGGAGCGGGAATCTGGGCCGGCGCTGGATCGATGACCTTGACGAGCGACTTGGCGCCAGCTTCAGCACTCATGACCTGAGAGAAAAGCTTGGCCGGCAGATCGAGATAGACGCCGCCTGGACGGCCCGACAAAGCCGCGCGGATCGCGCGCGCCACGCCGATGCCGATGTCTGCGGCGTGCAGCACGCGGAAGGCCGCCTTGCAGAGCGGCTTGGCGATCGCGAGCTGGTCCATCTCCTCGTAGTCGCCCTGCTGCAGGTCGACGATCTCGCGCTCGGACGAGCCCGAGATCAGGATCATCGGGAAGCAGTTGGTCGTGGCATTCGCGAGCGCCGTCAGGCCGTTGAGAAAGCCAGGAGCCGAAACCGTGAGGCAGACGCCAGGCTTCTTCGTAAGGTAGCCGGCGATCGCAGCCGCGTTGCCGGCATGCTGCTCGTGCCGAAACGAGATGACTCGAATGCCTGCGGCCTGGGCAAAACGGCCCAGATCTGTGATCGGGATGCCGGGCACGCCATAGATCGTGTTGATGTCGTTGAGCTTGAGCGCATCGATGACGAGGTGAAAGCCGTCCGTCAGCTCCTGCTCTCCTCCGGCTGCATTTGCATCAATGCTCTGCACTGTTGCGGACATCTGGCTCCCTCCCTCCAAATTTTTCTCTGCACCCGCTCGGCTATGCTTAGAGGGCGAGGGCCGCGCCCCGCTCGTGCCGCACGCCGACGCCCTCGGCTCCAAGCGCCTTGGCCACCAGATGGCCGCCCGAGAGCACGCTGCCATCCTGTGTCTTCGTCTTCAGCGTGTCTTCAGCCGCCATCGCAACCCTTCTGTATCCCTGCTCGTTTCATGCGTTTCATCGCAATCAATCGATTTCCACGAACCGATCGACGTGGTCTCTCAGTCGCAAGGTGTGCTCGCGCACCAGGCGCTCGGCCCGCTCCGTGTCGCGCGCTTCCAGTGCGACGACGATATCCTTGTGATCGACGATCGAACGCTTGGCGCGATCCTGCTCGAAAATGGTGCGCTGCCTTATGGCGCGCACATGGAAGAACAGCGCATCGGTGATATCGGCAATCAGCGGGTTCTTGCCCAATCCGATGATGGCCTGATGGAACTTGATGTTGGCGTCGGAGTACTCGCCCATCTTGGCGGCAATCTTGTCCTGCGAAAACTGGTCGACCAGCGTGTGCAGCGCGGCGAGCTCGTCGGAGCTGGCCTCCTTGGTCGCAAGCCGCGCCGCCATGCTCTCCAGCGCTGCCCACACCGTGATCATGTCGAGGATCTCGGCCTTGGTCTTGCGCACGATGAAGATGCCGCGGCGCGCGACAATCCTGACGAGACCTTCTTGGTCGAGCTGCGCGAGCGCCTCGCGCAGCGGGGTGCGGCTCACCCCGAAGCGCTGCGACAAGTCACGCTCGTCGAGGCGCAGCTCCGCGTCGTCGGCGTAGATGTTCATGTTGGTGATCGCGGCCTTCAGCGCTTCGTAAGCTCGCGCCTTCAGGCTCAGGCCTTCGCCTATCGGAGCGATCTTGAGCTGGGTATCGGCCATGTCACACCTGACACGCGCAGATGCTCCCCTAGTCTTGGCAGAGCATCTTGTGGTGGTTTCTGGTATACCATACACCAGAGCCATCCGTGCGGCAAGCGAGGATGGTCGCCGGTAGCTGATCAGGTCTTGCGGTCATGCGCTTCGATATTACAATTCAGTCTGACGATCAGTTGGCTCAGTTTCTTCTTCTGATTGCAACGGCTCTGCATCTGACAAATGGTATATTGCGTCGGTGCATCGTTTGGCACAATGTATACCAGACGCGGCGAAACACAATGGACGTGTCCCAAAGTCAAGTCCAGGCTGGCGTGTGGGGAGCTAGAGGGGAAACGAGGGGAAGGGAAACGGTGTGGACGAGATCAACTCGCTCATTGGTGGCTTCAAGGTCGCGCTCTCCTGGTACAACGTCGCGTTGATGCTGATCGGCATACTGCTCGGCGTCATCATCGGTGTGCTGCCTGGCCTCGGCGGCGCCAACGGGGTGGCGATCCTGCTGCCGCTCACGTTTACCATGCCCCCCACCTCCGCCATCATCATGCTGTCCTGCATCTATTGGGGCGCTCTGTTCGGGGGGGCCATCACCTCCATCCTCTTCAACATTCCGGGAGAGCCCTGGTCGGTGGCCACAACCTTCGATGGCCATCCCATGGCGCAGCAAGGCCGGGCTGACGAGGCCCTGACGGCCGCCTTCACCTCGTCCTTCGTCGGCGCGCTGGTGGCGGTAGTCATGATCACGTTCCTCGCCCCGCTGATCGCCAAGTTCGCCTTGCAGTTCGGACCGGCCGAATTCTTCTCCGTCTACTTCCTCACCTTTGCAAGTTTCGTCGGCATGGGGCGGGGCTCGCCTTTCAAGGTGCTGGCGGCGATGTGCCTCGGGTTCGCGCTGGGCTCCGTCGGCCTGGACAAGATGACCGGCACGCTGCGCATGACCTTCGGACAGGACCATCTGCTGGTCGGTTTCGACTTCCTCATTGCGGTTATCGGCCTGTTTGGCATCGGCGAGATCCTCTCCTCCATGGAGGCAGGGCTCAAGTTCACCGGCTCCACCGCCACCATCCGGCTCAACGCCGTGCTGCAGACCTGGAAGAAACTGTTGAGCTACTGGGTGACCTCGATCCGCAGTTGCATCGTGGGCTGCTGGATGGGCATCACGCCGGGCGGTGCAACGCCGGCGTCCTTCATGAGCTACGGCCTTGCCAAACGTTTCTCCAGCCGCGGAGACAGATTCGGCAAGGGCGAGATTGAGGGCGTGGTGGCACCGGAGACTGCAGCGCACGCGGCTGGCACCAGCGCGCTTCTACCCATGCTGACGCTTGGCATTCCCGGTTCGCCAACGGCGGCCGTGCTTCTTGGCGGCTTGCTGATCTGGGGCCTGCAGCCGGGGCCGATGCTGTTCATCGAGCAGAAGGATTTCGTGTGGGGGCTGATCGCGTCGATGTACCTCGGCAACATCGCCGGCCTGATCGTGGTCCTCACCTGCGTGCCACTGTTTGCAGCGATCCTACGCGTGCCGTTCTCCATTATCGCGCCCGTCATCCTCGTCATCTGTGCGGTGGGCGCCTACACCGTGCACAATTCCATGTTCGACGTGTGGATGATGCTGGCGTTCGGCGTCGCCGGTTACATCTTCAACAAGCTCGGCTATCCGTTGCCGCCGCTGGTGCTTGCGATCGTGCTCGGCGATCGGGCTGAGGAGGCTTTCCGGCAGGCCATGCTAGGATCGCAAGGCAGCCTGACGGTGTTCTTCTCGAACTGGCTGGTCGGCTCGATCATGGGGTTGGGCGTGATCTTGTTGTTGTGGCCGCTCATGACTTGGCTGCGGGACAGGCGGCGCACGGCGGATACTCGCGCAGTCGCGGCTCCGGCTGGAGCCGCGGTCGTGGATCGCGAGCGCTGAAAGGGGCCAGCCAAAATCGCCCGACCATAAAACCAAAAGCAACCACAACGAAGGAGGAAACAATGGTGACGCACTCAAGAACTCGAGGCCTAGTAGTGGGCCAGGCGTTGCACGCCATGCCGCCTGCGTCGGCACCCTGGCTGCAGCCGCAGCCCTGTTGGCATCTCCGCCCCCGGCCGGCGCGCAGGGCTGGGAACCGACCAAGCCCATCCAGTTCATCATTCCGGCCGGCACCGGTGGTGGCGCCGATCAGATGGCTCGTTTCATTCAGGGTGCGGTCGCCAAGAACAATCTGTCGAAGCAGCCGATCATCACCGTGAACAAGGCGGGCGGTGCAGGGGCCGAAGGTTTCCTGGAGGTCAAGAAATCCGCTGGTGACGCGCACACCGTCATCATCACGCTGTCCAACCTCTTCACCACCCCCAATGCGACCGGCGTGCCATTCAGCTGGAAGGACATGACGCCCGTTGCCATGCTGGCACTCGACCAGTTCGTGCTCTGGGTAAACGCCGAGACGCCCTACAAGACGGCAAAGGATTACATCGACGCCGTCAAAGCCGGCGACGACAGGACGTTCAAAATGGGCGGCACTGGTTCAAAGCAGGAAGACCAGATCATCACCGTGGCGCTGGAGAAGCTCACCGCACCCAAGAAGTTCACCTATGTGCCCTACAGCGGGGGCGGTGCAGTCGCGGTCCAGCTCGTCGGCAAGCACGTCAACTCCACCGTGAACAACCCGATCGAGGCGGTTTCGCAGTGGAAGGCAGGCGCCCTGCGCCCGCTGTGCATCTTCGACGGGAAGCGCAGCGTCTATACGCAAAAAGTCACGACCGACATGGCCTGGTCCGACATTCCCACATGCAAGGAGGTTGGCGTCAACACGGAGTATCAGATGCTGCGCGGCATCTTCATGCCGCCGGGTGTCAAGCAGGAGCAGGTCGACTACTACGTCGACCTCTTCAAGAAGGTCATGGCGACTGACGATTGGAAAAGGTTCATGGAAGAGGGCGCCTTCAACCAGACCTTCATGACGGGCGGTGAGTTCAAGGGCTGGGTCGAGAACAACGACAAGCTCCACTACGACCTCATGAAGGAAGCGGGCTTCCTCGCAGCCGGCAAGTAAGAGGATGGGTTCAGCGTCGCGGCCGAACCTTGCGGGCGGCCGCACGCGTGCTCCAAGAAAAGAAAGGACTGACGCGGTATGCAGAACGAGGACAGAGCCCCTGAAGGCCGGCCGCTGGTGTCCAATCGAACGATGGAGGCCGTCATCGCTCTGCTGCTGCTGGTCGGGAGCGGCATCGTAATCTACGATAGCACTCGACTGGGCTTCCGCTGGATCGACGGTGAAGGACCGGCTCCCGGCTACTATCCGTTCTGGGTTGCGGTGATCCTGGGCATCGCCAGTCTGGTCAACCTGGCGAGTGCGGTGCGCGGACACGGCGCAGGCGAAATCTTCGTATCCTTGCGGCCGTTTGGCCGCGTGCTGGCCGTGCTGGTCCCCAGTCTGGCCTACGTCGCACTCATCGGCGGGCTCTCGATCGGGCCCGTCGAGGTTCCTGCCCTCGGCATCTATGTGGCCTCCGCGATCTTCATATTTGCTTTCATGATCGCCGTTGGCCGCGAGAACCCCCTGAAAGCGATGGGCGTCGCGATGGTTGCGCCCGTCGCCCTGTTCTTCATGTTCGAGAAATGGTTCCTGGTGCCCCTGCCGAAGGGGCCGCTGGAGGCGTGGCTGGGCTATTGACCCGGCGGTAGCGCTCAGCCACCACCCCTTCTCGCCTTGCCGGGGAGTACCGCCGGCCCCAGCGAACGAGCGAAGGCGGCCCGCCCGGTCCGCGCGATCGCCGGGGGCCCATTACTATTCAGCGGCCTGTCCTGCGGCCCGCCGCGCGCGGCTGGCCCTCTGTATCAGCCATCCAATCGCCACCACCAGGACTGCGCCGAAGATCTCCACGGCCCGGGCGATGAACTTTGTGGTCACGCCCAGCGCTTCTGCCGCGACTGTTACATAGGTCTGGAGAATGGGCTCAGTCGCGATCAACTCGCCTGCCACCCAGCCAAGCAAAGCCGAGCCCGCCCAGACGAGGATCGGCACGCGATCGAGGAGCCACACGAGCAGGGTCGAGCCGAACACGACGAGCGGAATGCTGATGATGAGACCGAGGATAATGAGGTTGGTGTCGCCACCGGCTGCTGCAGCAATTGCCAGGACATTGTCGAGGCTCATCACGATGTCGGCGATCGCGACAATCTTCACCGCTTCCCACACATTGCCGCCCGATTTGACGCTGTTCTCATCAGACTCCTCTCCCAGAAGCAGCTTGACCGCTATCCAGAGCAGGATCAGTCCGCCAACCAGCTTGAGCCAGGGCACGTCGAACAGCTGCTGCACGACGATCGTGAAGAGGATGCGCAGTACAACCGCGGCGCCGGCACCAAGGATGATACCTATGACGCGTTGGCGTGGCGGCAGCGTGCGGCAGGCCAGCGCTATGACGATCGCGTTGTCGCCTGAGAGGACGATGTTGATGCCGATGATGCGGAGGACGGCAACGACGTAGGCGGCATCAAGGCCCAGTACACCCTGAAGATACTGCGCGATCTGATCGCTCCATGCTGCAAAAACGACCAGCATTGCTTGTCTCTCCCCCGATTTTCTGCACCCAAGCCAAACAGCCGGGCATCGCAGCTATATAATTGCAGGCGCACCGCGATGGGTAGGGTGCACCTTGGTCGCAGGCGGCAACCATCGTTCGCGCCGCCGGCGAGACTTCACACCGAACGGCAGGGCGGACTGCGCACCACGCGGGCCAGCATCCATCGCTCCAGGCCAGGCTCCACCTCGACAGCAGAGCGACATATGGCATATGGTATGCCAGAATGCTAGCTCTTGCATCATCTCGTGCATCGGCAGCCATGACCATGCATGAGATCAGGACACCGCGTCCTTTGGGCTCCCGCGAATGAATGACGTCGCAAGAGGGAAAAGCAGCGCGCCCCTGGGCGAGCGCCGCTCGATTCATCCTGGTTCCGGCCGACGCAAGGCTGCGCCTTTTCCGCGCGGCCGGGTGCTCAAGGACGGTGAGGTAGCTGCGGTTAGAGCAATCCTGGGCGAGCGGCCTCGCGAGCGAGCCCTGCTGATCGAGTTCCTGCACCTCATCCAGGACCTTGAGGGCTGCCTGCCCGAGGGCCATTTGCACGCGCTGGCAGAAGAGCTCAAGATCCCGATGGCGGAGGTCTACGAGGTCGCCACCTTCTATGCCCATTTCGATGTCGTGGGCGAGGGCGAAGAGCGGCCGCCCAAGGTTACCATAAGGGTGTGCGACAGCTTGAGCTGCATGCTCGCTGGGGCCGAGAGGCTGCTCGGCGAACTGCAAAGTGAACGGATGCCGGGCGTACGTGTGCTGCGCGCCCCGTGCATCGGCTCGTGCGACACGGCGCCGGCCGCCGAGGTCGGGCACCTTCACGTCGACCAAGCGACTGTCGGCAAACTCCTGAACCTTGCAAGCCGCGGCGAGGTGCAGCCCGAGATGCCGGCCTACCATGATTTCGACGCTCACGCGAAAGCGGGGGGCTACGCGATTTTGCGTTCCTGCCTCTCAGGCGCGCGCAAGGTCGAGGATGTAATCGCGGTACTGTCCGATGGGGGCCTGCGCGGACTAGGGGGCGCAGGCTTTCCCACGGGCCGCAAGTGGGGCCTGGTGCGGGCCGAGAAGGGCCCGCGCCTGATGGCGGTGAACGGCGACGAGGGCGAACCCGGCACCTTCAAGGACCGCTATTACCTCGAGCGCGAGCCGCACAAGTTCCTGGAGGGCACGCTGATCGCCGCGTGGGCGGTGGAGGCCGAGCAGGTCTTCATCTACATCCGCGACGAATACCCAGCGGTCCTGAAAATACTCGCGAAGGAAATCCCGAAGCTGGAGTCGGCGGGCCTTTCCAAGCACACCAGGCTCACCGTTCGCCGCGGCGCGGGTGCCTACATCTGCGGCGAAGAGAGCGCCATGATCGAGTCGATCGAGGGCAAGCGTGGATTGCCGCGGCACCGGCCGCCCTATGTGGCACAGGTCGGCGTGTTCGGCCGGCCGACGCTCGTCAACAACATCGAGACGCTCTACTGGGTGCCGGCCATCCTCGATAAGGGCGCAGCCTGGTTCGCCTCGCAGGGCAAGAACGGCGCCAAGGGCCTGCGCTCCTATTCGGTATCGGGGCGCGTCAAGAAACCGGGGGTCGTGCTGACTGCTGCAGGCTCGACCGCCAGGGACCTCATCGCGCTGTGCGGCGGCATGGCCGGGGGCCACAACTTCAAGGGCTATTTGCCGGGCGGAGCCTCGGGCGGCATCCTGCCCGCCTACATGGCCGACATCCCGCTCGACTTCGGCCAGCTCGAGAAGCACGGCTGCTTTGTCGGCAGCCACGCCGTCGTCATTCTGTCCGACAAGGATGACATGAAGGCGGTGGCCCTCAATCTCATGCGCTTCTTCGAGGACGAGAGCTGCGGCCAGTGCACACCGTGCCGCAACGGCACCGAAAAGGCCGTGAAGCTGATGAGCGGGGGCAATTGGAACGCCGAGCTGCTGGATGACTTGGCGCAGGTGATGGGTGATGCCTCAATCTGCGGCCTCGGACAGGCGGCGCCCAATCCTGTCAGGTGTGTGTTCAAGTATTTCCCGGAGGACTTGCGGTGAGCAAGCTGCCGCAAGCCGTGCCCACCGTGCAGGTCGATAACGACCGGGTGCGCGTGACCGAGTGGCGGTTTGCGCCTGGCGCGGAAACTGGCGAGCACGTCCACCAGATGGACTACGTGGTGGTTCCTTCGGGCACCGGGCGGCTGAAACTGGTGTCGCCCGAGGGCAATGAGAGCTTCGCCGATCTGAGGCAGGGTGTATCCTATTTTCGCAAGGCCGGCGTTCATCACAACGTCATCAACGCCAACGACTTCGAATTCGCCTTTGTCGAGATCGAGCTGAAGAGCTGAGGCCGCAGCATGTCCACCAAGATCACCATCGAACTCGACGGCAAGCCGGTCGAGGCCGAGCCGGGCGAGACCATCTGGCAGGTCGCCCAGCGGCACGGCACCAAGATCCCGCACCTGTGCTGGCATCCAGCGCCGGGGTATCGCGCCGACGGCAACTGCCGCGCTTGCATGGTCGAGATCGAGGGCGAGCGGGTGCTGGCCGCCTCATGCCAGCGCAGGGCTGCGGCTGGCATGAAGGTCAAGACCGGCTCGGAACGCGCAAGAAAATCTCGCGAGATGGTATTCGAGCTGCTGATGGCAGATCAGCCCATGCGGGAAAGTAGCCACGACCCGAAGTCCAGCTTCTGGAACTGGGTCGATGCCATGGGCGTCACGCCCACCAGCCGCTTTCCGCGAGACCTTCGGCCAGCCGCGGACAGCACGCATTCGGCCATCGCCGTCAACCTCGACGCCTGCATCAATTGCGGCCTGTGCGTGCGCGCGTGCCGCGAGGTGCAGGCCAACGACGTGATCGGTATGGCCTATCGCGGGCATGGCTCCAAGGTGGTGTTCGACTTCGACGCGGGCATGGGTCACTCCACCTGCGTCGCCTGCGGCGAGTGCGTGCAGGTATGCCCGACCGGAGCGCTCATGGAGAAGGGCCTGCTCGACAACGCGGGCAAGCGCGTCAACTACGAGACGAAGTCGGTCGATACGTTGTGCCCCTACTGCGGCGTCGGTTGCCAGACCACGGTGCACGTGAAGGACAACAAGATCCTTTACATCGACGGACGCGACGGGCCAGCCAACAACAACAGATTGTGCGTCAAGGGCCGCTTCGGCTTCGACTACATCCATCACCCCGATCGGCTGATGAAGCCGTTGATCCGCCGCGAGGGCGTCGCCAAGGACGCCAACATGCAGATCAGGCGCGAGGAGGTCGACAAGTATTTCCGCGAAGCGAGCTGGGAGGAGGCCCTGCAGCGGGCCGCCTCGGGTCTCAAAGGCATTCACGAGCGCGATGGCGGCAAGGCGCTTGCCGGCTTCGGCTCGGCCAAAGGGTCCAACGAGGAGGCCTATCTTTTCCAGAAGCTGATCCGGCAAGGCTTCGGCACCAACAACGTCGACCACTGTACCCGGCTCTGTCATGCCTCCTCAGTGGCGGCGCTGATGGAGGGCTTGAACTCGGGTGCCGTGACAGCGCCGTTCACGGCCGCCAAGGACAGCGACTGCATCATCGTCATCGGCGCGCGGCCGACGGAGAACCATCCGGTCGCCGCCACCTTCCTCAAGAATGCCGCGGCGCGCGGCGCCAAGCTGATCGTCATGGACCCGCGCGGGCATTCTCAGGGTCTCGCCCGCTATGCCAGCCACACCCTGCAGTTCAAGCCGGGCCGCGACGTGGCGCTGCTCAACGCCATGCTCAACACGATCGTCGAGGAGGGCATGGTCGACGTCCAGTATGTGCAGGCGCACACCGAGGGATTCGAGAGCCTCAAGGCGAAAGTGAAGGACTTCCCCCCGGAGAAGATGGAGCCGGTGTGCGGCGTTCCCGCGGCCACCATTCGCGAGGTGGCACGCCTCTATGCCCGCTCCGAGCGCTCGATCATCTTTTGGGGCATGGGCATCTCGCAGCATACCCACGGCACCGACAACGCCCGGTGCCTGATCGCGCTGGCTCTCGTCACGGGCCAGGTGGGGCGGCCCGGCACCGGGCTGCATCCCCTGCGCGGTCAGAACAACGTCCAGGGCGCGTCCGATGCCGGCCTGATCCCCATGGTGTTTCCCGACTACAAGTCGGTCGAGGACGTGTCCATCCGCAGCGCCTACGAGGAGTTCTGGGGTGTCCAGCTCGACCCCACCAAGGGGCTGACAGTGGTCGAGATCATGCATGCCATCAAGGACGGCGTGATCAAGGGCATGTACATCATGGGCGAAAACCCAGCGATGTCCGACCCCGACGTGCAGCACGCGCGCGAGGCGCTGGCCAGGCTCGAGCACCTCGTGGTGCAGGACATCTTCCTCACCGAGACTGCATGGCACGCTGACGTGGTGCTGCCAGCCTCGGCGCATGCCGAGAAGTGGGGCACTTTCACCAACACCAATCGGCAGGTGCAGATCGCGCGGCCGGTGATCGATCCGCCTGGAGATGCGCGGCAGGACTGGGCGCTGATACAGCAGCTGGCTCAAGGGATTGGGCTCAAGTGGAGCTACAAGGACGTGTCGGAGGTGTTCGCCGAGATGGCCAAGGTGATGCCCTCCCTCGAGAACATCACCTGGGAGCGCCTGGTGCGCGAGGACGCCGTCACCTATCCTTGCGACGCGCCCGACAAGCCCGGCAACGAGATCATTTTCGCCACCTCGTTTCCCACCAAGTCCGGCCGGGCGAAAATCGTGCCGGCCGACCTGCTGCCGCCCGACGAGCTGCCCGACGCCGAGTATCCACTCGTGCTGACGACGGGCCGCCTGCTCGAGCACTGGCACACCGGCTCCATGACGCGCCGAGCCTCCAACCTCGACACGCTCGAGCCCGAAGCAATCGCTGGCTTGAACCCCAGGGAGATGGAAAAGCTCGGGGTTCCTCCAGGCGGGTTCGTCCGCGTTTCCACACGCCGTGGCGAGGTCGTGCTCAAGGCCCGCGCCGACCGTGATGTCGCCGAGGGGATGGTGTTCCTCCCCTTCTGCTTCGCGGAAGCCGCCGCCAACCTGCTCACCAACCCTCAGCTCGATCCCATGGGTAAAATCCCCGAGTTCAAGTTCTGCGCGGCCAAGGTGGAGCCGGTGGAGATGGCGGTGGCTGCCGAGTGAAGCCAAGAGCCCGCTGCGCGTGGTCCACGCCGCGCGCAACCTCGACGACGTCATCTGAGAAGCGCTAAGACTGCCTGCAGGCACCGATACGCAGGAGGAAACCACCATGGCCATCACCATCTTCGTCGTGCGCGCCACCATCACCAAGGACAGGGAGGCCGCGTTCAACACGTGGTACAACGAGGAGCACGCGCCGCAGCTGCTGCAATACAACGGCGCTGTGAGCGCCCGGCGCTACAAGCAGATCCTGGGCGACGACAAATACGAGTACCTGGCGGTCTACGAGTTCGCGAGCGAGGACGTGTTCCGGCGCTTCATGCAATCGGACCATCTGAAGACGCTCGTCAGGGAGTACGATGCCCACTTCGGCGAGGTCTCGCAGCGCGCCCGCTCGGCCTACGTGCAGATCTGGCCTTGACGCAGGGGGTGCGAGCCGCTCAGGCGAGTTCCGCCATCTCACCGGCGATATTGGCTCGCGCACGCGCTTCCCAAAGTGCTCGCAGCTGCTCCGTGCAGTAGATCTGCTCGCGGGCCAGAAAGGCTTGAAGCACGCGTCGACGCCCCGGCCGATACGGCTCCTCTGCAACATGGCTGTACTCGCGCCGGATCGCCTGCGCATAGGCGTGATACGCGGTCGGCGCCGCCGCCAGGATCGACAGGTCGAGGTCGAGCAGCAGTGCGATATCGGCATCGTCGTGGGGCGATAGCGCGCCCTGGCCATGGGCTGTAGCGCTGACATAGCGCGCGACCTTGGCAACGAGCTCCCTCGGGAAGCCCAGGCGAGTCAACCGATCGATCGCGTGGGCTGCGCTGGCATGCTCGTTGTCATGCCGCGCAGGGTCATAGACGACATCGTGGAAGAGGATCGCCAGCGCCACCGCATCGTGGTCGCCGACCCCGCGACCATGCTCCTCCAGCAGCCTCAGCAGCGCAGCGATGTGATCGAGCGTGTGGTAGTGGCGATGGGATTCGCCATAAGCGCGCACGAGTTCATCCAGCACCGCCTCTGCCGCTGGTCCCGCGCACCCGTGCCGCAGCATGAGATCGTCCCAGCATCGTTGCACGATGGTCCGTGCGCTCATGCGGCCACCACCCGCCTCTTGATCAGGTATTTCTGCTCGCCCTCCATCACCAACTCGCGCTTCTGGTTGTGCACGCTGGAGGCCAGCGTGAGCACACCTGTCGTGCGCTGGGGCTTCAAATCGGAGACCAGCAACAGCGGGTAGAGGGTATCGCCGGCGTGGACGGGCTTGAGGAAGCGCGAGGACTGCTCGATGAACCCGATGAGCGAGTCCTCGACAAGGAATGGAAACAGCCCAGCTCCCGCCGCAGTCTGGATCAGCACCTGATAGCCGTGCGCCAGCAAGTCAGGATGGCCGTGGCGGCGGCAGAACTCGCGGTCATAGTGGATCGGATGGTTGTCGCCGGAAGCCGCCTGGAAGGCCAGGAACTGCGCTTCCGTGGCCGTGCGCGAAGGAATGTAGAACGCTTCGCCGAGCTTGAAATCCTCGAAGTAACGCGAGGGGCCGAAGCGGTGGTTTGCTGGATCGAACGGTTCCGACATCGGGTCTCCTGGCTGCAGCTGGGCGATCCAGGCTATCCCCGTTGGCGGCGCTTGGCCAAGTCCTCAGCCTGCAGGTGGCGGCCCGTGTCCAGAAGTTCCAGCATGTATTCACGATAGGTGACGCCGGCCGCCTCGGCGCGCGCCACACGGAACTCGAGGATCGACAGCGGCGGGTTCTTCCAGGCCTCGGCGTGGGCCTTGCGCCAGACATAGTGCACGAACGGGTCGACCGCGGGCTCCTCCTCCAGCGGCGGGCCCTGGTTGTGGCCGATGCGTGCGGACGCCGGCAGACCCCAGGCCATCAGCTCAGGTGGCGGTGTCAGGTGCTCGAGCCCCGGATGACGCGGCCTCCTGCGCCAGCCTCGATCGTAGCGGTCCCCCATGGCGGGATGTCGCTCCTACTCCGCGGGCAGGGCCCGCGCCTCGCGTTCCCGCACCATCAGCCACACTGCAGCGCCGACAACTGCACCCATCAGCGGGAGTGCGGCCAGATTGATGGCCACCCATCCGGCCTTCGCCGCCAACACGCCCGAGAGCGCAGCTGCCGACGCAGTGGCGGCATACACCGTAAAGTCGTGGCTGGCCTGAACCTTGGCCCGCTCGGCCGGCGTATAGGTCGACGTCAACAGGGTCGATCCGCCGACAAAAGCGAAGTTCCAGCCGAGCCCCACCAGGATATTGGCGACGAGGAAATTGGCAAAGTCGACGCCGGTCAAGTTGACGAGCGCACAGCCCACCTCGATCAGGCCACCAGCGGCGATGACTGGCAGCACGCCGAAGCGATTGATGAGATGGCCGGTGAAGAACGACGGCAGGAACATCGCCACGATATGGGCCTGAATCACGGTGGCGCTATCGCTGAAGCCGAAACCGCAAGCCAGCATCGCGAGCGGCGTCGCGGACATGGTCAGCGTCATGACCGAGTAGCCGCATACCGAAGCGGCCAGGGCGACGCGATAGCTGGGCTGGCGCATGATCTGCGCCATGGGCCGGCCCTCGACCGCACGGTCGGCAGCGCTCAGCCGAGGGATGCGTACGAACTGTACGAGGGCCAGCACGGCGACTGAAAATCCCGCCATCGCCACGTAGACGCCAGCGAAGGTGACCGGTGCCAGCCAATCGACCGACCATTTCGCAACCTGTGGACCGAGAAGGCCAGCGAGCACACCACCGGCCATGACGAGCGAGATCGCCTTGGCGCGAAAGGCGGGCTCGGTGGCGTCGGCGGCGGCGAGGCGAAAGTACCAGAAGAAGGCGGCTTGCATGCCCTGGAAGACGGCGGCGACGCATAGGAGCGGAAAGCTCTGCCGGTAGATCGCCAGGCAGGCAACTGTGCCGGACACCACGCCGATCAGGGCGCCGATCGAGAACCCGGCGCGCCGCCCGATGACGGCCATCAGCAGGGAGGCAGGGATTGTCGTTCCCATGATGCCGAGGTGAACCAGAAAGATCGGGGCGGTGGCCAGCCACTTGTCATCTGGCCCCAGCAGCATGTGGCCCGCGAGCGGCGTGGCCGCGATGCCCATGGCCTGCACCGACATGAACAGCGCCTGCGCGAACGCCAGCACGCCCACGTTGCGGCGCTGCGGGTCAGCCAGAACGGCTCGGAGGCTCATTGGGGCCAGGGCCTGTCGACGAAGATTCGCTGTCTCTTACCGCGCGCAGGCCCATCTGTCTCGCGCTTCCCCTTGCATGGCTCTTCTGCGCTGGAAGGCGCTGAAGCTTGACCGTCCGCTATGGGAGGGCGACCCCCTTCGCAGCCATCACAGCGCGGGCTCGATCCGGGTAGTCGGTAATGAGGCCATCGACCTTCATGTCAATGGCGCGGGCCATATCGTCCGCGGAGTTGATCGTCCACGGGATGACCTTGAGACCCAGTCCATGCGCCTCCGCCACCGCCTCGGCTGTCAGCTCCGCGAAGGGCGGAGACCAGGTGCCGCAGCCGCCTGCCTTGACGAGCCGCGGCACGGAGCCCGCGTGGTCGGCGGGATCCAGACCCGCGAGCCACGGCGAGGGCCGGCGCACCCCAGCGTCGATTTGATCCTGCAAGGTCTTCGAATAGGTCAGGCAAACCGTCTCGATCTCGGGCGCGATCTTCCTCGCTGCGAGCAGCGTTCGCCAATCGAACGATTGGATGGTCGTTCGCCCGGTCATACCCGCGGCACGCACCGCCTCCACAACCAGCCGAGCGAAGGTGTCCGGGTCGCGCGTCTCGGCCGGCTTGTCCGGCGACAGCTTGGTCTCGATGTTGAAACGGGGCGTCTTTCCCGAAGCCTTGGCCAGCTCGAAAAGCTCCAGCAGTGTGGGGATGTGCGCTCCGTCCACAGGCTGTTGCTGGTCGAATTGCTGTGCGTACTTGGTCGACGGCTTGATGCGGCCGACATCGAAGCGCTTCAGCTCGGCTAGCGTCAGACTGTTGATCGCCGGTCCCTGTGCACCAAGCCACTGGCCATCGGGGCCACGCACGATGTCCGGGTTGAGCACGGGATCGTGCGACAGCACGATGACCCCGTCCTTGGTGACGCCCAGATCCGTCTCGAGCGTCGTTACGCCGATCTGGAGGGCCCTGGCAAAGCCAGCCAACGTGTTTTCGGGCGCCAGCCCGCGCGCGCCGCGGTGGCCTTGCAAATCGAAGGCGCCTGCCATGTCCGGACCGATCACGAAGGCAAGAGAGGCAACCGCGAGTTTCACACAGGCACGCAGCATCACAGCCCTGCCCCTTGCGCCGTCATCCGCGCGCCCGATTGTCTCTTCCAGATACCACGCGGAAACTGTGTCACGGAAGGTCTACCATGCCACCACCGACCACCGGATCGCTCATTGGGGCAGCGCGCGTCATTACCGCCGACAGCAAGCGCGCCACCGAGATGGGCGGAAGGAAGGCCTCGGCGGTGGAGCGGAGCCGATCGCGGACGATTTCAAGGGCGCAAATCTCGAGGTTCGCGTGGGCGCCTCACATATCCCAGGACTCGAGCGGGCAGTGCAGCGCGCTGAGTCGGGCGTTGCAGCGGAGCACCATGGCTGCAATTTCCCGCCGGCGGCGCTTGGTCACGCATGGTTGAGGCTCGCGACTCGCTGCCTTCCCGAATGCATGCCAAAAACCGGCCGGACTCCTGCCACGGCCTTGCCACGAGTTTGTGGCGGCATCCGCGCCGGTTGATTAAGATCATGAGGCCCAGTGCCGGTGGGACAGGGAGGTCGGGGGCCATGGATTCCACATATGTCAAATCGGTCATTGTCAGTGTGTTCGTCGGCCTGGTCGGACTCGCGTCCTACGGAGTGATACAAGAGACCCGCGCCATCGGCGAGGGCCGGATCGTGATGGCGACTGGGAGCACGCAGTACTACGAGCTCGCCGAGAGCTACCGGCGCGATCTGGAGCGCAACGGCGTCATCTATCAGGTGCAGCGGCGCACCGAGGGCTTCGCCACGCTCAAGGCGCTTCTTGATCCTGCCTCGGGGCTCAATGCCGGCTTCATCAAGGGTGGCCTGGTCGGCAGCATGCAGGGGCGCCTCGCCACGGAGAAGGCCAAGGGCAGGTATGCGGAATTCACCAAGCTTTTTTCGGTCGGGCGCGTGTTCTATGAGCCGATCTGGGTCTTCACTCGCGGCGATCTGCCCACAACGACCCTGCGCGACCTCAAGGACAAGAAGATCCTGACGGGTACGCGGGAAAGCGGCACAAGACGCATCGCCAATCAGCTTCTCAAAGCCAATGGCATCGACAAGAACAACGCGACACTGATCGCTGAAAGCCTCCCCGCCGACGCGGCACCCCTGTTCGACGGCCGCGCCGATGCGGCGTTCCTGATCGAGCCTCCGGATTCTGAAACGATGCAGGCCCTCCTGCACGTGGAGAACATCCGCCTCATGGACTTCTCGGCGGAGGCAGAGGCCTATGACAATCGCTTTCCGGCCATCACCAGGGTCGTGCTGCGCAGGGGCGCGGTAGAGTTCAATCCGGTGGTTCCATCGGCGGACATCACGCTGCTGGCGACCACGGCCGCGCTGGTGGTTCGCGCCGACATGAACCCCGCGCTGGTGAGCCTGTTGACACACGCCGTCGTCAACAATCCAAGACCCGGCTTCGACAAGGCCGGTGACCCAGTTCTCTTTTACCGCGCCGGCGATTTCCCGTCCGCCAACGACCCCGAATTCGAGATCGCCAAGGATGCTCGCGCAGTGTACAGGTCTGGCGAGCTTCCGATCCTGCTGCGTCACCTTGCGCCGATGAATGCGCGCATGGGGGTGCCCTTCTCGTTCACGGCATTTGTGAACAGCTATGCCGCGCAAATGCTCCTTGTGCTAATTCCGCTGCTCGCCATTTTGGTGCCGCTCTCGCGGGCCTTGCCGGCGCTTTACGTGTGGTTCGTGCGACGGCGACTGATCTACTGGTACCGCCAGCTCAAGATGCTGGAGAAGAGCCTCGACAGCCGCGGGGCCAAGTATGACCTGGCGGCGCACCAGGCCGAGCTTGAGCGCATCGATGGGGCGGTCAGGCGTATTCGCGTGCCGCTCTACTTCTCCAATGAGCTCTACGACCTACGCATGCATATCGATCTAGTTCGCCAGCGGTTGACGACACGGCCGGGCATGCAGATGGCGGCGGAATAGGCAAGTGGCTGCCGCGGCGCGTGGCCGGACTAAAAGGCTGCGGGACGCGTTCTTCCGAGGGGGTGGACATGGCCGGACCGCTATCGCCAGCTGACGTGAAGACCCTGGTCGCCGAGGCTGAACCCGCCCTTGGCTAGAGAGATCCCAATCGCCGGAGTGGGCCGTGCAGATGACCGCTCTCGAGTTTGATCCTCGTGATGTGCTGGAAAAGTACGTCGCCCTTCTGAACAAGCCCGAAGGCTCGGTCATTCGCGATGTCGGCGGAGCTGGCCCACCCCAAGGATGCGATCAAGTCCGTGCTGCAGCACTGCATCAGGACGGCGGCGGACGGTGAGACGCAAGCCTTTCTGCGCAACTCGTATATTGCCTTGGCCAACTTCCAGCAGATGTCGGACGACGAGCGGGAGGCGGCAAAGCTTCTCAAAGAGGTGGGTGCGCCGGCCCCGGAAGGAAGCAAGCTCTTCCATCAGCAAGCCCGGCGCATCACCCACATCGCTCAACCGCTGCAATCGGTGCTGGACAGGTTGAAGGCAGAGATCGCGGTGCTCACGCAGGACCTCAAGTCGCTGCCCGGTGCTGATTGAGCGGCTTGGCCCGAGGTCTGCTCCTGTCGTGTCGCAGGTGCGGTTCCTGCGCCCCCCGCCATGCATTTCGCGCATGGGCAAACCAGCACGGTTGGCTGTAGTCTCGCGCGCTTGCAGTTCCACATCGGGGGAAACGACATGGCGACGAACAAGAAAAAGCTGCTGATTACCGAATCGATGGCGCCAGCGGGTTGGGCACTGTTCAACGAGCGAAGCGATATCGAGGCCGTGAAGTTTCCCGGCATGATCGCATCGCCGGACTACCAAGCCCTCCTCGACCAGCATGCGCCGGTCAACGGGGTCGCGCTCGGCGTGACTCGCTTCGGCGAGGCGGAGCTTGCCGCTGCGCGGGACATGCGGGTCGTGGCGCGCATCGGCGTGGGTTACGACGCCGTCGACATCCCGGCGCTGACCGCCAGAAGGGTCCCGCTCATGGTGGCCGGGACGGCCAATTCACCCTCGGTCGCCGAGCAGGCGATGTTCATGATGATGGCGCTGGCCAAGCGCGGCGCCGAGCTGCACGCGATGGTGCAGGAGGGGCGCTGGAGCAAGCGGTTGAGCGCCGTGCCGGTCGATCTCTACGGCAAGACCGTACTCATTGTCGGCTTTGGCCGTATCGGCACGCGCAGTGCCAAGCGCTGCCAGGCGATGGAAATGAATGTGCTGGTCTACGACCCCTACGTGCCGGCCAGCGCGGTCAAGGCCGCCGATTGCGAGCCCGTGGCGGACCTGGACACAGCGCTTTCGCGCGCCGACTTCGTCACCATCCATTGCCCCAAGACGCCGGAGACCGTCGGCATGTTCAACGCGGCGCGGCTGGCCCGGATGAAACCCACGGCCTACCTGGTGAATACCGCCCGCGGCGGCATCATCGATGAGCCGGCCCTGCATGCGGCCCTGACCGCCAACAAGCTCGCGGGTGCCGGCCTCGACGTGTTCGAGCAGGAGCCCACACCGGTCGACAACCCGCTGCTGAAGCTGCCCAGCGTCATCAGCGCACCGCACATGGCTGGCGTGACGCGGGAATCGCTCGATCGCATGGGCCTGCAGACGGCCCGCAATATCCTGAGCGTGCTCGACGGCAAGCCGATCCGCGAGAACGTGATCAACAAGGAGGTGTTGGACTAAAGCGGTTGGCGGTTGGGCCGTCTATGAACCGCAAACGCCTTCAGGGACGAACACCTGACCGGCAAACAGCCGGCGCGCGGTGCTGACCAAGGCCGCTTCGCGGACCTCGGTCCTGCCGCCCTGCTCGTCTACCGTGAGCGAAACCGGGCTTGCCCCGGTCGGATGCTCGACCAACATCAGCTTGATGGGCCCGGCCGGGATCTTCGCAAGGTCATGCGCCGGGCTCTCTGGCAGCAGGGAGGCCGTCGCCACGCTGAGGGCGGCAAACACGCCGATAGACGCATGCGCGCGATGCGGGATGTAGGAGCGCGTCGAGATCACTCCGCCGGCGCGCGGCGGCGCCACCAGGATCATCTTCGGCACTGATTTGTCCTTCACGTCGCCGAGGTTCATCATCGGCCCGGCCTTCAGCCGGATCGCCTCGATTCGCGCCTTCAGCTCGGTGTCACCATCGAGTGCCTCGCGGCTCTCGTAGCCGGTGCGGCCCAGGTCTTTGGCGCGCATCACGACCACCGGCATGCCGTTGTCGATGAGGGTGACCACAACGCCGTCGATCTCGTCGGCGGCCCGCCCCGTGGGGAGCAGCGCTCCGCACATGGAGCCGGCTGCATCGCTGAACGAAAGTGCAATCGGCGCCGCTGTGCCCGGCACGCCGTCGATGCGCGCATCGCCCCGATAGGTCGGACGTCCGCCCGGCGTCTGAATTGTCGCGACGACGGTCTGGTTGCTGTTGACCATGTGAATGACCACCTTGGTCTGGGGGTCGCGGCCCGGCACGAGACCCTGCTCGATGGCAAAGGGACCCACGCCCGCGAGGATGTTGCCGCAGTTCTGCGCCGTGCTGACCAGGGCCTTGTCGACGAACACCTGCGCGAACAGGTAGTCCACGTCCACGCCCGGCCGGCTCGACTTGGAGATGATCCCCACCTTGCTGGTCAGCGGGTCGGCGCCGCCAATGCCGTCGATCTGACGGGGATCGGGCGAGCCCATCACCGCCAAGAGGACCTTGTCGCGCTGGCCTGGATCTGCGGGCAGGTCGCGGCTGAGGAAATAGGCGCCCTTGGAGGTGCCGCCCCGCATCATCACGCAGGCAATGGCGGTCTGCATGGCTACTTGGCCTTAAGCTCGTCGGCGCTGGCGACGTAGCGAAGTCCCTTCTCCTTCAGCTTCGCCCGCATGCTGTAGATATCGATGCCGAGCTGGCCCTTGCTCAGCTGCTCGCGGTTCCTCGCCTCTTTTTCCTCGCGCTCGCGCGACTTGGCCGTGACGGCGCGAACTTCACCGCGGGCAACGATGACGACACCGTCGTCATCGGCCACGACCACATCGCCGGGATGGATCAACTGCCCCGCGCAGACCAGCGGCAGGTTCACGTCGCCGAGGCTTTCCTTGACGGTGCCCTGCGCCGACACGGCACGCGACCAGACCGGGAATTTCATCTCGGAGAGCGCCTTCACGTCGCGGCAACCCGCCTCGATGACGAGGCCGCGCACGCCACGCGATTTCAGCGAGCAGGCCAGCAGCTCGCCGAAGTAGCCGTTGTCGCAAGGGCTGGTGGGCGCCACGACGAGCACGTCGCCTTCGCGGCACTGCTCCACCGCCACGTGGATCATCCAGTTGTCGCCCGGCGGGACGGAGACCGTGACGGCGTTCCCCGCCGCCTGCGCGCCCGCATAGATCGGCCGCATGTAGCAGGCGAGCAGGCCCTTGCGGCCCTGCGCCTCGTGGATGGTGGCCACGCCGAATTCAGCCAGCGCGGCGATGTCGGCGAGCGCGGTGCGCTCGAAGCTCTGGACGACGATGCCGCTCATGCCAGCAGCTCCGGAGTTGCCGGGAAGATCCTCTGATAGCCTTCGGCGTGGGTGCAGCTCTTGGCGCCGCCGTTGCGCCGGCATTGCGTGCCGCGCCGCAGCGCCACGTGCGTGTAGTACTCCCACAGGTGCTCCTGGCCGGTCATGCACTCGATGGCGGCGCGCTTCTTGTCCCACACTGGCGTGATGTCGAGCAGCACGTCGGGCTTCCAATCGCACTGCTCGGTCTGATGCGGCTCGAACAGGAACACGGGCGGTGCACCGATCACGCCTTCGCCCGGCTTGTGGCCATGCGCCTGGGCGATGATGCGGGCTTCCTGGGTCATGTGCGCGGCCAGCGGGTGATCGAAGTTGTAGGGGTCGGCAAGGGAGTGCGTGAGCACGAAGGCCGGGTGGAGCGTGCGATAGACATCGACCAGCCGGTAGAGGAAGTCATCGCTGACGCGCATGGGATAGTCGCCCATGTCGAAGAACTGCAGCTCCGCAACTCCCAATGCTTTGGCGGCGCTCTCGGCTTCCCGGCGCCGGGCGGACTTGACCTCCTCCAAGGTGATGCCCTTCTGGCGCCACAGCTTCTCAAACTCGCCGCGCTCGCCGAAGGACAGGCACACCACGTGCATGGCGTAGCCGCGCGCGGCGTGCAGCGCGATGGCGCCGGCGGCGCGCCATACGAAATCCGCCGAGTGCGCGCTGACGACGAGTGCGGTCTTGGTCATGATGGTCTCCTCTGTCTCCCTCTCCCCGCTTGCGGGGAGAGGGTCGGGGTGAGGGGCAGAAACAGGTTCCGTCGGCACTTGTGTCCGCCCCTCACCCTAGCCCTCTCCCCATGCTGAAGAAGCATGGGGAGAGGGAATCTCACCCTTTGCGCGGTCCTTGATACTGCTCGATCGGCGGGGTGCCGTGGGTGTGGAAGCTCTCGATCGTTTTCAAGCCCCACGCCTGCCCCTTCTTGCGCTCGGTCTCCGTCCATACCACCGGCTGCCAGTCGGGTGCCAGCACCAGGCGCGCGCCCGCATTGGCCACCTCCACGCGATTGCCGCCCGGCTCGTAAACGTAGAGGAAAAAAGTCTGCTGGATAGCGTGCTTGTGCGGCCCGGTCTCGATGTGCACCCCTGCCTCGAGGAAGATATCGGCAGCGCGGAGAATCTCCTCGCGGGAATTCGAAAGCATAGGTGACGTGGTGGAAGCGGCCATGGGCCCCGTAGTGATCGAGCGTGAAGGCGAGATCGTAGCTCTTGTTGTTGCAGGTGACCCAAGCGCCGGCCTCGATGCCGCTGTCGAGCACGATCATCTCGGTGGTCCGCAGTCCCAGCACGCCTTCCAGGAAGTGTCTCAGCCCGGCGACGTCCGAAGTCAGCAGGTTCATGTGGTCGAGCCGGCGCACGTTGACGCCGCGGGCGGGAAAGCGCTGCGCCTGGTTCTTGAGCGCAGGCTTGAGATCGGGCGGCGGCTTGTACCACTCGGTCTCGTAGTAGACCTCCATGTTGTGGCCTTCGGGCGTAGTGAAGGCGTACGCCCGCCCGTGACCGAGGTCGCCCTCGGTCCAGCCCTTGCCCAGGCCGGCGCTTTCGATGGCTGCGACCCGCCGCTGCAGCGCCTCCGGGCTCGTCGCCCGATAGGCGAAGTGGCCCATGCCAGCCACTTTCGCTTCGGTCAGCTTCAAGGTGTGGTGCTCGTAGTCGTCCCAGCCGCGCAGATACACCGACTGGCCGCGTCGCCCGCTTTCCGTCATGCCCATCACATCGACGAAGAAGCGCAGGCTCTCGTCGGGCTTGGGGGTCAGCAGCTCGACGTGAGCCAGATGGGCAAGATCGAAGGAGCGGAGCGTGGATTGCACGGGACAGATGCCTCTGTGGAAACGAATGCAATGAGCATAGCGCGGAAACGCTAGTCTCGCGACCGGCCGGTCAATTCCAGGCTCAGCTTACGCAACTGCGCACGCGCGGCGGCATCATAAGCCTGCCCACTGGCGCGCGCTTCCTGCAGGCGGTTGAAATAGAGGCCGCTGCGGCCCTCGAGCTCGGGCGAGATGGCGAGCTTGAGGATTGCCTCGGCGCCTTCCGCGACGGTGCTCGCGGGGGAGACCCCCGCCTCGCGCACCATGGTCGTGGCCATGTAGGTCGCCGGGTGCAGGCAGTTCACGGTGACGCTGGAGCCCTCGAGCTCCTTGGCGAGATCAATCGTGAACATGATCTGCGCCAGCTTGCTCTGGCAGTATGCCTGTATGCCGTCATAGCGCCTCGCGAGCATCACGTCGTCGAAGTCGATGCGCATCTGGCCGGCAGAGGCCACGTTGACGATGCGCGCCGGTGCGCCGGTCTTGAGCAGCGGCAGCAGCAGGTAGGTGAGCAGGAAGCCGGAAAGGTAGTTCACCGCGAAGCGCAGCTCGTGGCCCTCTACGCTGACGCGGCGTTGGGGGCCGCCGGAGCGGGTGCCGATGCCGGCATTATTGATGAGAATGCTCAGCCGGTCGTGATCCTCGCGCACGGCTGCCGCCAGGGCACGAACGCCGTCGAGGGACGAAAAGTCGGCCTGGTAGAGCTTGGCGGTGCCCTTACCGTTGCGACGGATCTCCTCGATCACGGCTTCCCCGCGCTGCCGGTCGCGCCCATGCACGAGTACGTTGGCACCCTGCCTGGCAAGCTCGATGGCGACGTGGCGGCCAACTCCATCCGTGGAACCAGTGATAAGAACAGTCCTGTCAGTCAACAGCATCGGGCATTCTCTCCTGAAACGTCGATGATGCCGGCAAGCAGGCCTGCCGACAGAGCCCGCTTCAATGCCTAGCCTAATGGCAAAGATCGGGATATCCCACCGCTCGCCGGTCAATCCTGACCGCACCAGGATGCATGCGCTGCGGTGGGGGAAGCAGCCCAATGAACTCGCGCACGGTTATTGCCGTGGCTTTCGCCGCAACGATGGCGCTAGCAGGCTTCCTGCTGTTCCAGGTGCAGCTGGTGCTCGCCAAGTTCATCCTGCCGTGGTTCGGCGGCAGCGCGTCGACGTGGCTCGTGTGCCTGCTGTTCTTTCAGGTGGCGCTGCTTGCAGGGTATGCGCATGCTTATGCCATCACCCGGCCGTTGCCTATCCCTCGTCAGGTGCAAGTGCAGATCGCCCTTCTTGGCCTGAGCCTGGCGCTGCTGCCGATCACACCATCTGAGATCTGGAAGCCGCAGGACGCAGGCGACCCGACGTGGCGCATTCTCGGTCTGCTCGCTGCATGCGTCGGCGTGCCCTATGTCGTGCTTGCCGCAACTACGCCGCTGCTGTCGCGCTGGCTCGCGCGCTCCGAGCCTTCGCTCGATCCAATACGTTTCTTCGCCGCCTCGAACCTCGGCTCCTTCGCCGGCCTCCTGTCCTATCCCTTCGCCTTCGAGCGCCTGCTGTCGAGCGGAGAGCAGACACGCTGGTGGTCCTGGGCCTATGCGCTGTTTGCGGCGCTGTTTGCCGCATGCGGCCTTCTGACGATCATTCGTGCGCGGGGCGACGAGACGGGTGATGCGCCGGCGCGGCCGGCTGAACGAGGCGATCCGCTCTTGGCGTGGATTGCCTATCCCGCGCTCGGCTCGATCCTGCTGCTCGCCACGACCAACGCGATCACCCAATGGTCCGCCGTCCTGCCGTTCCTGTGGGTGGTTCCGCTCAGCCTCTATCTCCTGACCTTTGTGATCGCCTTCGGCCATCCTCGACTTTATCGCCGAGACGCCTTCGGTGCGGCGTTCCTGCTCCTGGGGGGTACCACCTTCCTGCTGGCGCCGCCGGGCTCCTCCTTCGGCCTCCTGAGCCAGCTCGCGCTCCACTCGGCAGCGCTGTTTGCCGGATGCATGATCTGCCATGGGGAGCTGGTCAAACTTCAGCCGGAGCCCGCACGATTGCCCGGATTCTATCTCGCCATCGCGGCCGGCGGCGCGCTGGGCGGCGTCGTTGTGGCGCTGGTGGCACCTCTCGCATTCAACGACTATCTCGAGCATCCGCTTGTGCTCTTGGCGATTGCCATCGCGGCGCTGGCAGGCGGACTGCGCCATGCGACGGCGCGCAAGCCCAGCTGGGCCGCGGCAGCCTTGGGTGCGTCGGGCTTCTATTTCCTCTCCGCTCTCGCCTTGGCAGTGTGGGAGGGGATCAGTGCCGGCGCGGTTGTCGAGCGCGTGCGCAATTTCTACGGGGTCGTCAAAATCGTGCGCCAGAACGCGGGGGACTCCACAGCAGTACAGCCTCAACCTCATGCAGGCGGGCGTCGACCAGGGCGGCCAGTTCCAGAGCGCCGAGCGCAAGATGCAGCCGGTCTGCGGCTTCGACGAGCGCAGCGGCCTGGGTCTCGCCGTAGCGCACCACGCCAAACGCCGCGCGAGTGGACCGCAAGCGCCGTTGCGCATCGGCATCGTCGGGCTCGGCGCCGGAATGATCGCGGCGCTCGGGCGCGAGGGCGACACCATGCGCTACTACGAGCTCAATCCGGCCGTGCTCGATCTTTCGAGCCGGCACTTCACGTTCATGAGAGCCGGCAAGGCAAAAATCGATGTCCTGCTCGGCGACGGGCGGCTCGTGCTCGACCGGCAGCTGAAGGCGAACGATGCACAGCGTTTCGACGTCCTGGTGCTGAACGCGTTCCGGGGTGCGGCGCCCCCCATGCACCTGATGACGAAGGAGGCGTTCGACATCTATGTGGCTCATCTTGCCGAGGACGGCATTCTGGCCGTCAACTTCGAGCTCGACACCTTCGAGATGGCGCCGCTGCATCGCGGCATGGCGAGACGGTCCCGCCTCGACGTGCGCTGGTTCGAGACGAGGGAAGGCGACGGCTGCGAGGGGCCCATCAGCTGGGCTCTCTATACGAAGGACAGGGCTTTCTTCGAGGCGAGGACAGTCAGAAGGGCGATCTCGCCGTGGCGCGACGACGCCACGTCCGAGCTGGTTTGGACCGACAACGACAGCAACCTGATGAGCATCATCAACTGGCGCCGGGAATGATAATGAACCTACCCGTCATCCCGGAGGCCGAGCCCCGGCTCGGAGGTCGGGGCGAGGCCATCCGGGATCTGCCACACCGACGCACCTCGCCGCAGGTCCCGGCTCTGCGCGATTCGCGCTTGCAGCGCGATCGCTGGGCCGGGATGACGGGTGGATTCATTGGCTCGACGGTATCACGTCCCGCATCGGCACCAGAGCCGTGCGCTCGAAGGTCATGAACACGGTGCCGTCCGCCTTGAGGCCGCGCGTGCGGACGGTTACGAGGCCCTGGCCGGGCCGGCTCTTCGACGGGCGCTTGGAGAGCACCTCGCTGTCGGCGTAGATGGTGTCGCCGACGAACACCGGGGCGGTCAGCTCGACTTTGCTCCAACCGAGGTTGGCGATGGCCTTCTGGCTCACGTCGGCGACGCTCATGCCGGTGACGATCGACAGCGTGAGGCAGCTGTTGACGAGCGGCTTCTTGAATTCCGTGCCGGCAGCATAGGCGGCATCGAAATGCAGCGGGTGCTGGTTCATGGTCAGCAGCGTGAACCAGATGTTGTCGGCCTCAGTGATGGTGCGGCCCGGCCGGTGCTCGTAGACGTGTCCGACCACAAAGTCGTCGTAGGTGCGGCCGATGTCGGCGCGATAGCGGCCGGGTGCGATTTCCTTGGTGGCGCGCATGTTGGCTCTCGTCAGGGGTTGCGCCGGTGGGCGGTCAGGATGGCATTGTGCTCGCCGAGCTGCGGCTCGCGCAGCGATGGCTCGGCCGGCTCATGCAGGAAGCGGACAACGGGCGCGATGTGCTCGCGGCCGAACTCGTCCGCGAGAATGAGCCCGCGCGCGCGAACATTGGCGTCGTCTAGCGCCTCGCGCAGCGAATTGATGGGCGCGAAGCTGACATCCATGTCCTCGAACCAAGCGCGCCAGTGCGCGAGCGGCTTCTCGCGGAAGACGCCGCTCAGGAAATCGATGACGGGGGCCTGGTGCGCGCCCGGTCCCCGCTCGCACAGGGGCACCAGATCGGGCCGCGCGAGCCGGCCCAGCAGGTTGCGCACGAACTTGATCTCCTGGGCGCCCAGCACGAGATGGCGCCCGTCGCTGGTTGGGTAGATCTGGTAGAAAGCCGAGCCGCCAGTGCTGCGCTCGTGCTTCGGCGTTCGGCTGTGGTCTTCCCGACATCGCCGCCCCCATCACGTTAGGAAGCGCGGCGAGCGCCGCGTGGTGCATGGCGACGTCGATGTAGTCACCGCGGCCCGTCTTCTCGCGCCGGATGAGCGCCATCAGCACGCCGGAGAGTGCCTGCAGCGCGCTCACGATGTCGGCGACAGCAACCCCCGGCATGGCGGGTGCGCCATCCTGCCCCAGCGTCATGCTGAGCGCGCCACTGAGCGCCATGGTGGCGAGGTCATGCGCCGGCCGGTCGCGGTAGGGGCCGTCCTGCCCGAAGGCGCTGATGGAGCAGTAGACGATGCGCGGGTTGCGCGCCGCAACAGTCGCATAGTCGACGCCGAGCCGATGCATGACGCCTGGGCGGTAGGATTCGACGAACACGTCTGCCCCGTCGCAGAGACGGAGCAATCTCTCGCGACCCTCTGCCGTCTTGAGATCGATGACCACACTCTTCTTGCCGCGATTGACGTTGCGGAAGAACACGGTCGACGGCCCGTCCGAGAGGCCGATATGGCGACCTGGATCGCCTTCACCTGGCGGCTCAACCTTGATCACCTCGGCGCCGTGGTCGGCGAGCGCCATGGTGAGATAGGGCCCGGGCAGGAACACCGAGAGATCGACGACCGTGAGACCCTCGAGCTTCATGCACTCTCACTCCGCAGCGGCCTTGGGCTGCGCGGCGTCCAGCAGTGTCTGGTTGTCGGCACCCAGCGGCGAACAGACCTTCTGCTCGGGCCGCACGCCGTCGATTTTCAGGGGGTTTGCCAGCAGCTTGAAATCGCCCTTTGCCGGATGCGGCACCGTCCGCACCATGCCCGTCTCGGCGACGAACGGGTTGGCGAACGCCTGCGCCACGTCATAGACGGGCGCCACCGGGATCACGCCGACGAACTGCTCCAGCCACTGGCCCGTGGTCTTCTTCTGCAGCTCGGCGTCGAACACGCTGGTGAGCTCGGCCCGGTTCTCGCGCCGCGCTGCCGCGCTCGAGAACTTCGGATCAGCGCCGAGGTCCGGGCGGCCGATACGCGCAATCAGCTCCTCCCAGAACTTGTCCAGCATGCACATGATGTAGATCCAGCCGTCGCTGGTGCGGAACGTCTGCACCGGCGTCATGGAGAGGTGCGAGCCTCGCGGCAACCGGGTCGGCATGTCACCGCCGTTGAGATACCAGGTGCCAGGATAAGACAGCTGGTGCAGCGCGACATCGAACAGGCTGGCGTCCACGTCGCACCCCTGCCCGGTCTTACGCGCGCGCATCACGCAGCCGAGCAGCCCGACGACCCCTGTCATGCCGGTCATGAAGTCGATGAGCGAGAGGCCGAAGCGCACGGGCGGGCCGTCAGGCTCGCCCGTCATGCTCATCAGCCCGGCCTCGGCCTGCATGAGGTAGTCGTAGCCCGGCCAACTCTTGCGCGCGTTGTCGCGGCCATAAGCCGAGATGTGCAGGCACACGATGGCGGGATTCACCGGCTCGAGGCTCCTGTAGTCGAGCCCGAGCTTCTCGGGCTGGTCGCCGCGCAGATTGTTGACGATGGCTTCCGAGCTGGCGGCCAGGCTGCGAAATGCCTGCTGGCCTCCTTCGGTCTTGAGGTCGAGAGTGATGCTCTTCTTGTTGGAGCCCCAGGTCTGGAAGTACTGGCTATCGTTAGGTCCGAGAAAGTGCGGCCCCACGTGGCGGGCGGCGTCCCCGTTTGTTGCTGCGTTCTCGATCTTGATCACCTCCGCTCCCAGATCGGCCAGGAACATCGAGCCGTAGGGACCGGCGCCGAACTGCTCCAGCGCCAGGACCCGCATGCCTTCGAGGGGCTTCATGAGACGGGGTTCCGCTTGATCCATTGCCTGGCGATGATGATGCGCTGCATCTCGTTGGTGCCCTCGCCAATGCACATGAGAGGCGCATCGCGGTAGAGGCGCTCGATGTCGAACTCCTTGGAATAGCCGTAGCCGCCGTGGATGCGCAGTGACTCGATGCTGTTCTCCAGCGCCGCCTCGGAGGCGAAGTACTTGGCCATGCCTGCCTCCAGGTCGCAGCGTTCGCCGCGGTCGAAGGCGGCAGCCGCATCGAGCGTCAGCAGCCGGGCCGCGCGCGCCTTAGTGGCCATCTCGCCGAGCTTCAACTGGATCGCCTGGTGCTCGCAGATGGGCTTGCCGAAGGTCTTGCGCAGCTGCGCGTACTCGGTGGCTAGTCGGAGAGCGCCCTCGGCGACGCCGACGCCGCGCGCGGCGACGTTGATGCGGCCGAGCTCGAGCCCGCCGGTGGCCTGGAAGAAGCCCTGGCCCTCCACGCCGCCGATCAGGTGGTCGGCGGAGAGGCGATAGTCCTCGAAGACGAGCTCGCCCGAATCGATCGACTTGTAGCCGAGCTTCTCGAGCTTGCGGCCCACCTTGAAGCCCGCCTGCTTGGGGGCGATGAACATGCTCATGCCCTTGTAGCGCGGCTCGGCCGCGGGATCGGTCTTCACCAGCAGCGCGACGCAGTTGCCCTCGATGCCGTTCGAGATCCAGGTCTTGGTGCCGTTGATGACGTAGCCGTTGCCATCGCGCTTCGCGATGGTGCGGATGGCCTGCAGATCGGTGCCGGCGTCGGGCTCGGTGAGGGCGAGGCCGCCGCGCACCTCGCCGCTGGCGAGCCGCGACAGCCAGGTAACCTTCTGGGCCTCGGTGCCGAATTTCTCGATCGCCAGCGCCAGCATCAGGTGGGAGTTGAAGATGCCGGTGACGGCCATCCAGTCGCGCGAGATGCGCATGACGATCTTGGCGTAGGTACCGGCGGGAAGGCCGAGCCCGCCGTACTCCTGCGCGATGGTGGCGCCGAACAGGCCCAGCTCCTTCATCTGCTCGACGGTCTCGGCCGGATAGCGGTCGGCGTGGTCGTATTCCTTGACGATCGGCTTCACCTCCTTCTCGACCCAGCGGTCGATGGTGGCGAGCAGCTGCGCCTCGTCGTCGGGATCGATGTTGCGCAGCTGGGACGTGGCGGACATGGCGTTTCCTTGCGGTGGGCTCGTTGATCGCGGCCCTGTCCACGCAGTCATAGCTGGGCTCGCGCCCCTCTTCCAGCCATCCATCCATTTCAGGCAAGGCGCACCCAAAAAAGGGGCCGCTCTTGCGAGCGGCCCAGGAAGCGGAGACGATTGCCGTCCGGTTGTTATTTCATAGGCGAGGGATGCTCGATGCGATCGCCGAACCTGTAGGTCAGCACCACGCGCGCGGTGTGCATGGAGGGCTCCAGGTGGATGCCGCTGGGCTCGGACTGTCTGCTGCACCCCTCGTCGCAGTCGTTGAAAGAGAGCCGTCAGCTGTTCGCTGTCAAGCTGGGTGAAGCGATACTCGGCGCGTAGCGACCAGTTACCGCCAAGCCGGCTCTCGACGCCGGCGCCCACGAAGTAGCCGCTGAAGTCGGGCACTCTCAAGGACCCAGCTGGACCGAGATTGATGTCATCGAACGAGGCCCTGGTGTAGCCGGCCATGCCCGTACCACAGGGTCGAGGGGCTGATCAGAAATCCGAGGCGGCCTCCGATCGACCATGAATGCGTCATGGTCGAGCGAAGTGCGGAAACCCTCATCGGGGACCCTGAGATCGGTCGAGATGTCCGAAAAGTCGAAGTCGAAGAAGACTCCGCCGACCCACTTTCCGAACTGGCCGGTCGTAGCCGACCGTCAGGGTGCCAAAGATCCCCTCTCCACCAAAGCCGTCCAGATTGGCGATCGTGAAGTCACCTGTCCTTGAAGGTCGTGTCGTGAACCACCGCGCCAGCGCCGATACCGGCACCAAGATAGAAGCCGCGTCCACTGAAGGCGCGGTCTCGCAGCAGCGCGCCGGAGCGCGATGTTCAAGCCGTCTGCAATGGCGCTGCTCGTCATGAGAGCAATGGCCGCCACCAAGCCCGCAAAGTGTCTATGCATTAGAAAGATCCTGTTCAGTTGGCACGGGCGCACTGGCGCGCGTGCTGCTGCGCGAACGGGACCTGGGCGCGCCCTTAACCGATTGCGGAGGAAAAAAGGCGCACCTGCGTCCCAACAGTGGCGGGAGATAAGCGATTCGCAGGCTGCACTGTGCAGGATATCCTGCACAGTGCATCTCATTGCAACAAGAGCGTGCCTCGGCGGCAACACGTTGACCCTGAGGGCCCCCGGCAGCGGCCCCGGTACGGCCGTGACCAGCATCTTTCCAGCAGCCGGCGCCCAGGCCCCCAGAAATGGATGGCCATGGCGCGTGGCTCCCATCGCTGGAACCAAGCCGGCGAACTTCAAGGATTGATGGCAAAGAGCGCGCGGTTCAGCGCTCGCACGCAGCAATGGGCAACGCTCACCAGTCGCCGGGCATGATCGAAGCCATGCCGATCAGCGCCGCAACCAAGGCTACAAGCAGTAAATTCAGCTTCCAATCCGATTGGTGTTTCAGCAGTCGCTCGGCACCAACGGCGCCGCTGGCCCCAGAAGCGAGGGCCGCCGCCAAGCCGACAATGAGCCTGGTCATCTGGAGGTCCTGTCCAATCTGGCCTGCGGCCCTGGACCGCCGCAATGCCCCATGGTGGAAACGGGAGACGCCAATTGCGTCCCAATGCACACACACCTCATAGATGATTTGCAGGAAGACTTGTGCAGGATGACCTGTGTGGGTCGACACGTCCCGTGCTCTGCGTGCTCTGGCGGCCACAGAGCCTTGGAAGGCCTCAACGGATGATCTGGCGTTGGCTGCTTGGCCGAGACGATCTGAACAGCCGCATGACGCGTTGAGGCCAATGCCCCTCAGGACGCGCACGACGCATAACCAAGCGGCTCACTGGCGGTGAATGGCTACGATGTCCAGGTAATCGAGCTCGACTTTGCAGTTCGCGGTGCGGAGCTGCAACGACCCATAGTACGAGGCATCGCGGTCTTTCACGGCGCGGTTGCCCATTTTGTGCCAGGCGAACTGCCCCACGTGCGTTCTGCCATCGGCAGTCGAGACGACCAGATTGGGAGCCGGGCACACGCCAATCTCGCAGAGTAGAGCGACGATGCGCTGAATTTGCTCGATTTCCAGCGGGCTTGTGGCTTTCCTCGGCATTCGTTTCACACACACACCGGTCGCCGCGCCGAACCAGTCCCGTCTCAGTTGCATGGCATTATCAAATTGCATTCCTGGCGTGCAATACGGCCTGAAGTCGGTGGGCTGGCTGGGCCAAATGCAGGGGGTTGCGCCTTGCGTGTGCCCGACCAAGGGACATCAGCAGAGCCGTGAGGTCGCAAGATGCTGAACGAGTTCCGGATGACGTGGGCAGCCGACTCGGTCCGGCGCCGGCGTGAAGTCCCACAGCGGGGCTAAACTGGCGGTTCTACAGTTTCAGGCTTGTGGGGGCGGTGACACCGTCATTGGCTGGTCACACACCCGAGCCAAAGTGCCCGCGGGCTGGGCGCAGCTCTTGCTTCCTCACGATCGAGCAAGCATTGTTGTCGAATTAGGGGTCTGAAATAGGGTCAGTCGAGTGGTGTTTGGGGGCGTGATCTGACGATCGCGGTGCTACTGGTGCGTGCGTATACTTCAAGCCAAATTTTTTTCGGCGACCGTGTGGTGGCGGACAATTGTCCCGCATGTTCCGCTCATCCAGCACTCAAAACGGATGGACCGGAGACCTCCAGGAACCCCTTGTCACGTCTGTATGACGCTGGACGATTGCCGCAGCCGCTGGGCGGCATTCCCAAGAGGGTTTTTGACGTCGTGGGGGCCTCGATCGCGCTCGTGCTGCTGGCGCCGATCATGCTGATGGCGGCGGTGCTGGTGCGCGTCTTCATGGGCGGGCCGGCCATCTTTGCGCACAAGCGCGTCGGCTTCGATGGCAGGACCTTCGTGTGCTACAAGTTCCGCACCATGCTGGTCGACGGCGAGGCGGTGCTGCGCCGGCACCTGGCCGCCGATGCGGATGCAGCCGAGGAATGGCGCAAGACGCGCAAGCTCAGGAACGACCCGAGGGTCGGCTGCCTCGGCAACATCCTGCGCAAGTCGAGCCTCCACGAGCTGCCGCAACTCATCAATGTCCTGCGCGGCGACATGAGCCTGGTCGGGCCGCGGCCGGTGGTGCCCGAGGAGATCGAGCGCTACGGCCGCCATGCGCGCATGTGCTTGCGGGCGCGGCCGGGGCTGACGGGGATGTGGCAGGTGACCGGGCGCAACGGCGTGAGCTACCCCGCGCGCATCGCCCGCGACCTCTACTATGCGCGCCACTGGTCGCTGTGGCTCGATCTGGCGCTGCTGATCAAGACCATCCCCGCGGTGCTGAACTTCGATCGGACATCTTAGGGGGGCCAGGGTTGCCGCCTCGAGCATGAGATGCAGGATGCCGGGTCGCTAGAGCAAGATCGTTTCTGATCGAAGCGCTTCGCTTCGATCATGGAACGTGAATTCTCTCGAGTCTATGAATAGAGCAGGATTCGCACTTCGGCCGCCACGTTGCAGTTGAGGCAAGGTGATTTAATCCGAAGCGATCCTGCTCTAGCGCAGGCGTTGCTGCTTTGCGAGAGCGGCGACTACGTTTCTGATCGATTCAAGGCACAGGTCAGGGTCACACCCGCGAGGTAGCCCATCTGGAGCGCGGTGAGCGATCCGAAGCCGAGTAGCACGGCCGCCAGCAGCGACCATTGCATGAGCGGCGCGAGAGCGAGGCAGCCAACGAAGGTCACACCCGAAGCTGCTATGACGGCCGGCGCACGCAGGCATAAGCCGAGCAGCAACCCTGTCCCACCGGCGATGGCAACCGCCCAGAGCACGACCAAAGCTCCTCTCGAGCAGATTCTCGAAACCCAGACGAGGGCCCTCTAAGATAACGACAATTCCTTCCAGAAGGCTAACTTTGCCTATGCAATTTTCTCGCAGTGCCTGATATGCGGCAGCGTCAGGTTGCGCTGCAAAAGCCAGGGGCCTGCGACACGGCCCGGCATCAGCGCCAGGCCCGTGTTCCCTAGACATTGGTGGCGACCCCAGTTCCGACATCATTCGATTTGTTCCGCGGCAGCAGAAACGGCCACGAGCCGACCGCGTGGCATGCCAGCAGCCTTAGTTCGGCTGCAAATATTGCTTATACTTTTACTGCCAACTGTTTTCAAGTTCACAGTATATAAACTTGTCATTTACCAGTAATTCGCATTCACCCCCTAAAACTTGCGGCCAGATCGACACCAGATCTCAACTATGATTGCCAACGAGCGAGACTTGCCATGAACCCCTTCTCAGGTGGCTTTGAAATATTCGTCGTATCCGTGATCGTGCTGGCGGTGGTGGCCCTGTGGACCACGGTCAAGATGGTGCCGCAAGGCTACAACTACACGGTCGAGAACTTCGGCCGCTATACGCGCACCCTCAGCCCCGGCCTGCACATCCTGGTCCCGGTCATGGAGCGCATCGGCGCCAAGATGAACATGAAGGAGCAGGTGATCGACATTCCCTCCCAGGACATCATCACCAAGGACAACGCCATGGTCACCGTCGATGGCGTCAACTTCTACCAGGTGCTGAATGCTGCCAAGGCCGCCTACGAGGTCGAACAGCTGCGCGGCGCCATCGTCAACCTCACGATGACCAACATCCGTACCGTGATGGGCTCGATGGACCTCGACGAGCTGCTCGCCAACCGCGACCAGATCAATGCCCGCCTGCTTCAGGTCGTCGATGCCGCCACCGAGCCGTGGGGCGTCAAGGTGACCCGCATCGAGATCAAGGACATCGCGCCGCCGCGCGACCTGGTCGACAGCATGGCGCGGCAGATGAAGGCCGAGCGCGAGAAGCGCGCGCAGATCCTCGAGGCCGAGGGCCTGCGGCAGGGCGCGATCCTCAAGGCCGAAGGCGAGAAGCAGGCCGTCGTGCTCGCGGCCGAAGGGCGCAAGGAAGCCGCGTTCCGTGACGCCGAGGCGCGCGAGCGCTTCGCCGCAGGCCGAGGCCAAGGCGACCGAACTGGTCAGCGAGGCGATCGCCAAGGGCAACGTGCAGGCGATCAACTACTTCGTCGCCAACAACTACGTGAAGGCGCTGGAGGCGATCGCCAAGTCGCCGAACCAGAAGGTGCTGATGATGCCGCTCGAGGCGTCCTCCGTGATAGGATCGCTGGCCGGTCTGGCCGAGATCACCAGCGAGGCCTTCGGCAGGAACGGCGCCGCACCCAGCGCACGCTCGGCCGCGCGCACGACGACCAGCGTGCCGCAGGCATAGGCGGAACCCATCGAATCTGTCGGACGGCCTTTCGGGAGTTTGGGGAGAAAGACGCATGCAAAGCCTGTCGGCACTGCTCTACAGCCTGGGTCCGTGGAACTGGCTCATCCTTGGCGTGGCGTTGTTCGTTCTCGAGACGATGGTCCCCGGCGTGCATTTCCTGTGGTTCGGCATTGCCGCCGTCATCGTCGGCTTCCTCGGTCTCGCCACCGGCTTTGCCTGGCAGTGGCAGGTGCTGGCGTTCGCCCTCATTTCAGTGCTGACGGTGTTCTGGGTGCGCAAATATGTGCGGCCCGACGTGGCCATCAGCGACCTGCCCGACCTCAACGTGCGCGGCCAGCAGTACATCGGCCGCTCCCTGGTGGTGGAGCAGGCCATCCAGAACGGTCGCGGCAAGGTGCGGGTCGGCGACACGCTGTGGGCCGCCGAAGGCCCGGACGTGCCGGCCGGCGGACGCGTGACCGTCACCGGCGCCAGGGGCACCGTGCTGGTGGTGGAGCGTGCAGCGGCATGACCAAGGTCCAAGCGCGTTTGCGTGGCTTATTGCGGTCGTAAGCCTGGGGCTGCCGTGGGCGGGCATTGGGCTCGCCCTGTTCGGCATCTGGCACATTGCCCGCAGTGAGCCCGGCGGCTGGTGGTATCTCGCTGCGGGCGGTGCCATGCTCATCGCCGACGTGCTCATCGATCTGGTCTGGGCGCACCCGGCTGTGCTGGGAACGGATCAGCCCGACCTGAACCGCCGACCGGAGCAGCTCGTGGGGCGCGTGCTGGTGGTGGAGGAAGCCATTGAGGGCGGCCGGGGCAAGGTGCGCGTCGGCGATACGCTTTGGACAGTCGAGGGACCGGACCTGCCGGCTGGAGCACAGGTACGAGTGAGGGCTGCGCGGGGGACGGTGCTGCTGGTCGAGAGAGCCTGATATGAGAGGGGCCTCGGTGCTGCGCTGGAGCCTACCTCGTGGTAGACTGACTATTGCAATTGGGACTGGAGCCAGAGGATGCCTCATCCCCGTATCAGGCGTGATCCGACGATCATGATGGGTAAGCCCGTCATCGCTGGCACGCGCATCACCGTCGAGCACATTCTGCGCATGCTCGGGGCAGGCGACAGCGTCGAGCAGGTTTTGCGCAATCATCCGCAGCTGGCCGCAGAGGACATCCTGGCTGCGCAGGCCTACGCCGCGGACTACCTCGCGCACGAGAGCATAGCAGCTGCCGAGTAGCGCGCAGTGGTGCTGTTTTTCGCCGATGAGTGTATCGAGTAAGCGATGACCCAACCCAAGATCACACGCGAGGACGGTCCGACAAAGGGGCGGTATGTTGCCACGGTCGACGGCATCGATGCGGAAGCCGAGCTGACCTATAGCCGCACCAGTCCCACGCTCATCATCGCGGATCATACCGCCGTTCCGGACGTTTTTCGCGGACAGGGCATCGGGCGCCTGCTCGCCACCCGCATGGTCGAGGACGCGCGCAGGGAGGGCGTGAAGATCTACGTGCTGTGTCCGTTCGTGAACGCGGAACGCAAGAAGCACCCCGAGTGGGCCGACGTCTTTCAGAATTGATGGTTCGGCGCGACCCCCCATCCGTGTCCAATGAGCCTGCCTTACGCCGACGTACGAGGTGATACTGAGAAGCCTATCTTTCCACCCGTCATCCCGGCCCAGCGATCGCGCTAGAAGCGCGAATCGCGCAGAGCTGGGATCTGCGCAAGCGGTGTCCGTGCGGCAGATCCCGGATAGTCTCGCCCCGGCTCGGAGGCCGGGGCTCGGCTTCCAGGGTGACGGGTAGATTCATTGGCTCGACGGTATGACAAGACTGACTGGTCTTGAAAAAGCAGCGAAAAAGTCGTGCCTGGCAATTGCAGGAGGCCAAGGCACAGCTGTCCAAACTCGTAAAGATGGCAGCCACGGACGGCCCGCAGGAGATCACCGTGCGGGGCGAGTTGGCCGCCGTGGTGCTCTCGCGGGCCGATTACGACAAACTGCGCGGCAAGCGGAACACCCAAAATCTGTCCGACTTCTTGTTGAACTCCCCATTGGCCGGCCTCGATATCGATTTTGAGCGCGACCAGTCGCTCACCCGTGAGGTGGTCTGAAGCTCTGATCGATCAAGCCACGCCAGCGCGCAGCAGATCGTGCACGTGCACGATGCCGACGGGCTTGCCCTTCTCGACGACGAACATCTGCGTGCGCTTGAGAGGAATTGATCTGCTCCAGCGCGGCCGATGCCAGCATGTCGGGCCGCAGCGTATTGGGCTTGCGCGTCATGATATCCTGCACGCGCGCCTGCAAAAGCTCTGCTCCCATATGGCGCCGCAGGTCGCCGTCGGTGATCATGCCGACCAGCCGCCCCTTGCCGTCTGTCACACCGAGGCAGCCCAGGCTCTTCTGCGTCATTGTCACGATCGCCTCGGACATGATCTTGTCCTCGGTAACGAGTGGCAGCCTGTCGCCCTTATGCATGATGTCGGCGACGTGCTTGAGGCTCGCACCTAGCGATCCGCCTGGATGGAACACTTTGTAGTCGTGCGCGGTGAAGCCCTTGTGCTCGAGCAGCGCGATGGCGAGGCAGTCGCCCAGCGCTAGCTGCATGGTGGTGGAGGTGGTCGGCGCCAGACCGTGCGGACATGCTTCCTTGGCGCGCGGCAGCTCCAGCACCACGTCCGACTGCTTGCCGAGCGTCGAGTCGGCCCGCGAGGTGATGGCGATCAGCGGTACCTTGAAGCGGCGCGAGTAGGTGAGGATATTGCTGAGCTCCACGGTCTCGCCCGACCATGACAGCGCCACGATCACATCCTCGCGCGTGATCATGCCGAGATCGCCGTGGCTGGCCTCGCTCGGATGTACGAAAAAGGCTGGCGTGCCGGTGGAAGCGAACGTCGCGGCCAGCTTCTGTGCCACGAGCCCGCTCTTGCCGATGCCGGTGACGATGACACGGCCCTTGGCGGCAGCCAGGGTCGCCACGCCCGCGCAGAGGGAGGCGCCCAGCTGCTGCTCGAGCGCCGCCCGGAGCGCCTGCAGACCCTCGCGTTCGAGGTCAAGGGTACGCACCGCGGAACTGAGCGCAGCAGAGGGAGGCGCGGCGCTGGGCTGCACCACACGCAGTTTCCGCTTGGCGACCGTCGCTGGCATACGCGCTGTCCTGGGTCTCGACGCAACCTGGGGCTTCCCGGCTGTGTCGGGCGAATCGCTCACGCTTTTAGCCTTTGTCAGAGACCCAGGGTACCCCGCGCCAGGGCAATTTCCGCACAAATTGCCGGCAATCTCAACCGCCCACCACGTCACGGTGGTCAACTGCCGACCATTCCTGACAGCGAAGGGCTCCCGCGCATACCTCATCCCCGCCGAGCCGGGTGCCTACCAAAAAGTTGCCAAAATGAACTGGGCTCCTCAAAATAGCTATGACCGACGCATCTTGCGGCCCAAGTGCCGGCGTTGAGACCGCAAGTTCCGGGGCCAGTGCCACCGGCCTTTCGGGTGTGCTGGCGACAGTCGCGCCAAGCTATCCGCAACGTCAGCGCAGCGAGCGCGATTGAAAGCTTTCCAGGGAGGAACCGGAACGATCCAAGGATGGTTGGTCTCTGAGTTGAAGTTGCGTTGCATAGACAGGAGCCAAACCATGACTGAGATGTACGCCCAGGGCGACTTGCTGATCGAGCGGGTCGACGACGTGGAGCCCTCCGGGACCATGATCGCGCCCGATGCAACAGGCGCCATCGTCCTCGCCGAAGGCGAGCTGAGCGGACACCGCCACGCCATCTTCGAACGCGTGACGATGTTCCGGGACGATGCGCTCGCGCGTGAGATCCCCGGCGGCCTCTACATCGGCCACGTGAGGGTCGAAGGTGGTCCGGCGACTATCTACCACCAGGAGCACGCGCCGATCGCGCTGGGCGAGGGCACCTACCGGGTGCGCCGACAGCGTGAGCTCGAGCCCAAGGACGCGGTAGTTGTCGCGGATTGAGGTCGCCGCGCTGTCTCAGGCCCAGCGGGCCGAGCTTGCGGTCTATGGAGCGCGGTGGGAGACGTTGCGGCGCGCCACCGCGCCTCCGGACCATGCCGGCGCGTCGGCGTGCGTTCACAAGGCCTACGCGGCCGCGGGTCTGCGTCCTCCGCGTGACATTGTTTGGGAACAGAGCCCCGCAGACCTGGCTGCCGGATGGGCCAAACGGCGCGCCGTGGCCGGCGACAACGTGCGCGCGCTGGTGGTGGACGTGGTGCGGCGCAAAGCCGAGCTGGCTGTCGATCGTGCCATCGCCTTGAACGTGCGCATGGCGCTGGCGGGCGAGCCTGGCCTTGCCCGGGCGCCGGCATTTTGCACCAGCGTCGATGAAGCCGTGCTGCGCCTCGGCGAACGCGCTCTGCCGATCCTGCGGGCGCGATTTGCCGATTTCTTCCGCGGCCGCCGGGCGCGGCTCAGCTTCGCCGCGCAGCAGTTTCAGCCTTGTGTCGGCGCCGTGGCTTGGAGCGCTCGAATACCTGCACGACGTGTGCGGGTTGAGACGCCATACCGAAGGGGTGGCCGGGCTGTGGGAGATCGCCCGCCACGCCTCCTGGATGGTGCCGCACGAGGAGGTCTGCTGGCTCCTGGAACCGCCGCAGCTTCTTCGCCATGACGCGAACGCGCGTCTGCACGCCGCGGACGGCCCGGCGCTCCGCTATGGCGAGGCATGCAGGGTCTATGCCTGGAAAGGCATCCTCGTGCCCGCCTGGCTGATAGAGCAGCCCGAGCGCATCGACGTGCGCAGCATCGAGGCTGCCAGCGATCCGCAGATCCGGCGCTGCATGATCGACATCATGACGCCGAAGCGCTTCGTGGAGGAGGGCGGTGCCTACTGCGTGGCCGCAAGATGAAGCCGGCATGCTGTGGCGGCAGCGGTGGCGGTGGGAAGCCTGGGCCGCCGTGGAGGTCGTCAACGGCACGCCGGAGCCGGACGGCAGCCACAAGCGCTACTTCCTGCAGGTGCCGGCGACCGTGCGCACGCCGCGCGAGGCCGTGGCCTGGACCTATGGGCTCAGCGAGCGGCACTACCGCCCCGTAGTGCGGACTTGAGAGGCTGGTCGTGAGCGGCAGACGCCGGGGTTCGGCTGAGCGAGAACGGGCCGCATATGCATCTGAACCGATGCCGACCGGAGCGGTCGCACGTTGGCGCACCCCTCACCCGCATAACCCCTCTCCCCAACAAGCGGGGAGAGGGGCACGGTCATCACGCGCGCGGCGCCCGCGGCCTGCGATGGCAATGTTGCCCACTCGAACGGTCCGGTGCACGGTACCGGCACCCGCCGCACGGCGTGCGGGCGGCGCGAGATGGGGCCTTCAGCCCTGCAGCGCAGCCCACATGGCCCGGTCGCGCTCCGCCGTCCAGATGCGGGGCGTATCGATGCCCTGCGCCTCGTCGTAGGCGCGCGAGACGTTGAACGGCTGGCAATGCTCGAAGATCGGCCAGCTGCCGTACTTGGGGCGCATGGCCGCCGTCGTCTCGTCGAAGCATGCTTTCAGGGATGCGCCGCGGGCCACGCCTCGCCTCACGGGCTCATAAAGATCGCGCAGGAAATCGCGCGTGAGCGCGATGCCCTCCGACACCGTATCGGCGCCGACGAGGGCGTCGCCGCGGCCGGGCACCAGGGCGTCGGCCTTCAAGGCATCGAGGCGCGAGAGGGTGGTGGGCCAATTGGTGAAATGCGCGTCGCCGCAATAGCAGGCCGATTTGTATTCGACGATGTCGCCGGAGAACACGACGTTGGCATCCGGCACGTAGGCGATGATGTCGCCCGCCGTGTGGGCGCGGCCGAGGAACATCAGCTCCACGCGGCGCTTGCCGAGATAGAGCGTCATGCGCCGCTGGAAGGTGACGGTGGGCCAGGTGAGGCCAGGGATGGTCTCGGCGGCGCGGAACAGGCGCGGGAACCGGCCGTACTCGGAATCCCAGTCCTCCTTGCCGCGCTCGGCGATCATGGCGCGACAGGTGTCGGAGGCAATGATCTCCTGTGCCTTGTAGGCGGAGGCGCCGAGCACGCGCACGGCGTGATAGTGCGACAGCACGACGTACTTGATGGGCTTGTCCGTGACTTTGCGGACGCGCTCGATCACCTGGTCCGCCAGCACCGGCGTCGCCTGCGCGTCGACGACGATGACGCCGTCGTCGCCAACGATGATGCCGCTGTTGGGGTCGCCCTCGGCAGTGAACGCGTAGAGCTGCGGGCCGATTTCCTTGAAGGTGATCGTCTTCTCGGCGAGATCGCCGGTGGAGGCGAAGTTTGTCATGTCAGTATTTCTCCCACGTGCCGCCTGCGCGCAGTGCGGGCCTGAGCGGCCCTTCTCCCCTTGGGGAGAAGGTGGCCCGTCGAACCAGAGGCTCGCCTTCGGCGAGACGGGCCGGATGAGGGGGCCTTCCAGTCCGCAACTCCCCCCTCACCAGTTCGGCCAGATGACTTACGGCTGCGTCATCGGCGCCGCATGCGCGGCTCGGTTGGAGTACGCAAGCGTAAGTCATGGCCTCACGTCCTCTCCCCAACGGGGAGAGGGGCCAAACTGCTTATCTGGCATAGCGCACGACCTCCTGCTCGATCGCGCCGAAGATCGATCGGCCGGACTCGTCCAGCATCTCCAAGCGAACGCGGTCGCCGAACTTCAAGAATGGCGTCCTGGGCTTGCCTTCCAGGATGGTTTCGACCGTTCGCACCTCGGCCAGACAGGTGTAGCCGGCGCCGCCCTGATCGACCGGCTTGCCCGGCCCGCCATCGCCCTTGTTGGACACGGTGCCCGAGCCGACGATGGTGCCGGCGCCGAGCCGCCTGGTCTTGGCGGCATGGGCGATCAGCTGCGGAAACGAGAACGTCATGTCGACCCCGGCATTCGGCCTGCCGAGGAGCTTGCCGTTCACGGACGCCAGCAACGGCAGATGCACTTTGCCATCTCGCCAAGCCGGACCAAGCTCGTCGGGCGTCACGGCAACGCTCGAGAACGCCGTAGACGGCTTGCCGTGGAAGAAACCGAAGCCCTTGGCCAGCTCGGCGGGAATGAGGTTGCGCAGGGAAACATCGTTAACGAGCATCAGCAGACGGATCTGCTCGCCAGCCTCGTCCGGGGTGGCCCCCATCGGCACTTCGCCGGTGATGACGGCAACCTCGCCTTCCAGGTCGATCCCCCAGGCCTCATCGGCGATTGCGATGGGGTCGCGGGGGCCAAGGAGCGTGTCCGAGCCGCCCTGGTACATCAACGGCTCGGTCCAGAAGCTCGCCGGCATTTCCGCACCGCGGGCGCGGCGGACCAGCTCCACGTGATTGACGTAGGCCGACCCATCGGCCCACTGGTAGGCACGCGGCAACGGCGCTGCACAATGGCTTTCGTCGAAGTCGATTGTCGCAACCGGCGCAGGGGCCTCTGCGTTCAAGTACTTGTTAAGCTGGGCATAGGTCTGGGCCACCTTGGGTTGCGTAGACTCCCAATCGTCCATGAGTTGCTGGAGCGTTTCGAGACCCGCCACCGCCGTTTTGGCCAATATGGCCTTGGTCAGATCGCGGGAGACGATAACCAGAGCACCGTCTGGGGTACCATTGCGGAAAGTTGCGAGTTTCATGATGTCGCCACGTCGGCTAAGCTAAGCTGCAAAACGAGCCCGGGAGGAGGCATCTGTGAAGCGCAGAGAGTTCCTGCGGGTGGGGGCCGCGGCCGCCGTTGCCGCCCCGACCGTGGCTGCTCCCGCCGTGGCGCAATCTGCGCCCGAGATCAGATGGCGCATGACATCCAGCTTCTCGAAGTCCTTCGATGCGCTCTTCGGCGCCGGTCAGACGCTGTGCCGCTACGTCGCCGAGGCCACCGACAACAAGTTTCAGATTCAAATCTACTCCGCCGGCGAATTGGCGACCAGCCGCCAGGCATTGGACGTGGTGACCAGCGGTGCGGTCGAGTGCGCTCATACGCCGCTCAGCTTCCACGCGGGCAAGGATGTGGTGCTCGCCGTCGGCTCGGGGCTCCCTTTCGGCCTCAATACTCGCCACCATCAATCCTGGTGGCTCTTCGGCGGCGGGAACGAGATCATCAACAGCTCGCTCAAGAAGCTCAACGCCTATGGCATTCCTGCCGGCGGCACCGGAGCGCAAATGGGGGGATGGTTCAAGAAGGAAATCAATACCGTCGAGGACCTCAAAGGCCTGCGGTTTCGCATCAACGGCATGGGAGGTCCGATCTTCGCCAAGGTCGGGGTGGTGCCCTATGAGATGACGCATGCCGATGTCTTTGGATCGATGGAAAGCGGCAACATCGATGGTGCGGAGTTCCTGTGTGCGCACGACGACGAGAAGCTCGGGATCGTCAAGCTGGCCAAGAACAACTATTTCCCGTGCTGGTGGGAAAGCGCCGGCGCTGTGCACTGGGTTGTGAACCTCGACAAATGGAACACCTTGCCCAAGGCGTATCAAGTCATCGTCGCAAGGGCCTGCGACGCCGCGCAAGCATGGATGGTGGCCAAGTACGACGCCGTGAACCCGCCGGCCCTCAAGCGGTTGATCGCGGCGGGCGCGGTGATCAGACCCTTCCCGCAACCCATCATGGACGCGTGCTACCGGGCGGCCAACGAATACTTCGCCGAGCTGGCCGCCAAGGAACCCCAATTCAAGCGGGCCTTCGATTCGGTCAATGCCTACCGCAGAGACCATCATCAGTGGTGGCAGATCGGCGAGCACGCCATCGACAGCTTTCTGATCAATGCGCGCGGGCGGGTCTGAGGTGCGGACTCACTTGGCTCCGGTGAAATTCTTCTCCAGCCCTGTCCAGCAGTCCGCGTAGTCCTCCTGCAGCGTCTCGAGCTCGGCGGCGAACCGCGTCAGGTGCTGGGGAAAGCGCGTCTCGAACATGAACGCCAGCGTATTGGTGAGCTTGACGGGTTTCAGGTCCACCTTGGTGGCGTGGTCGTAGGCCGCCTTGTCGGGCCCGTGCGGCAGCATGCAGTTGTGCAAGCACATGCCGCCGGGCGTGAAGCCCTCCGGCTTGGCGTCGTAGACGCCATAGATGAGGCCCATGAACTCCGACATGATGTTCATGTGATACCAGGGCGGCCGGAAAGTGTGCTCCGCCACGCCCCAGCGCTCCGGAAAGATGACGAAATCGACGTTGGCCGTGCCGGCGGTCTCCGAAGGCGCGGTGAGCACCGTGAAGATCGACGGATCGGGATGGTCGAACAGGATGGCGCCCACGGGCGAGAAGTGCCGCAGATTGTATTTGAAGGGCGCGTAGTTGCCGTGCCAGGCGACCACATCGAGCGGCGAATGGCCGATCTCCGCCACGTGGAAGCCGCCGCACCACTTGACGGTGAGCCGGCAAGCCTCCTCCTTGTCCTCGAAGGCCGCCACCGGCGTCTTGAAGTCGCGCGCGTTGGCGAGGCAGTTGGCGCCGATCGGCCCCCGGTCGGGCAAGGTGAACTTGGCACCGTAGTTCTCGCACACGAAGCCGCGCGCCGGCCCATCCACCAGCTCGGCCTTGAACTTCACGCCGCGCGGGATGATGCAGATTTCGCCCGGCTCCACCTCTATTTTTCCGAACTCGGTGAAGAAGCGCATCGAGCCCTGCTGCGGCACGATCAGAAATTCGCCGTCGGCATTGTAGAAGTAGTCGCTCTCCATCGACTGGGTGGCGAGATAGACGTGCGCGGCCATGCCGGCCTGCGTGTTGACGTCGCCGGAGGTGGTCATGGTGCGCATGCCGGTAAGGAAGGTGAGCTTCTCCTTCGGGATCGGCACCGGGCTCCAGCGCAATTGCCCGATCGGCCGGTCGTGCTCTCCGAGCGAGGGGGCCGTCTTCCAGTACGGCAGCGTCGCCTTCCTGAATTTCTGCGCGTGCCGGACCGAGGGGCGGATGCGGTAGAGCCACGAGCGCTCGTTGGTGCCGCGCGGCGCCGTGAACGGCGAGCCCGAAAGCTGCTCGGCATAGAGGCCATAGGCGGTCCGCTGCGGCGAATTCTGTCCGACAGGCAGGGCGCCCGGCAGAGCCTCCGTCTCGAAATCGTTGCCGAAGCCCGGCATGTAGCCGGCCGGGGTCGCCTGCGTCCACTGCACCCTGCCGTCGTCCGCCTTGGTCTTGCCGCCGTCCGCCATGGTGTTCCTCCGCTGTTTCGGTCGCGTGTCATCCGGGAAGTCGCGTCGAGCGATCACTCGACGTCGCAGCTTGTGGCCGCCGGGTCACCCTAGCGCTCTCCCGCAAGCGGGGAAAGGGCATCCGCGGTCGCTCGCCACGGGGATGACAGATCCATCACCGCATGATAGTTTCGTTTGAAACGAAAGCAACCGGAATCACGCACGCCATGGACGACATATCGCAAGGCGAGCCGGCGCTGGTGCTCGAGGCATTCCTGCCCTACCGCCTGGCCGTCCTGGCGCACACGACGAGCCGCGCGCTGTCGCTGGTCTACACCCGGGAGTTCGGCCTCTCGATCCCCGAATGGCGCATTCTCGCCAACCTCGGCCGCTTTGGACCACTGAACGCGGGCGAGCTGGCCGAGCGCTCCAGCATGGACAAGCCCAAGGTCACACGCGCGCTGCAGCGGCTGGGAGCCCGCGGGCTGACGCAGCGCACGATCGTCAGCAGCGACCGCCGCCAGGTGCGGCTTGCTCTCACGCGGCGTGGTCGCCTGCTCTTTCGCCAGATTGCCGCCCTCGCGCTCGAATGGGAGGCGGAGTTCCTTGCCCCCCTGGCGCCGGCGGAGCGCAAGACGCTGGACCGCGTATTGACCAAGCTCGTGCGCCGAGCCGAGGATATGCGGGCCGGAGCCGCGCCCGCGGCCCGCAAGCCGAGGGCTGGCCGCGATGCTGAAACTCCATAGCTACTTTCGCTCCTCCGCCGCCTATCGCTGCCGCATCGCGCTCAACTTGAAGGGCCTGGCGCACGAGACCCAGTTCGTGCACCTCATCAAGGACGGCGGCCAGCACAACGCGCCAGCCTATCGCGCGCTCAACCCGCAGGGCCTGGTGCCGACGCTGGAATATGACGGCCGCGTCATCACGCAGTCCCTCGCCATCATCGAGTATCTCGACGAAATCCACCCCGAGCCGCCGCTGCTGCCGGGCAGCGCGGAGCAGCGCGCCAGGATCCGCGCGTTCGCGCTCGCCATCGCCTGCGACATCCACCCCATCAACAATCTGCGCGTGCTCAACTATCTCAAGGGACCGCTGGGGCACGACCAGGCCGCCGCCGATGCCTGGTATCGCCACTGGGTCGAGGTGGGCCTCCAGGCCTGCGAGGCGCTGTTGCCGGCCGAGAAGGGCCGCTTCTGCTTCGCCGATCAGCCCACGCTCGCCGACATCTGCCTGATCCCGCAGATGTACAACGCCCGGCGCTTCAAATGCGACCTTGCGGCCATGCCGCGGCTCGTCGCCATCGACGCCGCGGCGCGCGAGTTGCCCGCGTTTGCGCAGGCCGCGCCGGAGGCGCAGGGCGATGCGGCGTGAAGGACCGAGCAGCTTGCCCCGGGCAGGCCCCTCTCACCGCCGTCATCCCGGCGCCGCGAGTGCAAGCGAGAGCGCGCAAGCGGGACGAGGCCGGGATCTGACCGTCTGGGATGTCAAGCTGGTTTGGCGTAGTGGCAAGGCTGCTGAGACGTCAGGACGGCATTGATGATGACGATGAGTTTTCGCATCACAGCGGTGATTGCGACCTTGGGCGGGTTGCCTCTGGCGATGATGCGGTGCGCGAAGTCGCGCAGATGCGGGCAGATGCGGATAGCGACCAGGGCGGCCATGTAGAGGGATCGGCGCACGGCGCTTCGGCCGGCATCGATGGATCGGTGTCCCTTTCTCTCGCCGCTGTCGTCGTCGTAGGGGGCGACGCCGGCGAGAGCCGCGGCCTGGCCGCGCGGAAGGGTGCCGAGTTCAGGCATGTGGGCGATGAGCGTGGTGGCCACTGTGACACCGACGCCTGGCACGGTGCACATGAGTTCGGCCTTGCGCGCCAAGGTCTCCTCGCGTTTGAGGAGGAGAGCAATTTCGGCTTCGATTGCTTTCAGCGCCTTGGCAAAGAACCTGATCGATGCCCTGAGGCTCTTGAGAACGCGAGCGTCCGTGACGTGCTCGAGGCGGTTGGTCTCGGCCTGCAGCATCACTTGCAGGTCGTAGCGTCGCTCCTTGAGGGCGCGCAGGGCCTTGAGGCCTGCGGTCGGCGGCACATAGCGCACCAGGTTCTCGGTCTGCAGCCCATAGAGAGCAATGAGGCGTGCATCGATGGGATCGTTCTTGGCCCTGAGGCCCTTGTACTTGGCGAAGTGCCGCACGCGGGTACCGTGCGCCTTGTGGGCTTCGATACCGAGCTTGGCGGCCGCTTCCAGCACGTGGACCGCGTAGCCGCCGGTGGCCTCGCAGACGACGAGCATGGGGCCGAGCCCTGCCCTCCGATTATGCCTCGCCTGGGCCAAAAGAACGCGACGCACAGCCGCTGGCGTATTGGCGATGACACATTGCCGGTCGGTCGGCAGGGTGTGGACCACGAGCTGATGCTTGGAGACCTCGAACGCGACGACATGATCGGGCAGGGTGGTGTTGCTAGGCGAGCGAATCGCCGTCACTGTGGAGTGGATCATCTGGCGTCCTGGATTGCATGCGGCCGTGGCAGGCCTTTCTACCGTTCGGATGGCTCAGGTGATGGCGGCGAGGATCCACGATCCCGGACGATCGCTATCGATCGACCCATGCAACGATCGCTCGCCGCCCGCGGGACGGGGTGGCCACCCCGTCCCGCGGGCCTAGTCTCCATGATTCGCGGCGCATCCACGCCGCCGGAAACCGAGCCGAAGCCAAGATGCAACCCATGCACCGCTCCAGAAGCTCTCGGGTCAACGCGTGCAGCCGCTACGGATGCGCACAGCCGCCAGGAAGATGGGGCTGCGCGGTTTGTGCATAGATTGGACCCAAGAGCAAGTTGCCAAGTGCATGGGTCACGGCCTAATTCCGCTCGCACGCAAGCGTGCGAGCGGCGCCGGGATTGACGCGTCTTTAGGCAGACACAAACACCCGATCGTCGATCGCGCCACTTTCCAGGTAGTCCGCCACCAGCTCGGCCAGGGCCGGGGCCAGCAGGAAGCCGTGGCGGTAGAGGCCGTTCACGTGGATGGTGCGATTGCGCACGATGATCTTGGGCACGTTGTCGGCAAAGGCAGGGCGGACGCCGGCACCGGCTTCGACGATCTCGGCCTCGCCGAAGGCGGGATGCAGCGTGTAGACCATGCCCAGCAGCTCCAACGCGGACCGCACCGTGATCGGCCCATCGTCGTCGCTCTCGATGACAGTGGCGCCCACCATGAAGGTATCGTTGGCCCACGGCACGACATAGATCGGGTGGCGGGGATGCAGGAGGCGAATCGGTCGCCGGAAGGCGACCTCGCGCGTGCGCACGATCAGGCGCTCGCCGCGGACGCCGCGCAAATCGGCGAGCTCGTGGCGCGCACCCAGTCCTCGACAATCGATGATCGTCTCGTCGCCCCCGGTTGCACCCTGCCACGCCGTGCCGAAGGCAACCTCTGCACCCGCGCGCCTTGCCTCCTGCAGCAGAAATTCCATCGCCGGGCGCGGTGCCACATGCCCCTCCTGCGCATAGAAGAGACCGAGACCGAACCGGCTTTCGAGATCGGGCTCCAGCTTGGCGATCGCATTGGCATCGAGGCGCGCGTGCCCCTCGGTCAGCCGCGCGAAGTGCTCGACCTCGCTCTTGTCGCGCGTGCCGGCAATCACCAGCGTTCCCTCCAGCACGGTTCCAGGAAACGCATGGCGCCAGAGGCCGATGGATTTGAGCCCCAGGTCGCGCACGACGGGGGCATAGACCTCCGTTTCGCAGAACGGCCCCAGCATGGCCCCGCCATAAGCGCTCGCTGCCTCGGCGAACGGCTCGGCGGACCGCTCGATCAACTTCACACGGTGGCCCCGGCGGGCAAGGGTAAGCGCCTGCCAAAGGCCGGTGATGCCGGCACCTACGACGGTGATGGAACGCTTCTGCATCCGAAGGACCGTCAGTCTCCGCGTGCGACGCCTTCACGCCGCGGGTCCGCGCCGCCCTCCAGCCGCCCGTCCTTGCGCACGACGATGACTTGCGTGCCGGAGTTCAGGAGATCGGCGCTGACGAGGTGTCCATAGGGCTTCATCTTCAGCGCATGCCAGAGTGCGGATCTGTGGTCAATCTCGATCTCGAACGGACCGCCGCGGCTGCCGAAGTTCAACAGCGATGCGGCGGCCTGCGCATCCAGCTTCCAGTCGATCAGCGCCACCAGCGTCTTGACCACATACAGAATGATGCGCGAGCCGCCCGGCGAGCCCAGCACGGCCCAGGGCTTGCCGTGCTCATCGAAAACAATGGTTGGAGCCATCGAGCTGCGTGGCCGCTTGCCGGGTCCGACCGCGTTCGCCAAGGGGCGGCCGGCGCGATCGTGCGGGCGGAACGCAAAATCCGTCATCTCGTTGTTGAGCAGGAAACCGGCCGCCCACAGCCGCGAGCCGAAGGCGGACTCGATGGTGGTCGTCATGGCGACGACGTTGCCTTCACGGTCGACAATCGAGATGTGGCTGGTGCCATCCTGCTCGACGGTTTCGTCGACGCCGGGGATCAGGCTGCCGACCTGCGGCGGCGTGCCGGGGCTCGGCCGGCCCATTGTCGCCTCGGGATTGATGAGCGCGCGGCGCGCTGTCATGTAGCCGCCGTCAAGAAGCCCGATGGGGACAGCCACGAAATCGGGGTCGCCGATGTAGTGGTCGCGATCGGCGAAGGCGAGCTTCTCGGCCTCGGCGATAAGGTGCAGGGCGCGGGCGTTCAGGGCATCCGCCGGCCCCTGCCCCAGGTCGAAGGCCTCGACCAGCTTCAGAGCCTGCCCTACCGCCAATCCGCCCGATGACGGCGGGCCCATGCCGCAAATGCGATGTAGGCGGTAGACAATGCAGACGGGCTCACGCTCCCTGGCGCGGTAGTCCGCGAGGTCGGCCAGCGTAATGTCGCCTGAATGATTGGGCGCGAGGCGCACGGCATCGACGATGGCCTGCGCGATGGGCCCCGCGTAGAACGCGCCGGCTCCCCGCTCGGCAAGGGCACGCAGGGTCGAGGCGAACTCGGGGTTCCTGAGCAGGTAGCCAGCCGGGCGTGCGCTGCCGGTCTGGTCGAAGAAGTAGCGCCGCGCCTGCGGCGCGAAGCTCTTGGCTCCATACCAGCGCAAGAGCAAATTGAGGCGCGGCGAGACGCGAAAGCCCTGCTCCGAGAGAGCGATGGCCGGCACGAAGAGTTGTGCCCACGGCAGCCGCCCGTGCTCCTTGTGGATGGCCTCCAGCAGGCGCAATGTGCCCGGCACGCCCACGCTCGCGCCCCCGAATATCGCGTCGCCGAGCTTCATGGGACGGCCGTCCACGAGAAACTGGTCCGGCCTGGCGGCGGCAGGCGCCGTCTCGCGCCCGTCGTAACTCTTCAGCTGCTTGCCGGCGGCCTGCCAGTGCAACACAAAGGCCCCGCCGCCGAGGCCCGAGGACTGCGGCTCCACCAGGTTCAAGACGAGTTGCACGGCAATCGCCGCATCGGCGGCGCTGCCGCCGCTGCGCAGCACCTCCAGACCTGCCGCTACCGCCAGCGGATTGGCGGCGGAAACCATGTGGGACGCGGCGATGGTGGCCGGCCGCGATCTCCATCCCCACGCCGTTGCGGGCTCCGGCTGGACCTCGGGCAACCCACCGGGGCTCTGGCCGTGCGCCGTGAAGGTGAGCACGCCGAGTGCGGCGACAGAGGCAATGATGCGGCGCCGCGTCAGGGAGAGCATAGGGGGATTTCCCGGAGCATGAGACGGCCACTCTCGACCTTTTTTGGCGGCGTGCAAATGCAACGGCACACACGTCGTCGAAGACCATGTCCGCAAGGGGTCAGCGCATGTGGCCCAAATCGCACATTTCCGGAATAATCCCTAATTTCAAAGAGCTGATCACGGTGGAGTGGGTTGCTTCCGCGGCGCGATATCGCCACACTCCGGCCACTTTCGGGCAACCCAGCGTCGGATTCGACGGGAACTGAAACGTTTTCGTGCGGTCGTGAGCGTTCGGCATGCCGTTGGGCTGCAACGGCGCCACATTTCAAGTAGGTTTGAGAGGGCTCTTTTGGGTGGAGGGACTTTGTCGGCCAGATCGCCGGCTGGGACCTTAGGGAAGGACAAGAAGAGGGACACACCTGATGATCATTCGAGGCAAGCTGGGCCGGGCCACACTTGCGGCGGGAGCGTTGGCGGCGCTGGCCGTCCCGCAGTCCGGACCGGCATCGGCGCAGCAGCTGGTCTGGGACTGGGGCGGCGGCAATGCGGTGGGTGGCAGCGGCCGCGAGGTGGTGCGTTTCAGTACGCAATACGGCAAGGGACAGGTCATCGTGAGCTTCGGTGACCGGCGGCTTTACCTCGTTTCCGGACCCGGAGAGGCGATCAGCTACCCGATCGCTGTGCCACGCGAGCAGAGCCGCTGGCAGGGCGTTACCTCCGTCACCCAGAAGCGTGAGAACCCTTCCTGGACACCCACACCCACGATGGTTGCCGAGAACCCGCGCCTGCCGCGCTGGGTGCCGGGCGGCCATCCCATGAACCCGCTGGGCGTGCGGGCCCTTTACCTTGGCTCGAGCATGTACCGCATCCACGGCACGGACGCGCCCTGGACGATCGGCACCGCCGTCTCCAAAGGCTGCATCCGACTCTACAACCAGGATGTGCTGGACCTCTATCCTCGTGTCAACGTCGGCACCAAGGTGACGGTCACCTATCAGCGGTTTACCACTGCGGCGGTGGCTGACAGCGCGCCGGTTTCCAGCAAAGCCGTTGCAAACGCCAACGCCAATGCCAAGGGCAGCAGCGGCGGCAGCGTGTTCCTGTTCGGCGACGATGACGACGCGCCGCCCGCGAAGGCGCGCAAACGGGCAACGACAACGCGCTCCAAGGCCAAGAACGCGTCGGTCGAGTCGGTCGAATAGTGTTGTCGGCGAGTGTGCAGGGAATGCGAAAAGGGCGGCGCGAGGCCGCCCTTTCTTATTGAGCACCCGTTTGATCCCTACTGTGCTCCATCCATCTTGATCCTGGCGTCGCGGATGACCTTGCCCCACTTCTCCAGCTCGGTCTTGATGCGCGCGGCAAACTCGTCGGGAGAATTGGCCACCACCTCGAAGCCGAGGTCGTCGAGGCGCTTTAGCACATCGGGCAGTGCTACGATTTTCACGATCTCACGGTGGAGGAGGTCGACGATCTCCTTCGGCGTGCCCGCAGGCGCGAGCATACCGGTCAAGGTATAGGCTTCCTGGCCCGCGAGACCGGCTTCTGCCACGGTCGGCACGTCCGGGAAGCCCGGTGCACGCTTCTCGCTCGTCACCACCAGGGCACGCAGTTTGCCGTCCTTGATTTGTGGCGCGGCGGGCGGCATGGCCGTGAAGGCGATCGGCGTGTGGCCGCCGACCGTATTCTGGATGGCGGGGCCGGCGCCGGTGAATTGCACCGTCACGAGGTCTATACCCTGCGAGATGCGGAAGATTTCGCCGGACAAATGCGGCGTGCTGCCGGCGCCAGGTGCGGCGAAGCTGTACTTGCCGGGGTTGGCCTTGATGAGATCGACCAGCTCCTTCACGTTCTTCGCCGGAACGGACGGATGCACGGTCATCACGTTGGGCGACACGGCGACGATGCTGATCGGCGCGAAGTCCTTCACGGGATCGTAGGGCACCTTCGCAAACAGGCTGGGATTGACGACGAAGCCGGTGCTGACGACGATCAGCGTGTAGCCATCGGCGGGCGACGTGGCCACTGCGGCCGTACCGGTATTGCCGCCGGCGCCGGCCCGATTCTCGACGTAGAACTGCTTTCCGAGGCTGGCGGACAATTTATCGGCGACAATGCGGGCAATCACGTCGGTGGGGCCTGCCGGTGCAAACGGCACGACGATCTTCACCGGCCGGTCCGGATAGGCTTGCGCGAACGCGGGGCTTGCGCCAATGGCCGCCACAAGCGCGATGCCGAAGCTGACGAGTACTCTCACGAAAAATTCCTCCCAGGGCCTGTTTGTTGCGTTTTCGTCGGCAGAGCCTTTTGCCGAGCTATGTTGGACCGCGAGAGGGAGAGTTCCGCACGGCGCCGCCCAGCACAATGGTTAATACTGAACGCCTCATTGTTTCACGTGAAACATCGAGGTGTTCAGTATTAACCATATAATTCCACCACGCGACGCCCAGCACCCCTGCTTCGACGAGCGGGCCGCCGCGCAGCGCCTGTCATCCGTGAAGGCTGCGTTTGCTCATGACCCGGCCCTGTTCCAGCCGCGGCCGCCATCGCCCAGCGCTTCGTGGCCGGCGCCGGTGTCGGTCACCAGCACGGTGTCCTCGAGCTTCACGAAGCCGCGCTTCGGGATGGGACATGGTGGTCTCGATGGAGATGACCATGCCGCTTTCCAGCGGACGATCCGCATCGTAGGCGGTGTAGGACAGGCGCGGGATGTTCATGAGGCGCGGCGCCTCGTGGCTGACGAGACCCATGCCGTGCGCCATGTAGTTGGTGTACTTCGCGTGCGGCGAGTCTTTAACCATCCTTTCGCCGAGCGCGATGATGTCGCCGCCGCGCGCGCCGGCCTTGACGAGCTTGCGCGTCGCCTGCTGCACCTCCTCGACGAACCCAAGCAGGTCTTGGAGCTCGGCGTCGGGCTTGCCCAGGATGCCCATGCGGCAGAGATCGCCGATGTAGCCCTTGTAGTTGCCGCCGGAGTCCAGCGAGACGATATCACCGGCCGCGTAACGCTGCTCGGAGGGAGCGCGGTTGAGACTGGTGCCCGCCGTGATCAGGCAATAGTCGAACACCAGGCCGCGGTTCACCTCCTCGCGGCGCAGCGTCTCGGCGATCTCGTGCTTGGTCTTGCCGGGGACACACTGCTTGAACGTCGCCAGCATCGATGCCACCACGCGCTCCGATGCTTCCCGCAGGTACTCGATCTCCTCGGGCGTCTTGCGCGCACGCAGCCGCTCGAGGGGCACAACGGCATCGACGATGTCGACGTTGGAGAGACCCTGGCGCAGCACGGCCTCCGCATCCGCAGGCAGGAACGCCGATTCGACGCCGATCCTGCGGATGCCGCTGCCGAGCTTCTTGATGTGGGCCAGCGCCTGCTGCATGGCTGCAATGCTGCCAGTGAGGCGCAGGTCGAGGGCCGGCGGCCAGAACCTGCCCAGCTCCTCCTCGAAGGTCTCCATGCCACAGCCGACGTAAGCTGCGTCCTCCGGCTTGCCCTTGCGATAGACCAGTGCCGGCAGGTAGCGGCTGGTGCCGATGGCATCCATGGTGTCGAAGAAGAAGAAGCGATAGCCGCCCAGCAGATACTGGACGTTGTGCTTGGAGGTGGCGACCAGCACGTCGATGCCGGCGTCGTCCAGCAGCCGGTCGAGATGTCCAGCGTCGAATGGCAGGGGTTTGCGGATCGCTGCCTCTGCAATGGCCATTATCGTCTCCTCGATGCTTAAATTTTCCGGCCATAGTAGCATTGCCCAGTGCGATGATCGAGAAGTCCGCTGCATCGCGCTGGGCCAGGTTCGTGAGCGGACTTCTCGATCTGAATCACACTGGAATCACTAATTTGGCTAGTGTCCTTCAGATCGCGAAATTCGTTCCGAGCTCGCCGCACAGTAAGACGAATTTCGCGATCAGGACACTAGCAACGCTTCACAGCAAATCAAAGGATGTTCCATGCCTGCCCGCAAGCTCACCCGACAGGACCTGCGCGATGCTGCCGAGAAATACAAGAACTGGGGCAAGTGGGGGCCGAACGACGAGGTCGGCACGCTCAACTACACGAGCGCCGAGGACATCGTCGCGGCCGCGAAACTGGTCAAGAAGGGCAAGGTGATCTCGCTGGCTCTCAACTACGACGAGAAGGGTCCCCAGGGCGCCAAGTCCACCTATCCGACACTCGGCCGCATCAATCCACTGCATGTGATGCTGCGCACCGGCACCGACGCCTACTCGGGCATTCTCGACAAGCGCGGCATCCGCGCCGCCGACGACATGGTGGTGCTCCCCTTGCAGAGCGGCACGCAGTGGGACGGCCTCGGTCACGTGTTCTACGAGAACTACATGTGGAACGGCTACGACTGCCGCGAGGTCACATCGTTCGGCGCCCAGAAGTGCGGCATCGAGAAGACGAAGAACAAGATGGTGGGCCGCGGGGTGTTCCTCGACGTCGCCCGTGCGCTCGGCAAGGAGTGCCTCGAGGACGGCTATGGCATCACCTGCGCCGATCTCGACATGACAGCCAAGAAGCAGGGCGTCGACTTCAAGCGCGGCGATTTCATCGTCGTGCGAACCGGCCAGCTGGAGCGCTGCCTCAAGGCCGGCAGCTGGGACGGCTATCCCGGCGGCGATGCGCCCGGCATGGCCTTCGAAACGCTGGAGTGGGTGCAGCGCACTGAGCTTGCCGCGCTGGCTACCGACACCTGGGGCGCCGAGGTGCGGCCCAACGAGACCGAGCCCGGCATCAACCAGCCCTGGCACTGGATCACCATTCCGATGATGGGCATGACCATGGGCGAGATCTTCAACGTGAAGGAGCTGGCGGAGGACTGCGCAGCGGATGGCGTCTACGAGTACCTGTTCGTGGCGCCCGCCATTCCCATCACCGGCGCGGTCGGCTCGCCCGTCAATCCGCTGGCGATCAA
>CAWHBI010000049.1:0-183959 GCA_963827545.1 uncultured Alphaproteobacteria bacterium
AGAACGCCTGCAGCCCCGTCTGGGCGCGGCCGAGGATCAGGGCGTGCACGTCGTGGGTGCCTTCGTAGGTGTTGACGGTCTCCAGGTTCGCGGCATGGCGCATGACGTGATACTCGATCTGGATGCCGTTGCCGCCGTGCATGTCGCGGGCGACGCGGGCAATGTCGAGTGCCTTGCCGCAGTTGTTGCGCTTGACGATGGAGATCATCTCGGGCGCCATTCGACCCTCGTCGAACAGGCGGCCCACGCGCAGCGCGCCCTGCAGGCCGAGTGAAATCTCGGTCTGCATGTCGGCGAGCTTCTTCTGCACGAGCTGGGTGGCGGCGAGCGGCCGGCCGAACTGCTTGCGGTCGAGCGTGTACTGGCGCGCGCGGTGCCAGCAGTCCTCGGCCGCGCCCATGGCGCCCCAGGCGATGCCGTAGCGCGCACGGTTGAGGCAGCCGAACGGACCGGCGAGACCCGACACGTTGGGCAGCAGGTTCTCCTCGGGCACCACCACGCCGTCCATGACGATCTCGCCGGTGATGGAGCAGCGCAGGGAGAGCTTGCCGCCGATCTTGGGTGCGGTGAGCCCCTTCATGCCCTTCTCGAGGATGAACCCCCGGATGTTGCCCTCGTGCGCAGCCGACTTGGCCCACACCACGAACACGTCGGCGATGGGCGCGTTCGAGATCCACATCTTGGTGCCAGTGAGACGATAGCCGTCCGACACCCTCTCGGCGCGGGTGCTCATGCTGCCGGGATCAGAGCCGGCATCGGGCTCGGTGAGGCCAAACGCCCCGACCCATTCGCCCGACCCCAGCTTGGGCAGGTATTTCTCGCGCTGGGCCTCCGAGCCGTAGGCGTAGATCGGGTACATCACCAGCGACGACTGCACGCTGTTCATGGAGCGGTAGCCGCTGTCGACGCGCTCCACCTCGCGCGCGACGAGGCCGTAGGAGACATAGTTGGCGCCGGCGCAGCCGTACTTCTCCGGAATGGTGACACCGAGCAGCCCGAGCGCGCCCATCTCGTTGAAGATGGCCCGATCGGTCTTCTCCTCCAGGTAGGCCTCGATCACGCGCGGTAGCAGCTTCTCCTGCGCGTAGGCGCGCGCGGTATCGCGGATGGCGCGCTCGTCGTCGGCGAGCTGCTCGTCCAGGAGGAACGGATCCTCCCAGTTGAAGACGGAAGCCTTGCTCGGCGCCTTGTCCTGCATGATGAGCGTCTCCTCGGCCGGCGATATGCACGGCGCCAGCATAACACCTCGCGCCGCCGGTTTCTCACGGCACGCGCGTTTTCGCAATTGTTACTAGGAACTTGCCGCGCCATGGCGTTATCTACACGGGTGATCATGCCGGTGATCAATGGGAGACGATCCATGACAATCAAGTTGGTTGCGTTGGGCGGCGCAGCGCTGGCGCTGCTCATGGTTTCGAGCCTGTTCGATCCTGCCGACGCACACCGCCGATCAGGGGGTGGCGGGGGAGGCGGTGGTCCCCGCGTCGCGTACGGCGGGGGTGGGTACATCCACAGCGGACATGGGCACCGGCACGTGCATCGGTTCCACAGGCACAGGTTCATCGTTGGCGCGCCGTTCGTCTACGGCGCCTACTACTACGGCGATGGCTGCCACTGGCTGTGGCGCAATGCGCAGGAGACCGGCAGCCGCTACTGGTGGAGCCGCTACTACGCCTGCCTCGACGGCTACGGCTATTGAGGCTGCCGCGAACCAGCTAACCCGGCCCTCATCAATAGCGGACACGCCTGCTCGCGCATCCGTGCCGCTGCTGGGGGCCGCGGGACATGCGCGGCCCCTATCCGCGCCAGCGATCGGCAACCCGTGCTAGATGGCCCGTGCTAGATGGAAATGCGCGAAGCGGAAGCCGGGTTGCGCCAGGGACTATGGACCTCATCGAGACTTGCAAGGCTGCAATAAGGGGCCGGGGCTTGCGCGTGGTGCTTCCCGAAGGGCAGGACGAGCGCGTGCTGCATGCCACCGAGCAGCTGCGCGAGCAGGACCTGGCGTTTCCAATCCTGCTGTCGGATCCCGCGACCGGCAACAATGGTACGCGCTATGCCCGGCTGATCGCCGCCCGGCGCCCCAAGATGACGGAGGGGATGGCGACCCGGCTGGTGCGCAATCCGCTCTACTTCGGCGGCGCCATGGTCGCCGCCGGCGATGCCGATGCGATGGTGGCCGGCATTGCCTGTCCGACGCGGCGGGTGATCGAGGCTGGCCTGATGACCGTTGGCCTGTCGCCCGGCATTGCCACGCCGTCGAGCTTCTTCGTCATGGTTATGCCGGGCAGCGAGGGTGCCACCTACGTGTTCGCCGACTGCGCGGTCAACGCCGACCCTAGGCCCGAAGACCTGGCCGACATCGCGATCGCGTCCGCGGAGAGCGCACGAAGCCTGCTGGGCGAGGAGCCGCGGGTGGCACTGCTGTCGTTCTCCACCCACGGCAGTGCCGCACATGCGCGGGTCGACAAGGTGCGCGCGGCCGTGGCGGCGGCACAAGCAAAGCGGCCCGACCTCGCCATCGACGGCGAGCTGCAGGGCGACGCGGCGCTGTCGGAGGCCGTTGCCGCACGCAAGCTCAAACGGGCGAGCACGGTCGCCGGCCGGGCCAACGTGCTGGTGTTCCCGGACCTCAACTCGGGCAATATCGCCTACAAGCTCGTGCAGCACCTGGCGGGCGCCCAGGCTCTCGGCCCGTTCCTGCAGGGCTTCGCCAGGCCGGTGTCGGACCTCTCGCGCGGCGCCACGGTCGACGACATCGTCGCCACCGTGGCCGTTACGCTGGCGCGAGGCCTGCCTTGACGCAAAATGACTGCGCCGCCCCGCTCGGGATCGAGCAGGACGGCGCCAACGCCCCCATCTGTTCTTGCAAGAGCGCTGCGGTATGGGCTCAGCGGGTGTCGAAGTGCTCGTCGAAGATCTTGGTAACCGCTTCATCGTGCGCCATGCCGCGCGCGGTCAGTTCATGGTACCGGCGGGCAGCCACGAGGCCGTCGCCCAGCGCGTTCCAATAGGTCCGCAGGCCGTTGCCAAAGCGCGACAGCAGTGAGCGGTGCTCTGGCCGGGGGAAGAAGTCGAGTGCGTCGTCGAAGCTCTTGATCATGATCGTCTCCTTAGCGTGGAGCCTTGGGCCATCCTCCGCTTGTGTACTGCAATATGGTATATGGCATGCCACATTGCAATGCACCAAACCGTTATAGAGGATACATATGTGAATTCTGCATAACTCTCTCTTCTGGCCCGACCAAGGCCGCTTAGCCCTGAGCCAGCGCAGGAGCGGCCCAACACCTCGGCCTCTGCTAGGAAAGATACGCGTTGCGCGAGATGCCTACGCGCTGGGCGGCGACAGGCAATCCATGCCCCACGAACGTGACAGAATTATCAGGCTGGTCGATCGCGAGCCTGCGCCCGGGCTGCTCGCCCAGGTCGACAACATTTTCTTCGAGGCCAGTGGCCGCACGTTCCAGTCGGGCCCCGAGCGCGAGGTGTTCCGCGAGCGCTGGCTGGGGCGCTACCTGCAAGGCGGCACCGACGTGGTGCTGGTCGCGATCAGCGATGACACCACGGTGGCAGGCTATCTCGTGGGTGCACTGGAGGACCCCGCCGAGCAGGAGCGCTTCGCCGACATCGGCTATTTCCGCTCGGACTTCCGCGAGCTGTGCCGGCGCTTTCCGGCGCACCTGCACATAAATCTGGCGCCAGCGTTACGCAGCCAAGGCCTCGGCGCACGCCTGATCGAGGCGTTCGCGGAGCATGCTGCCGAAGCGGGTGCGCCGGGCATGCACGTCGTGACGGGCAAGGCCATGCGCAACGTGCGCTTCTACGAGCGCTGCGGCTTTGCCGAGCGCGGTGCAACCATGTGGAACGGCCGCGAGGTAGTTTTCCTCGCACGTGCGCTCGCCGCGCCTGATTGAGCACAACGCTCAAGGAACGGCTCGACGCCGGCCGCATGGAACACAACGGCTGCGGTTGCGTTAGAGCTTACGCAAGGATTTCTTCCGGCTTGAGCTATCGGCACCATCGGTGGATTGGACGAGGGAGGTTGCGACCATGCAGCAGTTCTTCAACCAAGTGCTGCAGTTTCTGCAGCAAGGCATTTCCGCAATCTTCCGCTTTGTTCAACTCATTTGGACCTGGTCGGTCGACCAGATCAGCCGCCTTGTGCAGGTGCCGTGGCAGGACTGGCCGCTTTGGAAGGTGATCCTGCTCACCCTTGTCATCGCCGGCGTGGCGTGGGCCCTGTTCAAGGCCGCCAAAGAGCTCTGGGAGGCGAGCGAACGGATACTCGCCGCCTTTGCGACCTTGCTCGGCGTCCTCGTCAGGACGCTGCCCCGCGTGCTGGTCGCCGGCCTGATCGCGCTCGGTGGCGTGTGGCTGCTCAACAACCTCGATCTTTCCAGAATCGCGCCCTCATTCCTGCAGACCAGCCTGGTCGACCGCCGCTAGATCAGGATCGCTTCGGGTTGGCTTTGCCTCAGCTGCAACGTGGCGGCCGAAGCGTGAATCCTGCTCTATTCATGGACTTGAGAGCAAGATTCACGTCCCACGATCGAAGCGAAGCGCTCCGAACGGGGCGCATACAAACCAAACCGGCGGCCTGAAGGCTATTCGGCCGCGCGACCATCCCGGTAGGATTTCTTCGTATGCGCCGCCGAGTTGCGTACCAGCAGCTCGGCCGCGAGCTGGCGCAGCGCCTTGCCTGTCTCGCCTGGGTACTTCGCCCAGTAGGAACGGGGACGGGGACAGAAATACGCCGCCGTCTGCAGCGAGGTGGCGCGCGGAACGACCTGGTCGAAGCACGGATTCTTGGAGTTGTGCCGCAGCCAGCGCTCGAACTGGCTGTCCTCGAACGACGCGTTGTCCTTCATGGTGATGATGACGCCCATACACTCGGCGAACCTCATGTCGGAATCGCGCTGACTGAATTGGCCGAGGAACTGCAGGCCGTGGGTGGAAATGTAGTCGGGCTTGGTGGGAGACAGATAGAAGTCGGCTTCGCGCAGCCAGCATTCGGTCAGGATGGAGATCCCTGGGGCGCTGTCGATGAACACGAAATCGTAAGTGCTGCCCGCTTCGGCCAGAAAGTTTCGCACGGTTTGGCGCAGCCGCGCCTCCAAGCCCATCTTGGAGACCTCGCGCTCGAACAGCGTCAGGTGGCCGCCACCCGTCATGATGTCGACCGTCCTTGCGTCGTCGACATCGGACACGCCGCTCGACACGAACGAGGCCCAGTTGGCTCGCTCTTCCTTCAGGACCGCAGCGATGAAGTAGTCGACCATCGAGCGTCCCTGCGCCTGGATGGTGTGCACCCAGTCCGGGCGCATCAGCATGTTGCTGATGCTGGCATGTGCGTCTGAATCAATAACGAGCACCCGCTTGCCGTGATAGGCAGACAGCGTCTCGGACAGCGTAAGCGCAAGGGTGGACTTCCCGACGCCCCCCTTTGCATTCATTATCGTTATGGTGCTGCGCATGCGTTCCCACCGCCTGCCCGAACACCCGCACGTGAGAGAACCAAAGGCGTAACCAAGGAGAATTTGTGGCCGATGTGCGCTGGCGATGCTCGGGGTCGAAGGACGGATCTTATCGCGGAATCCTTGACCATGCGATGACCCCCAGCAACTCCCCGATGCTTTTGCCCGGCAGCGTGGTGCCAACCCAGCGCCGAGGTCAGCCCATGAACCATCAATCCTTGACCGACCAGCGTCGCTAGCACAGTCCTCACCTGTCCGATCAAATAGAAATTCAGTTCTATCAGAATGTTAGCACAGAACCAGGGCCTGTGATATTCGGCATGCATCATGGCTCCGCCAGCATGGCCTGGTAGCGCGCGGCCTCTTGCGGCGGCATGCGCTTGAGGAGCGGCCGCGTCGTGTGGTTCCCCACGATCTTGCCGGCCCGCATGTACATCCAGTCGGAGATTTGGCCCTCGGAAATCTCAATGCGCTGGCCTCGCCGGATCGCATTTACGTGCCTTGGTTCATTGTTGATGGTGCCGAGGATCTTGCCCTCCTTGCGCTCCAGGTCGTTGGCCCACATGTGCTCGGTGCTATTGATGCCGTAGGGCAATCTCGCGCATTTGTCTCCACCTAATCCTGACTGACCCAGACTAGCAATTGTTGTACCGGGCTCACTCTGTCTCTCCCCTGTGTCATGAGCATGACTCGTGCGCCTTGCGGCGACACCGACAATGCCCAGAGCGGAGTTCTGCCGCCCCGGCCAAGCGCTGGCCTCGTCTCTTGCCTCTCTGGCCGGGGGGATTAGGTTGGCGCGGGAGGAAAGCGCCATGCCTTCAGAAACCTACGACTACATCATTGTGGGAGCCGGAACAGCGGGGTGCCTGCTCGCCAACCGGCTCTCGGCCGACCCCAAGGCGCGGGTGCTGCTGCTGGAGGCCGGTGGCAAGGACAACTACCACTGGATCCATATTCCCGTCGGCTATCTTTATCTCATGGGCAACCCGCGCACCGACTGGGGCTTCAAGACCGCGGTGGAGCCGGGCCTCAACGGCCGCAGCCTCGCCTATCCGCGCGGGCGCGTGCTGGGCGGCTGCTCGTCGATCAACGGCATGATCTACATGCGCGGCCAGGCCCGCGACTACGATCTGTGGCGGCAGATGGGCAATCCGGGCTGGGCCTGGGAAGACGTGCTGGCGTACTTCAAGAGGCACGAGGACCAGTGGGCGCTGGAGCCGGATGCGTTCGACGATCTGCATGCGCGAGGCGGCGAGTGGCGCGTGGAGCTGGCGCGCATCCGCTGGGACATCCTCGACGCCTTCCGCGAGGCGGCGGCCGAGGCCGGCATCCCAAAGGTCGACGACTTCAACCGCGGCGACAACGAGGGCTGCGGCTACTTCCATGTCAACCAGAAGACGGGCGTGCGCTGGAACACCTCCAAGGGCTTTCTGCGACCCGTGCGCCACCGGGCCAACCTTGACGTCGAGACCGACGCGATGGTCGAGCGGCTGGTGCTCGATGGCAAGCGCGCCACCGGGCTCGTCATGCGCCAGCACGGCAGCCGCCGCATGATTCATTCAGCGCGCGAGATCATCCTGTCGGCCGGCGCCATCGGCTCGCCGCAGATCCTCCAGCTCTCGGGCATAGGGCCAGGCACCCTGCTGCAGCCCTTCGGCATCGAGGTGCGACACGAGCTCAAATCCGTCGGGGAGAACCTGCAGGACCACCTGCAGGTGCGCTGCGCCTATAAGGTCTCTGGTGTGAAGACCATGAACGAGCGCTTTCAGAGCCTGGTGCAGCGCGCCGGCTTTGCGGCCCAGTACGTGTTGCAGCGCCGCGGGCCGATGACCATGGCGCCCTCGCAGCTGGGCGCCTTCGTGAAGTCCGATCCCAGCCGCGAGACGCCCAACCTGCAGTATCACGTGCAGCCGCTGACCCTGCCCAAGTTCGGCGAGCCGCTCGATCCGTTCCCGGCCTTTACCGCCAGCGTCGCCAACATCCGCCCGACCAGCCGCGGCTGGGTGCGGATCAGGGCGCCCGACCCCGAGGCCCACCCCGAGATCAGGCCGAACTACCTTTCCACGGAGGAGGACCGGCGCGTGGCCGCGGACGCCATCCGCGTCACGCGCAACATCATCTCCATGCCGTCGCTGGCGAAGTACAAGCCCGAGGAGTTCCGTCCGGGGCTCGAGGTGCAGGACGACGAGGAGCTGGCGAAGGCGGCGGGTGATATTGCCACCACCATCTTTCATCCCGTCGGCACCTGCAGGATGGGCAGCGACGACACGGCAGTGGTGGATCCACGGCTGAAGGTGCGGGGACTCGGGGGCCTGCGGGTGGCCGATGCCTCGGTGATGCCGACCATCACGTCCGGTAATACCAACTCGCCGACCCTGATGATCGCGGAGAAAGCTGCAACCATGATCCTGGAAGACGCGCGGCGATAGGTTCGGATGCAAATCCGTGAAGCTTGCATGGACGATGCTGACGAGGCCTGCCGCGTCGTGAGGCGCTCGATCACCGAGCTATGTCACGCTGATCACAAAGGCGATGCCCCTACGCTCGCCCTCTGGCTTGCCAACAAGACGGCGGAAAGCATGCGCCGCTGGATCGATCAGAACCACGTGTTCGTCGCGATCGACGGCGGCGTGGTCGTTGGCGTGGCGGCGATCAGAAGCTCGGGCGAGATCATGCTGAACTACGTGTCGCCCGATTTTCGCTTTCGTGGCGTCAGCAAAGCACTCATGCGGCAACTCGAGGCGCGGGCTTCGGACCTCGCGGTCGACACGATCACGCTGTTAAGCTCGGGGACGGCCCGCCGGTTTTATCTGGCGTTCGCCTACAAGGAGAATGGACCGCCAACAAAGGGCTACGGAAAGACCCTTGGTCACCCTATGGTGAAACAGCTCACGTAGGTGGAGCGAGGCAAGAGCGAAGACCCAACATCGCTCCTTCGCATTTTTTTACTGACGCTCGACCAACCTCGGTGCCGTGTCATGCCCCGTCACATCGTCTGCCTCAGCTTCGATTTCGACACCCAGTCGGGTTTCATCGCGCGCGGCATGACCACGCCGACCCCGCTGTCGCGCGGCGAGTTCGGCGCACTGGCCTCGCGCCGCATCCTGGCGTTCCTGCGATCACATGCGATCCGCACCACCTGGTTCGTTCCCGGCTTCACCATCGAGAGCTATCCCGAGCAATGCGCGGCCGTCGTGGCCGGCGGGCACGAGATTGCCAACCACAGCTGGGCGCACATCCCGAATGCCGCCATGAGCCGCGAGGACGAGGAGGCCGACCTGGTGCGCGCCAGCGAAGCCATTGTGCGGCTCACCGGCCGCAAGCCGCGCGGCTACCGCTCGCCCGCCTGGGACCTGAGCGAGAGCACCATCGATCTGCTGATTGCACATGGCTTCGTCTACGACAGCAGCCTCATGGGCGGCGACTATCTCCCCTACCGGGCACGGCAGGGGGACGTGGCCGAGCTCGGCAAGCCCTTTCAGTTCGGCGAGGCAACTGAGCTGATCGAGATGCCGATCAGCTGGTCGCTCGATGATCACCCGCATTTCGAGTTCATCCGCACGCCGGCGGCGATCCAGCCGGGCCTGCAGTCCGCGCGCACGGTGATGCAGAACTGGTTCGACGAGTTCCTCTACATGAAGAAGTCGGTCGACTGGGGCGTGCTGACCTACACCATGCACCCTTACGTGATCGGGCGCGGCTACCGCATGCTGGCGTTCGAAGACCTGGTGGCGAAGCTCGCCGCCGAAGGCGCCGTCTTCATGACCATGGAGGACGCCGCCGCCGAAGCACGCGACGCGGCTGGGCCTCGGCGCTGGTGTTCGCTGATGGAGTGTGAGCGACTGGTTAGGCCCTGCAGCGCCCCGTACGCTCCTTCGCAAGCTCGCCTTCGACTTGCGTGCTGAGCGTGCGAGTCCGCGACGCCTGTTCCGGCGTCACGCCCGGCACAGGCCCGGCATATGCCTTGGAGGCGGCGCCAACTTCCTCCAGCGCCAACCCCAGTTCCCGGCAGTCCAGCTTCTTGCGCAAGGCCCGGTAGGCGAACAGGCGTGTACCGTTGGCGTACGCAGCGGGCGGCTGCTGCTGACCTACCCAGCCCCGATCGCGGTTGTCGACCATCGTCTTCAGCTTGGCCTTGCACTGGGCCGCCGTGCCACAGTCCTCGGCAGCGGGTGCAGGTTCGGGGGCCAAAGCGGGCGCCCCGAGCAGCTTGTCCAGGAGGTTCGGGGATGTGGGGGAGGCCTCGCCTCCTGTCACGGCGCATCCGGCGACGACGAGCGCTGCGACAATGCAAGCCATGTGCAGTGGCAAACGTGCAAGACTTATCGCATAGCGATACATTGTCGACGCGCTCCGGCGGCCAAAGACACTATGCACGCGAACCGACATTGAGCGAGCCGACCTGTGGTTAGGCGTCCGGAATGCCGGACCCCGTTCTCCTTGGCTGAGGTTCGTGATCGAAGTTGGGCAGAGTCAAGAGGCGAGTGCTGTCAACGGGTTATTTCACTCGCACACTGCGGAAAATGGCAACCGGGCGATGCCGAGGCGCCATGTTCCCGAGGAGGGCGCCCGAGCTGCAATGAGAGGAGCTGCCCGGCTCACCAGAACCGCATGCGCTTCACGACCATCTCGCCGATCAGCACGCCGCCAAAGCCCAACAGAATGAGCCCGGCGATGCGGTTGATCTGACCCAAGCGCACCTGGTCCAACCGGTGGCGGACATGAGCGATGCGCTCGGACACCACGAACCAGTAGAGGAAGCTGCCGCCCATGATGGCCGCCACCATGGTGAAAGCGTCGACGTAGGATTCCACCTCCACGAACGTGCTCACCCCGCCGAAGATCGTGATCAGCCCCAGCACCGCGCCCGGGTTGGTGATGGTGAGGAAGAACGTCTGCGGGATTTCCCACACATAGTCCCACAGCGTCGCCTTCTCGCCCTGCTTCTCGAGCGAGATGGTAACCGGCGTGAAATAGAGCTTGATACCGGCGATCAGCAGCGCCACGCCGCCCAGGATCTGGACGGCTGTGCGATAGTCGCGCATGGCGCCCGAGATGGCGTTGACGCCGAGGGCGGCGCCGAGCGCGATCAGCCCGTCACCCAGCATGATGCCGAGCCCCGCTGCCATGCCGCCGAAGAAGCCACGCTCGACAGCACGCTGGAGTCCCAGCAGATTGACGGGCCCGAACGGCAATGCCAGCAACAGCCCCATGGCCACGCCGACAGGTATGATAAAGGGATTGGGGATGAACGACACGGGTGAAGCTATGGCGTAGGCGGCACGCACGCCCCGCATGCGGCCGCAGCGCCAAATCCAAGGTCTGCCGCGCGGGACTGAACCGCAGCGGGCGAACGGCTCAGTAGCAAGGTAAAGTCTCCCAATGCGTCGTAGCGTACGGACAGTGTCGAACGTTGCGCTATTCCTACTGGCGCTGCCCTTGCTTGTCTATTGTCTGGGCCCTGGCGCACCGGCCCTGTCACAAGGCACGAAGCCGAAGGCCGGCAGCGCAAAAAAGCAGCAGCCGCCACCCCCTCGTATTCAGTATGGCACCGAAGACCTGCCCGGCCCCGTGCGCGAGCTGCGCGAGGTGATGCTAGCCGCCGTCCAATCCGGACAAATCGAGGAGCTGCGGCATGCCTACGAGGCCAGCGACCTGAAGCCCGACGTCGGCGACGGTGCCCCTGGCGACCCCATTGCCCACTGGAAGCGCATCTCTGGCGACGGGGAGGGCCGCGAGATCCTGGCGGCGCTCTCGCTCGTCCTGGAGGCCGGCTACGTGGTGCTCCCCCTCGGCAAGGACCTGGAAAACAACCGGCTCTACATCTGGCCCTACTTCGCTGAATTCCCGCTCGACAAGCTCAGCCCCGCACAGGAGGTGGAGCTCTTGCGGCTGGTGCCCCCGGCCGCGGTAAGGGAAATGAAAGCCAAGGGGAAATACACTCACTGGCGCCTCGCCATCGGCGCCGACGGAAGCTGGCACTCCTTCCGCAAGAGCGAGTGATCGCGCAACAGAAGTGAACCAATCCACGCGCTGCAACGTTCAAGGTCTTGAAACGCCTTGCACAAGCCCGCATGTCAGGTGGGTCGCCAAGGCGCTGCGATGCCGGGAGAAGAAAGGGAAGGATGACAGATGCTGCGCGTAGCCCTTGCTGCCTTAACCATGTTCTGGATCAGCGATGCAGCGCTCGCCCAGTGGGGCGGGTCCAGCGGCTATGGCCGCTCGCCCTACTACGACCGGCCCTACTACCGCCCGATGCCACAGCAGGGCTTCTTCTCTCTGTGGGGCTGGGGCGATGACGACTTCTACCGGCGCCGCCCAATGGCGCCCCGGTTTCAGTCCGGCGGCGCGCGGCCGGCGATCGACCGGGAGGAGCCCAGGAGGGTCGCATTCCCAAGCAGCTTTCCCGTCGGCAGCGTCGTGATCGACCACAAGGGCCGACAGCTGTTCTTCGTGCAGTCGCCGGCCGAGGCTCTGCGCTACCCCATCTCGGTAGGCCGCGAGGGCTTCACCTGGACCGGCACGGAGGCGATCAGCCGCGTGGCCGAGTGGCCCGACTGGCATCCGCCGGAGGAGATGCGCGACCGCGACCCGAGCCTGCCGGAGAAAATGAGCGGGGGGATCAAGAATCCGCTGGGGGCCAAGGCCATCTATCTCGGCAACACGCTCTACCGCATCCATGGCACCAACGATCCGAAGTCGATCGGCCGGGCGGCGTCTTCAGGCTGCTTCCGCATGCTCAACGGCCACGTCGTCGATCTCGCAAGCCGCGTTCAGATCGGGACGCCGGTGACAGTCGTGAACCGGCTGCCTCCCGATCTGGAGCGCATCGTCGGCGAGCAGCTCGCCCCGTCCGGCGATCGCATCGGCACCCGCCCCGGCCAGCCGTCCTAACTGTTGCAATTGACCGGAAGGCGATGCCAAGCATTCGCCGCCTTGGCGGCTGGGAGGCTTGCTCCGATCCTGGCTGCGGATGTCCCGCGGCGTTGAGATTTTCAAGTCCTCCTTGTGCTCGAGCCCCGGCTCGCGGAAGTGCACCTGTGTATCGATCACGCCCGGCAGAATATGCAGACCTGCAGCGTCGATCACCTCGGCTGCCGCGTCCGCGGGCAGATCGCCCAGTGCAGCGATGCGCCCGCCGCGGATGCCGATGTCGCGGACGCCGCGGCCGTCGTGGTTGAGGACGGTGCCGCCCCTAATGACGATTTCGAAGGTTTCGGTCATGCCGCACTCCGCGCGCTTGCCTGTGAAGTCCAGCGCGCTTACCTGTTGGCTGCGAGATATAGCAGAATCGCCGCTCGCCGCAGCCGGACCCGCCATCGCCCATGACGATCGCCAAAATCGCGCTTCTGCCCGACCGCGGCGTCGTTCACGTTACCGGCGACGATGCGGAGAAATTCCTGCAGGGCCTTGTCACCAGTGATGTCGCCGGCCCCGCAGCGGTCCAGCCGAAGACCGTGCCCGTGGCGGTGCATGCCGGCCTGTTGTCACCGCAGGGAAAGGTTCTTTTCGAGTTTCTCGTCGTGGGCCTGGGCGAAGGTCTCTTGCTGGAGACCGCGCGCGACCGCATTCCCGATCTCATCAAGCGGCTCGGCATGTATAAATTGCGGGCCAAGGTCGCGATCGAGGACGCGAGCAATGATCTTGCTGTCCTGGCTGTCTGGGATGGACGCCTCTCGTCGGGCTTCAATGCAACCCATTTCAATGATCCAAGACTGCCGGCGCTCGGCGTTCGCTGGCTCGTGCCCCGCTCTCTGCTGGAGCGGCTGATCGATGGCCAGGTGCAGGCGGGAGCGGCCCGGCGCGCGAGCGAGAATGAGTACCACGCCCACCGCATAGCCCTCGGCGTGCCCGAGGGCGGCAAGGACTACGCATTCGGCGAGACATTCCCGCACGAGGCCAACTTTGATCTTCTCGACGGCGTCTCCTTCACCAAGGGCTGCTTCGTCGGCCAGGAAGTGGTGAGCCGCATGCAGAATCGCGGCACGGCGCGCAAGCGTATCGTCATCGTCGAAGGCGACAGCCCCCTACCGCCTGACGACGAGGTCATGGCCGGCGATGCCACCCTCGGCAACATCGGCTCCGTGGCCGGCAATCGCGCCCTGGCCCTCGTCCGACTCGACAGGGCCGAGGAGGCGAGAAACAAGGGCGAGCACCTGACGGTCGGCGGCAGACCGATAACCCTGCGGCTTCCCGAATATCTGAAATCCGCGCAGCCGGCCGGCGCACCATGAGTGCGAAGGAGCCAAAGCGGTGCCCCTGGAGCGGCATCGCCGATCCCATCTACGCGCGCTATCACGACGAGGAGTGGGGAGTGCCCAAGTCTGACGACCGGGCCATGTTCGAGAAGCTGGTGCTCGAGGGTTTCCAGTCCGGCCTGTCATGGCTCACCATCCTCAAGAAGCGCGAGAACTTTCGCAAAGCGTTCCACGGCTTCGATGCGGCACGCATCGCCCGCTACGGGGCCAAGGATATTGCGCGCCTGATGGCCGATGCCGGCATCGTGCGCAACAAGCTCAAAGTCGAGGCGACCATCGACAATGCGCGCGCGCTCTTGAAGCTTCAAGAGCGCACCAGCCTGGCAGCCTTTCTGTGGGGCTTCCTCGACGGCCGCCCGCAGATCAACACGCACCGCTCGTTCAAGACCGTGCCGGCCGAAACCGCCACCTCGAAAGCCATTTCCAAGGCCCTCAAGGCCGAGGGCTTCCGCTTCGTCGGGCCGACCACGGTCTACGCCTTCATGCAGGCTACCGGCATGGTCAACGACCACCTCGTGAATTGCATGCGCCACGAGCCGTGCGCAAAACTGCAACGGAGTTTCAAGCTGCCTGGAGCAGTTTCGGGCACATGACAGCGAAACCCAAGAGCGCCGCGCAAAAACAAGTGCCGGAGGCGCGCGCCTGGCAGCGCATGCTTTCAGGCCGGCGCCTAGATCTGCTCGACCCTTCGCCATCTGACATCGAAATCGAGGACATCGCGCACGGGCTCGCTCGCGTCGCGCGTTGGAACGGACAGACGGTGGGCGATCACGCCTTCTCGGTGGCACAGCACGCGCTGCTGGTAGAGGAGATCACGGCCGCCATCGAGCCCAAGATGACGGGCCGCTGGCTCCTTGCGGCGCTTCTGCACGACGCTCCCGAGTATGTAATCGGTGACCTCATCAGCCCGTTCAAGGCCGCTGTGGGCCTCGACTACAAGGCCTTCGAGGTGCGGCTCCTGCAGGCGATCCACCGCCGTTTCGGGCTGCCGACGGACCTGCCCGAGCCCGTCGCTGCCGCCATCAAGCATGCCGACCGCGTCGCCGCCTACTACGAGGCAACCGTGCTCGCTGGCTTCACCAAGGAGGAGGCTGGCCGCTTCTTCGGCGCGCCCAATGGCCCGACTGCGTTGATACAGAAGCTGGAAAACCTTGGACCCTGGCCGGCAGCGGAGGCTCAAGCCGCGTTTCTCGCCCGCTTTGGCGCGCTCGCAAGCGGATGAGGCGCTGTCGCTTTTTTGGCACGCAAATCCCTTAGAGCAGGATCGCTTCGGATTGAATCACTTTGCCTCGACTGCAACGTGGCGGCCGAAGCGTGAGTCCTGCTCTATTCATGGACTCGAGAGCACGATTCACGTTCCATGATCGAAGCGAAGTGCTTCGATCAGAAACGATCTTGCTCCAGGAGGCGGCCAGGAGATTCGGGCAGGCGCGGAGGAACGATGAAAGAAGGCAGAAGGGGACAGGAACGCGCGGTGCTTTCCCGCCGCATGGACGGCCGCATCCACGTCTGTCCACTGAGCGCGGTTCCGGACATCGTCGCCGGCAGCAATGCCTCCCACCTCGTGACCTGCCTGCAGGAGGAGTTCGTCGTCGAGACCCCGTCCCTGATCAAGCCGGACAATCATGTGCGCCTGGATGTGGCCGACATCTCGCAGCCGATGCCGGGATACGTTGCACCAAACGAGCAGCACGTCGCCAGGCTGCTCGATTTCGCACGCGCCTGGGGCGGCCAGGGTCCGATGGTCATTCACTGCTGGGCCGGCATCAGCCGCTCCACCGCCGCAGCTCTCATAACGCTCTGCGCACTGAACCCGGAAGCACCCGAGCAGCTGATCGCCGAGCGCTTGCGCGAGGCCTCGCCCACCGCATATCCGAACCGCTTGATGGTCCGCCTCGCGGACACGGCCCTTGCGCGTGACGGCCGCCTGGTCGATGCGGTGGAAGCGATCGGCCGCGGCGTCATTGCGAGCGAGGCGCTGCCTTTCTCGCTGCCCGCCGATCTCTCCGAGCTCTGGCGCGCCTGACCGAGACACGCGTCCAGCGCAGATGCGATCCACAAACTTAACCGTGGCAGTGGCCGAAAAATGCCACGATCAGGGGGTAGCGCCTAAAACCTTGATTTTCTGAGGGGCTTTGAAGGCATACCAGAAGAGGCTCAGATGAGTTCGGCGGTGCAGCACAAGGCGAGCGCGCTCCGGAGCAAAGCGCCCCCGCCGCCTGTCTCGCTCCAGGCGCATCCGGTCGGCGAAACAGTCGCTGTCGTGCTCAGTGCAGCAGTGCTTGGCGTGCGCGCAAACGAGCCGGTGATTGCCGTAGTATCGGCCGAGCGCAGTGGCGACGACTGGCTGCCTTGCGGCCTGTTCAGCCCCAGTCGGCACGCCACGCTGGAAGAGGGCCTGCGCGCCTGGGTGCGCACCCAGACCGGCGTGGAAACGGGCTTCGTGCAGCAGCTCTGCACGCTGAACGAGCACGTTGATGCCGGTACACCTGTTGCCCGCAAGGCTCCCCATGTTGTCTGCGTGAGCTACCTCGCCCTTGTCGGGCCCGGCCAGTGCAGCGACAAGACCAGGGCGAGCTGGCGAAGCTGGTATGCGTATTTTCCATGGGAGGACTGGCGCCACGGCAAGCCGGAGTGCCTGAACGAGATCGAGCAGCACCTCGAAGCCTGGGCCGCCGAGCCGGAGCCGCCTTGTGCCTCCACCTGGGCGCCCGACCGCGCCCAGCGCCTGCGGGTGGCCTTCGGCGGGGCGGGCGCGGCCTGGGACGAGGAGAAGGTGCTCGAGCGCTACGAGCTGCTCTGCGAGGCGGGCATCGTCGGCCATGCGGCGGAAGATGCGGCCAGCGCGACGGGCATGGCGCGGCGCCTGCCATCACTCTCGCACTCGCATCTTGGTGACCAGGCGTCCGTGCTGGCGCGCGCCATCAGCGAGCTGCGGCGCTCAGTCAAATACCGCCCTGTTGTGTTCGAGCTGATGCACGACGAGTTCACCCTGTACGAGCTGCAGAAGACCGTCGAGGCGATCCTGGGCCCGCATCTGCACAAGCAGAACTTCCGCCGCCTGGTGGAGGGGTGCGGGCTGGTGGAGCCGACGGGCTCCTACAGGCTGCGCACCGGTGGGCGGCCGGCCCAGCTCTACCGCTTCCGCCGCGATGTGATCTACGAGTGCGCGGCCCCCGGCGTCAGGCTGAAGCCCGGCCGCGCCTAGCCAGCGGGTTGGTTCCAGATTTCTCTCTCGGTAGGTCGGCCCCGCAACCGACGCTGCCTCTGCGAGCTCGCACACGCGCCCTGATCAATGGCACACACTTTGGACGCATTGGCTGCATGTCATGCGTAAAGCGATGCCGTCAGGTGCGGAGGTCATGATGCCGCTTGAACCCGGCTTCCGGTGGAGCACTGGCGTTCGGCCGCGGTTGGCCACTCTCGTGCTGATGGCGGCATGGCTCTGCGTGGTCCTCTCCGTGGCCACGGTGGCTGAGGAAGTCACCGATCGATCTTCACTGCGGATACCCATCACGGAAATCGACGCTGTCCCAGGTGCGCCGCTGAGCGAGCACCCCCCAACACTGCGTCGGCTGCCGTTGAAACCTGCAGCACCGCCCCCGACTCTGCCGCCTGAAGCGTCGACCCGGCACAATCTTGCATTCCCTGGCCGCACGCTCGCCTTCACGGCCAAGGCCGGTGCCATGGTTTTCGAGGACCAGAGCGCCCCTGTCGCGGAGATCGGTTATTTCGCCTACCTGCTCGATGGGGCCGAGGCAACGAAACGGCCCGTCACGTTTGCAATCAATGGCGGACCTGGGGCCGCATCGGCTTGGCTGCACATCGGCGCGCTCGGGCCCTGGCGCCTGCCGATCGCCCAGGAGACCGCGCATCCGACCGCGCCATCCGAGCTGCTGGTCAACGGCGAAACCTGGCTCGATTTCACCGACCTGGTGTTCATCGACCCCGCCGGCACGGGCTACAGCCGCCTCCACAATCAGAAGGACCAGCAGGTGCGGGAAAGGTTCTGGTCGGTGCAGGGCGACGTCCGCTCGATTGCCGTTTTTATGAAGCGGTGGCTGGAGGCCAACGGCCGCATGCAGTCTCCCAAGGTGTTCCTTGGCGAAAGCTACGGCGGGTTCCGCGCACCACGCATCGCGCAGACGCTGCAGTCCATGCCGGGGATGGCGCTCAACGGCATCATTCTCGTGTCGCCGGCCTTGTCGTCGTTCGGCAGCGATATTCCGGGCCTCGCCGGCGTGCTGTCCAAGGTCTCCCAGTTCCCATCGCTGGCGGCCGCGATCGCGGACAGCAGAGGGCCCGTATCGCCGCAACAACTGGCGGCGTTCGAGCGGGAGGCTGCTGGCGAGTATCTCGCGGATCTGCTTGCAGGTCCGCGCGATCAGGCCGCCATCGAGCGGCTGGCGGTGCGTATCGCCGCCATCACCGGCCTCGAGGTCGATGCCGTGCGCCATCTAGGCCCCCGCTCGTCGGCGCATACCTTCCTTGGCGCGCTCGACCGGCGATCCGGCAAGATGCACAGCAACTACGATGCGACGGCCAAGCGGTTCGCCGCCTACGATGGCACCACGCTGGTCGAGTTGGTCGACGACCTCGGCGGTCTATCCACGCAGCTCATCAGAGCCATCGGCGATCTCAGCAAGCGGCAGATCGCCTGGAAGACAGAGCGCGAATATCACGTGAGGGGCCCCAACGTCGCGTGGAAGTGGTCGGGCCAGGAGGCGGTCTCGGCGCTTAGAAGCACGCTGCTGCGCGATCCGACATTTCGCGTGCTGATCGCGCATGGCTATGCTGATCTGGTGACGCCCTACTTCCGCACCAGGCTGCTCCTGGACCAGATGCCAACGATCGGCCCGGAAGACCGCTTGCGTCTGGCGGTGTATGGCGGGGGGCACATGTTCTACAGCCGCGACGATGCGCGAGCCATGTTCCGAAAGGACGCCGTCGCGTTCTTCGAGGCCGTCGCTCGGCGCTGAGCCCCCGCCCTTTATCGCTTCAGTCACTTCAGTCGCTGCGGTCCGCGCGAGGGCTTTGCCCCCGCTTCGCTCTGATCGCCGCCTGTGCCGCGGCGAGGCGCGCAACCGGCACGCGGAACGCTGAGCACGAGACATAGTCGAGGCCCGCCTCGTGGCAGAAGGCCACCGAGTTGGGGTCGCCGCCGTGCTCGCCGCAGATGCCGATCTTGAGGTCGGGCCGCGTCTTGCGGCCGCGCTCCGTTCCGATCCTTACGAGCTCGCCGACGCCGTCGCGATCGATGGAGACGAAGGGATCCACCTCGAAGATCGCCCGCTCGGTGTAGTTGGACAGGATGGGCCCCGCGTCGTCGCGCGAGAGCCCAAGACAGGTTTGCGTCAGATCGTTGGTGCCAAACGAGAAGAACTCGGCGCCCGCCTCGCCCTCGGCGATCTCGTGCGCCTTCAGCGCAGCCCGCGGCAGCTCGATCATGGTGCCGATCTGGTAGTCGAGCTTGCTGCCCGTTTCCTTCTCGACGGCCTCGGCCGTCCTCACGATCACCTCGCGCACGATGTCGAACTCGGCGCGATAGGCGATGAGCGGGATCATCACCTCGGGCGTCACGGGCTTGCCTGTGTTCCTCCCCGCATTGACGGCGGCCTCGAAGATGGCGCGCGCCTGCATCTCGGTGATTTCAGGATAGCGAATGGCGAGACGGCAGCCGCGGAAGCCCAGCATGGGGTTGAACTCGTGCAGCTCCGACACGCGCGCCTGCAGTTTCTGCAGCGGCACGCCGAGCTCCTTGGCGACGGCCGTCGCCTCCTTCTCCTCGTGCGGCAGGAACTCGTGCAGCGGGGGATCCAGCAGCCGGATCGTCACCGGCAGCCCGGCCATGATCTCGAACAATGCCTCGAAATCGGCCCGCTGCATGGGCAGCATCTTGGCCAGCGCCCTGCGGCGGCCGGCTTCGTCGTCGGCGCAGATCATCTCGCGCATCGCAAGGATGCGGCTCTCCTCGAAGAACATGTGCTCGGTGCGGCAGAGCCCGATGCCTTCGGCGCCGAACTCTCGCGCCTGCTTCGCCTCGCGCGGCGTGTCGGCATTGGCGCGCACGCCGAGCCTGCGCGCCTTGTCGGCCCAGCCCATGATGATGGCGAAATCGCCCGACAGCTCCGGCTCGCGCATCTTCACCCGGCCCTTGAGCACCTCACCCTTGCCGCCGTCGATGGTGATAACGTCGCCCTTTCTGAAGGTCTCGCGCCCGGCCGTCATGGTGCCGGCCCTGGCGTCGATGCGCAGCGTGCCCGCACCGCAAACGCACGGCCGCCCCATCCCGCGCGCCACCACCGCGGCGTGGCTGGTCATGCCGCCGCGGGCCGTCAGGATGCCGGTCGCCGCATGCATGCCGTGGATGTCCTCGGGGCTGGTCTCGACGCGGACCAGGATCACGTCCTTGCCCTGCCCTTTCAGCGCCTCTGCCTCGTCTGCATCGAAGACGATCTCGCCCGAGGCCGCGCCGGGAGACGCGGGCAGGCCCATGGCCACAACCTGCTTTTCGGCCCTGGGATCGATGGTGGGATGCAAGAGCTGGTCGAGCTCGGCGGCGTCGACGCGCAGCACTGCCTCCTCCTCGTCGATCAGGCCGTCGGCCACCAGGTCGGCGGCGATCCTGAGCGCCGCCTTGGTCGTGCGCTTGCCGGACCGGGTCTGCAGCATCCAGAGCTTGCCGTCCTGGATGGTGAACTCGATGTCCTGCATGTCGCGGTAGCGCCGCTCCAGGTCGGCGAACACCTTCTTAAGCTCGGCAAAGGTGCCCGGCATGAGCGCTTCGAGCGAGGGCAGCTGCTCGCCCGCCTCCTTGCGGGCGGCCTCGGTCAGAGGCTGCGGCGTGCGGATGCCCGCCACCACGTCCTCGCCCTGGGCGTTGACCAGGAACTCGCCGTAGATCTCGCGCGCGCCGGTCGAGGGGTTGCGCGTGAAGGCGACGCCGGTCGCCGATGATGGCCCCAGGTTTCCGAACACCATGGCCTGCACGTTGACGGCCGTGCCCCAGCTGTCCGGAATGCCGTGCAGGCGGCGGTAGGTCTTGGCGCGATCGTTGTGCCAGGAGCCGAACACCGCGCCGATGGCGCCCCACAGCTGCTCGGCTGTGTCCTGCGGAAACGGCCTGCCGGTCTCGCGCTCGACCGCAGCCTCGTATTCGCCGATCACCCCCTGCCAGTCGTCCGCACCGAGGTCGGTGTCCAGCGAGAAGCCATTGAGGTTCTTGTGGTTGTCGAGGATGTCCTCGAACACGCCGTGGTCCACGCCCAGCACGACGTCGGCATACATCTGGATGAACCGGCGGTAGCTGTCGTAGGCAAAGCGCGCATTGCCCGACCTGACGGCGAGGCCTTTGACGGTGTCGTCGTTGAGGCCCAGATTGAGGATGGTGTCCATCATGCCAGGCATGGAGGCCCGCGCGCCCGAGCGCACGGACACGAGCAGGGGCGCGGACGCATCGCCAAACGTCGCCCCCACCGCCTTGCCGATCTCGCCGAGCGCGGTCTCGACCTCGCGCCCAAGACTTTCGGGTAGAGCCCGGCCGTTCGCGTAGTAGTCGGTGCACACCTCGGCGGTGATGGTGAATCCTGGCGGCACAGGCAGCCCGAGGCCTGCCATCTCGGCGAGGTTGGCGCCCTTGCCGCCCAGCAGATCCTTCATGTGGGCCGCGCCGTCGGTCCTGCCGGCGCCGAACAGGTAGACGCGCTTGCCCGAGACGCGCGTCGGCCGGTGGCTTGAACTCGGCATGCTGGTGGCTCCGCCAGGTGGATGCGATCGAAGGCGCTGGTGGCGTCTTTCCGTCGCGACGACCGCCCACATCAGGGCAGGGCGCCATGGAAAGATCGGCTGTGCTCAATGCCTCGGTCCGTCCCGTGGTTCCCTATAGCCTGCGGCCCGCAGGCTGCCAAATCGGCACGCGTAGGGCCTTTGAACCTCGGTTGACACGCGGCCACAACAAGCCCCTATCCTGCGCCCCGTCCAGGAGCAATGCCGCCAGCCACAAGGGTGACCGATGAGCGCTCATCTTCCCAAAGTCCTGAAAGCTCTCGATGAGACCCACGATCAGGCTCTGGAACGGCTGTTCGAGCTGATCCGCATTCCCAGCGTGTCGACCGACCCTGCCCACGAGCCGGATTGCAGGAAGGCGGCCGAGTGGTGCCAACGCCTGCTCGCGGAGCTGGATTTCGACGCCAAGGTCGTGCCGACCGCCGGACATCCCATGGTGGTGGCACACGACAAGCACCCCGCACTCAACGGTGGACCCCACATCCTGTTCTATGGCCACTACGACGTGCAGCCGCCAGACCCGCTGGAGCTGTGGAAGACGCCGCCGTTCGAGCCGCGCATCGCCACCGAGAAGGCCAATGGCAAGGTGATCGTCGCCCGTGGCGCGGAGGACAACAAGGGCCAGCTGATGACCTTCTTCGAGGCGGTCAGGGCCTGGAAGCGCGTCGCCGGCCAATGCCCGATCGCCATCAGCGTGCTGCTGGAGGGCGAGGAGGAGTGCGGCTCGCCATCGCTGCCAGGGTTCCTCGAGAAGCACGGTGAGGCGGTGACGGCCGACCTGGCGCTCGTCTGCGACACGGGTCAATGGGACAAGGACACGCCTGCCATCGCCACGCAGCTGCGCGGGCTTGTCGCGACCGAGCTCGCCATCGTCGGACCCAGCCGCGACCTGCACTCGGGCAGCTACGGCGGCGCCGCCATGAACCCGATCCGGGTGCTCGCGGGGATCCTGGGCCAGATGCACGGGCCCGATGGCAAAGTCCGCATTCCCGGTTTCTACGATGGCATCAAGAAGCCGTCCAAGAAGCAGCTCGAGCAATGGGCCGGGCTGGGCTTCGACGAACGCGAATTTCTCGGCGAGGTGGGATTGAGCGGATCCGCCGGCGAGCAGCGCTACAGCGTGCTCGAGCAGGTCTGGGCGCGACCGACGCTCGAGTTCAACGGCATTGCGGGCGGCTACCAAGGCGTGGGCTTCAAGACCGTCATCCCGTCGCGAGCCTCCGTCAAGATCACCTGCCGCCTGGTGCCGGGGCAGGAGCCCAAGAAGGTGCAGAAGGCCCTGGAACGCTACGTGAAGGAGCGGCTGCCGAAGCATGCCCGCGCGGAATTCAGCAATGCGCGCGGCTCGGCGGCAATCGCCTTCAATCCCAGGGCGCCGTTCATCGCCCGCGCCGCGGAGGCGCTGGAGGAGGAGTGGGGCCGCCCGGCGGCGCTGATCGGCATGGGCGGCTCGATCCCGATCGTCACATCATTCAAGGACGCGCTGGGGATGGACAGCTTGCTGGTCGGGTTCGGTCTCGACGACGATCGCATCCACTCTCCCAACGAGAAGTACAATCTGTCATCCTTCCGCAAGGGGGCCCGCAGCTGGGCGCGCATCCTGGACAAGCTCGCGGCATGAGACGGCCCATCATGGGTTCACCGGCATCGCCCGCCTGTCCGTGGTCATTCCGCCAAAACTGACCCGCGTCCGAGAGCGGCCTTGTCGGCCGAGACCGACACGATATGTTCACGTTGCACCATTGCGAAGCGGCGGGCACCCGCGCCGCCAGAGGGGACTCATGATGCAATCTCGGATCACCAAAATAGCCGTTGTGCTTGCCGCCCTTGCGCTTGTGGGCACCGCCGCGCTGGCGCAGCGCGTGCCTTACCGGGAGCGGCCGGAACCCTACGACCGCGGCTCCGAGGGGAGCGAGCGCAATCAGCCCGGCGTGTTCGACTACTACGTGCTCGCGCTCTCGTGGAGCCCGACCTACTGCGCAGAACGCAGGGACGATCGCTCCGACCCGCAATGCGACGTCAGAAGCGGCCGGCCATATGCGTTCGTGCTGCATGGGCTGTGGCCGCAGTTCGAGCGCGGCTGGCCGCAGGACTGCCGCAGCTCCGACCGCGGCTGGGTGCCTGGGCCCGTCGCCGAGCGCATGCTCGACATCATGCCGAGCAAGAAGCTGATCTTTCACGAGTACCGCAAGCACGGCACCTGCTCGGGGCTCGGCGTCGACGGCTACTTCGATCTGGCGCGGCAGCTCTACGAGAAGGTCAAGATCCCACCCCGCTTCGTGCGGCTGACCGATGACCGCCTGCTGGTCAGCCCCGGCGAGCTCGTCAGCGACTTCGTTGCCGCCAACGCCAACCTCAGGCCCGACATGATCGCCGTGCAGTGCGGGGGCACCGGCAACCGTCTCAAGGAGGTGCGCATCTGCTTCGACAAGGGCGGAGCCTTGCGCGCCTGCGGCCGCAACGAGGACCAGCGCCGCCTGTGCTCCGCCGACCGCATGTACGTGCCCCCTGTTCGCCTCGGCGCCGGCGGGAACACGGATGCGGGCCGGGCGCCAGGGCCGCCGCCAAAATAGAGACGTCCGTAGTCCGTAGGGCGCAATAAGGCGATAGCCGCATTGCGCCGCTTGCGCACGGCAGATCGGCGCAATGCGCTGCCGCTTATTGCGCCCTACGAAACCCACGCCTGTGGATTGCGCGGATAACCCAGGTGCGGCCAAGGGATGGCCGCTTTCGTGAGTTGCACGCGCGCCGCCGCTTCACCACGCTCTCGTCAGGTCGCAGGCGATTCCGGCCCGCGGCGGGCGTCTTGGTTGATCGTGTTGTGCGGGATTGTGTCGATGCAGCGGAAATCTGGTCGTGGTGGGCCAGGGCGGCGCGGGATGGTCGAGGCAAGGGCCGTCGCCTTGCGCGATCTGCTCGCCTCGAACAAGGAGGACATCATGCGGGTTGGCGGCTTGTGGGGCCGGGGGTTGTTTATCGCTGCCGGCGGCTTTGCCATCTCCTATCTGGGCTACTTCGACTTCTTGAGCGGGGATGAGCCGGCGCGCCGTGCTGCCGCTCACGAGCCTCTCCGACCTGGCATCAATTTCCGCCCGGCGGCCGGCCCCCTGTCTGGCTGCACGCAGGCGCCGATCGACCGCTCGACCGGGCAGACAACCCCGGTGGACTGTCCGGCGCCGCGCACCGCAACAGCTCTCAGCCAGGCTTGCCGAGCCGCCGCCGCGGTGATGGTTTCCGCGCTCACCCCGACAAGCGCGCGGCTGACGCAGGCAATGCCGCGCTCAGAAGACGGCAGCCGCCAAACAAATCGGGCCCCGCGAGGGGCCCGATCGTTAGCTCGCAGCTTGATCAGACGTCAGTAGGTGAACTTGAGGGTGGCCACGAACCGCTCGTCGCAGTGGAAAGTCGGACCCTCGCAGAAAGAAGACGGCCCGTTGTTGTCAACGTTCGTGTCCCAATAGCGGAAATCAAGCGACCACTTCTCCAGGAAGCCGAGGGTCAGACCGACGTTCCAGTAGACGTAGTTGTCGTCAGTATTGCCAAACGAGGCCGGTAGTTGCGCAGTACCTTCATTGGTCTGACAGCCCAAAGTGCGCTGAACGTCGGTGTGAACATGCCAATCTTCGGCAAAACCTGAGCGAACGAGGTCTCCATCGTCCACGTCTGGCCCAGATCTCGACTGGTAGTCGGGCGAGTAGAAGACCGTCACGCCGAGCGTTCCGTCTTTCCAGATCTCGCCGCTGCCGCCGACTTTGATCTCGACGTACCGTTTCAGCTCAGGCCCGGGGTTCACCGCAGTTCGGATAGCGTAATAGATGACCCCGAGATCCCAGGTGATCGGCCCGGTCTTCGGCTTGATGCCGACGTACAAGTCCGATCTCGATGCTGGCGTCAAACGTCCCGTTAACGTCTGCGTCGGAGCTACCCGCAAAATCCAGGCTCGAGGCCCAAACGCCAGCATAGAACATGCCGCAGGTCGCGTCGAAGCCACCCTGTATGGCCGGCCCTTCAGCGGTCTGCGAGAAGCCGCGGAAGACGTAGTCGCTGGTCAGGCCGACGTTGGCGGACAGGCTGCACGCGCGTGGTGCCGGCGCGGGCGCATCCTTGATGCTGCCCCTTCTGGTCACGCCGTCGGCGAAGGCCGTGCCGACGACGAGCACCGTTGCCAGCGCCGACGCCGCGCCCAGGCCTGCGGTCTTGGAGATGTTGAAGGTCATGGTGGCTTCCCTACTGATTCGTCCGTCGTACGTTATTGTGCACGAAATCCTGCGCGGGCAATCGGAAATGGCGCCACGGCAACTTCTCTAGAAGATAGCGTGCCAACAGCGCCACAGTATGCCTGCAGACACAACTGATCCTCATCATTTGCCCAATTTATGGGCGTTTCCGATCTGGGCAGTTGCTGCTTGGCTGGGCAGTTTTTGAGGATCTGTTTACTGTTGAGGTGCATTGGCTCAACTTGCCCTCGACTTCGCTCGTGCGCAGACAGCTCGGGCAGGCCGATTGGGCCTCCGCGGCTCCCGACGACTGGTTTTCCACAGGATGCCAAGCAATGCCGGTCCCCTCTGCTCCCACGGTCCTCATCACAGGCGCCGCGCAGCGCATCGGGCGCGTGCTGGCGCTGGACTTTGCGGCACGGGGCTGGCGCGTCGGCTTGCACTGTCACAATTCCACCGCCGCCGCGGAGGGGCTGGCCGAGGAAATACAGGCCAGGGGAACGGCCGCCGCTGTCTTGCCCGCCGACCTGGCCGACCCCGCCGCGGTCGAACGCCTCGTTCCCCGATGCGCGGCCGCACTCGGGCCACCGAGTTGCCTTGTCAACAATGCCTCGATGTTCGCCTACGACGATATTGCCGTGCTCGACCCGGAGCTATGGGACGCGCAACTGGCTGTGAACCTGAAGGCACCGGTGTTCCTGGCCAAGGCGTTTGCCGCGGCACTCCCTGCTGCCACGCAAGGCAATATCATCAACATGATCGACCAACGCGTGTGGAAGCCGACACCGCGTTTCTTCTCCTACGCAGCCTCCAAGTCCGGGCTGTGGGGCGTGACGCGCACGCTGGCGCAGGCATTGGCCCCGCGCATTCGCGTCAACGCCATCGGCCCCGGCCCGGCATTGAAGAGCGCCCACCAGACCGACGAGGAGTTCCAGCGCCAATGCGGGGCCACGATCCTGCAGCGCGGCACGACGCCGGAGGAAATCGCCGGCGCCATCCGCTTCATCCTTGACGCCCCGGCGATGACTGGACAGATGATCGCCCTGGACGGAGGCCAGCATCTGGCCTGGGAGACCCCCGACGTGAGACACGCACCGCGCGGCTGAAGCTTTCCATGAGCAGGAACGACAATCACGCGCTGGATCATGCCGCAACCCGGAGTGCGGCACGCGGGCGGCGGCTGGTGTTCGTCCGCGACCTCGAGATCGTCGCCAGCGTCGGCCTGCTCGAGCACGAGAAGCGCTACGAGCAGCGGATCATCGTGTCGGCGGAACTGGCCGTGCGCGACGACTATGACGGCCGCTCCGACCGCCTCGCCGACGTGGTCGACTACAGCAAGGTCGTCGATGGCATCGTCAGGCTGGTGCAAAGCGAGCATGTGAACCTGATCGAGACCCTGGCCGAGCGCATCGCCGCCCATTGCCTGGCGGACAGCCGCGTCGAAGGCGTCAGGGTGCGCATCGAGAAGCCGGACGTGATGCCATCGTGCCGCTCGGTCGGGATCGAGATCGAGCGGGGTCGGACGAAAGTCCAAGTCTAAGTTGCGCTCAGCCGCCGTAACGAGACGCCCCACCGCCACATGACCGCCACGGATCGCCCCAACTCATGCCCCAAAAAGACGTGAGCATGGTTGCCTGGTGGTGTGATTTTCGGGTGCAACCTCGCGGGCGCCCGAACTGCCACAGAGGGCCGCTTGCCGCTTGTCAAGAGGGTGTGGCGAGCTGGGCAGCATCCGGCGGAAATGCGCTGTCGGGGGAACGCAGGACGCTAACGGCCCTTTAATCATTAAGGGCCTATCAACTAATGTCGCGGGCTCCAGGGCGCCCTGCAGGGCGCGCGGGAGGGCTCAGAAATCGGTGGGTGTTTTCCATGCTTCGCAAAGTAGGGGCGTTCATTCTTTTTGCCTTGGCTCCAGCCGCGAGCCTGCCTGCTGCCGCGGCAGACCTGCCTGACGTTCTGACAGGACCCCGCAACGCCGTCCCCGACTGCGCGACCCCTGGCCGCCTCATGGCCTTCCTCAAACTCCGCAATCCAGAACTCAACCTGCGCTACGACAGCATTGCCACCGAGTACATGCGCCAGGGTGAAAAGCTCGGCATGCGTTGGGATTACGCCTTCTACCAAATGATCATAGAGACCGGCGCACTGAGCTACTGGCGGGGCAATCGTTCCGGCGATGTCAAACCCGAGCAGAACAACCTCGCCGGCCTCGGCGCCACCGGCAGGGGTGAGCGCGGCGAGAGCTTCAAGGACATAGAGACCGGCGTGCGCGCGCATCTCGAGCACCTCATGCTCTATGCCGGACGCCCCGTCGACAACCCCGCCGCCGAGCGCACACGCAAGGTGCGGGAATGGGGCGTGCTCACCTCCTGGCAGCAGTCTTTCAAGCGGCCGATCACCTATGGCGACCTTGCGGCCAAATGGGCGCCAGGGGCAAACTCCTATCAGAGCATGCTGCTGGCGGTCGCCGAACGGTTCCACGCCGATGTGTGCAGCAAGCCCGACCCGCGGCCAGGGCTGGTTCAAGAGGCGCGCGGCTCGATGGCCAAGACGGCAGATGCCAGGCCGCCGCCCTCGCCGGGAACCGAGCTGGCGCAGCGTGCGATCGAACAAGCGAAGGCAGCAGGCAACCAACAGCGGTCAGCGCTCGGCGCGCAGCTGTCGCCATCCTCGCCGCCACCGTTCGTTCCCTTCAAGGTGCTGAACCCGCCCGCACCCGCCGACACGCCGCCCCAAAGCCCGAGCACTGCGGCTGTAAAGGCGGGCGCCCTCCCCGATTTGAAAACGGTTTTGGCGCCTGGCGGAACGGCCAAGGCCCCGCCAGCCGACAAGTCCAGTGTGCGTACGGCCGCGGCCGCGACCAAGGCCAAGGGCCTCACAGAGGCGATGCCCCGCCCCCCGCCGCCAGTCAGAAGTGCCGCGTGTGGACGGCGAGCTATGGCGGGCAGAAGGCCCTGATCATCCGCTCGGTGGTGGACCAGGTCGTCAACTACACCGTTCTGGATGTGAACGAGGGCTCGGAAACGCGCGAGGCCCAGGCCTTCATTGCCGCCTACGCCAAGGAGGGGAAAATCGCCGGCGAGTACAACAGCCAGGCAATGGCGCTCGACAAGGCCTTCGAGCTCTGTCCGGAAGGCTGACCCCGAGCTGGCAGCGCTCTTGTCGGATCGTCCAGCTAGGGCAAGATCGTTTCTGATCGAAGCGCTTCGCTTCGATCACGGAACGTGGATCTTGCTCTCAACTCTATGATCAGAGCAGGATTCACGCTTCGGCCGCCACGTTTCGATCTGGGCAAAGTCGTTCAATCCGAAGCGATCCTGCTCTTGCGCGAATGCGCCAGTGCGTGCCTCCGGGTTGGGTCATGCTGGCGCCGCAATTGCTGCCGCAAAACCAGTCCGCATCCGCTTTTTCCGGCATGGCGTTGCCAACCGGAAGGGCAGCCCGCGAGTGACCCCTTCTGACCAGGCAAACCGGCATGCAGCTTTATCTGACAATCTCGGCTACCACTGCCGTGCTGCTCTCGGCCACTCTTGCAGCCCAAGCGGTGCAAGCCCAGCCGCATCCCCCACCTCAGCCCGCCAACTGCCGCAACACCGGAAGCTTCGAGCCTTGGCTGGACGGCTTCCGCAAGGAGGCGATTGCCAACGGCATTTCGCGCAAAACGGTGACCGCCGCACTCGACGGGATCACCTTGGACCCTGGCACCATCGCCCGCGACCGCAAGCAGGGCTTTTTTGCCCAGAGCTTCCTGGCGTTCTCCGACAAGCTGATCTCGCAGAACCGCATCCAGAACGGCCTCGCGCGCCTCAAGCAGCACCGCGATCTGTTCGCCAAGGTCGAGAAGGAGTACGGCGTTCCTGGCCCAGTGATTGCCGCGCTCTGGGCACTGGAGAGCGACTACGGCGCCAGCATGGGCAAGCTGTCCATCCTGCGCTCCCTTGCCACGCTTGCCTATGATTGCCGCCGCGGGGAGATGTTCCGCTCCGAGTTGCTGGACACCTTGCGCATCATCGATCGCGGCGATTTGACGCCAGAGGACATGATCGGGTCCTGGGCCGGGGAGCTGGGCCAGACCCAGTTTCTCGCGTCGCACTATCTCAAGCATGCGGTCGACTATGACGGTGACGGCCGACGCAACCTGATGACGAGCATCCCCGACGTCGTCGCTTCCACCGCCAATTTCCTCGTTCATCTCGGCTGGCAGCGCGACCAGCCTTGGCTGCAAGAGGTGCGGGTACCCGCCAATCTCGCGTGGGATCAGGCAGATCTCGCCATTCAACATCCGCGCTCGAAATGGGCGGGCTGGGGAGTGACGCAGGTTGACGGCCGCCCGCTCACCGCCGATGCCGTGCCGGTCTCGTTGCTCCTGCCGATGGGACGCCATGGACCAGCGTTCCTCGCCCATGCGAACTTCCAGGTCTACCTGCAATGGAACCAATCGCTGAACTATTGCTTGACGGTGGCCTACTTGGGCACCCGGCTCGCCGGAGGACCACCCATGAGCCGCGGCAGCCAGCCGGTGGCCGAGCTCACGATGGAGCAGGTCAAGGAGCTGCAGCAGCTCCTGGCGCTGCGCGGCTACGACGTCGGCGAAATTGACGGCAAGCTGGGCGCGGGCACGCGCGCCGGCGTCAAGGCGGCCCAACTCAAGCTCGGGCTGCCCGCCGATTCCTATCCCACGGCCGAGCTCATTGAGCGCCTGCGCGCGCTGCGATAGGCAATCGATCGCTCATGTCCGTCGCCGGCGCATCCGGCTCCAGCACCCGGCCCGGGAAATACAGCGCCTCGATCTGTTCAGGGGGCCTCGGAGGGCTGAACAGGAAGCCTTGCATTTCGGTGCAGCCTTCCGATTTGACAGCGTCACGCTGCTGCTGCGTTTCCACGCCCTCCGCCGTGGTCTCCATGCCGAGCCCAACGGCCAGTGCGGCCACTGCCCTGACAATGGTGGCCGAGCCGGTACCGTCGGTGATGTCCTTGACAAACGAACGGTCGATCTTGATGCGGTCGAATGGGAAGCTCTGCAGATAGCTGAGCGAGGAGTAGCCGGTCCCGAAGTCGTCCATTGCGATGCGCACACCAAGCTCGCGCAGCTGATAGAGCATGGCGAGAGTAGCCTCACTATCCTGCAGCAGGATGGTCTCGGTAATCTCGAGCTCGAGCCTGTCCGGCGACAGGCCCGAGGCGGCAAGCGCGCCAACCACGGTCTGCACCAACCCCGGGCTGCGGAACTGCACCGGCGAGAGATTGACGGCGACTTTGACGTTGTCGGGCCAGCGCACCGTCCGAGTGCAGGCTTGCCGTATGGCCCAGTCGCCGAGCGGGATGATGAAGCCGATCTCTTCCGCCAGCGGGATGAAGGTGGCAGGCGGAATGAAGCCCTTGTCCGGGTGCCGCCATCGCATCAAGGCCTCGAAGCCGCTGATCCTGTTACTCTGGAGATTGACGACCGGCTGGTAGTAGAGCTCCAACTCGCCCGCAGCCAGAGCCTTGCGCAGGTCGTACTCCATGGCGCGCCGCTCCTGCATCAGCGCGTCCATCTCGGGCTCGAAGAAGCGGAAGGTGCCACGGCCGTCAGCCTTGGCGCGGTAGAGCGCCAAGTCCGCGTTGCGCAGGAGCTGATCGGGCGAGAGCCCATCGGCCGGTCCGACCGCGATGCCCACGCTCGTGCCGATGATGACCTGGTGGCCGTCGATGTCAAAGGGCTGGGTGATTGCCTCGATCACACGCCGTGCCAGCGCCGTGGCGTCCGCCGGCTGGGCTATCGCCGCCTGCAGAATCGCAAACTCGTCCCCGCCCATGCGCGCGATCGTATCGGTGTCCCGCGCCAACAGGCGCAGACGATCGGTCACCGCCTTGAGCAGCTTGTCGCCGGCGGGGTGGCCGAGCGTGTCGTTGACGTTCTTGAAGTGGTCGAGGTCGAGCAGGTGCGTGGCCACGATATCGCCGCGCTTGACGCGCGCCAGCGCGTGCTCGATCCGCTCGCTGAACAGCACCCGGTTGGGCAGGCCTGTGAGCGCGTCGTGCATCGCCATGTGCACGATCTTGGCTTCGGAGCGACGCTGCTCGGTGATGTCCTGATGCGTGGTGACCGTGTTTCCATTGGCCATCGGCTTGGCCGAAACCACGATGTAGCGACCGTCGTGCATGCGCGTCGTGTATTGGCACTCGCCAGTGCCGACACGGCCCAGCATTGCTCGCATGACCTCGTCGGCCTTCCTCCCGGGAAGATCGCCGTTGGCGATGCGCTGTTCGATGATCATCAGCAGGTGCGTGCCCGGCTTCACCTGCTCGAGAGCGAGGCCGTACATCTCGGCGTAGCGACGGTTGGCGATCACGATGCGCTGATCGGCATCGAACATGGCAAGACCTTGCACCATGTTGTTCAGCGCCGCGTCGAGTTGCATATTCTGCGCCTGCAGCTTCTCCTCGTGGGCCTTTACCAACCGGTGCTGCTGCTCCAGCTGCGCGTTGAGCCTTTCGCGCGCCGTGATGTCCTCGTGCGTGACCACGCGGCCGCCGTCCGCCGTCTGGGCGCGCGACACGCTGACGATGCGGCCGTCGGCCAGCTCCTGAATGCGCGAGGATCGCCGGCCGAAGTCGCCGGCCCAGCTGTCGACGAACTGCTCGGTATCCTTGACGTGATAGAAGCCGTTGGCCATGCGATAATCGAAGATCTGGCGCACCGTGGTGCCGGGCTGCACCTGCTCCGGGGTGAGGCCGTACATCTCGGCATAGAGCCTGTTGCACACGATGAGCCGCTGATCGGCATCGAACATGGCGAGCCCCTGCACCATGTTGTTGATGGCCGCATCGAGCTGGACGTTGCGCGCCTGCAGCTGCTCCTCATGGTTCTTCAGCAGCTGGTTCTGCTGCTCGAGCTGTGCGTTGAGCTTCTCGCGCGCCGTGATGTCCTCGTGCGTGACGACGTGTCCGCCGCTGGCGGTGCGCCGATAGGTGACGTGGATCACACGGCCGTCGGCCAGTCGGTGGATGGCAGTGGGGCGCTTGCCGAAATTGTCGACCAGCGTATCGACGTAGCCCGGGTCGCTCACGTCGTAGCAGCCGTTGGCGAACCGGTATTCCAGCGTCTGACGGACCGTCGTGCCGGGCACCAGCTGCTCCATCGTGAGCCCGTACATCTCGCCGTAGACCTTGTTGCAGACGACGAGACGCTGGTTGGCATCGAACATGGCAAGGCCTTGCGACATGTTGTTGAGGGCTGCGTCCAGCCGCTCGTTCTGGTCCTCCAGCTGCTTCTTCAGTCGTTCCTGCTCGGAAATGTCGTGCAGCGTGACCACGTGGCCACCGGTGGACAGGAGCTGGGTGGCCACGGACAGCACGCGCCCATTGCCGGGCCTGGTGATGCGGTCGCTCGGCTGTCCCCCTCCGGCGCGGCGCAGCATGCCGGTCAATACATCGTCCGCGGTCATGCCGGGGTAGAGACCCCTGGCAAGGCGCAGCTCGATGATCTGGTGCAGTGTCATGCCGGACTTCAGCTCTCCGGGAGGATGCCCATAGAGCTCGCCGTAGCGATCGTTGGCCAGAACGAGACGCTGCTCGGCATCGAACATGGCCAGGCCCTGCACCATGTTGGCCAGCGCCGCATCGAGCTGCTCGTTCTGCGCCTCGAGCTGGTCCTGGCTCTGCTTCAGCAGGCCGTTCTGGGCCTCGAGGCGGGCGTTCAGCTTTTCACGCTCGGTAACGTCGTCGAGGGCGTAACCGGACAGGCTGCTCAGGAGCGTGGCCAAACGGGCCGCGACCATCACCAGCGCTGTCGTGCACCCCACCACGATCGCAAGCGTGGCGCCGCTCATGTGCCACGCTGGAACAACGACGGTGGGATCGGGAATGACGGTGATGGCCCCCACGCCTGCCAGATGCAGGCCGCAAACGGCCAGTGTCATCAAAGCCGAAGCTAACCAGATCGCCGGACGGCGCGCCAACTCCCGATAGGCAAGCAGCGCCAGGCAGCAGAGGGCCACGGCCAGGACGTGGATGGGCACCGCGAGCAGGGCGTGGCGATGCAGTGCGCCCGGCAGGCTCAGGGCCTTCAGTCCCACGACGTGCGTCACGACAATGCCGGCACCGATGACGGCACCACCGGCCGCCGCGTGCCAGCGTCCGTCCGGTGCCGCCAGCGCGAAACCGGCGGTGGTGGCAACCGTCGCAACGAGAAGGGCCGCTGCGACCAGCATGGGATCGTAGCCGGTGGGCGCACCCCAGTCGTAGGCGCGGACCGCCAGGAAGTGCGTGGCCCAGATGCCTGCCGCGGCGCTTGTGCCGGCCAGGAGCAGCCAGGCCGCGCGCCCCCTGCCCTGCAGCTCGCGTGCGCGCGCGTGCGACTGAAGCGCGGTGAACGCCGCCGCGGCAGCGATCAGCACGGCAAAGAGCACGAGCCGCAAATCGAGCTGGGCCATGGCGCTTGCTGGCACGCGGTACACGCGAACCCCCGGGGATCTACACCCCGACTAAGTAACAACAGATGCTCAATGCGGTGTTAATTGCAGGCAGCAGGCACTTTATTTGAGTATTTCGGGCAATGGCCACATTCAATAGAGCATCCAAAAGTGCCTCACTGTGAGAGGCCGGGAAATACACTGGAAATGTTTGTTGCCAGATTCTGAACAAGAGCAGGGCTCGCGGCTACTGGACCAGCGGCGCTGCTGGCCCTAAGTCAGGGTCCATGCCCCTGAAAAACACGCGCGAGGTGCTATTGGGCCCCGCCCAGGCGCGCAGCGACGGCAACGCTGCGAAGGCCGGACCCGCGGTCGTCGCCCAATATCTGAAAAACTTGCCGGGCTCGCCTGGCGTCTACCGCATGATCGATGCGGCGGGAACAGTCATCTATGTCGGCAAGGCGCGTAACCTCAAGGCGCGCGTGACGAGCTATGCACGCGCCGGAAACCATTCGAACCGCATCGCGCGCATGATCGCGGCCACCGCCGCCATGGAGTTCGTGACGGTGCGCACGGAGGCGGAAGCGCTGCTGCTGGAAGCCAACCTGATCAAGCGCTTCCGCCCGCGCTACAACGTGCTGCTGCGGGACGACAAGTCGTTCCCCTACATCCTGCTCGCCAGCGATCATCGCGCGCCGCAGATCCTCAAGCACCGCGGGGCGCGCAACCGCAAGGGCGAATACTTCGGGCCGTTCGCCTCCGCCGGGGCCGTCAACCGCACCATCAATATGCTGGAGCGGGCGTTCCTGCTGCGGTCGTGCTCGGATGCCGTGTTCGACAGCCGCACGCGGCCCTGCCTGCTGTTTCAGATCAAGCGCTGCTCGGCGCCCTGCACCGGCGAGATCGGGCTGGAGGATTACAGCGCCCTGGTCGCGGAGGCCGTGCGCTTCCTGCGCGGCGAGAGCCAGAACGTGCGCGAGATGTACCAGCGCCTGATGCAGGAAGCGGCCGAAAAACTCGACTACGAGCAGGCCGCCAAGTACCGCAACCGCCTGTGGGCGCTTGCCCACGTCACCGCCGACCAAGCCATCAACCCGGAAGGCATCGAGGAGGCAGACGTGTTCGCCGCCCACCAGGACGCCGGGCAGACCTGCGTCCAGGTGTTCTTCTTCCGCTCGGGTCAGAACTGGGGCAACCGCGCCTATTTCCCGCGCGCCGACCGCACTTTCGCGGTGGAGGAGGTGCTGGAGAGCTTCATTGCCCAGTTCTATGACGACAAGCCGGTGCCGCGTCTCGTCCTGCTGTCGCATGAGGTGCCGAACCGGGAGCTGCTCGCCGATGCGCTCTCAACCAAGGCCGAGCGCAGGATCGAGATCCGCGTGCCGCAGCGCGGCGCCAAGACCGGCGTGGTCGTGCACGCATTGCAGAACGCGCGCGAGGCGCTGGGGCGCAAGCTGGCGGAGAGCTCTTCCCAGCGTACCCTGCTCAGAGGCTTGCAGGAGCGCTTCGGCCTCGACGCAACGCCGCGCCGCATCGAAGTGTTCGACAACAGCCACATCCAGGGCGCCAACGCGGTCGGTGCCATGATCGTCGCTGGCGCGGACGGGTTGGTGAAGAACCAGTACCGCAAGTTCAACATCAAGGCTGCCGATCTGACACCCGGCGACGACTACGCCATGATGCGCGAGGTGCTCACGCGGCGCTTCAAGCGCCTGGTTCTGGATGAGGCAGAAGCGCCGGAAGGTGTCAGACCCTCCGGGTCTGACACCATGGCGGAAACCTCAACGCCGAGCGCCGGTATCGCCACCGCAGATACGTCGAGCAACGGTGTCAGACCCGGAGGGTCTGACACCGCCGTCTCGCGCATCGAGCAGCCGCAGCCGCCGCCGATCGATCGCCGCGGCGGCAGCGCGCTGGCCTTCGGCGTTCTGCGGGCCGACACCGCAAGCGACGGCACGCCCGAGCCTGGATCCGAGCCTCGATCCGAGCCTGGGCCCGAGCAAGCCGCCGCCTGTGCCACCAGCGACGAGGAGGACACCGATGCGATCACAGAGGAATTTCCCAACCGGCCCGACCTCGTGCTGATCGATGGCGGCCTCGGCCAGCTCGGGATTGCGCGGCGGGTGCTGCAGGAACTGGGCATTCGCGGCGTGGCCCTCGTCGGCGTGGCCAAGGGACCCGACCGCGACGCCGGTCGCGAGCATTTCCACATTGCCGGCCGCGACCGGCCGATGATGCTGGAGCCGCGCGATCCGGTGCTCTATTTCGTCCAGCGCTTGCGCGACGAGGCGCACCGCTTCGCGATCGGCACCCACCGCGCCAAGCGGAGCAGGGCGATCGGCGCCAACCCGCTCGACGAGATCTCCGGCATCGGCCCAGGCCGCAAACGCGCGTTGCTGAAGCACTTCGGATCGGCCAAGGCCGTATCGCGCGCCGGGGTCGACGATCTCAAGGCGGTCGAGGGCATCAGCGCGCAAATGGCGCAGACCATCTACGATTTCTTCCACGAGCGGGCGAACCAGTAACCAGAGTGGCCCAGAGCGCCCCAGAGCACCCAAGTGTGCCCAAGTCGTGATCACCATGCCCGGTCTCATCCATTGACGCTCGAAGACCCAAGTGCTCTTGTCCGGCCTATGAAAACTGCCGCCACCACGCCGGGGGCCGTCAGCGCAACCAGTCTGCCCAATGTTCTGACCTACCTTCGCATTCTGGCTATTCCGGCCGTCGTCCTGTGCCTCTTTCTCATCCCCGGCGATGCCGGGCGGTGGTGGGCGCTCGCCGTCTATATCGCTGCCTGCATCACCGACTGGCTCGACGGCTTTCTCGCCCGCGTGTGGCGGCAGCAGTCGCTGCTCGGACGCATGCTGGACCCGATCGCGGACAAGCTGCTGGTCGGCACCACCCTCCTGATGCTGACCCATGACAACACGATCGATCGCATCAACGTGGCGGCGGCAGCCATCATCCTGTGCCGCGAGATCCTCGTCTCCGGTCTGCGCGAGTTCCTGGCCGAGCTCAACGTGCGGGTGCATGTCACCCAGCTCGCCAAATGGAAGACGACCGTCCAGATGATCGCGCTGGGCGTTCTCCTGGCCGGGCCGGCCGGCGACAGGGTGCTTGCGGGCGTCACCTGGAGCGGCCTGGTCATGCTATGGATGGCGGCGCTGCTGACGCTGTGGACCGGCTATGACTACCTGAAAGCGGCGGTGCGCACGGCGATCCAGCGCTAGTGTCCAGCCAGCTTGGACCTCTGATGTCGGTGAAGATCCTGTATTTCGCCTGGGTGCGCGAGAAGACCGGCAAGGCCGAGGAGATCCTCGATCTGCCGGCCGGCGTGCAGACAGTGGCGGACCTGGTGGCGTGGCTCAAGGAACGCGGCCCGGAGTATGCGGAAGCCTTCGCACGACCCGGCGTGGTGCGTGCCGCAGTGGATCAGACGCATGTGCAGCCGACGGCCAGCATCGCCGGAGCGCGCGAGATCGCCTTCTTTCCGCCGGTGACGGGAGGTTGAGACTTGAGCGTTCGCGTGCAACGGGAAGATTTCGACATCGGCGTCGAGGTGGCCCGTCTCACCGCCGGCCGCACCGATATCGGCGCCATCGTCACATTCACCGGCACCGTGCGCGCCGAGAGCAACGGCGGAGCCATCGCCGGCATGACACTGGAGCACTATCCGGGCATGACCGAGCAGGAGCTGACGCGTGTCGAGACCGAGGCGGGGAAGCGCTGGCCGCTGCAGGCAAGCCTCGTCATCCATCGCGTCGGCGCCCTGAAGCCCGGCGACAACATCGTGCTGGTGGTCACCGCCTCGGCGCATCGCGAGGCGGCGTTCGCCGCTGCCGAGTTCCTGATGGACTACCTCAAGACACGCGCCCCTTTCTGGAAGAAGGAATTGAGCGCGGACGGCAAGGAGCGCTGGGTCGAGGCGCGCGACAGCGACGACCGCGCCGCGGAGCGGTGGGAGATGCGGACGGGAAAGCCCTGAAGCAGCCAGTGTCTATTCCGTCCGCCGTACTTGCGCGGCCCGACCTGCCTCAATTGCTGCAACGAACCGGTCTCGGACGGTCTTGAAGAACCCACGCGGCAGAAAGCCGTAGGCGACACTTGCATCGGCATTGCGGCCAACGCGGCGCAGGTCGGGACCAGGCCACTGGAACTCATTCCATTCGGAGACAACGACCCAAGATCGGTCGCTATCGAGCCGCAGCTGCCTTTTCACGCCAGCTGGAATCTCCACGGCCATGCTCGGATTGTCCGGTTCAGCGTGGGTGATAGGCAGAACCAGAACACGCGTTGCGCCGTCTTCTGTCGAGATGACCGCCGCCACGATTGCGCAAGGTCGATCCTTCGTGCCCTCCTCGCGGCCTTCGACGTGCTCGTCACGCCAGAGGTAGCTGTAACGGATGACGAGCCCCGGCTCCGGCTTGGGAAGGGCCACGATGCGCTATTTCAACGAACAACACGTCGCGGGCGCCTGGCCGGCACCTCCGCGTTCCGAACCGCACTCAGCCACTCGTTGGAAAGCTCGCCAGCGCGGCCGACCTTTCGATCCCTGCGCTTCAGCCTGGCGTATTCCTCCGCCGACACGAGAACGAGATGATCGCGGCCCTGCTTGGTAATCGCAACCGCCTCCTTGAGCGCGGTGTCGCTCAGCTTACCGAAAAAGCGCTGAAATTCGCTGGCTGTAACCTTGACCATTTCCCGACCGCCCCAGGGTTGCCAGGGTTGCAAGTCCGTATTTTACAGAAAACACGGGATAGCCGCAACTAGGCGTCCTGGCTCAGGTCCGCAAGCCTTCGAGCTTCTCGCCGGCGGCGGGTGCGAGGTTCACGGACTCGCCGCAGCCGCAGGCGCCCGTCTGGTTCGGGTTGGAGAACACGAACTGGGAGGAGAGCTTCTCGGTGCGGTAGTCCATCTCCGTGCCCAGCAGGTACATGACGGCCTTGGGGTCGATCAGGACCTTGGCGCCGCTCTGCTCCACCACCTCGTCGAACGGCTTCTGCTCGGCCGCCCACTCCATGGTGTACTCCATGCCGGCGCAGCCGCCCTTTTTCACGCCGATGCGCAGGCTGCCGCCCGCGGCGCCCTTGTCGGCCCCCTTTTCAGCCATGATGGCCTTGATGCGCTCAGCCGCACGCTCGGTGAGCTTCATCACCTGGGGCCTGGGTCGTGGAGTGCTCATGCAATCGTCTCGAGTTGTAGGCTCACGCTGTCGTGGCCAACCCCAATATAGGTCGTTCGCGGCCGGAAATCGAGGGATCAACGCTTTCGGAGCCAAACCTGCATCCTGGCCTGTGTCCTGAAATCTCGAATAATTCCAATGGCGGCGTTGCGGCCGGGCAGGCCAGTGACACCGCCGCCGGGGTGCGCGCCGGACCCGCATAGATAGAGGCTGGCAACAGGCATGCGGTAGGCGGCATGGCCAAGCACGGGCCGCGCGCTGAACAGCTGGTCGAGGCTCATCTGCCCGTGGAAGATGTCGCCGTCAACGAGGCCGAAGCGGCGCTCCAGGTCGAGCGGAGAGAGCACCTGGCGGGCAATGACGCTGGCCTTGAAGTTGGGGGCGTGCGCGTTAACCGTCTCGATCACCAGGTCGGCGAACTCATCCTTGGCTTCGTCCCAGCTTCGCCCTTCGGGCAGATGCGGCGCAACGTACTGCACGAACAGGCTGGCGACGTGCTTGCCGGCAGGCGCGAGCGTGGGGTCGCGTGTGGATGGGATCACCATCTCGATGACGGGCTTCCTCGACCAGCCGTGTGCGCGCGCGTCGAGGTAAGCGCGCTCCAGATAGTCGACCGTGGGGCCGATGATGATGCCGGAGCCGTGGTGATCCTGCAGGTTCGCGCCGGGGCGGCAGGTGAAGTCGGGCAGTGCCGAGAGCGCCACGTTCATGCGGAAGGCGCCGGAGCCCGATTTCATGCCGGTGAAGCGCTTTCGCAGGTCCGGCTCGACGGCGCCGTCGGGCAGCAGATCGCGGAACAGCAGCTTTGGCGGCACATTGGCAGCGACGGCCCACGCTGATACGCGCTCGCCCGACTGCAAGTGCACGCCAGCAGCCTTGCCGTTCTCGACGATCAGGCATGCAGCGGGGGCATCCGTGCGAATGACGGCTCCGCGCGCCTCGGCCGCCCGCGCCATCGCTTGGGTTATGGCACCCATGCCACCGATGGCATGGCCCCAGACACCGGCTTGGCCGTTCACCTCGCCGAAGGCGTAGTGAAGCAGGAGGTAGGCGGTGCCGGGCGAAAAAGGGCTGGCATAGGCGCCGACGATGCCATCGAACGCCAGCGCGCCCTTCACCACCTCGCTCTCGAACCACTGCGCCAGGTAGTGGGCGGCGCTCTTGGTGAAGAGATCGAGCAGCAGCCGCTTGTCCTCGAGCGACAGCCCGATGAGGCGCCTGCCGAGACTTGCCCATCTGACGAGCTCCAGGATGCCGCCGCCGGCGTTGGGCGGCGCCGCGAGCGCCAGGCCGCGCAGGAACGAGGCCGCGCGCGCTAGCGCGGCATCGTAGGCCGGCAGCCGCTCCGCATCCTTCGCGGAGAACTGCGCCACCGCGCGCTGCCGGTTGGCGAGCCCGTAGGGCATCAACAGGTAGCGCTGCTCGTCCACGGGCCAGAAGTTGGCAGCCGTCCGCTCGACGATGGTGAGGCCATGGCCGCCGAGATCGAGGTCGCCGATGACGGTTGGGCTGAGCAGGCTCACCGTATAGGCGGCGACGGAGTTGCGGAAGCCCGGGTGAAATTCCTCCGTCACCGCCGCGCCGCCGACCACGGCATTCTTCTCCAGCACGACGACGCGCAGTCCGGCGCCTGCGAGGTAGGCAGCGCAGGTCAAGCCGTTGTGGCCGGCGCCGATGATCGCGACATCGTACTGGTCGTGGCTCATGGTGCAGCAATCGAACGAAAAGACGCCGCAGGGCAATCCTCTCCGCAATATGTAAGCATGCGTTGAACGATCGCGCGCGTGAATGCTAAGAGCAGGATCGCTTCGGATTGAATCACTTTGCCTCAACTGCAACGTGGCGGCCGAAGCGTGAATCCTGCTCTATTCATGGACTTGAGAGCAAGATTCACGTTCCATGATCGAAGCCAAGCGCTTCGATCAGAAACGATCTTGCTCTAGGACGCGTGAGCCAACTTCAGCGCCGGAGACGATGATGGCCAAACCCGCCTTGCTGATGACCGGTCCGATGATGCCGCTGATAATGAATGGCTGCGACAGCGCCTTTGCGGTGCATCGACTCTGGGAGGCGGACGATCGCGAGGCCTTGCTCGGCAAGGTTGCCCCGGAGATCAAGGCCATCTGCACCGGCGGCCACACGGGCGTAAAGACCGACGACGCGCTGATGGGCCGCTTCCCAAATCTCAAGATCGTGGGCAACTTCGGGGTGGGCTACGACTCGGTCGATGCCAAGGCGGCGGCAAAGCGTGGCATCGTCGTCACCAACACGCCGGAGGTGCTGACCGAGGAGGTGGCGGACACCACGCTGGGGCTGCTGCTTTCCACCGTGCGCGAGCTCTACAAAGCCGAGAAGTGGCTGCGCGATGGCCTCTGGGCGAAGGAGGGCGACTACCGGCTCACTCCGGCCTCGCTGAGGGACCGCTCGGTGGGCATCATCGGCCTCGGCCGCATCGGCAAGGCGATCGCGCGGCGGCTCGACGCCTTCGGGCTGCCGGTCAGCTATTTCGGCCGCAACCAGCAAACCGATGTCAGCTACAAATACTATGGTGATCTCGTTGCCATGGCGCGTGACGTCGACACCCTGATCGTGGTGACGCCGGGAGGCCCGGGGACGCAGAATCTCATCAACGCGGCGGCGCTCGGGGCGCTCGGCTCGCGCGGCATCCTCATCAATGTCTCGCGCGGCTCGGTGGTGGACGAGGCGGCGCTGATCGCAGCCTTGAGGAAACGCACCATCCTGGCTGCCGGCCTCGACGTGTTCCAGAACGAGCCCAAGCTCAACCCGGCGTTCCTCGAATTGGACAACGTCACCCTGTTCCCGCACGTGGGCTCGGCCTCGGTGCACACGCGCGATGCCATGGGTCAGCTGGTGGTGGACAACCTCGTGGCCTTCACTCAAGGGAAGCCGCCCAAGACACCGGTGCCGGAGACGCCGTTCAAAGGCTGGTGAGGAAGATGCTGGCATCGCAGCGCGCGCTGTTCGACATTCCGCGGGAGGTCTGCTTTCTCAACGCGTCGTCCTGGAGCCCGCTGCCACTGGCGGCGCAGGAGGCGGGCCGCGTCGGCGTTGCCCGCAAGGGCCGCCCATGGCTGATCGACCAGGCGTTCGCTGCCGGGCAGTACGAGCGCGCGCGCAAGGCAGCGGCGCGCCTGATCAACGCGGATGCCGATGACATCGCGCTCATTTCGTCGGTGGGCTACGGCGTCGCCACGGCGGCGAAGGTGCTGACCGTTGCGGCTGGCTCCCGTGTGCTGGTGCTTGCAGACGACCACTCGTCCCCGGTGCTGGAGTGGATGGCCCGCGCCGATGCGCAGGGCTTCACCGTCGAGGCAGTGCAGAGGCCCGGCAACGGCGACTGGACGGAAGCCCTGGCCGAGGCCATCGCGCGGCCCGGCGCGGCGCCGATTGCGCTGGCGTCGATCTCCTCGGTGCACTGGTCGGACGGCGGCATCGTCGATCTCGGGCAGATCGCGGCTGCGCTGCGGTCACGCGGCGCCGCGTTGCTGATCGACGCTACCCAGAGCGCTGGGGTGCTGCCGATGGACGTGCGCGCGCTCGATCCGGACTTCGTGGTGTTCCCGACCTACAAGTGGCTGGTGGGGCCCTACGGGCGGGCCTTCCTGTATGTCGCCAGACGCCGCCAGGCCGGCATTCCGCTCGAGCAGACAAGCTACGGCCGCCGCGCGGTGCGCGCCGAGCAGCTCACATACTTCGCCGACACGCGCTACGTTGATGGAGCACGGCGCTTCGACATGGGCGAGCGCGACCATTTCGTGTCGCTGGAGATGGCTTCCATCGGCATGGAGATGATGGCGGCCTGGGGCAGCGGGCCGGTCATTGCACGGCTGGCAACGCTCACCGCGCGCATCGCCGACGGCCTGCGCGATACCGATGTCGGCATCCCGGAGACGCGCGTGCGGGCGCCGCATATCCTGAGCCTCAGTTTCACCCAAGGCCCCGCGAACCCGCTGGTGGAGCGGTTGGCCGCGCAGAGCATCTATGTGGCGCCCCGCCTCGGCCGGATGCGCATCAGCCCACACGTCTACAACGACGAGGACGACATCGACCGCTTCGTTGCGGCCCTGCGCGGCCTGCAATCGCAAGCGCGCCGCAGCTCAGCGGCTTGACCCGCCCAACCCGAGCGAGGAGGAAAACCGACCTGCGCCTTTCCGTTCTCGATCAATCGGTCGCCATCGCCGGCCGGCCGCAGGGTCAGTCCATTCGCGACACCATCGCGCTGGCTCAGCACTGCGAGGCGCTGGGCTACGAGCGCTTCTGGGTTTCGGAGCATCACAGCCACGCCACCATCGTGGGCACGGCGCCGGAGATCCTGATCGCGGCCATCGCGTCCGTGACCACTCGCATCCGGGTGGGAAGCGCGGGCGTGATGCTGCCGCATTATTCGCCGTTCAAGGTGGCGGAGCAGTTCCGCGTGCTCGACGCCATTGCGCCGGGGCGCATCGACCTCGGGCTCGGCCGCGCGCCGGGGTCGGACGGGCGCACCGCCTTCGCCCTCAATCCCCTCGCCAACGAGCGCCCCGCACAGTTCCCCGGCGACGTGCGCGACCTGATGGCGTGGGTGACGGGCTCGCCGCTGCCCGAGGGGCATCCGTTCAGGGCCGTGCAAGCCTACCCGCAGGGGGATACGTCGCCCGAGGTTTGGATGCTGGGCAGCTCGGACTACGGCGCGCAGGTGGCCGCGCACTTCGGGCTGCCTTATGCGTTCGCGTGGTTCTTCACCGAGGGCGTGGGCGCCGCGCAGGCTCTCGACATCTACCGCAAGCTGTACAAGCCGAGCCCGCGCCATCCCTCGCCGCACACGGCGCTGTGCGTGTGGGCGCTCGCGGCACAGACGGAGGAGGAGGCGCAGTTCCACTTCAGCTCGCGTGCGCGGTACCGACTGCTGCGCGACCGCGGCATCTTCGCCCCGCTGGAGCCACCTGACGCTGCGCTGGCGCATGCCTACACCGATGCCGAGGCCGCCCGCATCGCCGAGCTGCGCAAGACCGCATTCGTGGGGACCGGCGCGCAGGTTGCGGCTCGCATCGCCGAACTGGCCAAGCAGCTCGACGTGCAGGAGATGGCCGTCGTCACCTGGGCCTGCGATGAGGTGGCACGGCGGGAGAGCTATCTGTTGCTGGCGGAGGCGGTGGGACTGGGGGGCGGGTAACGTTGCCGACCAAACTAGTGCCAGTGAGCCATGCAGCGATCAGGGCCCTTCAAGGAACTTCAGGACGATGCTATTGCTTGATCATGGCAAAGACAAAACACAGAGCAAAGACATTTCGCTCGGCCAAGACGGGCAAGTACGCAACCCGGGTCAAGGGTGGCAAGCTGGCTCACGTGACGATCGCGCGTCCACGAACCGGCCCGGAGAACGTCGATCTCAAGGCCGTCCGCAAAGCCCTTCGGGCATACTTCCGGACACATCCCCAAGCACTTGAGTGAAACCAACCGGAACGTCTTCATCAACTGCCCCTTCGACAAGGACTTCGCGCCTTGCTTCGAAGCGCTGGTATTCACGATTACCGCATGCGGGTACGTGGCCCGCTGCGCCCTGGAAGACCGCGACGGGGCCAAGATCCGGTTTGTGAAGCTGGCGAAGCTGATCAGCGAATGCCGCTACACAATTCATGATCTTTCCCGAGTCGAGCTGAACATCAACGATCTGCCAAGATTCAACATGCCCTTTGAGCTTGGACTGGTCTTTGGAGCGAAGCATTTCGGGACCAAGGCGCAGCGCGAAAAGAGCGCGCTGATCATGGTGCGGAAGCAGTTCGTCTTGTCCGAGTACCTATCCGACCTCGCAGGCAGCGACCCTGATGCGCACGCTGACGAGCCCCGCGAGATCGTAAGGATCGTAAGTCGGTATCTTCATCGAACGCCGGACGGCAGATCGTTGCCAGGCGGACCACAATGGCTTTTTGACAAGTTCACACTCTTCCGAACCGAGGGGCTCTCTGCGAGCGCAGCCGCTGTCAACCGGACGCTCGAAGAGTGCGATCCAATCGATGATTTCTTGATCTACCGAAGCTTCGCAATCGAGTTTTTGGCGCGGCTGAAGCAAGCTGGAGGATAGCCGAGGCCGACGAGGCTGGTCACAGGTAGCGGCAGAAAGTGGCTAGCCCAAGCGGGGACACAGACCTCGCAGCGCCCGTCAACCCCAGGTGCAGCGCATCTCCTGGCAGACGCGGCGGCCGGCATCCATGCGGCAGGGGGCGCGCATGAAGCGGCACACGCGGCAGCTGTAGCTCGACAGGCAGCCACGGTAGATGCCTCCCGACGTGAAGCGGCAGGTGCGGATGGTCTGGCAGTCCTTGTTGAGGTCGAGGCCTGCAGGCTGGGCAACGGCTGCAGGTGCCGTCAGCCCCATCAGGCCGCAGGCCAGCAGCGCAAACAGCCACGTGCGCACGGTTCGCATCGCCGTAGCCCCAGGACGCAGTTTTCCCGTGTCCACTGTTGGCCAAAGTCGCATGCCCTGCAACGTTTGCCGGGCCAAATGGTTGAGGCGGATGGGGAGCTGTGCCCAAATGGCAACGCCAGTGGAGGCGTCAAGTGGGGGCGCAGGCGGGCTCGGGGCTGGGCTGCTCTCAGGCCCCGCAACGGGCGATACCCAGCACAATGCGGACCTTGCAGGCGCAACCTGCCGCCGGCTGGCCTATTCCGCCGCCTGCTTCTTGGGCTGTACGGCGGCAGTGTAGTCGTTGATCAGGGTCTCGCAGATCTGTGCCGGGCTTGTACTTGTAGGGGCCGATCTCGGCCACCGGCGTGACCTCGGCGGCGGTGCCGGTCAGGAAGCACTCGGAGAAGGTATCGAGCTCATCGGGCAAGATCGTGCGCTCGATCACCTGCAGCCCGCGCTTCTTGGCGAGCCCGATCACCGTGCCGCGCGTGATCCCGGCAAGGAAGCAGTCGGGCGTGGGCGTGTGCAGCACGCCGTTCTTGATGAAGAAGATGTTGGCGCCGGTGCATTCGGCAACGCGGCCGCGCCAGTCGAACATCAGGGCGTCGGCGTAGCCTGCGCGCTCGGCGCGGTGCTTCTCGATGGTGCAGATCATGTAGAGGCCGGCTGCCTTGGTCTTGGCGGGTGCCGTGGCCGGGTCGGGCCGGCGATACTGGGCGATGGTGAGCCGCAAGCCCTTGAGGCGCTCCTCCATCGGAAAGTACGAGCCCCAGTCCCAGGCCGCGACGGCCAGGTGGATCTTGGTGGCCTGCGCGGAGACGCCCATTTGCTCGCTGCCGCGCCAGGCGATCGGGCGCACGTAGCAGTCGGTGAGCTTGTTGGCCTTGATGGTGTCGCGGCAAGCCTGGTCGATTTCGGCCACGCTGTAGGGGATGGTGAAGTCCATCGTCTTGGCGCCGTCATAGAGGCGCTGGCTGTGCTCGGTCAGCTCGAAGATCTCGCCCCCATAAGCGCGCTCGCCCTCGAACACGGCACTCGCGTAGTGGAGCGCGTGGCTCAGCACATGCACGTTGGCCTCGCGCCAGGGCAGGAGCGCGCCGTCGAACCAGATGAAGCCGTCGCGATCGTGGTAGGGGGCTGTGTCGACCATGCCGTTCTCCTCCTGGGCGGGCTTCCTCTTTCCGTATCGTTGGGCCCCTCGGGCGGGGCAGAGGGCCCGCTTACGCGCGGCGTTAGAAAAAGCGCGCTAACCAAGGCCGCAAACGGCATTTTCCCCGCACGAAATGTCTTGCCAGCACTAACAATCGGGGTCAAATAAGTCAACATGGCTGACATAAATTCCGAGGCCTTGAGCGGACTGCGCGCGCCGGCCGGACGGCGGGCGGAGAAATCGCCGGCGCCAGGACCCGACCCTCGCCTCATCACGGTGGTCGAGCTGTTGTTTTTCGCCTACCGCGACTTCACGCGCGAGGCCGACGCCGTGCTTGCCGAGTTCGGCCTGGGCCGCGCGCACCATCGCGTCCTGCACTTCGTCCACCGCCATCCGGGACTGCGCGTGGCGGACCTGCTCGAGGTGCTGAAGATCACCAAGCAAAGCCTGTCCCGAGTCTTGAAGCAGCTGGTGGACGAGGGCTGGATCGCCCAGCAAGCCGGGGTCGAGGATCGCCGCGAGCGCCTGCTGCACGTGACGGAGAAAGGTGGCGGGCTCGCGCGCCGTCTCGACCAGCTGCAGGCAAAGCGCGTGGCGGGTGCCCTTGCCGAGTGCGGGCCCGGCACCGAAGCGGACGTGCGCTGCTTTCTGTTCGCCATGATCAGCATGGAAGAGCGCAGCCGGGTGGAGGCGCTGCTGCCGGAACCGGTCGAAGCGGCAGCTGCAGCCCGCGACTGATTGCTGAACCGACTGCACGGGGAGGCCGCATGGAACCACTGCTCGACAACGCTCCGCACATCCTGGTGGTCGACGACGACCAGCCCATCCGGGATCTGCTGGCGCGCTATCTGTTCAAACACGGGTTTCGCGTGACTACCGCGACCGATGCGGCCACTGCGCGCTCCTCCATGCGCGGACTGGCGTTCGATGTCGTCATTCTCGACGTGACCATGCCGGGCGAGAACGGGCTCGACCTGGCACGCGACCTCAAGGCGGTCTCCAACATTCCGATCTGCATGCTCACGGCCCGCGCCGAGCCGGAGCACCGCATCGAGGGTCTAGAGGCCGGCGTCGACGACTACGTGGCCAAACCCTTCGAGCCGCGCGAGCTGCTGCTCAGGCTGCAGAACATCCTCAAGCGCGGGCGTGGCCCCTCCGGCCCGCGCGAGGAGATCACGATGGGCGATTTCACATTCCATGTCGGGCGTGGCGAGCTGAAGCGCGGCGAGGAATCCATCAAGCTGACCGAGCGCGAGCGCGACCTGCTGCGCCAGTTCGCGCAGCGGCCCGGCATGCCCATACCGCGTCACGAGCTGGCAGCCGACGAGTCGACGGGAACGGAGCGGGCCATCGACGTGCAGATCAATCGGCTGCGCCGCAAGATCGAGAGCGACCCCGCCAACCCCGTCTATTTGCAGACGGTGCGGGGTAAGGGGTACATTCTCTACACCGACTAGAGCAGGATCGGGGAAGTCACGGGGCACGACCATGCTCGCTCCCAAGCAAAAGCCTCCGGGCAATCCGGTCGATTGGCTCGGGCGTGCTCGCGCGGCATGGCACAGCTTGCCCAGGATGCTCAGCGAGCTCGCGCCCAAGGGGCTCTATGCCCGCGCGCTCATCATCATCATCGCGCCGATCGTGCTGCTGGAAAGCGTGGTCGCGTTCGCGTTCATGGAGCGCCACTGGAACCAGGTGACGCGACGCCTGTCGGAAGCGACGGCGCGCGACATGGCGGCCATCGTCGACCTGTACCATCCCAACGCCTCGAGCGAGGACGTCAACAAGCTCAGCGATCTCGCCAGGAACAGGTTCGGGCTGACGCTGACCGTGATGGAGCCCGGCAATCTGCCGGCGGCGCAGCCCAAGCCGTTTTTCGATCTTCTCGACCGGGCGCTCTCCGAGGAGATCAGCACCCACGTGAAGCGGCCGTTCTGGATCGATACGCGTCGGCCAGTCGCGCTACATGGAAATCAGGGTAAAGCTCGAGAACGCGATCCTGCGCTTCACCGCGCCGCGCACGCTGGCCTACGCCTCCAATTCCCACATCTTCCTGGTCTGGATGGTGGGAACCTCGGTCGTGCTGCTCACGGTCGCGATCCTGTTCCTGCGCAACCAGATCCGGCCGATCCTGCGGCTCGCCGAAGCTGCAGACGAGTTCGGCAAGGGCCGGCCGGTGCCGCACGACTTCCGCCCGCGCGGCGCACGCGAGGTGCGCCAGGCGGCGCAGGCGTTCCTGGAAATGCGCGACCGCATCCGCCACCACGTCGACCAGCGCACGACCATGCTGGCCGGCGTCAGCCACGACCTGCGCACCGTCCTCACCCGCTTCAAGCTGGAGCTGGCTCTGCTCGGCGACAGCGCCGAGGTCGCCGCGCTGCGCAACGACGTCAACGAGATGCAGCAGATGCTGGAGGACTATCTGGCGTTCGCCAAGGGCGATGGCGGCGAGGAGGCGGCGCCGACCAATGTCGGGGAGCTGCTGGAAGAGGTGAACGAGGAGACGCTGCACTACGGCACACCGATCGAAATCCGCATCCGCCAGCCCAGCACCGATCTGGTGCTGCCGCTGAAGCGGCAGGCGTTCAAGCGCGCCATCACCAATCTCGTCACCAACGCCGCCCGCTTCGGCGACTACGTGGTGATCCGTGCCGGCGCCGATGCCGAGTGGCTGCGCATCGAGGTCGACGACGACGGGCCGGGCATCCCGCCGGCCGAGCGCGACAACGTGTTCCGGCCCTTCTACCGGCTCGGCAACGGCCGGGCCCGGGACATGGGAAATATTGCCGGTAATACTGGGGGCAACGCTGGAGGCAACGCTGGGCTCGGGAACACCGGGCTGGGCCTGGCGATCGCCCGCGACATCGCCCGCAGCCACGGGGGCGACATTGCGCTCAGCGAGTTGTCCATGGGCGGCCTGCGAGCGACGGTGCGCGTGCCGCTGTGATCCAGGGGTCAGGGGTCAGGTTCTAGGGGTCAGGTTCTAGGGCTCAGGTTTCATATTCCCCTGACCCCTGAACCCTAGAACCTGAAACCTCAGAACAGCCGTCCGCCGTTGGGCACGGGGCGCTCGGGGCCGATCAGCACGACCTCGCCGTTCTGCGTCGGGGAAGCCGAGGGTGAGGACCTCGGACATTGTCTTGCCGATCTGGCGCGGGGGGAAGTTGACCACGGCGGCGACCTGGCGGCCGATCAGGGCCTCGGGTTTGTAGTGCGCGGTGATCTGCGCCGAGCTCTTCTTGATGCCGATGTCGGGGCCGAAATCGATCTCGAGGCGAATGGCCGGCTTGCGTGCGCCGCTGAGCGGCTCGGCCACGAGGATGGTGCCCACGCGGATGTCGACTTTCAGAAAATCATCGAAGGTGATGCGCGGCGCTGGCGAACCGGTTGCGCTCATCGCCTTCCTCCTGCAGCGACGCGATCGTCAGAGCGTGCCGGCCGTGGTGCCGGCGTCGGGGCCGGGGCCCGGCTGCGCCTGGGGCCGCCCGCGCAGCACGGAGCGCAGGAAGCTCGGGCCTTCGGTGGCGAAGCGCTGCAGCACTGAGCAAACCTGCTCGACGCTGCTGAGCGAGCGCTCGCCGCGCCGCAGCCTGCGGTCGAGCGCGGCCATGGTGCGGGCGTGGCCCGGATCATCGTCGTCGAGCCAGACGCGGAACACGCCAGCGTAAACCATGGCGAGGCCGGAAATGCGCAGGCCGCCCGTGGGCCCCTCGGTGCCGATGCCGGCGGCCTGCAGCATCCAGTGCTGGGAGGCCAGCAGCGCCCGCGTCAGGCTGGCATCGGCGGCCGCGCCGCCACCGCGTATGGACTTGAGCGCGGCCTTGTGGGGGCCGAGCACGTCGAAGCGCGTCATGATGATGTCGAACAGGTGATCGCGCGGCTCCTGGCCTTCGCTTCGCTTGGGCGCGCGCTTCAGCACCTCGTCGTCGACGGCGCGGACCAGCTGGGCGAGGATGTCGCTCTTGCTGCTGGCGATGTCGCGCAGTGCCCCGAGCGGGAGCTGGGCGGCCTCGGCGATGTCGAGCAGGGTGACGTCTGCCCAGCTCTTCTTTGCCGCACAGGTGAGCGCGGCGGCGAGGACGCGGCCCTTGGGGGTGGTCTGGTCGAACATGGGGAACCTTCCTTTCCCAACTACATCGGGGAAAAGCCCAGCCAAATCAACCCGGCCGTTTGCCACGCTCGGTGCGATGCGGTCCGGTGTAGGGTGCAATAAGCGGTAGCGCATTGCACCGATGCGCCCAGTTCCACAGACGGCGGCGCACTGGGGTTTGCGTAGATCGGCGCAATGCGGCTGTCGCCTTATTGCGCCCTACTGGCGCGTACGCTGAGGCAGGGCGTAGGGTGCAATAAGCGCTAGCGCATTGCACCGATGCGACGTTGTTCCACGAGCGGCGGCGCACATGCGGTTTGCGTAGATCGGCGCAATGCGGCTGTCGCCTTATTGCGCCCTACCTTCGGGGCGCGTTAACGCTGATGGCAGATGGCGAACGATGGCCGGCGGCGGTGCTTATCCCCGCTCTCGCCGCGCCGTGTGATGATGCGCGCGTCGCTGCTTGCGACGGGACGTGGATGCGCATCCGTCCTTCACGTGGCAGGCGACCGGCGCCTGGAAGGAGAGCGCACGGATGGCTCGAGATCCAGGAGGCCCGCTGCGACCGTTTCCGGCAGAGCACCAGCAATGGGCGCCGAGCCGGCGACCGCCCAAAAGGCTCAAGGCCAACCGCGAAGCTCGCATTGGGCGAGCGGAACGCCAAAGCTTGCAGCGGGACACAAATCGCCGCACGCGGGTGCCGTAAGGCAACCCCCCGGGACCGCGAGGTCCCAGAGGACCCGCAAGGGTCCCGAGGAGGTCTCACGGCCTCCTGGAGCCGCAAGGCTCCGCGGTTGCCGACAAGGCACCCGCGTACCCGTCGCACCCTCGCCGGCGTTCCCGGCGGGGCTGGTGGCGTTGGGCCGAAGCGATGCGCGACAAAAGGATTGACATTCGGCAGGGGTGTCCTAGCTAAACGGCCGTTATGAACACCGCGAACCCTCGGGACTTCCCGGCGCCCCCGGACGCCCGCGCGCTGGAGGCAACCCGCCCCAGCAGCGATCTTCTCGACGTTTCCGAGGACGAGCCGCTGCGCCTCGACAGCGGCAAGCAGCTCGCGCCCTATCGCATCGCGTACAAAACGTATGGGGAGCTCAATGCCGCCAGGTCGAATGCAATCCTGATCGAGCACGCGCTGACGATGGACCAATACGTCGCGAGCCCTCACCCGGTCACCGGCAAGCCAGGCTGGTGGGAGCCCATGGTAGGGCCTGGCAAGCCGATCGATACGGAGCGCTTCTTCGTCGTCTGTCCCAACGTGCTCGGCGGCTGCATGGGGTCCACCGGCCCTGCCAGCATCAATACGAAGACCGGCAAGCCCTGGGGTCTCGACTTTCCCGTCATCACCATCGGCGACATGGTGGACGCTCAGGTGCCGTTGATCGACCACCTCGGCATCGACCAGCTGTTCTGCGTGATCGGCGGCTCCATGGGCGGCATGCAGGCGCTGCAATGGGCCGCGCGCCACAAGGAGCGCATTTTCTCTGCGGTGCCGGTCGCTACCGCGGCCTGGCATTCCTCGCAGAACATCGCCTTCCACGAGGTGGGCCGGCAGGCGGTGATGGCCGACCCCAACTGGTGCGAGGGCCGCTACCTGGAGCTTGGCAAGGAGCCGCGCAACGGCCTGGCCGTGGCGCGCATGGCCGCGCACATCACCTACCTGTCGGAGGAGGCGCTGCAGCGCAAGTTCGGTCGCTCCCTGCAGGACGTCGCGGCCAAGACCTTCAGCTTCAATGCCGACTTCCAGGTGGAGAGCTACCTGCGCCACCAGGGCTCGACCTTCGTCGACCGCTTCGACGCCAACAGCTATCTCTACATCACCCGCGCCATCGACTATTTCGACCTCGCGGGCGAATACGGCGACGTGCTGGCCAATGCCTTCAAGGGCACCAGGACGCGCTTCTGCGTGGTGTCGTTCACCAGCGACTGGCTCTATCCGACGCGCGAGAGCCGCGAGATCGTGCACGCGCTGAACGCGGTGGCGGCCAACGTCAGCTTCGTGGAGATCGAGTCCGACAAGGGCCATGACGCCTTCCTGCTCGAGGAGCCCGAGCTGTTCGCAACCATCCGCGGCTTCCTCAATGCCGCCGCGACCAAGCGCGGCCTGAAGCCGGCGCGGAGCGGCTGATGCTGGCGCCGAAATCTCAGCCCGCCCCCCGCGTCGACCATCTGCTGATCGCGGAAATGGTGGCGCGCGGCTCGCGCGTGCTCGACGTCGGCTGCGGCGACGGCGCGCTGCTGCAATTGCTCAGCGATACCAAGGACGTCGACGGGCGCGGCATCGAGGTCTCCCGCGAGCGGGTCAACGCCTGCGTGGCGCGCGGGCTGTCCGTGATCCAGGGCGACGCCGACCGCGACCTCGCCGACTATCCCGACGACGCCTACGACTACGCCATCCTGAGCCTGACGATCCAGGCGACGCACCAGCCCAAGGCCGTGCTCGAGCAGCTCCTGCGCATCGGCCGCAACGCCATCGTGTCGTTCCCGAACTTCGGCCATTGGCAGGTGCGGGCGCGTCTTCTGCTCACGGGCCGGATGCCGGTGACGGAGAACCTGCCCGAGGCGTGGTACGTGAGCCCCAACGCGCACCTGTGCACCATCAAGGACTTCACCAACCTGTGCCAGATGGTGAATGCACGCGTCGAGCGGGCGGTGGCCTTCAATGCCTGGGGCCAGCAGCTCGGCACCTGGATTCCGCTCACCGTGCACAACCTCATGGGCGAGAAGGCCGTGTTCATGCTCACGCGCAAGTGGATGCCTTGACTCTCCCTCTTCCCGCGCATCGCGAACCTTTCTCCATCCGCCGTCAGCGCGGGGACAGGGTCATGGCAGAGCCATGCCTCCGGCATGAGGCGGAGCCATGCCTCCGGCATGAGATGAGGGGCGGCACAAAGCGCCGAGGCGGACTGTGGCCGCCCCTCACCCTAGCCCTCTCCCCGCGAAGGAGCGGGGAGAGGGGACTCCCGGAGCAGGCCGCGGGCGGGCACCAGTTGCGTCTTGCGCTTGGCCCTCGCGCCAACAGGCACCGCGCCCATCAGCTCCTTGCGCGCCTCGACGATGATCACCCCGGCAAAGGCCGGCCACAGCCTGGCGCCGACGCGCTCGAACACGGTTGCCCAGCGCACCAGCCATTGCCGGTCGAGGGGCGGCATGTAGAGCGCGCTGGTCCACTCGAGTGGGGTGAAAAGCGCATCCGTGAGCAGGCTCTCGAGCTGTCGGCGACTGTAAGGACGACCGTGACCGAACGGCGTGCTATCGAGGCGCGCCCAGGGCCCGCGCCTGTTGGGTACGATCAGCAGCAGCCTGCCCTCCGGCGCAAGCACGCGCCATATTTCGCGCAGCATCGGGCCTGCACGATCGGAGACCTCGAGGCAGTGCACGCACAGCAGGTGATCGACGGAGGCGTCGGACAGCGGCAGCATGGCTTCGTCGACCAGAACCGAGAGCACGTTGCCGGAGGCCGGCCATACCAGCGCGCCCTGACCCGCAGGCATCAGGGCGCTGAGCCGCGCCGCCTCGCCCCGGAACATGCCGATGTAGGGCACCGCAAAGCCGAGTCCCGTCAGCGTGCACCCCTGCGCGCTGCGCCAGCGGGCGCGGATGCGCTGGGTCAGCACGCGCCGCACGATGCCGCCCAGCGGGCGGTTGTAGAAGTCGCGAAGTTCGAGAACGTCGAGCTGCATGAGACCGATGGAGACGTTCGCGGTGCGGTTGCACGGTTGAATTCGAGGAATCGGCTGTTAGGGTGCGGTTCGTCACCAAAAATGCAAGCAAAAGCGCGAGAGTAAAGCCCATGGCCAAGCTCGAAATTCACCAATTTCCCTGCCTGTCCGACAATTATGGGGTTCTGATCCACGACTCCGAGCAAGGCGTCACCGCCTCGATCGACGCCCCGGACGCCAGGACCGTCGCGGCGGCGCTCGAGGAGAAGGGCTGGACGCTCACCCACATCCTCACCACCCACCATCACGGCGACCATACCGGCGGCAATGCCGCCCTCAAGGCCGAGACCAAGTGCACGATCGTCGGCCCACGCAACGAGGCGGCCAAGATCCCGGGCATCGACAAACAGGTGGGTGAAGGCGACACGTTCGCGTTCGGAGGGCACGAGGTGCGGGTGCTCGACACGCCAGGCCACACGGCCGGGCATATCACCTATGTCTTTCCGGGGGCCAAGGTGGCCTTTGCCGGCGACACGCTGTTCGCCATCGGCTGCGGACGCGTAATCGAGGGCAATGCCCAGATGATGTGGCAGTCGCTGAAGAAGCTGATGGCGCTGCCCAAGGACACCACGGTCTATTGCGGCCACGAGTACACGCAGGCCAACGCCCGCTTCGCGCTCACCATCGAGCCGGACAACGCTGCGCTGCAGAAGCGGGCCAAGGAGGTCGGCCAGCTCAGGGCCGCCGGCCGGCCGACCTTGCCGACCACCATCGGCATCGAGCTGGAGACCAATCCGTTCCTGCGACCGCACGTGGCGGCCATCCAGAAGCGCCTCGGCATGGAGGGCAAGCCCGAGTGGCAAATCTTCGGCGAGATCCGGGAGCGCAAGAACAGGAGTTGAGCACAACCTCTCCCAACTTCTTCCGGGTGGGGAGAGGGTCATGGCGGAGCCATGCGCTCCGGCATGAGGTGAGGGGCGGCACAAAGCGACCGCCGGAATGTGTGGCCGCCCCTCACCCCGACCCTCTCCCCGCAAGCGGGGAGAGGGAGAGTGCGACCGATGAGCCCAGACGACATCATCCAGCATGCTCGGCCTCGCGCCGCATCCGGAAGGCGGGCACTTCCGCGAGACGTTTCGTGATTCGCCTGCCACGGAATCGGGCCGCGCTGCATTCGACGGCGATCTACTTCCTGCTGCGGGAGGGCGAGATTTCGCGCTGGCACAGGGTCGATGCCGCAGAGGTGTGGCATTGGTACGCCGGCGCGCCGCTGTCGCTCGCCATCGTGGAGGACGGAACCGGACGCCTCGTGCGGCTCGGCACCGACCTGCCAGCCGGCGAGCGGCCACAGGCAGTGGTGCCGGCGCAGGCGTGGCAGCAGGCGCAAAGCCTCGGCGCCTGGACCCTGGTCGGGTGCACCGTCGCGCCCGGATTCGAGTTTGCCGGCTTCGAGATGGCGCCGCCGGACTTTGATCCCTGGCCCAGGGTGATGGTGCGGACTTCTCGATCATCACACTAGAGAACGACCCGCACAGCAGCTTATCCACGCCAGCGCTCGGTCCGGTAGGCTGTGCAAGTCGTTGGAGCGCTTAAGTTTATGTTGAAGATACACGAGCGAGCCCGGCCTGCGCTTGCGGGGGGACACGACTCAGATTTTGCATTGGTTGCGGAAGACTTAATCCGGCAGGTCGGGGGTACCAGGAAATGAAGCGGGAAGCGGGCGGACCGTGCCTCAGCGTCGTATTCGTCGACTACGACAACATCTACATGTCGCTGAAGCGCAAGAGCGAGGAGGCTGCCAAGCGCTTCGCCAAGGACGCCACCAGCTGGCTGCGCGAGATCGAGAACGGGCGGCTCATCACGCCCACCAACGCGTCGTTCGGCGCGGCCCCCCGCCGCATCGTCATGAACCGCTGCTACGGCAACCCCGTGCCGACGGCGCAACCCGCACGACAACTCCACCGACATGAACTCTTTCCCGTTCGTGCGCCATCACTTCCTGCGCGCCGGGTTCGAGGTGATCGACTGCCCGCCGCTCACCGCGCAGCTCAAGAACTCCGCCGACATCCGCATGGTCATGGATGTGCGGGACCTGCTGATGCACGATACCTATTTCGACGAGTTCATCATCCTGTCCGGCGACGCCGATTTCACGCCGGTGCTCATTCGCCTGAGGGCGCATGCGCGCCGCACGGTCATCTTCGCCAATGAGTTCACAGCTGCGCCCTACACCGCCATCTGTGACGGTGAAGTGCGCGAGACCAGCCTGATCGAGCTGATCCTGGCGGGCGAGCTGCCGGATAGTAGCGGCGAGGAGCTGCCGGGCGCTGCGCCCAAGGGCAAGATCGAGGATGCGCGGCGCGCCATTCTGGCCGAGGTGGTCGCCGGGGTGCGGGCCTCGGCGGCGCCCGTGCCGCTCGAGGCGCTGGCCGACCGGGCCTTGCGTGCGCTCGGCCACGAGAAGACCATCGCCACCGGTTGGGCGGGAGCAGGCAGCTTCCGCGAGTTGCTGCGCCGCAACCTGCCGGAGGAAATCAGGCTGACCGGCGAGCCGCCCTATCTCGCCTTCGACGCCAAACGCCACCTCGAGGAGCCAGCCCCGCGCGTCGCGCTCGAAGCGCACGACGTCCCGAGCGAGATTGCCGCACCGGGGTCCGCCGCGCAGATCGCCGCCGCGGCTCCGGAACCGCTGCCGCATTTCGAGCCCGCGCCGACAGTTCAGAGATCGGCTGCCGCTGGTCCCGCGGTGGCGCGGCGGCCTGCCCTCGAGAGCCCGTTGGCGCCCTCGTATCGTCCCGCTCAGCTGCCGCAGGAAGCTGTCGTTGCGCAGCGCACCGAGGCGACTGCGCCCTTGCCGCGTGCTTCCACCCTGCAGCAGCCGGCGGCGCCCGCGCCGCAGCGCGCCGAGGCACCAAGCGCCATCCAGCAGTCGATTGCGCGCATCCAGGAGGCCTGCCAGGCGCCACCGCTGGCGCCGCCCGAGTACCGCCTGCTGTTCGAGATCATGGCCAAGGAGATCAACGACAACGATCTGATCGGCGCGCAGACGCTGACCAACATCACCCAGCGCGCCCAGGAGCGCGGGCTCGACGTGCGCCGCGACGACGTGCGCTTCGTGCTGGAGGTGGTGAGCGAGGCCGATCCGTGGTTCGAGCAGGGTTCCTCGGCCAACCTGTTCGCCGGCCGCTTCCGCAACTTCGTGGTCGCGCGCTGCCGCGGACAGGGCCTCAACCTGTCGGCCGACGAGCTCGACCTGATCGACGCCTGGTTCGCCGGCGGCAGCCTGCCCCAGAGCATGGCGGCCTCCAAGATCGGCGCGGCCCCGGCCGCACCCGCGATCGCAGCCCAGCCGTCACCCGCCCAGGCGGCGCAGCCGGCGGCCACGGAAGGCCGTGCTTCGCGCTGGTGGTCGTTGGACGACGGGCGCTCGCACAATCTGGAGCAGCGCACGGCGACACCGACGGCCGCGCCGGCAGGCGGCGCCGATGCTGGCCAAGCCGAGGAGTTCCCACGCATTGTGCGCACACGTTTGCGGGGGTGATAAGCGGGGTCAGACCCCTTGCGCATGCGCTGGCGGTTCCACGGCAACGTTGGAGGCAAGGGGTCTGACCCCGGTTGCCTCAAGCCATGTACTGGCCGCCGTTGGCGTCGAGACAAGCGCCGGTGACGAAGCCTGCCTCGTCGGCGGCGAGGAAGACGACACAGCGTGCGATTTCCTCGGAGGTGCCGAGGCGGCCTACCGGAATTTGCGGCAGGATCTTGCTCTCCAGCACTTCCTTCGGCACGGCCTGCACCATCTCGGTGGCGATGTAGCCCGGCGCAATGACATTGCAGGTGATGCCGCGGGCCGCGCCCTCCTGCGCCACGGCCTTGGTGAAGCCCAGCAATCCCGCCTTGGCGGCCGAGTAGTTGGCTTGGCCCATCTGCCCCTTGCGGCCGTTGATCGAGGAGATGTTGACGATGCGCCCGAAGCTGCGCGAGCGCATGCCGTCGATGACGAGCCGCGTCATGTTGAAAACGGAATCGAGGTTGGTGCGGATCACCGCGTCCCAGTTCTCCTTGCTCATGCGGTGCAGCATGCCGTCGCGGGTGATGCCGGCGTTGTTGACCAGCACGTCGATCGGACCCAGCTCGCGCGTCACGGACGCGACGCCCTTCTCGCACGCCGCGTAGTCGGACACGTCCCATCTGTAGACGGGTATTCCCGTCTCGGCCTGGAACTGACGGGCGGCCGCATCGTTGCTGCCGTAGTTGGCGGCCACTCGCATGCCTCTGTTCTTCAACGCGATGGAGATCGCCTGCCCGATCCCGCGCGTGCCTCCCGTGACGACGGCAACCCTAGCCATGATGCGTTTCCCTCGACCTTTCTTGCTTGCTCCGACAGACTAAAAGAAAACCTCGGCCGAACAAGCCTCGGCCGAGGTTCATGGCTAGGGGAGCGCGTTAATTCTTCAGTCACGCTCGACGCACATGGCAACGCCCATGCCGCCGCCGATACAGAGCGTGGCAAGACCCTTCTTGGCATTGCGGCGCTTCATTTCGAACAGCAGCGTATTGAGCACGCGCGCGCCCGAGGCGCCGATGGGGTGGCCGATGGCGATGGCGCCGCCATTGACGTTGACCTTCTCGGTATCCCAGCCGAGCCCCTTGTTGACGGCACAAGCCTGAGCCGCAAACGCCTCGTTGGCCTCGATAAGGTCCAGGTCCTTGACGCCCCAGCCGGCCTTCTCCAGCGCCTTCTTCGAGGCGGGGATGGGGCCGGTGCCCATGATCGAGGGATCGACGCCGGCATGGGCCCAGGAGACGATACGGGCCAGCGGCGTGATGCCCCGCTTCTTGGCCTCTTCCAGGGTCATGAGCACCACCGCGGCGGCACCGTCGTTGATGCCGCTGGCGTTGGCGGCTGTCACCGTGCCTTCCTTGTCGAAGGCGGGTTTCAGCTTGGCGACGAAGTCATAGGTAACGCCGTCCTTGATGTACTCGTCCTCGCTGACGACGATATCGCCCTTGCGAGCCTTGATGGTGACCAGCGTGATCTCGTCCTTGAACTTGCCGGCCTTCTTGGCGGCCTCTGCCTTGTTCTGCGAGGCAACCGCGAAACGGTCCTGCTCCTCGCGCGTGATCTGCCACTGGCGGGCAACGTTCTCGGCCGTGTTGCCCATGTGATAGCCGTTGAAGGCGTCCCACAGGCCGTCCTTGATCATCGTGTCGATGAACTTGACGTCGCCCATCTTGGTGCCGTCGCGCAGATGCGAGCAGTGGGGCGCCTGGCTCATGCTCTCCTGGCCGCCGGCGACGACAATGCGCGAGGAGCCGAGCTCGATCTGCTGGGCACCCAGCGCCACCGCGCGGAGCCCGGAGCCGCACAGCTGGTTCATGCCCCAGGCCGGCGCATCGACCGGGATGCCGGCATTGATAGAGGCCTGGCGCGCTGGGTTCTGGCCCGCACCGGCGGCGAGGATCTGGCCCAGGATCACCTCGGACACCTCGCCCGGCTCCACACGCGCCCGCTCCAGCACGGCCTTGATGACCACCTTGCCCAGTTCGTGGGCGGGCAGGCTGGCCAGCGCGCCGTTGAAGGCCCCAACCGGCGTGCGTGCCGCACTGGCAATCACAATCGTGGATTGATCCTTGCTCATCGTAAGCTCCAGAGAGAGTTCGGAAAAACGCCGTAGGCGACGCATCGTGCGTGCGTCACAGCGCGGTGAAAGCCGGACTGGACTGCCTGGGACGATAGCAAAGCCCAGTTCGCACCTGCAACGTAAACCTCGGGTGCGGGCGGGTCTTATTCAAGGCCGCTAACCAGTTTCCTCCACCGGCTCCGCTCAAGCCCAACAAACGTCTGGTATCGCAATGCAATACCGTGCTAAATTGCAGTGCATAAATTATAGCCTGTCAGTGGTCGATCGACGCTCATGCTCAACAAGACCGATCCGTCCGCCGCCAACAAGGACCCGGCCGCCGACAAGAAGGAGCCGGTCGTAATCAAGAAGTACGCGAACAGGCGCCTCTATAATACTGATACCAGCACTTACGTAACTTTGGATGATCTCGCGGCCATGGTTAAATCGGGCCGGGATTTTGTTGTTTTTGATGCCAGGACCGGCGATGACCTGACCCATTCGGTGCTCACCCAGATCATTGTCGAGCAGGAAAGCCGCATGGGCAGCCAGACCCTGCTGCCAATCCCCTTCCTGCGCCAACTGATTCGCTTCTACGGCGACAGCGTCGAGCGGCTGGTCCCGAGCTACCTGCAGATCACGCTCGATACGCTGACCAGGGAACAGGAACGGTTCCGCAAGAGCTTCGCGGGGGCTTTTACCCCCGCAGGCGCCTTCGAGGCCTACCAGGAGCAGGCGCGCAAGAACCTCGCCATGTTCGAGCAGGCGATGGCGATGTTCTCGCCGTTCGGCCACGCCAAGAGCCCATCCACCAAGGCGGGCGAAGAAGCGAAAGGGAAGCCCGAGCTGGCCAAGGTTCCGCCCAAGCCTGACGAGATCAACGAGCTCAAAGTTCAGCTTGCCACGATGCAGGCGAAGCTCGAGCAGCTTTCCCGCGATCGCGGGTGAGCGACAGGGGCCCACGCTCATTGGGCCGGCAGGCTCACCCCACGATCAAGACAACCAACCGGCCAAAGCGCAGGCTTGTCAGGCTTCCGCCTTGGGCTGCAGGATCTGGCGGCCCTTGTACTTGCCCGTCTTGAGGTCGATATGATGCGGGCGGCGGCGCTCGCCCGACTCCTTGTCCTCGATATAGGTCGGCGCCTCCAACGCGTCCGCGGACCGGCGGGTGCCACGCTTCATGCGCGATACTTTCTTCCTGGGAACAGCCATCTCAGTCCTTCCCCAATAGCATCCATGCAGAGGCTTCCGGTGGTGTCCGGCGCCCGTTCGCCGGGGCTTATAGCGACAATCCCAGCCAATGGCCATAGATCCGAGCACCAGACGTTGCAGTTGAAGCAAAGTGATCCAATCCGAAGCGATCCCCCTCTAGGACGGAAGGCGGCGCAGCCCCACGCAGGTGGTGGCGCTGCGCACGGCCCGCATGCGCACCAGCAGGTTGGCGGCCAGGCGTCGGGTCCCTGGGCCCGGAGCCCCGGCTTCCCGCTCGAACGGATTTGGCAGCGACACGGCCAGCAGCGCCGCCTCCTGCGGCGTCAGCTGCGAGGCGGGCTTGGAGAAGTGGTGGCGCGCGGCGGCCTCGGCGCCGAACACGCCGTCTCCCCATTCGGCAATGTTGAGATAGATCTCGAGGATGCGCCGCTTGGGCCACAACAGCTCCACGAGGTAGGCCAGCGGGATCTCGATGGCCTTGCGCACATAGCTGCGCCACGACCACAGGAACAGGTTCTTCACCACCTGCATGGTGATGGTGCTGCCGCCGCGGACGATGCCGTCGCGCGAGCTGCCCACGGCCTCCTCCATTGCGCGCCAGTCGATACCGTGGTGCCGGCAGAAGGCGCCGTCCTCGGACAGGATCACCGCCTGCACGAGGTTGGGCGAGATGCGGCCCAGCGGCACCCAGCGCTGCTCGATCGGCGTGCCGCCGAGACGCTGGGCCAGCATCAGCGTCGACGCCGGAGGATCGATCCAGCGATAGGCCACCACCAACAGCAGCACCATGCCGGCATATCCCAGCAGCAGCACCGCCAGGACGCGCAGCGCCAGGCGGAGATAGGGGATGGCGCCGCCGAGGCTCTCTCCGGATGGCAGCGCGACAGGTGGCGCGGATTGCGGCCAGGATGGCGCGAGACTAGACGCAGCGACCGCCGCAACCTGCGCCGGTGCCGCGGGATACTCCCTCACCGCTGCTCGATGGATTGGCAAGGGGGCCAAAGGCTCGAGGGAAATCCCAGCCGCAGACCCGGGCTCGATGTGGGGATGGACCGGCTCCTTCAGGGTCGGTTGCACATACGGTTCGCTGGCCTCGGGGCCAGACCAGAATCTCCTCCGCTGCGATTGGCTGGGACTGCTCATGCGCCGGCTCGGCAGCGGGGGCTTCCATCACAACGAGAAGCGGCTCATCGGGCCGCGGGGGCTCGTGAGCAAGCGCATCAAGCACGATGGGGGCTGGCACATCGCCAGGCGCCGCCGTGAAGATATCCGTGTCGGAGGCAGCCGGCAGCGCAGCATCAGCGGCAGCGCCCATCAATGCCGGTTCGGGTGCCTGCGGCGACAGCTCGGCGACTGGCGCGCTGCGGATCGCACCGCAGCCTTGGGCCGCATCGGGCGCGTGCGAAGCCAGCAGCTCGGGTGTCGGGCAGATCGCCTCTGCGACTGGCGGGACGGCCTCTACAGGCAGATCCTCGGCAAACTCGCGTTCCGGCGCGGCGATGTCATCACCAACCGGAGCGAGGGCAATTTCCGCCTCGGCAGGTGCCTGCGCTGGGGGGCCGCGCTCAGGGCGCCACGGCGGGCATCGCATCGGCGAAGGGCTCCCGGCGCAATGCATCGGCCGCTGGCGAGGAGTCCGCCGCCTCCTTCGGCTCCGCCTGCCCCGGCTCGCCGCCATTGCACCGGCTCATCCACCCTCGCCTTTCCTTTCAACTCTTTCGCCACCGGCAGCGCACCGCTAAATAAAGGCGGCCCCACGGCATTCACCAGGGTCGCCTGCAAGATATGGAAAACACATGGCTTTCAGCCAACGCCTGCCGCAGTCGGCCCACCTCGTAGAGGCACGGCTGGCCGAGCTCCTCGACAACGCTGCCGCCGCTGGCGCGCCGGGCCGGCTGGTCGCCGCCATGCGGCACGGGGCGCTTGGCGGTGGCAAGCGGCTTCGCCCCTTTCTCGTGACCGAATGTGCCAGCTTGTTCGGCGTGGAGGCGGCTGTGTCGGTCGAAACGGCGGCTGCCGTCGAATGCGTGCACTGCTATTCGCTGGTGCACGACGACCTGCCGGCGATGGACAACGACGACCTGCGGCGCGGGCGGCCGACGGTCCACAAGGCCTTCGACGAGTGGACCGCCATCCTGGCCGGCGACGCACTATTGACCTTGGCGTTCGAGATCCTGGCTGCTCCGGCGGCGCATGCCGACCCTGCGGTGCGGGCGGAGCTGGTGGCGGGGTTGGCGCGTGCCGCCGGTGGCGCGGGCATGGCGGGCGGGCAGTGCCTCGATCTGGAAGCCGAGAAGCTGGCAGTCCCGCGCCAGCCGACCGCCGCTCACGTGCAACGCCTGCAGTCCATGAAAACGGGGGCCCTCCTGCGCTTCTCCTGCGAGGCCGGCGCCATCCTGGGGCGGGCCGGCGATGCCGATCGCCGGGCGCTCGCAACCTACGGCGAGCGCCTCGGCCTCGCCTTCCAGATCGCCGATGATCTGCTCGACATCGAGGGCGATGCCGCGGCCATGGGCAAGGCGGCGCGCAAGGATCAGGCCAAGGCAACGCTGCACGCGGTGAGCGACGTGCGCGCAGCCAAGGAGCGGCTCGGCACCATCGAAGCCGAGGCCGTTGCCGCGCTCGCGCCTTTCGGGGGCAAAGCCGATACGCTGCGCGAGGCGGCGGCCTTTGTCGTGCGCCGGGAGAGATGAGGAGCATCAATGAGCGCCGCAGTACCGTTGAAGGGCAGCCGCTTCCTGATCATCGGCGGCGCCAGCCTGGTCGGCTCGGCCACCGCCGAGCTGCTGCTGGCCGAAGGCGCCGGCGAGGTCGTCATCCTCGACAACTTCTACCAGGGTACGCCGGAGGCCATTCGGCACCTCACCGACAATCCGCGACTCAAGGTCGTCCAAGCTGACGTCATGCGCCTGCCGCAGCTGATTGCCGCCGGCAAAGGCGTGGACGGGGTTCTGCATCTTGCGGCCGTGATGTCGCTCACCATGGACCGCGACCCGTGGATGGGCCTCGATGTAAACATTCGCGGGACGCAGAACGCGATCGAGGCTTCTTGCACCAACGGCGTGAAGAAGCTGGTGTTCGCCTCCTCCAACGCCGTCTACGGCTACGGCCCGGGTATCGTCGGTGATCTCGTCGAGCACACGCCCTTCCACTCGGTCGGCGCGCCGCCGGCGGCCATCCTCTACGGTGCCAGCAAGATCGTCGGCGAGCAGCTCTGCCGTGATGCCCACCGCAAGCGCGGCTTGGACTACGTGGTGCTGCGCTATTCCACCGTCTACGGCGAACGCCAGCACTATCGCGCCGCCAACGCCCTCTACATCATCGAGACGCACGATCGGGTGCGGGCCGGCAAGCGTCCGCAGGTGATCGGCGACGGCTCCGAGACCAAGCATTTCGTGTACGTGAGCGACGTCGCCCGCGCCAATGCGGCCGCCTTCGCCTCGACCGCCACCGACGTTGCCGTCAACATCTCCGGGCCCTCGCCCATAACGACGCTGGAGCTGGTGCGGCTGGTGACCGAGCTTGCCGGCAAGGACCTCGCGCCCGAGCACGTCGAGCCCGATCCGAGCAAGGTCCGGCTCACATCGGGCGGCGCCTGGCGCATCGATCACGGCGCGGCGGAACGCGCCATAGGTTGGCGGCCGCAGGTGGATATGAGGGAAGGCATACGCCGATTGATCGCCTGGCGCGAGGCGTCTCCCATCTGACGGCTTAAGGTAGGGCGCAATAGCGAAGCGTATTGCGCCGTTTGGGGAACGGGTGCATCGGCGCAATGCGGCTGGCGCCTTATTGCGCCCTACGGCCGTACCGTTGCGCGACGTAATCCTCCACGATCGCCTTGAACTCGGCGGCGATGTTGGGGCCGCGCAGCGTCATCGCTTTCTTGCCATCGATGAACACGGGCGCCACCGGTGTTTCGCCGGTGCCGGGCAGCGAGATGCCGATGTCGGCGTGCTTGGATTCTCCGGGCCCGTTGACGATGCAGCCCATCACCGCGAGGTTCAGGCCCTCAACTCCCGGGTAGCGTTCGCGCCACTCGCTCATGCGCTCGCGCGCGTAGCCCTGGATCTCGCTCGCCAGCTCCTGGAACACGGTCGACGTCGTGCGCCCGCACCCGGGGCAGGCCGCCACGATCGGCACGAAGGATCTAAGCCCCATGGTCTGCAGGATCTCCTGGGCGACGCGCACCTCCTGCGTGCGGTCGCCGCCGGGCTCGGGTGTCAGCGACACGCGGATGGTGTCGCCGATGCCCTGCTGCAGCAGGATGCCGATGCCGGCCGTGGAGGCAACGATGCCCTTGGAGCCCATGCCGGCTTCGGTCAGCCCCAGATGGAGCGCATAGCGGCAGCGCTGCGCCAGCATCGTGTACACGCTGACCAGGTCCTGCACGGCGCTGACCTTGGCCGAGAGGATGATGCGCTCCGGGCCCATTCCCAGCTCTCCCGCGCGCTCGGCCGACAGCAGCGCCGACTGCACGATCGCCTCGTGCATGACGGCGCGCGCATCCTTGGGCGCGGGCGAGGCGGCGTTCTCGTCCATCAGGCGGGTCAGCAGCTCCTGGTCGAGGCTGCCCCAGTTGACGCCGATGCGCACCGGTTTGCCGTATTGCAGCGCCAGCTCGATGATGGCGGAGAACTGCCGGTCGCGCTTGGCCTTGAAGCCGACGTTGCCGGGGTTGATGCGCCACTTGTCGAGCGCCTCGGCGCACGCGGGGTTCTCCGCCAGCAGCGTGTGGCCGTTGTAGTGGAAGTCGCCGACCAACGGCACGGCCGCCCCCATCTGCGCGAGCCGGTCGCGGATGCGGGGCACGGCCTTGGCCGCCTCGTCGCGGTCCACCGTGATGCGCACGATCTCCGAGCCGGCGCGGGAAAGATCGGCCGTCTGGCGGGCGGTCGCCTCCACATCCGCCGTGTCGGTGTTGGTCATCGACTGCACGACGATCGGGGCGTCGCCGCCGATGGTCACGCCGCCGACCTTGACCGACACGGTGGCTTTGCGGGGGGCGCGAGGATCGATCATCGCTGTCATGGCTGCCATGGAACTTGTCCTGCCCGCCCATCCTACCACGGCGGCCTAGCGGCGACGGCGCAGCACGGATGGAAAAATCGACACACCGAACAGCACCGCCAGCACCAGAACGATCGACGGGCCGCCAGGCGTGTCCAACGTCACCGACAGGAAAAGTCCCGCCGCAACAGCCAGCATGCCGAACACGGCTGCGAAAACCGCCATCTGCTCCGGCGTTGCCGAGAGCGGGCGGGCAGCGGCTGCCGGCATGATCAGGAAGGCGATGGTGAGCAGCGCGCCGACGATCTTGATGGCAATCGCCACCACCAGCGCCAGCACCAGCACGAACATCAGCTTGGCGCGCTCGGTTGCCGTACCCTCGGCGGCAGCGAGGTCCTCGTGCACCGAGAGCGACAGCAGAGGGCGCCAGACGAAGACGAGGGCCGCCAGAGCGGCGACGCCGCCCAGGTAGATCCAGGCGAGGTCCGCGCCGGTAATGGCGAAGATATCGCCGAACAGGAAGGCCATCAGGTCGACCTGAGGGCCGCGCACCAGGGACGCGGCGATCACGCCGATGGCGAGCGCCGCATGGGCGAGCAAGCCCAGCAGCGAGTCGAACGGCACGACCTGTTGCCGGCCAAGCAGCAGCAGCAGGCCCGACACCGCGAGCGTCACCAGGAGCACGCTGGCCGTCAGGTCTAGCGCCAGCGCAAGCCCTAGCGCCACGCCGATCAGCGCTGCCTGAGCCACCGCCTCACCGTAGTAGGCCATGCGCCGCCACACCACGAAGCAGCCGAGGGGCGCGGCCACGACCGCGAGCCCGAGGCCGGCCAGCAGGGCGCGCATAAGAAAGGGTTCGGGCACGTCGGCTCCCTGGCTCGAGAGTTCAGCGCGGATCCGGGGTTTCCGGCGGGTGCGGCTCGCCGGCCAGATCATGGCTGTGGTCGTGATCGTGGTGATAGAGGCCGAAAGCGCGGGCCGCCTCCGGCCCGAACAGGCGCGCATACTCGGGGTGCTGCGCCACCGATTGGGGCACCCCCGAGCAGCACACATGGCGGTTGAGACAGATCACGCGGTCGCTCTGGGCCATCACCACATGCAGATCATGCGAGACGAGCAGCACGCCGAAGCCCCGCTCCATCCTGAGCCGCCCGATCAGCGTGTAAAGCTCGGCCTCGCCGGCATAGTCGACGCCTCGCACCGGCTCGTCGAGCACGAGCAAGTCGGGTGACCTGATCAGCGCGCGTGCCAGCACAACGCGCTGCAGCTCGCCCCCTGACAGCTCGGAGAGCTGGCGCTCCGCCAGCGAGCCCGCCCCGACGTCGCGGAGCACGCGGGTTATCTCCTCAGGCTTTGCGCGCCGGCCCAGCTCTACGAAGCGCGCAACAGTGAGCGGTATGGCGTGATCGATATCGAAACGCTGAGGTGCGTAGCCGACGACGAGGCCCGGCTTGCGGCGTATCTCACCGCGGTCGAGCGGCTCGAGCCCCAGCAGCACCCTCACCAGCGTGGTCTTGCCGGCACCGTTCGGGCCGATGACGGTCACGATCTCGCGCGGGGTGATGTCGATGTCGATGTCGCTCAGGATGGTGCGGCCGTCGCGAACCAGAAGGAGCCGCCGCGCGCTGATCAGCGCCGCGGGATCGTACGCCGCGGGCAGCATGGCGCCGTCGCGATGGTGGTGATGATGTGCGTGATCGTGATCTGCGTGATGGTGCCCGGCGTGCTCATGATGGGAGCTGCCGGCCGGCCCAGGCCGCTGCAGCCCGTCACGCCCTTGCATGGCCCGCTTCCCTGCCGGAGCAATTGGCGCACAGTCCCCACACCTCGACGACCGCGCTCCTGTTGGGGCTCGCCGCAAACGCTGCGGCGTCGGCGCTCTTGTCGATGGCGGCGAACACCTTGGCGCCGTCGACTTCCGCCACCGAGCCGCACTCTTCGCAGGCGAGAACGAGTTGGCGCTGCTCGTGCCCGGCGTGGCAGGCGAAAAACGCGTTGCGGCTCTCGAAGCGATGCACGATGCCCGCGGCGACCAGCGCGTCGATGGCCCGGTAGATCGAGATCGGCGCCAAACGGTCGCCACGCGCCGCCATCCTCTCGAGCACCTCGTAGGCGCCGATCGCCCGGTGCGAAGCCGCGGCAATCTCCTGGAACACCGCCTCGCGCAAGGGTGTCAGCCTCAGGCCCTTGTCCTCGAACGCCCTGCGTGCGCGCGCCATAGCCTCATCGAGGCAAAGGTCGTGGTCGTGCTCAGGTGCCGGAAAGGCCTTGCTGGGGGTGGTCACGCTCATTGCGCTCCTTATAGCACCGGCCCTTGCAAACGCCATCGCGAGGACCCAAGACGCGGCACAATTCCGCCGCTATTCTTGCAGTTGGAAGCGAGCGCCTGCCCAGCAGAGGGCACCCATGCCGCACCGCATCGAGATCATCGTTGCCGACATCACCACGCTCGATGTCGATGCCATCGTCAACGCAGCCAACCGCAGCCTGCTCGGCGGCGGAGGGGTGGATGGCGCAATCCACCGCGCCGCGGGCCCGGAGTTGCTCGCCGAATGCCGCACGCTCGGGGGCTGCGAGACGGGCGAGGCCAAGATCACCCGCGGCTACAAGTTGCGGGCACATCATGTCATCCATACCGTCGGCCCCGTGTGGGAGGGTGGCGGCGCCGACGAGGACCAGCTCCTCTCCAGCGCCTATGCCAACTCGCTCGCCCTCGCCAAGGTGCACGGCGCCCGCTCGCTGGCGTTCCCGGCCATATCGACGGGCGTCTATGGCTTCCCGGCAGACCGTGCAGCAAGGCTTGCCGTCAAGACCGTCGCCGACGCCTTGCGCGGTGACCCCCACTTTGCGCGGGTCATCTTCTGCTGCTTCAGTGCCGCCTCGGCAGAGCACCACAAGCAAGCAAGCCGCGAGCTCGGCACGATGCTACCAAGGTCAAGCTGAAGCGCAGGCGAAAATACTCAGGAAGAGACAAACGGCCGCCGCAATCCGGTCGACAATTGGCCCGCTTGGCCAGCCATGGTGGATGCGGGGAAGTAGTCTCTCTCGCAGGCGCCTACGCAAGCGCCGACGGCGAGACTATCGAGGTGCGCGCGGGTACACCCCGAAATCGAACTCGGATCGCGCCGGCATTCTTGGTGAGGGTGACGTGCTGCGCGGGTGTCAGCGGGAGCGGGAGACTACGTGATGGGTTTCGACGTCGTCGGAGTGATCAACGGCATCTGGCAGTCGCAGTACGGCGTGCATGGCATCGTGCTGGCGCTGTTGCTGTTTGCGTTGTGGAGCTCGGGCTTTTTCAGACGCCTGTTCCGCATCATCGAAGAGATGATGCTCAACAACTGGCAGCTGGCGCTGCTCGGCTCTACGGCCGTCGCGCTCTCGCTTGCCTCCGGCTACACGACCTTCGACGGCCTGCGCAATTTCACTTCCGCACCGCTGCTGTCGATTCTCATCGCCTTCGGCATCCAGGGCGTGATGCTGATCGTGGCGTGGCTGATCGGCGAGAGCTTCGCCACCGGCATGAACCAGCGCATTCCCGGCAGCACGGGGGCGAGCCGGAGCCAGGCCGTCGTCGGCATGGCACTGGGCGTGGCGCTGGTCGGTCTCGTGTTCTACTGGACGCTCGGGCGGTTCGACGCCGTCGGCTTCAACAAGGTCGCTGGCGCGATCCAGGGCTTCCGCGCCGACTGGGAGCGCTTCGCCGACGTCGCCCTCTATTTCGCCATCGCGCTGCTCATCGTGGCCATCATAGCCTTCAATTCCAGGCGCGGCGGCGACATCTCCGGTCCCTACGCGCAGAGCATGCGCATCATCGCCCGCAACGCGGTGTTGTGGGTGATGTTCCTGGCTTCGATGGGGGCCTCGGTCTTCTTCTCCTTCAACTCGCACTTCAACGCCATCTTCCCGGCCGAGCAGCGAGCGCGGGCTGCCGAAATCCGCACGCTCAACCAGGTCGGCCGCGTCGTCGCCGACATCGGCGAGCGCGCCCAGAAGGTGCAGATCGCGGAGGCCGAGCGCCTGTTCGAGACCGACGGGTGGAAAGCCTACGACAAGGTGCTCTCCCGGCTCGCTCATGAATCGCAGGGCTCGCAGGTCGAGATCGAGCAGTACTTCGTGAAGAAGATGGAGGACCGGCGCCGCGGCATCGTCGAGCAGCAGGAGCGCATTGCTGGCGCCGAGCGCGGCCAGACAGCCCTTTTGAGAAAACGCGACGAGCTGGAGGCCGAGCTGCAGCGCATCGAGCCCGCCATCGGAGCGCTGGAAGCCGAGCTTGCGAAGGCGCAGGCCACCTTCAACGAGACCAGGCAGGCCATGGCCGCCAAGCGCATCGATGCGTCGGCGGAGGACGGTGGCGTCGAGGGCACGCTCAAACGCGGCAAGGGGCCGATCTATCGCCAGCGCATGGCCGAGGTCGGCGACCTGCAGAGAAAGCTCACCATCACCGACGAAGCGCGGCTCAAGGAGGCGCAGCGTCAGCGTGACCAGGCCTCCGCCCGTATCGTCAGCCTCAAGCGGGAGATCGCCACCATCAACGGCGAGGTTGCCAAATACAAGGGTGAGACTCAGACCGCAGAGCACCGCATCAAGGCCGCGCAGGCAAGCGAGCAGGATGCGGAGGGAACGCGGGTCGATCCGGCGCGCGCGCTGCCGGCCTTCGAGCGGGCGCGTGCTGCCTTCCGCCAGCAGCCCGATACCGAGCGGCTGGCTGCGCTGCAGGCGCAATGCGGCCACCTGGTCAACGCCATGTCGGGCACGCCGACGACCAAGGAGAAGGTGCGCAGCATCGACTGCGACCCCAAGCAGGCCGCCGAGGCGGCAGCACGCGTGTTTGCGCTGAACGCCGGGCTGCTGGCGTTCCAAGCCAGTTGCGCCGGCGGCTCCAAGCTGCCGCAGAGCGCCACCACCGACACGCTGCTCGGTTTCGGGCGCAGGTGCCTGCAGGACTCGGGGCTGATCAGCAAGGAATCAACGGACCTGGGCGCCCGCCTGCAGGCCATCGACATGAACCGGGACGACAAGGCGCACCGCTTCGTCGTGACCTGGAACGCCTTCCTCGACGGCAACCGCCTGGCCTACCTGTCGCTGGTGCTGGCGATCGGCGTGGATGCCCTGGTGTTCATGGCCGGCCTGTTCGGCGCGGCTGCCGTCAAGTCGCCCCTGTCGGACGTGCCGAGCTCCAAGGCGCGCAGCGCCGAGCAGCTCGAGGCGATCGTCAAGAATGCGCTGGGCGAGGACCGGCTCGAGAATGCCGAGCTGGTGCTGGCCGCAATGCGGCCTTTAAGCGGCCAGGGTGACAATCGCTCCGAGGTCGATCTGACCCACTACGATCCCGAATAGGCGCGGCGGATCAGAAAGGTCCTGGTCGCGGGCGCCAGCATCGGTGCCGTCGAGCGCGTGTTCGGCGGACACGCGCATGGAGCGGTATCTCGTTCGCTCGGAGCTGTTCGAATACTTGTCGGTCATCGCCAACTCGGCGCGGGAAAATGACCGCGAGTATTCCAACCGCACCCGGCTGCATCCAGATCGTCGGCGTTGCGCTGGAGCCTGATCGCCGGCGCAATGCCGAGACCGTGCTGGACCACATAGAGCCGATCAACCAGCGGCACGGCTTCATGGCCAAGGTCGATCTTGAGTCATACCCAAGCACCACAGGCGCCTGGTCCAAACCGTGCTGAACGCCGCCATGACCCTCGATGCCGTGCAGCGACACGACCGGGGCGGGACGGCCAAGGGTGGCCCGCTGGCGCGGCTTGCCGGCCGATCCTCCCCGCTGGAGACGACCTATCTGATCCGCTCCGACCTGTTCAAGACGCTGCTGCTCTATCGCGCGGGATCCTCCGATTCTGGACGTCGGGCGCAACGAGCCAGACAAGCTGGCCGATACGAGGCCTTCGCTCTAGGGAACGGTCGCGGCACGAATAAGCCACAGCAGATACCCCATTTGCAGCCTGCCAAAACGCAGCGATCACGACGGCGAAGTGCGTCAGCGACATCTGGAACGCCTTGCTGGGAGCCATCGACCTGGACCTCAAGGCTGCGTCACGCGTGAAGGATCACGCTGTTCGCGACCAAGCAATCGCCGCGTGGCAGGCCATCCACCAGCTGAGCCAAGGCAACGAAAGGTTCCGCACCTATCTCAACGAGATCGAGGCCGGCAAGGCGGAAGCGGTGGAACAGAAGTGCAGCGAACTTGCATCGAGACTGCGGCGGCAACGCCGACCACATGGCGATCCTCGACGAGGTGGTCGGCGACCTCGATGGAATGTTGAGAGCGCTTTTGCTGCTGCCCGAGGTCGGAGTTCTTGCGCGAACTCATAGACAAGCTGGAGGATGCCGCGCAATCCGACAACGGTTCTCTGCCAGTGGAGGAGAAACTGCTGGAGCTCTTGCGCGCGCTGGAAATCACGATCAGGCAGATCGACAAGGGTAGCGCAGATGGGTGGATGCGCATTGCCAGGATGGTCAATGGCCAGGCCAAAGACGAGCATCTGGCCATTCGCGACCTCGATCCGGTCAACAAGACTGCGTTCTGAGATCGGACACCACTCGAGGCACGCCCCGCCCCCGCTTCCACACCCGTCATCCCGGAAGTCGAGGCGCAGCCGAAACTATCCGGGATCTGCCGCAAGCGGTTCCCTCGCCGCAGATCCCGGATGGCCTCCGCAAGCGCGTCGGCTTCCGGGATGACAGGTGTGGAAGGAATCCGGCCCGCGCTATTCCTTGAACGGCACCACCTTCTGCGTCTGCTCACCGAGGCCCTGGATCGTGAGGCGCATGACGTCGCCCGCCTTCAGCCACACGGGCGGCTTCATGCCGAGCGCCACCCCGGGCGGCGTTCCCGTCGTCACCACGTCGCCGGGCTCGAGCACCATGAACTGCGAGATGTAGTGCATGAGGTGCTGGATGCCGAAGATCATGGTCCTGGTGCTGCCGGTCTGGCGGCGCTGGCCGTTGACATCGAGCGACATCGCCAGGTCCTGCACGTCCTCGATCTCGTCGCGCGTGACGAGCCACGGCCCCAGGGGCCCGAAGGTCTCGGCGCATTTGCCCTTCATCCACTGGCCGCCGCGCTCGGACTGGAAGTGGCGCTCCGACACGTCGTTGCAGATGGCGTAGCCGGCGATGTAGGAGAGCGCGTCCTTCTCCGCCACGTAGCGGGCACGCTTGCCGATGACGAAGGCGATCTCGACCTCGTAGTCGAGCTTGAGCGAGCCCTTGGGGATCATCACGTCGTCATTGGGGCCGACGATGCAGTTGGGCAGCTTGTTGAAGAGGATCGGCTCCTTTGGGATGTCCGCCCCCGTCTCCTTGGCGTGGTCCGCGTAGTTGAGGCCGACGGCGATGAAGTTGCGCACGTTGCCCACCGGCGCGCCGAGCCGCACGCCCTGCGGCGCTGCGGGCAGCGATTTGGTGTCGAGCTTGCGCAGCTTGTCGAGGCTGGCGGCGTCGAGCGTCTCGCCAGTGATATCCCGCACCTGCGCCGAGAGGTCGCGAATGACGCCTTGTGCATCGACAAGGCCTGGCTTCTCGGCGCCGGGTGCGCCAAACCTAACAAGCTTCATGGGTTCCTCCTGGGACGTCGCGGGCGCGCACCTCGGACCTGGCAAGCGATGAGGACGCAAGCCTTGTCCAGTTGCCTTTGCCGATCCTCAAGTCAAGGGGGCTCGGCGGCAGTCACACGGGCGAAAGCGGCGGAAATGTGTGCCGCGGAGCCTGTGGATAACCCAGGAGAGGCGCTCGACGGAATGCAGCAAGCCCACCGGCAAACGCAAGCGCCGGTCGCAAACGCCCGTATCGCCTAGGGAATCTTCAGCGCCCTAAAACAGGTGCACCACGAGATAGATACCGGCACCCAGCAGCGGCCCGGCCGCACACGCCAACACCATGAAGAGAAAGGACTTATCGATCACAACACTACCCCGCAACTCGCATGCCAACGAGCAAGGCCAATTGCCGCTGGCCAAGCTCGACTCTCGGACCCGCCCTCCTCTTTGGTCCGTAGACTTAATATAGCGCGAAATCAGTCGCGTTGCACGCAGATTTAGCGTGACCACTGAGGCAGGAGTGCGGCTTGCCTGCCATGAAACGGAAATTTTGCGCTGCAGCAGGCAGCCCAGTTTGTGAGAGCGCAAGTCAACCCGTCACGAGAACAGCTTGAGCTGCTTCTCGTCCTGGCCCTTGGTCTCGCGCGCAAGCTGCTCGATGCGGTCGAAAGGCACCTGCTCGGCAGAAATGAGCGAGCGCTGCGCCCGCATGGGCCGTACCAGGCCCTCCTGCACGAGGTGGAACTCGCCCACGGTCTGTCCCGGCAGAACCGCGCTGGGGTCCAGGCCGGATTCGCTCTGGAAGGCGGCGCGCAGCTTTCTCAACGCCGTGTCCTCGCGCACGCGGCCGATGAACCAGGAGGTGATCTGATCGCGCGACTTGTAGTCGAGGTCGCCCGGCGACTGCGTCGCCAGCATGATGCCGAGCCCCGCAGAGCGGGCGCGCTTCAGCAGGCTTTGCAGGGGCTCCGCCGTCGCCGGCTTGGCGTTGGCGGGGATGTAGAGATCCGCCTCATCGAACATCACCACCGCCTGCAGCCCGTCGTTGGGGTTGCGCTGGCAGAAGCGCAGGGCCTCGGACAGGAACTGCGAGACCCAGAACAGGATGTTCTCGTTGTCGCCCAGGAAGCCGGTGTAGATGATGGAGAGGCGCGTGCGGTTGTCGTTGCGGCCGTACCGCCCCTTGCCCAGCAGCGACTCCATGCGCAGCGCCTCGCCGCCGCCCTCGAACAGCGCCGAGTTGCGATGCCTCAGGCTGTCGAGTTGCGCCACCAGATCGCGGCGGATGCGCCCGGAGGGGTCCATGCGCTGCGTCAGGTCGGTGAGCTCGGGATCCTCATCCTCGAGCAGGGCGATGAGGTCGACGAGCGTCACCTCCTTGCTGAACCGGCCCCCGAGGATGCGCAAGCGCCACCGACAGCGTGCCCGACTGCTTCTGGTGCGTGGCCGAGTTCTTGAAATGCAGCATGTCTCCGAGCGCCGCCGCGGAGAGGTTGGCGAGCAGCTGCTGCTCCTGCTCGGGCAGCTCGTTGATGCCGTTGGGGAGCAGCGTGATCGAGATCGGCCGGCCCGAGGCCCGCCCAGGCGTATAGACCGCGACATCGATGGAATCGGCCAGCTTCTCGCGCTCGCCACGCCGCTCGCCGAACTCGCCCTCGTGCGCGCGCCAAACGTCCGGGTTGGCGTAGGAGCACAGATCGCCCTTGCGGTCGATCAGAACCGCGGGGGTGCCCTTCAGCAGCAGCTGCTCGATGATGCAGAGCGCGAGCGTCGTCTTGCCGGAGCCCGAGCCGCCGAGCACCGCGGCGTGACGTTTGAGGACATCCTTGTTGAGCGTGATGCTCTTGCTGGAGCGCAGCGCGCGACCCGCAAGAATGCTGCCGGCTCCGTCGCCCACCTCGTCGAGGAGAACGGAAAGCGGCAGATCGTCCTTGGGCGCAGCCGCGCCGGCCGGGCTCGGACTCCATCCGGTCCAGTCCGCGCCGTGCGGGCCGGCCAGGAGCGACGGCGTCGAATGACCGGAGCCGGCTGCCGCCGCCTGGGTCGAATTCCCGGCCATCTCGGGCTGGACCGGACCGTTGCGGGGGCCGCGACCGAACAGGTCGAGCCGCAGCAGCTGCACCAGCGACAGCACCTCGGACAGCAGCTTGGCACGCTCGAACCATTCGCCAAAGCCTGGATCGCGGCGATGCTGGGCGTGGAACTCGCGCACCATCATCATGCGTTCCCAATCGGGGATCGGCACGAGGATCGATCGGCCGCCCTTCTCGCGGAATTTGCGGAAGGCCTGCGCCGTCTGGTTCTTCTTGTTGGGTGGAAAATCGCTGGCGCGCAGCATGAAGCAGGCCTTGTCCGCCATGGCAGCGAGCACGCGGTCGATCTGACGCTTGAGGCCGCCGCCCTGCGTCGGGCGGTTGCACAGAAAGATGCGCGCCTCGGTGCTCAGGCCCGCCGCATGGCGCAGTGACATGTCGACAGCGGGAAGCTCGTCGGCAAGGGCGAGACGCTTGACCGACACGTCGATGGCACCGCCCCATTCCTCCTTGGCCAGCGCCAGCGCGCCGGCAAGGACATCCAAGAGGCCCTGGTCATCGTTGGGGATGTCGGCTTCCGACTGCGCCGTGAAGCGATGCCAATGGTCGCGGAACTCGATGGGTGCGGTGGTGCTGCCGCCTTCCTCCTCGCGCCCGCTGAACCCCAGCGCAGCAGCCAGTGTTGAAATGAACCCACCCGGCTTGTCCTCGCGTCCGTCGGGAGCTTCGCCTTCGCTTTCGCCCTCGTGCTCACGCATGCGCGTTTGCGCCAATTCCAGGATGCGCCGGGTCGACAGGCCGCCGAACTCCTCGAAGAACTGGGGCCCGAAGTAGAGCGTTGGATCATTGCCGCCGTTGCGCGGGTCCTGCTGGAGCCGTTTGGCGATGATGAGGCGCGCCTCGTCGGCGGTGCGCGTCTCGATCAGCGGAACGGGGCCCGCCTTCTCGATGCGATCGATGTAGGACTGCGCCAGCACCTCGCGCACCTTGCCGTAGAACTCGGCGAGGCACGAGACGATCACGACCGACGTCGGCACGCGATTGGCGATCTGGATCAGGTCCCGCGCCGCCTTCTGGAAGCGCTCGGAGTAGTCGTCGAAGAAGCGCAGGTCCTCCACCTGATCGATGGCGAAGACGAGCGCCGCCCCGTCCACCGTCCACATCAGGCGCCCGAGCGACTCGATGATCTCGAACGCACGGCCCTCGCCCGCGTTCGGGTCGAGCGCGGCGACCGCCTCCTGTGAGAGATCGTTCAGCTTCTGCCCATAGAGATACTGGCGCACGCGCTGGTCGATGCGCGGGTCGGAGCGCTGCAGATAGAGCAGCGCGCGCACAATGTTGATGTCGAGGCCCTCGTCGGCGAACTTCGGCGCCGCCACGACTTGGTCGGCGAGACCGAGCACGAGCTTGGCGAGCGAGGCATCGCTGAGCTTGGCGTCTCGGAGCTTGTCGAGCGCCGCAGGCTCCAGCACGGTGGCGTCGCCGACCAGACGGCTGGTGAGCCGCGCCAGGGCGCTCTCGCCCCCCTGGTCCGGATCGTAGGGCTTCTCGAGCGAAGCGATGAGCCGGCGTAGATAGTAGTCGGCATAGTTGGCCACATCCGGCGTCATCTGCGCGTAGCCGAAGTAGGCCCTGCCGCCGCGATGGGCACTCGTGCGCAGCGCGCGGATCAGGTGCGTCTTGCCGGCCCCCGACTGACCGTGGAACAGGAGAATGCGCGCCTGCACGGCCGAGCCGCGCGTGGCCGTGACTGTGGCGAGCAGATCGGAGAACTTGCGGCGGGCTGCGGCATGCACCACGTCGACGTCGACGGGGTCGGCACGCCAGATGTCATCCTCCCAGGTGATGGAGTGCTCGAAGGCCGCAGACAGGCGATCGGCAAGCGGCGCGATATGAGCCTCGTGGCGCATGAATCCTCGATCCGGATAGAACGTGCGGGCCGTCTCATCCCATCAGGCGTCGACGCGAATGAAATGGAACACGGCGTTGCGGTAGACGACGGCGGAGTCCTGTACGTCCTTGATATTACTTTTGTCTTTCAGATCGGCATTGGCCAGCGCCAGTTGACCCGAGCGGTGTGCCTCCGCGAGCATGCATTTGAACTCGATTTCCGATAGCCCCCAGTCCGGGCGCTTCTCGCGGATATCGCGCCATACATGGCTGATGTAAGCCTTGCGATCGCCGCTCCAGCCCTGCGCCTGGCCCGCCGCATGGCGGCGCACTTCGGACGCGAAGCCCGACAGGTCGGGACGCCCGGTCGGCACCGGTGCAGCGGCCGGTGCCGGCGGTGGCAGGGGCTGCAGCCTGTCGACGACAGGCGGCGGCGCCGCCAGCGGCGCGGCCTTGTCAGGCGCCCCCCTCCCGAGCGCGCGCCTCGCCGGCGCACGTTTCGCTGGGATGGCTTTCTCGGAGCGGCCGCCAAGGTATTGCCGCAGAAGCGCCAGGCGCAGGGCGTCCGCATCGTTTGAGACGGCGCCGACATGCTCGGCCGCCAGCGCCGCCATCAGCCGCGTATCGGTGCCGAAATCGCGCGGCTTCTGCGACAGCTGCCCGGCGAGCAGGCGGCCGGCTTTGGCGGTGAGCCCCAGCTTGCCCGCGAGCCCAGCAGTGTTGTCACCAAATGCCCGCTTGAGCGCGCTGGCTGCCAAAGCCTCGCGCAAACGCGCGGGCGTCACCGCGCCCTTGATCTTGAGCTTGTGGCCCCGCTCGACGATGGCCGCGCGCAGACCGTCCGGCGTTGCCAGGGCCTTGAGCCGCTTGACCGGCTCACGCTGCATCCCGAGTGCAGTTGCAACGAGCCGCACGTCACGCATATCGCTCCACAACCGCGGCAGATCGCCTTTGAGCCCTAAGAACTTGGCAGCCTGAGCCAGGCCACCCTGGCTCGCGTCGATGCGGTTGGCCTTGGCAACGACGAGGCCCGCGGCCGCCAGCGCTTCGATCTCCCGCTCGACCTGCGCACGCCACGGCGCCGGCGGCAGCCGGCTGGCGAACGGCGCAAGATCGGCCGCTACCTCGGTCTTGGTAGTTCCCCGCATTGCGCACGCAATGCGAACCAGCACGACGCTGCGCAGCCGATCGGCGGCCACAGCGTTGGTCGCAGCAGATGCTTCCAGGACTGCCTTTTGCACCCCGGGCCCCCTCGGTCGAAACGACCCCTGCACCTGCCAAGGCGCGAGACGGGTCATATCGCAGCACGCCCCCCGGACGCGCGAATCACCGAAGGCTCGGGCGGCATCTTGCGGAAATCGGGGGAAAAATCCAACAGAGCCGGTGCCAGGACGCTCAAGCACGGCGCCGTGCCTGCCAAACGTGCATTTCGCCAAACTAACGTCATGATTAAGTTGTCCGATCCCGCCTAGGGAAAACAGGGCACGTCGTTTGGGGGATCTCGCTCCTTAGTTGGTCAGCTCGGCCTTCGCCGCACCACGTCTGTGCGGAAAGGTGCGGATTGGGGGCTTTCGCGATGGACCGACGCTGCTTTGTCGACGTCGACCCGGCCTCAAGGGGCCTCGCCCAAGTGAGCGTTAATGGGGAGTTAACGGGTTCGCGACATGATTAGCGTGATCCCTGACGCCCATCGGCGGGAGAGCTGACATGTATCGCGTCCTTGTGCCCGCACTGCTATCGCTCAGCCTAGCTGGCTGTGGCATGGCGAGCTATTCGCTGACGGCCGGCTTTGCCAACTCGGGGCAGCCGACGCCCCGGACACAGCGCACGCAGGAGACCGGCAGCCTCGACCCGGCACCAAAGCGTGTCGCCAAGGCCGACGACAAGGCACCCAAAGGCACGTTCGAGCGGGCGCCCCCCGGCGCTTTGTCCGATCGCGACTACAGCACCACCCGCCTCGACGCAGAAAAAGCGCGTGAGCTCGTCAACGCCTATCGTAAGCAGAAGGGCCTGGGGCCGCTCAGGCTGCAGCCGTCCCTCATCGAGGCGGCCCGTGCGCACTCGCGCGACCTTGCCAAGTGGGATCGCATCTCGCACTTCGGGTCGGACGGCTCCAACCCATGGGACCGCGTGAAGCGCGCCGGCTACAACGCCAAGCTGGCGGCGGAGAACGTCGGCACCGGGCAGGCCTCCATCGAGGAAGTCATCAAGGGCTGGCAGGCAAGCCCCGGCCACAACAAGAACCTGCTGCTACCTGACGCCGAGCATATGGGAATCGCCCTGGTGCAGGACTCCAAGACAGAGTTCAAGACCTTCTGGACGCTGGTGATCGGCTCGCCGCTGTAGAAACGGGTGTGCCGGCTTCGGCTTCGAATGGCGCCACGCAAGCGAGCGGCCTGCTCGGACACCGCTTTGGTTAAGGCGCCCGGCTCACGAGCGTATGACAACCGATCCCTGTTCAAATCTGAGACGGCCGCAAGGTCTAAGTGTCCCGCTCGGGGAACAGGACGGATGGTTTCAGCCGCTCACTGCTCGGTTTGACGCGCCTCGGCCCGCCGCCGCGCTACCTCCGCCACGCCGGCCCAAGCCCAGCTGCGCCCGGCGTCACCCTTGAGACTGTGGAACGTGGAGAAGAACTCGGCCACGTCCGCCGCCCAGATGCCGTGGCGCCCCTCCAGCACCGATACCATAGCCTCGACTTCACCCGGTGTCGGCGTGACGTCGTCTTGGGGATGCATGCCAGTGGCCATTTTGCGTCTCTGGGACCTGTTTGAACTCCGCAGTTAACGCCTCACTAAGCAAAATCGAAGCCACATTGCCCTGGCAGCTGCTACCGCCTCCGATGGCGGCGGGACAGGCAAGGCCCAGCGGCCGCGTGGCGCGTCGGAACGCGGGCACGCGATGGGGTATGAATGCTTGGTCGAATTTGCTGCCGCTACCGTCCTGGCCTACGGCGTCTTGACGCCGGTTGCAGCGGCCTTGTCGCCCTGAGCCTTGGCCTTGGGAGCGTCGCCGGGTCCTGAATTCTGCTTGCCGGCCTTTTCACCGGCCTTCTTGGCGGCGACAGCCTGCCCCTTCTTGCCTTTGGCTCTCGCAACGATGCGGCGCCGGCCTGTGCCGCAAGCCCAAGAAATCACGGCGTGGCGAAAGGAAGCCACCCCCTTGGCATCTGCCGCAACCGGCATCGTGTCGAGGCTCTGCATGCCGAAATGGACTTTCCAGGCGTGCGTCTGGAAACCGTGCTCGAGCAGATTGGCGGCGCGCGTGCTGCGCTGGCTTCCTGTCGCCTCACCCAGCACCACCGCTACCAGCCTGCGCCCATCACGCGTGGCGCTGGCCACAATGTTGAAGCCGCTGTCGCAGATGAAGCCGGTCTTCATGCCGTCGGCACCGTCGTAGTTGTTGAGCAGAGCGTTGTGCGTCCGCAGGCGGCGCTTGCCGATGCGCATCTCGGGCATCGACCAGAGGTTCGCATGTGCCGGGAAGTCGCGCACCACCGCAGCCGTCAGCTTGGCAAGATCGCGTGCCGTGCTGACCTGCTCCGGCGCCGGCAGGCCATTGGCGTTGGCGAACACCGTGCGCGTCATGCCGAGGCGGGTGGCGGCGGCGTTCATGCGCACCACGAAGGCCTCCTGTGATCCAGCCACGGCCTCCGCCAGCATGACAGCGACGTCGTTGGCCGACTTCACGATCAGAGCCTGCAAGGCCGTCTCAATGGTCATCTCCGCGCCTACGGGAAGGCCGATCTTGCTCGGGGCCTGGCTGTGGGCGAGCTCAGAGCAGCCGATCTTGGTCAGCAGGGTCAGTTTGCCTTCCTTGATGGCCTCGAACACCAGATAGGCCGTCATGATCTTGGTGAGGGAGGCGGGATGCCATTGGTTGTCCTGGTCCTCCGCGTAGAGGACCCTGCCGTCGGCGGCATCGAACAGGAGGGCCGGGCCGGCCGACGCCGGCGAGACGGCAACCGCTGACGCAGTCACGAACGATGCCAAGGCCCTCGCAAGCATGCGCCACCTCCCAAACTCGTTCGCGGCCCGCCGTGCAACTCGAGCGTGTTATGGGGCGCTTTTGCGGCTGTGCCTAGGTGATGCCGACTTTGACGCACCAATTGCCCAAGGTCCGTGACCCGAAAGGCGCGGGCAAACAGCGCCGCCGTGCCCGCCCGGATGGATCGGCAGGTTCTAGCAACATACAGAGGTGGGTGAAAGGTGGACGGGCACAGGTCCACCGATCGCGGGAGGCTTGTGGGCTCCCCACAGCCGCAACTGCGGCTCGAGAACCTCCAGTGCTGGCGGGTGCGCTTCTAGAGCAAGATCGTTTCTGATCGAAGCGCTTCGCTTCGATCATGGAACGTGAATCTTGCTCTCAAATCTATGAATAGAGCAGGATTCACGCTTCGGCCGCTACGTTGCAGTCGAGGCAAAGTGATTCAATCCGAAGCGATCCTGCTCTAGCGCCGCCTGAACCGCAACCGCGGGCGACGGCTGCTGGCGCCGTTGTCGGCCACGCGCGGCGCTGCCTCGGCAGTCCGCGTCACGCCGACGGCGTTTCTGGCCCCGCTCTTGACGAACGCCGCCACGAAAGACGCACCGCGTGCCCGGCAGTCGCGGTTGTAGCGCTCGGCCTTGGCTTGCGCCGCCTCGGCATCCGCGGCGTGCACGCTGACCGACTTCGGCTCCTCGCTGTTGCCGCAGGTCAGCTTGACATCGTACTGGTTGGTGCAGCCTGACTGGCCGCGGCACTGGGCCTCTTGTGTGAGGGAGTCTTGCGCAGGGACCTCGGCTCGTGCAACCGCTTCGCTGTCGGTGTTCGCCACGGCATTGAACGCAAAGGCAAGGCCGAGCGCCATGACGACCACGAGGCCCGTCACGCCGGCCAGGATTGCGGCCGACCTCCCGGCCGTGCTGCCCGCGTCCGACACAGGCGGAGCAGCCGGCACGGGTGCCTCGCGCGAAGACGAACGTCGACCAAAGCTCTTCTGGACCATGCGACCCACCCCCCTGCGGCGAGCCTCACGAGCCTAGCCCGTGACGGTTGAGCAGCCCTCAAGGCTCCATAGTGTTGTCCCAGGTTTTCGTTGTCACGATTAAGTGGTGGTAAACTCAATTGGTGCCCGAGGCTGCATCGAGCATGACCATTGGATGAAAGGCCCATGACACGTTCCCTCTTTCCTGGCCTCTTTCCTGGCCTCTTTCCTGGCATTGCTCGCCGGCATCCTGCTGATCAGCGCCTGGCGTGGACCTGCGCACGCCCAAAGTGCGCCGAAGAAGGGCGAGCTCCTCAGCGGCTCGGCGACCGTGGTCGAGGGCGACACGTTCGACTTTCGCGTCAATCGCGTCCGCGTCTGGGGCATTTTTTCGCCGGAGCAGCGGGCCTGGTGCTGGCGCAACGGCCAGCGCTGGGAACCCGCCGGCGAGGCCGCGAAGGCGCTGCGCGAGTGCTTGAAGGGAGACGCGGTCACGTGTCGCGTGCAGAGAAGTGAGCGGCGCTGGTTCCGGAAGCGATACGTTTCCGAATGCTGGACGGATGACGGGCGAGACGTTGGCGCATGCATGGTGCGCGCGGGCTGGGCGACTGACTACAGCTGCTATTCCGGCGGGCACTACCGCGACCTGGAAGCGGAGGCGAAGCACGGTGGGCTGGGCCTGTGGACATGCGACAACGGCCCGCCGACGAGGCGCTGGGGCCGCAAGGGCAGGGGTGTGCTCTGTGAGACACCTGCCTACAAGCCGTCAGGTCCAGCGCCGAAGTGATCCTCGGTCACGTGGCGCGGCGCCCGGGACCGATGCGAGGTTGCAACAACGACCGAGCTCTCGGGCTGTGAACACGCCTGCAAGGTGCCGCCGTCCTTGGCAGCTACCGTCGCGCGGCATTAGTCTGGCGGGCAAATCTTGCCGCCTCAATTTTCCGCCCAACGGGGCCTACATTGGCACGTTGAAACCTCTCGCAGGATTGGACGATGCAGTTCGTATGCGACGCGCCACCCAAGACCTGGTTTCGCATCGAGACCGAGGCGGAAGCTGCGCTCGAATCCCGGGCGATGGATCACGCCGTGGAGAAGTACTTCCGGCAGGCCTATGAGCAGGCCGCCAAGACCTATGTGCCGCCGGCATCCTCTGCGTTCTTCGAGCGCAGCATCGGACTGAAGGAGCATGTCCACCGCGTGATGCCGGTGTTCCTGACGCTGCGGGACGGGGAGGGAAAGGCGCTCGTCACGGCGATGCTGCCGCCTGCGGGCCATGACGACCGGGCGTTGAGGCCGATCATCGTCGGAATTGCGAACGGCGATCCATTCCCGGAGCACGGCGAGGCCATCCGCAAGCTGGGACAGCACTTCGGCCTGACGCTCGATCCGGCGCGCTGCTATCCGTATCGCCGGAGTTGATCCCTTCAGGCTTGGCCTTTCCGACGAGCCTCAGTCCAGCTCCAGGCCGTCCATGCCCGAGTTCTTGCGCACCTTCTTGATCATGTCGCGCACGAGGGCTCCGGCGGTGGCCGGGTCGTCGACCTGTGGCACCTCCGCGCCGCGGCGCCAGCCTTCGCACACCGCGATGCGGCCGACCCCTGCCTGGATCACCCGGCCGGTGATGTCCTGGGCTTCTTCACTGGCCAGATAGACCACTGTCGGGGAGACCCACTTCGGATCGCGCTGTGCGCGCTGTTCCGGGGTGAGCTCCCGCAATCCTTCCGTCATGCGTGTCTGCGCCGACGGCGAGATGGCGTTGACGGTGACACCGTAGCGGCGCAGCTCGCGCGCGGCGATGATGGTGAAGGCGGCGATGCCGGCCTTGGCTGCGCCGTAGTTGGCCTGGCCGACGTTGCCGTAGATGCCCGAGGTCGAGCTGGTGTTGATGATGCGGCCCTTGACCGGCCCGCCGATCCTCTTGCTCTCCTCGCGCCAGTAGGCCGCGGCGTGGCGCGAGGGCGCGAACGTACCCTTCAGGTGCACCTTGATGACGGCATCCCATTCTCCCTCCTCCATATTGGTGAGCATGCGGTCGCGAAGGATGCCGGCGTTGTTGATCAGCACGTCGAGCCTGCCATAGGCCTTGATGGCGGCGTCGATCATGGCCTTGGCGCCGTTCCAGTCGCTGGCGTCGTTGCCGTCGGCGACCGCCTCGCCGCCGGCCTTCTTGATCAAGGCCACGACCTCATTGGCGGGCGAGGCGTCCGTGCCCGTGCCGTCGACGCCGGCGCCGATGTCGTTGACCACCAGCTTGGCGCCATGCGTCGCCAGCAGCAGAGCGTGCTCGCGGCCCAGCCCCCGCCCGGCCCCCGTCACGACCGCAACTCGTCCTTCGCACAAGCGGCGCATGCAATGCTCCTCTTCCGATTTTCGTGCCCTTGCTTCCGGCATTCAGTTTGTTTCGCGCGCCGATCCCGCGCAAGATGTGGGACGACAATGAGCAAGAGAGCCCCCGCGCATGATGACGAACGAGCGCCCCTGAGGGACCCGTGAGCTACGACGCACCATTTGCCGGACTCAAGGTCGTCGACCTGAGCCAGGGCGTTGCGGGACCCTATTGCGGCATGCTGCTCGCCCAGCATGGCGCCAACGTCATCAAGGTCGAGCCGACGGGCGACGGGGACTGGGCCCGCACCATAGGCAGGCGCTACGGCGGCCACACCGCCTATTCGATCCCCGCCAACCTCGGCAAGCGCTCGATCGCGCTCGATTTGAAGGCGGATGAGGGCAAGGAGGTGCTGTGGCGCCTGATGGCGGGCGCCGACGTGCTGCTCGAGGGTTTCCGCCCCGGCGTGCTCGACCGGCTGGGCTTCGGCTATGACGCGGTCTCGAAGCGTGAGCCGCGTATTCTCTACCTGTCCGTCTCTGGCTTCGGCCAGCGGGGCCCGCTCGCCGATCGGCCGGCGATGGACCCGGTGCTGCAGGCCTTCACCGGCCTGATGGCCGACAACAAGGGCGAGGACGGCATCCCCCACCGCGTGCCGTTCGTGGTGATCGACATGTCGACGGCGCTGTACGCCTTCCAGGCCCTCTCCGCGGCCCTCTACGCGCGCCGCGATGAGCCGCGCGGACGGCGCATCGAGGTGAGCCTGCTCGAGGCGGCAAGCGCCATCCAGGTCATTCGCATGATGATGGTATACCTCGAGGGCGAGCGGGTCAGGCGCGCCATGCCGAGCGGTGTTTTCAAGACTGCAGACGGCTGGCTGCAGTTCCTGGTGGTGCGCCAGCAGCAGTGGATAGCCATCTGCTCGGTGCTCGGCATGCCGGACCTTGCCAGCGATCCGCGCTTTGTCGACGACGACGCCCGCGTGCGCAACGAAGCCGAGCTGCTGGCCATCGTGCGGCCGGAGGTTGCCGAGAAGCCCACGGCCTACTGGGCCGAGCGCCTGCGCGAGGCCGATATCATGCACGAGCGGCTGAACAGCTTCCGCGAGTTCCTGCAACAGCCGCAGGCCGAGGCAATCGACCTGGTGAGCTGGCTGGAGCTGCCGGGCACGCCGGAGCCGTTCCCGGTGCCCAACATCGCCGGCATCGCGCCCTTCGCGAAGGGCACGCCACGCGCCACCACGCCGGCACTTGGCCAGCACACCGAGGAGATCATGCGCGAGCATGGGTTCGGGGCGGACGAAATCGCCGAGCTCGCCGAACGCAAGGTCATTGCAGGACCGAAGGCGTGAGCGCGCGCGACGCGCAGCTATTCCCGGCGCATCCGCTCACAGCGCGCCGCTATCCGTGCGGAACACGACCGCCACCGGGTGACCAGTTTTCCCAGGCAACATCCTGGAAAACGATCATGACGTGCTCGGCATCGATGCCACTGCCGGCAAGGCGTTCGACTGCGTCGTGGATGATCTTCTTCTTTACCTTCACGCTGCGCCCTGCGCCGAGAAGGATCTCGATCAGCACAAAGTCGTCGTTCCTAGGCGATTGAAGGTCGGGGAAGGTCGGATCGAAACGGAAATCATCTTCGCCAAGTTCGATCACGCGCTGGAACCGGTCGTTGGGGTTGACCCCGAACTCGACGAGAGCCGCGTGCACGGCGTCGAGAATTGCAGATTTGAATGCGGCAGTCTTCGGCTTGCGAAGCGTTACGGTGACAACCGGCATGGGAGGGAGCCTCTGAACTCGCAGCGGGCGCGGACGTATAGCCCAAATCCGCGGGCGGCGCTGCTCAGAATCTCACCGTCGAGGGTTTGCCGGCCTGGCTCATGCCATGGTCGCGCTCGCCTGCATGGCAACCGGTTGCAACGTCCTCTGGCTGCAAGCCTCCACGCCCCGGGGACGAGCCGCCGTGGCGTAACGCTCAGAAGCCCATCTCCAGGATGTAGAGCCCGCCGGCATGGCGGTCGACGACATAGACCACCTGGCGCTCGTCGACGAATACGTCGTTGAGCTGGATGGCGCCGGTGGATGCCCCCTTGGGCGCCGGCGGCACGAAGATGCCGACCTCCTCGGGCTGGTAGGGGTTGGCGATGTCGTAGGCGCGCAGGCCGCCGTTGAAGAAGGTGCCCAGGATGATCCGGTCGGAATGCCACGAGGTGGGGAGCGGCACGTTCTCGTGGATGTTGTGGGCGCCGAAGCGGCCGCCGCGCTTGGCATAGTCCTCGACGTTGTCGACCGGGCAGGTGGCGATCGGCACGGGGTTGGTTTCCTCCCGCCCGTCGAGAATCCAGATGAGCTTGGGCCAGTCCTTGGCATCGTCGACCACGGACTCGTCGGTGACGATCAACAGCTCGCGCTCGAACAGCGGCAGCACGGTGTGGGTGAAACCGCAAAACGGCGGGGAGTTGTCCCAGCGGCACAGCGGCTTGGGGCTCGCCTTGTCCGAGATGTCGAGGATGAACATGCCGCCGTCGATGTAGCCGAGGTAGCAGCGATCGGGGCGCTGCGGATAGACATTGGTGTTGTGGGCACGGAAGCCCTTGTCGTAGCGCGGCGCCTTGTGGCGTTGGGGTGGAGCCTCCTTGTCGCCCTGGCGGGTGCCGGGCATCCACCAGCGGCTCACCTCCACGGGCTTGGAAGGATTGCGCACGTCGAAGGCGCGGTAGAACTGGTCGTCGAGGGGATTGGTGGCCACGAAGTCGGGTGCGCCGGCCGCCATGTGGACGGTCTCGCCGTCGCAGAACCACAGCTGGTGCACGCCGCGCGAGCCGGGGCCGGAGGCATCGACGAAGGCGATGGATTTCGGGCTCTCCGGCACCGAGATGTCGAACAGCTCGAAGCCCGCCGGCTTTTGCCCGTGCTGTTGCGTCTGGTAAGCCACCGCCATGATATTGCCGACCGTCTCCAGCGAGTTGGAGCGCATGTGCTGCTCGGGGAGGTCGGTCTGCACCACGACCTTGGGCGCGCGCGGGTCGGACACGTCGACGGCGGTGAAGTTCTTGGGCGCGCTCTCGTGCGCCAGCCACAGGATGCGGCGGCCGTCCTTGGCGATCTGGATCGACATGCCCTCGCCCATGCCGCCGAAGCCGTTGAGCTCGTGGTGGGCGATGAGCTTGAAGTTCTTGATCGTCGGCTCGTAGGCCATGCGCGTTTCCCTCATGCTTCGCTTGTCACAAGTGGCGGGCATCCTAACCGCGGACGGTTGTCTCGGGAACGCGCAATTGCGGCTGCTGGCGTCCGGCGCGCTCGCGGCTATGATGTCGCAAGAAGGGGTCAGACCCCTCACCTGGACGTCTCAATTCTGCCGCGACGTTTTGTATGAGGGGTCTGACCCCTACGCCGAGGAGGGGCATCATGCGCCTGAAGGACAAGGTGGCGATCGTGACGGGCGCGGCTTCGGGCATGGGGGCCTCGACGGCCCGTCTGTTTGCGCGGGAAGGCGCCAAGGTGGTCGTCGCCGACATGCTGGAAGCGGAAGGGCGCGAGGTCACGCAGTCCATCACGGCGAGCGGCGGCGAGGCGCGCTTTCAGGCCATGGACGTAGCCAGCGAGAAGGACTGGGAGGCGGCGGTGGCGGCCATGGTCGCGGCCTACGGCAAGATCGACATCCTGGTCAACAACGCAGGAGTGAGCGGCAGCGACCCCGACAGGCTGAGCATGAGCACCTGGGAGCGGCAGATGAGCATCAACGCCAAGGGCGTGTTCCTCGGCATGCGCGCGGTGATCCCGGTGATGCAGAAAGCGAGGGGCGGGTCGATCGTCAACATCTCGTCGATCTCCGGCATCGTCGGGCAGAGCTTCGTGCACATGGGCTACAATGCCGCCAAGGGCGCGGTGCGCTCGATGACCAAGGCCGCCGCCGTGCAGTTCGCGCCGGACGGCATCCGGGTGAATTCCGTGCATCCGGGGCTGATGCCGCCCATGCGGACGTCGAAGCTTTCGGCGGACCCAAAGGTGCGCGCCGGCATGCTGACCGCCATCCCGATGGGGCGCGAGGGCCGCGTCGATGAGGTGGCCAATGCCAACCTGTTCCTCGCTTCCGACGAGGCCTCCTACATCACCGGCGTCGAGCTGCCGGTCGACGGCGGCTTCCTGGCGATGTGACGTAGGTTGGGTTAGCGCGCAGCGCGTAACCCAACAAATTCGGGGTGAGAGACCGCCATGTTGGGTTACGCGCGGATCATCGTGTGAATATGGTCTCGAACGTAGTGGCCGCGCTAACCCAACCTACGGGACTGGCGATGTGATCCGGCGCAGGTTGGGTTGCGCGAAGCGCATATCCCAGCAGCAACCGCGCCTTTACGCAGCGGCCGGTCCATGTTGGGTTACGTGGGGGTCGCGCCAACGTGTGTTGCGAGGAGAGATTTGATGCATTTCGGCCAGTTCAACCTGATGGGATACCGCACGCCCGGAACCAAGGCGCACCAGATCTACGACAACGCGGTCGAGCAGGTGAAAGCGGCGGAGGCCAACGGCTTCGAGATCGCCTGGTTCGCCGAGCATCATTTCTCCAACTACTGCGTGTGCCCAGCGCCGCTGATGATGCTGGCGCGGCTCGCCGGCGAGACGAACCGCATCAAGCTCGGCTCAGCCGTCGTGGTGACGCCGCTCTATCAGCCCGTCCGGCTCATCTCCGAGATCGGCATGGTCGATGCGCTCACCCACGGCCGGCTGGTGCTGGGGGTGGGCAGCGGCTATCAACCCTACGAGTTCGAGCGGTTCGGCGAGGACTTGGCTCACTCGGTGCCGAAGTTGTTCGAGTTCATGGAGATGCTGGAGCTGGCCTTCACGCGCGACACGTTCAGCTACAGCGGCAAGCACTTCCGGCTGCCCGAGACACACATCGCCTCGCGCCCGGTGAAGGGGCTGCCCGAGATCTGGGTGGCGGGCGACAATCCGGCGCTGCACGAGCTGGCCGCGCGCAAGGGCTGGACGGTGATGCTTACGCCGCGGCACGCTTCCGTGCCGCAGCTGATCGAGGCGCGCAACCGGCTCGCTGGCATCTACGGCGCCCAGGGCCTGGATAAGACGCGCGTCGCCATCGCGCCGTTGCGGCATGTGTGCATCACAGACGACAAGGCGGAGGCTGCGAGCTTCATGGACAATGCGCGCCACCAGATCCGCCTGTCGCAGAGCCTGCGCTTCCGCGAGGAGCTGATCGACGGCACCATGCTGGTGGAGAAGCCCTACAAGGGCGAGCCGCCGATGGAGGAGTTCGCCAAGCACGTGCCGATCGGCGATGCCGAGACCGTGGCCGAGCGGCTGGCCGCGCTGATCAGCGCGGCGAAACCACATCATATGCTGCTGCATTTCCAGGCCGGTGCGTCGCCGCAGAGGACGGCGCTGAGGTCCATCGAGCAGTTCGCATCCAAGGTGCGGCCGATGATCGAGAAGGAGCTGGGCCCGCTCGACAAGCTCGGCATCGAGCGGGCGGCTTGAGGCCGCGGGTTGGCCGACCAGTTGGCGTTGGAACCTCTCAACCGGGGACCGGAATTTCACCCGTCATCCCGGAATCCGAGACGCAGTCGAGGATATCCGGGACCTGCCGCACTGGTTTCCCTCGCAGCAGATCCCGGATGGCCTCCGCAAGAGCGTCGGCCTCCGGGATGACGGGTGGAAAGATAGGCTACCCGGTATCATATCGACGGTCTTCGGCGCAGCAGCATCCACTCGATAGCCATGGCCAGCGGCGGGGCCAGAAGATAGCCGCTGGCGCCCGCCTGGTCGTCCGTCGAGACCATTGCGAGGATGGCCAGCACAAACCCGGCCGCATAGGCACCGACAATGTGACGCCAGTGGCCAAAGCGGACACCGGCGAGCCACCTGAACAGGTTGACGATCAACAGCAGGCCCAACGCCCCGCCGATTGCGCTCACAGCCAGCTCGATCATCGCCGCACCCGCCCAATGACCGCTACGTGCCCATCCGCGCGCGCTCCATGAACTCGGGCCTGAGCGCCTTGCTCCAGTCGGGGATGGCGGCGATGCGCTTCTCCCTGAGGAGCACCTCGGCGTGCTGCTGCATGTAGGGGCCCAGGTCGGAGGGGAAGCCGGGGGCCACGTCGACGGTGGCGAGCGCCTTGCGGAAGGTGTCCTGCGACATGGAATAGCCCTTGGAGGCATAGAAGCCGTAGATGGCGTCGGCCACCTTGCTCGGGTTCTCCTTGAAGTCGCGCGCTACATCCAGCCAGGCTTTGAGATAGCCAACGATGGCATCCGCGCTCTTGGCTACGAACTCGGGCGTGGCGGCCATGAACACCGGCATCTTGTCGACGCCCCAGTAGTCCATGATCGTGGTGGCGAGGCCATCGGCCTCGGCAATCGAATTGTAGGGCTCGACGTTGACCATGGCATCGACGGTCTTGGCGGCGAGCGCGGCCACCATGTTGTTCACGTCCATGCGCACTTCCTGGTAGTCGCCCTTCTTCAGGCCAGCCGCCGGCCCGATCTGATCGACGAAGATGTTGCCGATCGACGAGCCGGTCTGGTTCGCGATCTTGAGGCCCTTGAGCTGCTCCACCTTCGTGATGTTGAGTTCCTTGCGCGCCATGATGCGGGTGGTGCGGCCCACGTGCTCGATCACCGCGATGCCGACCATGCCGCCCTTGTCGTGGCCGAGGATGAAGGAGGGGCCGGCGTAGGTGCCGAGATCGACCTGGCGCGCCACCATCTGCTGCATGGTGAGGTTGCCGGAGGGCACGGCGAATTCCTCGAACTTCAGCCCGCGCTTCTCGAGCGCGCCGGAGCGCAGCAGGTAGTAGGTGGGCATGCCCCACACGTTGGTCTGGTAGCCCTGGCGGATGGCGGCCGCCTGCGCGGTTGCCGGACGCGGGAAGCCGAGGCCCAGGGCCAGTGCGCCGGCGCCGCCCGCTGTCAGGTACTGCCGCCGGGTGATGCCTTGCCGTGTCGTCATTGTCTCCTCCTGCAATGGCTTTGTTTGCTTCTGGTGTAGGTTGGGTTAGCGCGGTAGCGCGTAACCCAACATTCTTCGAGCACATCAAGTGTTGGGTTACGCGCGGATCGGCGTCGCGACATCGCCGCACCCGCGGCGGCCGCGCTAACCCAACCTACGTTCCGAGGTGGCGCAGCAGCTCCTTCTGGTGATCGAGGAATTCGACGCTGAGGGGGTCGCGCGGCCGGGCCAGCCTGATCGGCACCTGGCATTTCACCGTGCCGGGGTGCGGGCGTCATGACCACCACGCGGTCGGCGAGATACACGGCTTCGGCCACGTTGTGGGTCACGTACACCACCGTCTTGCGTGTGGCGCGCCACACATCCGCCAGCAGCCGCTGCATGTCGTCACGGGTAAGCGCATCGAGCGCCGCGAACGGCTCGTCCATCAGCAGCACGCGACGGATTGTAGGCCAGCGCGCGGGCGATGGCGACCCGCTGCTGCATGCCGCCGGAGAGATGGTGCGGGTAGGCGTTGACGAACTTCTCGAGCTTGACGAGGCGGAGCTGCTCCAGCGCGATCTTCTCGCGCTCAGGTTTGGGGACACCCTTCATCTCCAGGCCGAAAGCGACGTTGCGCAGCGCCGTGCGCCAGGGGAAGAGCTGGGCGAAGTCCTGGAATACGATTCCGCGATCCATGCCTTGCCCGGTGACGGCCTCGCCGCCGATGCGGATCTCGCCTGCGGTAGGCGCGAGGAAGCCGGCGATGATATTGAGCAGCGTGGACTTGCCGCAGCCGCTGGGGCCGACGAGGCAAACGAACTCCGACTGCTCGATGTCGAAATTGGCGCGCTCGACACCCGTCACCCGCCCTGCGGGCGTGTCGTAGGTGAGCGAGACGTCGCGAACCTGGATGTGGGGCATGGGTGCGTCCCGGGCGCTTTCAAGCCGTTCTGAAACGAATGAGACGGCGGCGCTACATTGCGATACCCAGTCACCGCTTCCTGATCCAATCGGCGATGGCCGTGACCACCTGGCCCTCGATGCCGAAGAAGCCGTGCGGCGCGCGCGCCAGGCAGGGGCCCTTCGACAGCGGCGGGTCTCCTCCGGTCACGATCCTGTGCTCCTTTGCCGAAGCTGCGCTGAGGGCCGCCATCAGCTTGGCGCCAGCTGCGGCGCTGCCGGGACTGCAGGGGCAGCCGTCGTTGCGGTGTGACACCCCCAGCACCGGCACGCGGATCGCGGCCAGCTGGGCGAAGTACACGGTCCTGCCGCAGACGCCCGCAACGAGCGTCGACTGGGTCGAGGTGAGCACGATTCCATCGGGGCCCGGCTCCGATTGGGCGAGCCGGGCCGCCACCCCGGCAGCGGAGATGGTGCCGCTGCTGGTGCCCACCAGCCAGACGGGAGCGCCGATCCGCTTCTTCAGCACGGCGATGACGCGTGCGACGTCCTGGGCATGCTGTGCGGAGAGGCGGATGTCGCCGTTCATGCCTTTGCGCAGGTCGGAGGCAGCATCGAGGGCAGCAACCGCCAGGCCCTCGCCCGCAAAGCGCTCGCGCGAGCGGATCAGGAAATTCAAGGCAAGGTCGGTGCCGATCGCGCCCGAGGAGCTTAGCCTGAGCACTCCGTCTCCGCCCGCGAACAGGATCACGGTGGCGCTCGGCCGCTCGCTGCCCCTGATCTCGAGATACTTCATGGTCACGCCCGGCCGGACATCGACGGTGACCACCTCCGTCTTGAGCTGCGCGTCGGCAGGACCTGCCAGCATCGCAACGAGCAGCGCCGCTCCAGCGGCAGCCATCCACCGCGGCTTTGCTCTTGCTCTCACCGGCTTGACCGGCATTCCGACCTCCCTCGCCCCGCGTTTGATTGGCTTCCTAACCTCTAGCTTCGCGCACCATGCCCCAGCGCTGCACCGTAGCCCGCTCCAGCGAGCCGAACACGAGGCGCTCGAAAGTAAACCCGATCAGGCCGATGACGGCGAGGGAGGCCAGCATCACGTCGGCCTTGAGGAACTCCTTGGCGTCGAAGATGACCCAGCCGAGCCCCCAGTCGGAGGCGGCGAGCATCTCCGCGCCCACCACCGCGATCCAGGCGCGCAGGAACGCCTGTCGCAGGCCGGTGATGAGGAACGGAAAGGCTCCGGGCACGATCACCTTCCAGAACAGGGAGCGCTCGTCGGCGCCCATGGCGCTGCCCGCGCGCAGCCAGATCGGGTTGACGGCGCGCACGCCGGACCAGGCGTTGAGCAGCATCGGGAACAGAGCGGCGTAGAAGACGATGCCGATGGCGGTGGCGTTGCCGAGGCCGAACCACAGGATGAACACCGGCACCCACGCCAGCGACGGGATCGGCATCAGTGCGCTGGCGAGCGGCAGGAAGAAGCCCTCGATCGGGCGAAAGCGGCCCATCAGGATGCCGAGCGGCAGGCCGAAGGCGATCGCGAGCCCCATGCCCACCAGCACCCTGTAGAGCGTGGAGAGCGCGTGCCCGGGCAGGCTTCCGTCCAGCACACCATCCATGAGCGCACGCGCCACGGTCGGGAGCGTGGGCAGCAGGGCGGGCGGAAAGGCGCCGCTGCGGGCAATGCCCTCGTACACGGCCGCGGCCAGGAGGAGCGAGGTGGCCGCCCGGCGCAGCGAACGCGTGCGTTCGGCAAGAGCGCTCACGTCATCATCCCCCAGCGCACCACCGTGAAATCCTCCAGCCGCTTGAACACGACCTTTTCCAAAGTCAGGCCGATGGCTCCGATGACGGCGACGCCTGCCAGCATCACGTCCGTATTCAGGAACTCCCGCGCCCCGAAGATCATCCACCCCAGGCCCCAGGGCACGGCCGCCAGCATCTCCACACCGACAAGGATGCGCCACGCCTGGGCAAGGCCGAGGCGCAGGCCGGTGAGGATGTAGGGGAGAGCACCGGGCAGGATCACCTTGTGGAACAGCCGGCGGTCGTCGGCGCCCATGGCGAGGGCCGATCGCACCCACACCTCCTTCACCGCCTTCACGCCGGTCCAGGTGTTGAAGATGATGGGAAAGGCGGAGACGAAGCCGACCAGGAGGATGGCGGACATGTTGCCGAGGCCGAACCAGAGCAGGAACAGCGGCGCATAGGCGATGCCGGGGATCGGCGCCCCCATGCTGACGAGCGGCAGCGCCAGGTCCTCCGCGAGGCGCGACCGGCCCATCACGATGCCGATAGCGACGCCGACAGCGGCGGCCAGCGCGAATCCGGCCACCAGCCGCAGGACCGTATCCGCGGCGTGGTGCGGCAGCACCCCCGAGATGGTGAGGCGCACGAGGGCGGCGGCGATGGTCTCAAGCGATGGAAACAGGCGCGGGGGGAAGATCTGCAGTCGCGCCACGATCTCCCACAGCGCGCCCACGACGACGAACGGAAAAGCCGTCTGCGCCGCGGCGCGCCAGCGCGAGGCGGACAACGGCCCAGCCAGGGGAGCATGCGCCGTTGGGGAGCCAGCATCCTGCATCGCAATCAGACGCTCCAGCACGCCTCGACGGCAGCACGCACCGCCCTCAGCCTATCGCCTTCCGGCCGCGACCGCACGGCATCGAATGATCAGCATTCTTGATGCCCGGCATGCTCGAACGTAATTCGCGCCGTGGCTGGCCGCAGATCGGTCCGGATGTTAGTGATTCATCACAGGTAATCGCGTGCCGAGCGCGACCAGCCGGCGCAGGCGCCGATATGGCCACGCAGGCCGCGGCGCCCTGGAGGAGGGAGTGAATGAGGGGCCGCGACGCAAAGGACATCGGCCTTGCCATTGTCGGCGGCGGCCGGGTTGGCCTCTTCCGGGGCGAGGTCGCCGCCCGACACCCCTCGGTCGGGTGGATCGGGCTCGCCGAGAAGAACCCCAACCGGGCCGGTGAGGTTGGAAGCAAGATCGAGGCGGATTTCGTCACGCAGGACTACCGCGACCTGCTGAAGCGGCCGGAGGTGACCGCGGCCATCATCGCCACCGACGAGCACCTGCACGTAGCGCCCATCCTGGCGGCGGTCGAGCGTGGGCTGCCGCTGCTGATCGAGAAGCCGCTGGCGACGGATCTCGCCCAATCCGCCCAAGTCCTCGAAGCCATCGAGCAGGCGAAAATCGATGCCGTCGTGGGCTATACGCAGCGCTTTCGCCGCAAGTGGCTCTCCGCCAAGGAGAAGGTGCGCACAGGCGCGCTGGGGGATGTGACGCTCGTCACCAGCCGCGCCTTCATGAACCGGCTGGTCGCCATCGACAACTACAAGCGCACGGACGATCCCAAGACCATCTCGCCGATGGTGATCTCGGGCACGCACGCGCTCGACATCGTCATGTGGTACATGGAGGCCAAGACGCCGGTCGAGTGCTACGCGCGCTCGGTCGACAAGGTGCTGGGCCCCGCCTACGGCGGCATCGACGCCACCGCCGGCATGATCATGTTCTCCGACGGCAGCGTCTATCACCTCAACATCTCGTGGGCGCTGCCGGTGACCTGGCCGGGCGCGGTGTACAGCCTGGAGGTCGGCATCAACGGCACCCACGGCGTGCTCACCATCGACGACACGCACCGCGACATGGTGCTGGCGGTATCGGCGCCGCAGGAGGAGGGCTATGCGCCGGACAAGAGCCGGCTCGTCGATTTCCTCGGCTCCTATCCCCCCGGAGATATGGCGCTCGGCGAGCTGCGCGGGCCGATGGCGGACGAGACCGTATCCTGGCTCAACCGCGTGTCGCTCGGCCTGCCGACACCGGCAGCGACGGCGCGGGAAGCACATCGCAACCTGATGCTCACCAAGGCGCTCGACCTGTCGGCCAAACGCAAGGCGGCGGTCGCGCTGCCGCTGGAGCCCGAGGAGCTTGCCCGCGAGCTGCGGAAATCAGGGTGAGGAACGTCAACGCTACCATTTCAAGAAAAGCGACCGGTGCACCGGCAGGGAGGATGAAATGAGGACCAGCAGCAGACACTCGAGCGCGATGATGGCGGCCGTCTTCGCCGCCTGCATCGGGGCCGGCGCCGCGAGCGCGCAAGACGCAACGAAATACCCCACGCAGCCCATTCGCGTCATCGTGCCGTTCGCGCCGGGCGGCGCCTCCGACTTCGTGGCCCGGCTGATCCAGCCTGGCATGTCACAGTCTCTCGGCCAGCAGGTGGTGATCGAGAACCGCGCCGGCGCCGCCGGCAATGTCGGCATGGACGTGGCCGCGCGGGGGGCGCCTGACGGCTACACGATCTTTCTCGGCAACGTGGGCACCGTGTCGATCAACCCCAGCCTGTTCACCGACCTGACGGTCAAGCCGGTGAAGGACTTCATCCCGGTCTCGATCGTGGCCGACACGCCCGGCATCCTGATCGCCAATCCCAAGTTCCCGCCCAACGACGCCAAGGAGCTGGTCAGCTACGCCAAGGAGCGGCCGGGCAAGATCAATTTCGCCTCGCCCGGCAGCGGCAGCCTCAACCGTCTCGAGATGGAGGTGTTCCGCCTCAACGCCGGCCTCGACATGAACCACGTGCCCTACAAGGGCGGAGCGGGCCCGGCGGTTGCAGACATCATGGGCGGTCATGTCGAGCTGATGTTCACCACCATTTCCTCCGGCATCCAGCACGTGAAGGGCGGGCGCCTGAAGGCGCTCGGCGTCACCACCAAGGAGCGCGTGCCGGCGCTGCCAGACGTGCCGACCATGCTCGAGCAGGGCTTCCCGGCCAACGTCAGCAGCTCGTGGCAGGGCGTGCTGGTGCCGACGGGCACCCCGCGGCCGATCATCGACAAGATCCACGCCGCGCTCGTGCAAGCCGTCTCCGACCCCAAGGTCAAGGAGCGCATGGCGGAAGCCGGGGTGATCGCCATCACCAGCAAATCGCCGGAAGATTTCAAGGCCTACCTGGAGGAAGACGCCAAGAAGTGGAGCGAGGTCATCCAGAAGACGGGCGCGAAGCCGGAGTGAAGCTCTCCCTCTCCCCGCTTGCGGGGAGAGGGCCGGGGTGAGGGGCGGCCAAAATGCACTCCTGGAGCTTGGTGCCGCCCCTCACCCTAACCCTCTCCCCATGCTGAAGAGGCATGGGGAGAGGGAATGTTGCCGCCCCTCACCCTAACCCTCTCCCCATGCTGAAGAGGCATGGGGAGAGGGAATGTTGCCACCCCTCACCCTAGCCCTCTCCCCACTGAAGAGTGGGGAGAGGGGACAGGGACGGAGACCCTGATGAAAGTCCGGCTTTCGACCGATCTAGTGACCGGCGTCTTGTTCATCGCGCTCGGCGGCTTTGCCATCGTTTACGGATCGCGCTATGCGCTGGGCACGGCGGCCCGCATGGGCGCCGGCTACTTCCCCCAGCTGATCAGCCTGGGGTTGGTGCTGATAGGCGCACTGCTTGTAGGCCGGTCGTTCCTCACCTCGGGCGACCAACTGGAGGCGATCGGCTGGCGGCCACTGCTGTTGATCCTTGTGGGCGTGCTGGCTTTCGGTCTGCTCATCGACCGGCTCGGGCTTCTTATTGCCGGCATCGCGCTCGTCGTCGCGGCCCGGCTGGCTGACCGCGAGTTCAGACCGGTCGAGACCGCGTTGCTGGCGATCGGCCTCACGCTCTGCACGGCCGCCCTGTTCCTGTACGGCCTCGGCCTGCCTCTCAAGTTCGTGCGGTTGTGATGTGGTCAGTCCAACTGTTGCAATTCGTAGGTTGGGTCGAGCGGCAGCGATGACCCAACGCCCCTACGCGTTGGATTGCGTTGGGTCTGCGCTTCGCTTGACCCAACCTACCCGCGGACGCATCGCCCTCCCCCCTCGTCGTGCCGAAGGCGCGCCTCCGGCACGACGGGGAGGTGAAAAGTAGGGACGGCCATGGACGTGCTTTCCAATCTCGGTCTCGGCTTTTCCGTCGCGCTGGCACCGCTCAACCTGCTGTATGGCTTTCTCGGCGTGCTGCTCGGCACCGTCATCGGCGTATTGCCCGGCCTCGGCCCCGTCGCCACCATCTCGATCCTGCTGCCCTTCACCTTCAGCCTGGCGCCGCAGACCGCGCTGATCATGCTGGCCGGCATCTACTACGGCGCGCAGTACGGCGGCTCGACCACGGCGATCCTGATCAACCTGCCGGGCAAGTCCTCCTCCGTCGTCACGGCCATCGACGGCAACCAGATGGCGCGCCAGGGCAAGGCGGGCCTTGCGCTCGCGACGGCGGCGCTGGCCTCGTTCCTGGCCGGCACCTTCGCCACGTTCGTGATCGCGCTCGCGGCACCGGCGCTCGCCGAGGTCGCCTTGAAGTTCGGTCCCGCCGACTACTTCTCGCTAATGGTGTTCGGGCTGGTCGCGGCGGTGATCCTCGCGCACGGCTCGGTGGTGAAGGCGATCGGCATGATCCTCACCGGCATGCTGCTCGGCACCGTCGGCATCGATGTCAACACCAGCGTGCCGAGGTTCACGTTCGGCATCCCGCAGTTTGGCGATGGCATGGACTTCGCCGTCATCGCCATGGGCATCTTCGGCATCGGCGAGACCATCATCAACCTGGAGCGCACCGGGACTGCCCGGGCCTACATGCAGAAGATCAGCAGCCTGTGGCCCAAACTGCGCGAGCTCAAGGCGATGATCGCGCCCGCCTTGCGCGGCACTCTGCTGGGATCGGCGCTGGGCATCCTGCCGGGCGGAGGACCAGTGCTGGCATCGTTCTCCGCCTATGCCCTGGAGAAGCGGCTGTCGGCGGAGCCGGAGCGCTTCGGCAAGGGCGCGCTGGAAGGCGTCGCCGGGCCCGAGGCGGCCAACAACGGAGCGGCGCAGACCTCCTTCATCCCGCTGCTGACGCTCGGCCTGCCCGCCAACGCCGTGATGGCCTTGATGGTCGGTGCGCTGATGATGCACGGGCTGCACCCCGGGCCGCAGCTCATGCGCGACAAGCCCGAGCTGTTCTGGGGCCTCATCGCCAGCATGTGGGTGGGCAACCTGATCCTGGTCGTCCTGAACCTGCCGCTGGTGGGCATCTGGGCGAAAATGCTCACCGTGCCCTACCGCTATCTCTATCCCGCCGTCCTCATCATCTGCTGCATCGGCGTCTACAGCGTCAACAACAGCGCGCTCGACGTGCTGATCGCGGCCGCATTCGGCTTCGTCGGCTACGTGCTCTACCGGCTCAAGTGCGAGCCGGCGCCGCTGCTGCTCGGGTTCATTCTGGGCCCGCTGATCGAGGAGAACCTGCGGCGGGCGCTCGTCATCTCGCAAGGCGATCCGGCCGTGTTCGTGCAGCGCCCGATCAGCCTCACCTTCCTCTTGCTGACGCTGGTGCTCGTCGTCGTGCTCGCCGCACCGATGATCCGCTCGGGCCGCGAGCGCGTGTTCAAAGAGGAGCAGGCGTGAGACCGAGCAGCCCATCTTTCCACCCGTCATCCCGGAAGCCGAGGCGCAGCCGAGACTATCCGGGACCTGCCACACGCATACCGCTCGCCGCAGATCCCGGCTCTGCGCGATTCGCGCTTCTAGCGCGATCGCTGGGCCGGGATGACGGGTGGATTCCTTGGCTCGGCGGTATGAGTGCAGTGGGGTGAGGCCCCCGCGCAGGTCGCTGCGCTCACCTTCTCCCGAACAGGCGCTCGATGTCGCTGAGCTTCAGCTCCACGTAGGTCGGGCGGCCGTGGTTGCACTGGCCCGAGTGTGGCGTCGCCTCCATCTGGCGCAGGAGCGTATTCATCTCCTCGGCCGTCAGCCGGCGGCCGGCCCGCACCGAGCCGTGGCACGCCATTCTCGAGCACACGGCCGCCAGCCGCTCCTGCAACAGGCTGCCCGCGTCCTCGCCAACCACCTCGCGCGCGAGATCGCGTACCAGGCCCTTGACGTCGGTGTCGCCCAAGAGCGCCGGCACCTCGCGCACCAGCACGGCACCGGTCCCGAACGCCTCCAGCACCAGCCCCAGCGTCTCGAAGTCCTCCGCCGCCTCGGCCAGTGCGGCCACCTCGTCGCCGTCCAGCTCGACCACCTCGGGAATGAGCAGCGCCTGCCGCGCCACGCCGCCGTTGACCATGGCTGCCTTGATGCGCTCGTACACCAGGCGCTCGTGGGCGGCGTGCTGGTCGACGATGACCATCGAATCCCGGGTCTGCGCCACGATGTAGGTCGCGTGCACCTGCGCCCGCGCCGCCCCGAGCGGCCGGTCCAGCAGCTCGGCCGCCGCGCGCTCGTCGGCCGCTTCCACCTTGGCGCTGGGTGCGTCCAACCCATCGAGCGGCGCCTGCCAGTCCTCGGCGAAGCCCCCTCCGGTCCGCTGGGAAGGGTGGGGGGCAACACCACGGTAAGAAGGTGAATTGGTCGAGGCCCGAGCGCCAGGCACCTGCCAGCCAACTCCCTCCGCCGCTCCACCTGGTGCGGACGCGATCGATCGTGCCAGCGCGCCGAGCGCGTTGAGGCCGCCGGCCACCGAGGCCTTGTGCCCCGCCGCCTCCAAGGCTGCCCGCAGCGCGCCGGCCACCAGGCTTCGCACCGCGCCCGCGTCGCGGAAACGCACCTCGGCCTTGCTCGGGTGCACGTTGACGTCGACCTCGCGCGGGGGAAGCGCCACGAACAGCGCGAGCAGCGGATAACGCGCCTTGGGCACCAGATCGCCGTAGGCCGCACGCACCGCGCCGATCAGCAGCCTGTCCTTCACGGGGCGGCCATTGACGAACAGGTACTGCTGGCTGGGGTCGGGCCGGTGCAGGGTCGGCAGTCCGGCAAATCCCGTCACGCGCACGCCCTCGCGCTCGATCTCGATCGCGAGCGCATCGTCGAGGAACTCCCGTCCCATGATGCGCCCGAGCCGGGAGAGGTGCCCGTCTGGCCCCAGGGGCTGCGCCGGCAGTTTCAGGCCCGTCCGCTCACCCGTGGTCAGGGTGAATGCAACGGTCGGGTTTGCCATGGCGAGACGCTTCACCACCTCCGAGATGCCCATGTTCTCGGCACGCTCACTCTTGAGGAACTTGAGCCGCGCCGGCGTTGCCGAGAACAGCTCGCGCACCTCCACTCGCGTGCCGGGGTTCAACGCTGCCGGCCGCACGGCCTGCTTTGCGCCTCGATCGACCACGATCTCGTGTGCCAATGGCGCCTCGCGCTGCCGCGACGCAATGGCCAGGTGCGCCACCGAGCCGATCGAGGGCAGCGCCTCGCCGCGGAAGCCGAGCGTTGCAATGTTGAACAGGTCCTCGTCGGCGAGCTTGGAGGTGGCATGCCGCTCCACCGCCAGCGCCAGATCAGCCGCGCTCATGCCGGCGCCGTCGTCGGTCACGCGGATCAGCGACAGGCCGCCGGCCGCCGTCACCACCTCGATGTCGGTGGCCGCGGCATCGAGCGCATTCTCGACGAGCTCCTTTATCACGCTGGCGGGGCGCTCGATCACCTCGCCGGCGGCGATGCGGTTGATGGTCGAAGGGCTCAGCTGGCGAATGGGCATCTGCGTCCCGGGGTCAGACCCTGACCTCCACGTCGGCATTGAACATGCACGCTACTCGTCAGGGGTCTGACCCCCTTTACGACTTTGGCAGCGCCGCCACGCGCTCGCGCGTGATGACCTTGGCCAGCTCCACGGCCGGCTGGTCGAACGGATCGACGCCCAGCAGGTGTGCGGCCAGAATCGTTTCCAGCATCATGTGCATCATCAGCGCGCCCAGGCCCCGCTCGTCAAGGCTGGCGAGATCGAAGGTGCGCACCGGCCGGCCGGCCTTGGCCAGCGCCTGCGGCAGGGCCTCCGCCTGCGCCGCCACCAGGTCGCCGGCCGTCCGCCCCGCCAGGTAGCGCAGCCCCGCGGCCGTGGCGAGACCGGCATCTATGCGCGGGCCGGTTCCCGCGGTCGGCACCCGCACCAGGGTGATCAGATGCTCGTGCGGCCCATCCATGAAGAGCTGCAGCTGGCTGTGCTGGTCGACGGGGCCCAGGCAGGCGATCGGCGCCGTGCCCTGGCCATTCTTGCCCAGGCTCTCGGCCCAGAGCTGCGCGAACCAGTGCGAGAAGCGCCCCAGCCGGTCGGCATAGGGCATCATCACCTGGACCCGGATGCCCTTCTCTCGCGCGAGCGCCACCGCGACCGCGGCGCCCTCCGCAGGCGCAAGGCCGCGGGGGCCCTCCGCCGCGAGCAGGGCATCGACCACGGTCTTGGCGCCCGCCCGTACGGCACGCGGGTCGAGCCCGCGCGCCATGGCCGCGACGAGCCCGACATTGGTCAATACCGAGAAGCGCCCGCCGATGCCCGGATGGTGGTCGAGCACGGGGATGCCGTGGGCCTCCAACAGCGAGCGCAGGCCGTTGGCCTTGCCTTCGGCCTTCGCCTCGGTAATGCCCAGGAACATCTCGGGGAACTTTTCTTCGAGTCCCGCAGCCTTCACGGCGGCCAGCGCCGCCAGCGCCTGCACCAGCGTCTCGGCCGTGCCGCCCGACTTGGAGATCACCACGAAGCGCGCGCCGGCGAGATCGTCGAACGAGCCGAGCGCAGAGGCCAGCGTCTCGCCGTCCAGGTTGTCGTAAAAGCGCGTGCGCGGGCGCATCTTCTGGGCCTCGTTGGCCGTGCCGGGGATATGCCAGCCCCCGAGCTGCGCCAGCGCCTGTCCGCCGAGACTGGAGCCGCCGATGCCGAAGAAGATCACCGCCCGCGCGCCCCGGCACAGCCTGGCAAAGGCCGCCTCGGCCTCGACGATATCCGCGCTCTCCTCGGGGACGCGCAGGTGCGGCAGGCGGCGGCTCTCGTAGTCGTCCTTCAGGGCGGCAACTGCTGGGGCGAGGCGGTCGAGCCAGGACGCGAATTGGGCCTCCGACAGGCCATGCCGGCCAATTGCGCTCTCGAGGCAGCCCGCGACCGACTGCACATAGGGCAGATGCCCGGTCGTGCCGGTGGAGCGTACGGATGCGGAGTCGTGGGCCATGCGGCGAGCCGTAACGCGATTTTGCTCAGCTGTCACCCGCCGCCGCCCACCGTTCCGCGCGGCAAGGTGCCCCTTCGCCGATTCGTGGGCCGATCCGTGGAATGTGACCCTCAGCCGCCCGGCGCCACGCCCTTGGGCTTACCCACCACCGTCACGATCAGATCCTGCCCGTCGAACAGACGCTTGGCCACCCGCTTCAGGTCGTCGAGCGTTACGGCCTCGATCTTGGCATTGCGCGTCTCGACATACTCGCGGCCCAGGTCCTCCATCATGATCCACAACAGCTGGTTGGCGATGCTGGAGTTGCTGTCGAAGCGGAGCGCGAACGAGCCCGTGAGATACGATTTCGCGTCGGCCAGCTCTTTCTCGGTCGGACCTTCGGTGGCAATACGCTTGAGCTCGCCGCGGATCAGCTCCAGCAACTCCGCGATCTGCTCGTTCTTGGTCGCCACGCCGCCGATGAACACGGAGGCATTCTTCAGCAGCTCCAGGCCCGTGTGCACGCCGTAAGCGAGACCACGCTTCTCGCGCACCTCGGCGTAGAGCCTCGACGACATGCCGCCGCCGCCCAGGATGGTGTTGAGCACGAACGCGGGGATGAATTCCTTGTCCTTGCGGGGCATGGCGGGCAGGCCGAAGCGTGCCACCGACTGCGGCACGTTCATGTCGATGACCTTGAGCTTCTGGGCGGCTTTGGGCTCGATCCTGGCAACCGGCGTGAGCTTGGCTTTGGCGGGCAGGGCGCCGAAGACAGTGTCGAGCACGCCGCCGAGCGTCTTGGCGTCGATGTCACCGACCACGACGACGCGCAGCGTGTCCTTGGCGAACGTACGCGCGTGGTAGTTCGCCAAATCGGTGCGGGCGATTTTGCCCACCGTCTCGGGCGTGCCGTTGGCGGGCCGGCCGTAGGGATGGCCAGCGAAGGCGAGCGCCGACCACTTCTCGGCTGCGACCCGTTCGGGATCGCGTGCCGCATAGGCGAGGCCGGCGAGAAGCTGCTTTCGCATGCGCTCGATGGCTTCTACATCGAAGCGCGGCTTGTTGACTGCCAGCGCCAGGAGCGCCACGGCCTTCTCCTGGTTCTCCACCAGGGTCTCGAAGCTGCCGTAGAAAGCATCGCGCGTGTCGTCGAAGCTCATGCGCATGGCGATCTCTTCCATGCGCTCCTGGAACTGCTTGGCGGTGAGATCGCCCGCGCCCTCGTCCATCATGCTGGCCAGGAAATTGGCCAAACCTTCCCTGCCGTCGGGGTCCTGCGCGTTGCCGCCCTCGAAGGCGAAGCGCATGGCGATCAGCGGCACGCTGTGCTCTTCCACCAGCCACGCCGCGATGCCACCCGGGCTCTTGACCTCTTGGATTTTCATCGCCTGTGCCTTGCTGGATGTAAGTGGAATGGCGGCGAACGCCAGCACCAGGGCCAGCAGAGCCGGCAGGGTCCCGCGGCCGATCCACGTGCGGTCCACGACCGCCCGAAGCATTGTCATCACAGCCTCCCCTCAGGACTTGTTGGACGAGGCCGGCTTGGCGGGCGCGCCCGTGCTCTCGGGTCCGGAAGGGGCAGGGATCAAGCTGCCCGTGACCGAGCGTCGAATATCGAAGTTCTTGGCCGCCGCCTGCTTCACATCCGCCAGCGTGACCTTGCTGATCGCAGTCGGCCAGCTGTTGACCTTCTCGATTGTCATCCCGAGCGCCATCGCCTCGCCGTAGCGCCGGGCCAGCGTCGCCTGACTGTCCGAACTCGTAGACGAACTCGGCGATGAACTGCCGCTTGGCACGCTCCAGCTCGAGCTCCGTTACGCCGTTCTCGCGCAGCTCGTGCACCACACGGTCCATGGCCTGCTCCACCTTGTCGAGCGAGACGCCCTCGGCCGCCACCGCATGCAGGCCGATGGAGCCGCTGTCGAGGCTGAGGCCGGAGTACCAGCCGCCGGCACTGGAGGCGAGCTTCTCCTCCACCACCAGCCTCTGATAGAGCCGGCTGGTGCCACCCACTCCTGCGATCTTCATGAGCAAGTAGAGCGCCTCGGCCTCGCCGGGCGTCGCCTTGGGATAGGCCGGGGCCAAGTAGTAGCGCCGGATCGAAGTGTTGCCGGCGCGCGGATCCTTGAGCTCCACGCGGCGCGGGGCGCGCTGCTCCGGCTCCTGCGGCCGCATGCGAGCGCCGATGCTCGGGTTGGCCGGAAGGGTGCCATAGGTGGCTTCTGCCAGCGCCTTGACCTCGGCCGGATTGACATCGCCAGTGACAACGACGATGGCGTTGTTGGGCGCGTAGAAGCGCTTGTAGAAGGTCAGCGCGTCCTCACGCGACAGCTTCTCCATCTCGTGCATCCAGCCGATGATGGGGATGCGGTAGGGGTGGTTCTGGTACAGCGCCGCCGACATCTGCTCTGCAAGGATGCTCGAGGGGACGTTCTCGGTGCGCACGCGGCGCTCCTCGATGATCACCTGGCGCTCGGTCTCGACCTCCCTTTCGCTCAGTCTCAGGTTCACCATCCGGTCGGCTTCCATCTCCATGAGCGTCCTCAGGCGGTCCTTGGAGATGCGCTGGTAGTAGCCTGTGTAGTCGGAGCTGGTGAAGGCGTTGTGCTGGCCGCCGAGGCGCGAGACGATAGCGGAGAATTCCCCGGAAGAGAGCTTCTCCGTCGACTTGAACATCAAGTGCTCGAGGAAATGGGCGATGCCCGATACGCCAGGCGGCTCGTCGGCGGCGCCTACGCGGAAGTACACCATGTGGGTGACGACCGGCGCTCGATTGTCCGGCACGACCACGAGAACGAGGCCGTTGGCCAGTTTGAACTCGCTGACGCGGTTGGCGGGATTGGCCTGGGCAGTGGCAAAGCTTGGGATCATGAGCATGAGTGCGAGAAGGAGGAAGGAGAGGCTCTTGCCTGGTTTCGACATGGGTCACTGATCCTGGCCATGAGGCGGAAGCCTCTGTTTTCTGCCGCCTCTGGTCGGCGCCGACAGGTGGCAGCGGCCAGCGATCGCGCCCCCGGCCCGCCGGTCGCCTTCTTTCGACGTCCCGATGGCCAAGTCAAATGACAACGCCTTAATGTCCCCGGCATGGCGAAGCTCAGGGGCCGCATTAGTACGATGGTCTATGGCAACAATGATCGCAGGCCAGCTGCAACGGTAGCAAGCATTTCGGCACAAGTGCGAGCGCTACTTGTTCAGGTTGTTGTTGATGCTGCCCGTAAACAGGCCGGCACAGGGGCCGTAGGGGCTGCGATTTGGGCCCCCCTGCTGCGGATCGAGCACTTTTTCCTTCCATTGGATCTCGCCACGGCAATAGGCCAGGTGGAGCCGCTCCCGTTCCTTGGCGGTGGCTTGCTTGCGCAGGTCGGGATCATTGAGCGAGGCGATATCGTTCGACGTCGTCTGGCCTGAGCCCGGCTCAGGCAGCCGCTTGACGTTAGGGGGGACGACCAATGGCGCCCTGTCCGCCATCTTGGGCTCACGCGTGCGGCCCTCTTGGGAGGCCGAGCTGACGCCCAACCAGTCGAAGACTTTGCCGTTGAGATCGATGCCCTCGACGCCGCCGCAGGCCGTCAGCGATAGAGCGGATGCAACCGCCGCTGCAGCGGCAAACTGCGTCAGGTAGTGGCGCAACAGCATCTCGTGCGATCCCCCGGAGCCGGTGCTTTGCCAAGGACTTACGTCGACTTTGAGGCACGATTACGACTCGGATAGAACGAGTTCATACAGGAGGCCGCAGACCCCGGCAACTATGGCGGCATCGGCGATATTGAACACATACCAGTAGAAACCGAAGGCATGCAACGAGAAGAAGTCGGCGACGCCACCGAGCACGAGGCGGTCGATTGCATTGCTCGCAGCCCCTCCCATGATCAGGCCGAGGCTTGCCGCGACCAGCTTTTCGGTGACGCCGCGCGCCAGCCACACGGCCATGGCCAGCACGGCGAGGGCGGCAAAGCCCGCCAGCAGCCACTGGCCCTCGCGGCTCTCCTGCAGGAACAGGCCGTAGCTCACCCCCAGGTTCTTGACATAGACGAGGTCCAGGAACGGCGTGACCGTGACCCGGCCCCTGTCCATGATGCGGTAGACGAGGAGCATCCACCACTTGTGTGCCTGGTCGACGGCCAGGGTAAGGGCGGCGAGCCCGACACCCAACGGCGACAGGGGCCCCCATAGCCACGGCTTTTGCTGCATCGCCTGCATCGACTTTCCGGTTGGACCGCGGGCGCTTTCCGCAAGGTGTCAGGTGCGCGCGGGTAATATCCGGAACTTGGCGTTGCGTCCAATCCTGTAGGTCTCGAAGTCGGCGTGGTCGATGGTGAGGATGGTTTTGAGGCTCTCGCGCTCGGCCACGTGCACGAGTGTCGCATCGGCAAAGTCCATGGGCCGGTCGGCGTAGCGGGCCATCAACTGCTCAAGTGCCGGGAGGTCTTCATCCAAGATCGGCGCAACGGTGATCACGCCACTGCGAACGAACTCCCAGGCCCGCTCCACGAGTCCCTTCCCTTTCGACGCAAAGTAGAATGTCTCGGTCAAGACCGCGGTCGTCGTCACCAGTGGCAACTTAGCGTCCTGCAAAGCGGCCCGGCAGGCTGGGTGCCAGCGGTCGCGCGTGTTGACCGCGGCAAGGAGAGCACCGGTATCAACGAGCGCGCTTGGGGGCACGCCGCTGGCTCGCGCGATATTTCTTCATCAATTGCTCACCCATGACTTCGCGGACACGCTCATTGGTTGCCGAACCTCCCAGGTCGACAGAAATGGTGCCGATCACCTTCATTGCCCGCTCGCGTAGGCGGCGCTGTTGTTCAGCATCGTCTTCCTCGCTCGACGCGCGTTTGGCCAGCCACTCCCGCACCACGCGCTCAAGAACCGCGCCGATGCTGGTCTTTTCGTCCCTGGCGGCGGCCTCGAGGCGCATCTTGAGGTCCGTGCTGAGCCGCCAGCTGTAGACCTCGCTCTTGCTCATCTTGTTCATGCAGCACACGTGTAGTGCAAAGGCGGCCGGCGGTCAACGAGGCCCGCCGGCGCGCGCATCGAACTCGCGCACCGCCGCCGCGTCGCGGGCGGACAGCTCAGGGTATTGGGGGTCGCTGCCGACATCGTTCGTGAACCGCCAGGAGCGCGCGCACTTGGTGCCCTCGGCCTTCCTCTGCACTACGCCGACCCCCGCCACGTCGGACAGCGTGAACGCGCCCTCGGGCGGCTCGCCGTCGATCACCTCGATGCCGGACGTGATGCACACCTCCGCGAAGTCGACGCCCTCGAGCGCCGCCAGCAGCTCGTCGTCGGCGATGTAGACCTGCGGCGCCGCCTCCAGCGACGAGCCGATCTTCTTGTTCGCCCGCTCGATCTCGAGCGCGCCCGTCACTACGCGGCGCACCCGCTTGATGGCCTCCCATTCCTCGGCCAGCGCCTCGTTGCGCCAGGATTTCGGGATCGCGGGGAACACCTCCAGGTGCACCGAGCCTTCCTCCGAAGGGTAGCGCGCCAGCCACGCCTCCTCGGCAGTGAAGCACAGGAGCGGCGCCAGCCAAGCGCAAGCGTGACGGAAGATCTGCTCGATCGTCTCAAGTGCCGCCTTGCGTTTGGCGCTGGAATAGGGCTCGCAGTAGAGCGCGTCCTTGCGGATGTCGAAGTAGAACGCAGATAGATCCGTGTTCATGAACTGCGACAGCACCGCCACCACGCGCTTGTAGTCGTACTCGGCATAGGCCTCGCGCACGATCGCGTCGATCTCGGACAGGCGATGCAGCATGACCTGCTCGAGCTCCGGCATCGCTGCAGGGGCCAGCTGCTGCCGCCCCTCGTGGTGGGAAAGCGTGCCCAGCATCCAGCGCAGCGTGTTGCGGAGCTTGCGGTAGGACTCGGCCGTGCCCTGCAGCACCGTGGGTCCGAAGCGGATGTCGCCGGAGTAGTCGGCCGAGGCCACCCACAGGCGCAGGATGTCGGCACCCGAGGTCTTCATCAGCTCCTGCGGCGAGAGCGTGTTGCCCTTGGACTTGGACATCTTCTCCTCGCCCTTCTCGTCGAGGATGAAGCCGTGGGTAAGCACCACGTCGAAGGGTGCGCGGCCTCGGGTGCCGCAGGACTCCAGCAGCGAGGACTGGAACCAGCCGCGGTGCTGGTCGGAGCCTTCCAGGTACATGACGCGGTCGCGGCCGCCGTCGCGCTGGCGGCGGATGCCGGCGAGCTGCGGGAAGGCTTCGGGGTCCTCCAGGGTGAAGGTGTGGGTGGAGCCGGAGTCGAACCAAACGTCGAGAATGTCGGTCACCTGCTCCCAGTCGGCCGGGTTGTCGACCAGCCCGGCGAGAAAGCGCTGCTGCGCGCCGGCCTCGAACCAGGCGTCGGCGCCGCGCTCCATCAGGCCAGCGCGGATGCGCGCCATCAGCTCGGCCGACTTGGAGAAGCTGGCCGAGGGCGCAATCTGGCCCGTCTCCTTGTGCACGAACACGGTGATGGGCACGCCCCAGGCACGCTGGCGCGAGATCACCCAGTCGGGCCTGGCTTCGATCATGCCGCGCAGCCGGTTCTGGCCGGAGGCCGGGACGAACTCGGTTTCGGCGATCGCCTGCAGGGCCGTTTCGCGGAGCGTCTGCGTTGCCTCCGGCGCGACCGGGTCCCCTCTCCCCGCTTGCGTCATGCCGAAGGCGTGCCTCCGGCACGACGAGAGGGCTAGGGTGAGGGGCGGCACCAAGCGCCGCCGGAGCCTCTTGCCGCCCCTCACCCCGACCCTCTCCCCGTAAGAACGGGGAGAGGGAGAAGAGCGGCTTGTCCATGGCGATGAACCATTGGGGCGTGTTGCGGAAGATGACCGGCTTCTTGGAGCGCCAGGAGTGCGGGTACTGGTGCTTGAGGCGGCCGCGCGCGATCAGCGCGTTGGCCTCGATCAGCGCCTTGATGACGGCGTCGTTGGCGTCGCCCTTGTTGCCCTTGTCGTCGATGACGCGCTTGCCCTCGAAGCCCGGCGCTTCCTTGGTGAAGCGCCCGTCGCCGTCGACGGTGAAGGGGATGGTCGGTGTCGATGCCGCGCGCTTTCAGCTTGGCGGCATTCGCCGTCCAGATGTCGAAGTCCTCGCGGCCATGGCCGGGCGCGGTGTGCACGAAGCCGGTGCCGTCCTCGTCGGTGACGTGGTCGCCTTCGAGGAGGGGCACCTCGAAAGTCGTAGCCGCAGGCCGCGCAACGGATGGCTGCAGTCCATACTGCGGAAATCGGCTGGACGTCGACGCTCCCAAGCGCTTGTAATTCTTAGGCTCCAACCTTTGCAGCCTTCATGACACTGCGCCGGCTAGCTTGTCAGCAAGAATGAACTGGTCGCCCGGCTTGGCCCAGTTGCCCTCGGCGCATTCGTAACCTCATACAGACCCGTACGCGATCTTGGAGCTGAAAGCGATCGCGCGGTTGCCAGGGATCGTCCAGGGCGTTGTCGTCCAGATGACGACGGACGCGCTCCGTCAACGTGCAACGCGGTCAGAGATTCCGCGTGTCGCGCTTCAGCGCTTGCTCGCGTGACAGGAAACTTCACCCACACCTGATCGCTGGTGTAGTCGTGGTACTCCACCTCGGCTTCCGCCAGCGCCGTCTTCTCCACCACGGACCACATCACGGGCTTGGAGCCGCGGTAGAGGGCGCCGTTCATGGCGAACTTCATGAGCTCGGCGGCGATGATGCCCTCGGCCTTGTAGGCCATGGTGGAGTAGTAGTGCTCCCAGTCGCCCTCGACGCCGAGGCGCTTGAACTCCTCGCGCTGCACGCCGATCCAGTGCTCGGCGAAGTCGCGGCACTGCTTGCGGAACTCATTGACGGGCACCGTATCCTTGTCCTGGCCCTTGGCGCGGTACTCCTCCTCGATCTTCCACTCGATCGGCAGGCCATGGCAGTCCCAGCCCGGCACGTAGTTGGAATCGAAGCCCAGCATCTGCTGGCTGCGGGTCACCATGTCCTTGAGGATCTTGTTGAGCGCCGTGCCGATATGGATGTTGCCGTTGGCGTAGGGGGGCCCGTCATGCAGGATGAACTTGGGGCGGCCCTTGGCGGCCTCGCGCTGGCGCTTGTAGAGGCCGAGCCTGGCCCAGCGCTCCAGGAGCCTTGGCTCCAGCTGCGGCAGGCCGGCCTTCATCGGGAACGCCGTCTTGGGCAGGAACAGGGTCGCGCTCCAATCGCGCGAGGCAGGTTGGGTCGAGGTCATGAGAATGCCGCCTGGAAAAACTGATGCGACGCGGGTTCAAGGCACGGGGGACGCCCCGGACGCCCCTCAGACACAGCCTGGGGCGACCGGGCACATAATTCGCGTCAGCAGCAGATGGGCTATGAATCGCGACATGGCCCGTGTTGTAGCCGCGTCGCTCGGGCTGAGCAACAACGGAGGATCCCGTTGCGAAACGAGCCACGAGCGCCAGGCATGAACAGCGTGCAACCCAAATCGCTTCGCTCGGCGTTAGGCATAGGGGAATGCTGTCGCGGTGGGCGGCGTCCTTGTGGCGCGGCTCAGCGGGCTGCGGCGGCGTTCCCCTGCCAGTGGGTGGCCAGCCGACTAAGTGACACGCAGAAAACAGCTCTCTGCAGAATCTGCAGAATATAATCGCTGTTCGATCGTTGTGCCCACGGAGGAATGTTGCCGCGTTTGGATCGAGCGCGCGGACCAAGTGACCGCAGGTGGTTCTCCAGCGGGAACGCGGGAGCGTTCCTCCCCTCAATGCCCGACTGCGCGCGGCCGCGTGGGCGCCTTCGCCAGGATTTCACGGGCGCGGTCGCAGTCGCGAGCCATCTGCGCCTTCAGCGCGTCGATGCTGTCGAAGCGGCGGTCGGCGCGCAGATAGTCGATGAATTCGACCTCGATCTCGCGGCCGTAGAGATCGCCCTCGAAATCGAGCAGGAATACCTCCAGCATCGGCGCGCCGTCGTCGAACGTGGGGCGGGTGCCGAGGTAGGCGGCAGCGGGATGCACGACGCCTTCCAGGTCCACCCGCACCGCATAGATGCCATGCGCCAAGGCTGTCCCGGGCTCGAGCGCGATGTTGGCGGTGGGAAAGCCGAGCCCCGTCCCGCGCTTGGCGCCTCCGATCACGGTGCCAGCCACGCGCCACCAGTGCCCCAGCATCTCGGCCGCGCCTCCGACGTCGCCCTGCGCCAGCTCGGCGCGGATGGCGTTGGAGGAGAAGACCTCGCCGGCTTCCGCCACCTGCGCCACCACCGTCACGCCGAAACCGAGGGCGGCGCCGGCGCGCCGCATCGTCTCGGGATCGCCCGCGCGCGCCTTGCCGAAGCGAAAATCGTAGCCGATGACGATATGCCGGGCCGCCAGGGCCTCGACGATGACCCGCTCGATGAAATCCTGCGCCGAGAGCCCGGCGAGCGCCGCATCGAAGGTGAGGACGACGGCCACATCCACTCCGAACTGCTGCAACAGCGCGAGCTTGCGCTCGAGCGGCGTCAAGCGGAAGTGCGGCTTGTCGGGCTGGAAGAACTCGCGCGGGTGCGGCTCGAACAGGATGACGCCGGCCTTGGTGCCGTGCCGGCCCGCCTCGTCCTTTGCCGCCTGCAGCAGCGCCTGGTGGCCCCGGTGCACGCCGTCGAAGTTGCCGATCGCCAGCACGGCGCCGCGCGCGGCCTGTGGGACATTGCCGGTTCCGTTGACGACGATCATGCGATGCGACACCCCTTCGAATTCGATGGACAGAGTGCATGCCATTGATTCTTCTGTCCATGCCAGAGCACCAGCGATACGCGAGCATTGACATGCAGTTCCTTCACCCCAAGCACTGGACGGCTGCCAAGGGCTTTTCCAATGGTGTCGCTGCCGAAGGCCGCCAGGTTTTCGTCGCCGGCCAGGTCGGCTGGGATGCCGAGCAGCGCTTCGCCAGCGACGATTTCGCCGCCCAGACCGAGCAGGCCCTGCGCAACATCGTGGAGGTGCTCGCCGAGGCCGGCGCGCGTCCGGAGCACGTTGTCCGCCTCACCTGGTACGTCACCGACAAGCGCGAATACGTCGCGCGCCTGCGCGAGGTCGGCGCAGCCTATCGCCGGGTCATGGGACGGCATTTTCCGGCGATGACGCTGGTGCAGGTGGTGGCGCTGGTGGAGGACCGCGCCAAGGTCGAGATCGAGGCGACGGCCGTCATTCCTTCGGCAGGGGCTGCCTAGGCCGGCTTACCTCAGGTCCCAACCGATGGCGCGGCGACCGCCATGTGCCAGACCCGGACATCGACGGTCATAGAGTTGTGGCCTACGACAAGGGGTAGGGGCTAGCGGTTGCACGGGGGAAGAATGGTTACGGGGCATCGCAGGATCACTGTAGGGCTACTGTTCGGAGGGCGCTCAGCTGAGCACGAAGTCTCCAGAGCTTCGGCTGCCAACGTCCTTCGAGCGCTCAACCCAGACCGGTATGACGTTTCGCTCATTGGCATAGGCAAGGATGGTCGCTGGCTTGTTTGCGATGCGGGTAATGGCGCGGGAACCGGCGCTGCTGTGCTCACGATCCCCGATGAAGCGCCCCAAGTCGCCCTGATCCCAGGGGGGCGAGGCCGCCTCGTGCAGTGTGATGGCGGGCGAACCTCGACACAGCGCAGCTGCCGCGCTTCGACGTTGTGTTCCCGGTCTTGCACGGGCCGAACGGAGAAGACGGGACGATACAAGGCGCGCTCGAGCTCGCAGACGTGCCCTACGTCGGTTCAGGGGTGACTGGTTCTGCTGCAGCGATGGACAAGGATGTCGCCAAGCGCCTGATGCGTGATGCCGGTCTGCCCTTGGTACCATTCATGACAATGATTGCTGCATCCCCGGTAGAGTACTCGGCAGCCGTCGCTGCGCTAGGCACGACTGATTTGTTTGTAAAGCCTGCCAACATGGGGTCATCGGTAGGCGTCTCGCGCGCGAGGTCCGAGGCGGAATTCGCAGTCTCATGCGAACTCGCCCTGCGCTATGACAGTAAGGTCCTTATCGAGCAGGGCGTGAGTGGAGCGCGCGAGATTGAATGTTCTGTCTTGGAGGAGGCGGAAGGCCAAGTTCGTGCGTCACAACTCGGCGAGATTGTGCCGGCGAGCAGGCACGGTATTCTATTCCTATCAGGCAAAATACATCGACACTGACGGTGCCGATCTGCGTATTCCCGCAGACGTTTCTTCACAGCAGGCTGGCCGTTTTCAAGAGCTTGCAGTGGCGGCGTTTCGGATCCTTTGCTGCGAAGGCATGGCCAGGGTCGACTTCTTCCTCAAAGGCGAGGCTATCTTCATCAACGAGGTCAACACGCTCCCAGGGTTCACCTCGATCAGCATGTATCCCAAGCTTTGGGAAGCAAGCGGATTGTCTCAATCCGATCTCATGGACAAGCTGATCACCCATGCGCTCGCGCGTCATGAGCGACGCCGCGCTCTAAACTCTCAGTGATAACGCTGCATTTCCGGGAACGGATGCCACTAGGCCGCCAGCGCCCGGTTTTGCTAAAGTCTGCACAACGAGTGGACGATCCCTGTACGGATCGGGCAAAGGAAGGGATGCACTTTCATGTCCAGGAAATTGACGCTGGCGCTGGTTGTTGCCGGCTCCGCATTCGTTTCGGCTGCGGCAGTAGCCCAGGAGGTGATCCGCGTGGGCTGGACCATTCCGGCGGAGGAGGCCAAGTACTGGCTGATGCGGCGGGCCGAGCAGTTCACCACGCTCGGCAAGAGCTACCGCATCGAGTGGGTGCAGTTCCAGGGCACCGCGCCCATGGTGCAGGCGATGGTGGCGGGCTCGCTCGACTGCTCGACGCAGGCGCCGCTGTCGCTGGCCAACGGCGCGTTGCAGGGAGGCCTGCAGGCCTACATCATTGCCCAGCACGTCGGCGAGCGGCCGGGCAGCTTCTCGGTCTACTGGGCGGTAAAGGACGACTCGCCGATCAAGAGCATCGCCGACATGAGGGGTATGAGCGTCGGCACCAACGTGTTCGGCTCCGGCATCCTGGGGCCGATGTTCCTGCTGCTCAAGAAGAACGGCCTCGATCCGACCAAGGACATCAGGCTGGTCGAGACCGGCTTTCCGGGCTCGGAGGATGCCATCCGCACCGGTCGCGTGGATGTCGGCGTGCTCAACCAGCCGTTCGCGGCCCGCGCCGAGGCCAAGGGCGGGCTGCGCAAGCTGTTCGCGCTGTCCGACCAGCAGGCCAACATCGTGCACATCCTGGAGGTGTGCCGGAAGGAGTTCGTCGACAAGAACCCCGAACTGGTGAAGCACTACGTGCGCGATCTTACCGCCGGCATGAAGAAGGCGCTGGCAGATCGCGCCGAGACTCTCAAGGTCGTCAACGAGGTGATCAAGGCGCCAGTGGAGGTGCTCGACACCTATCTCCTGAAGCCCAACGACTTCGCCCGCGAGCCAGGCGCGGCGCCAAACTTCGCGGGCATCCAGACAATGTTCGACATCTACGCCGAGTCCGGCATGATCAAGGACAAGCTCGACGTCGCCCGTTTCCGCCACGCCACCGTGGTCGCGCCGATCGAATGAGCCCTTCTCCCTCTCCCCACGCATCGCCGACATCTCCGCGAACGCCATCAGCGTGGGGAGAGGGTCATGGCGGAGCCGTGCCTCCGGCACGAGGTGAGGGGCGGCACGAAGCGCCGACGCTGCTCTTGGCCGCCCCTCACCCTAACCCTCTCCCCGCGAAGAGCGGGGAGAGGGAATCCCCATGATTGCCATCGAGCGGTTGAGCAAGGCGTTCGAGACCCAGCGCGGCACGAGCCACCTCGCACTCGCCGATATCTCGCTCGAGGTCGCCGAGGGCGAGTTCGTCTCGATCCTGGGGCCCTCGGGGTGCGGCAAGTCCACGCTGCTCTATATTGTGGGCGGCTTCGTCGAGCCCACAACGGGCACCGTGACAGTGAACGGCAAGCCGGTGACGGGGCCGGGGCCGGACCGGGGGCCTGTGTTCCAGGAGTTCGCGCTGTTCCCCTGGAAGACGGTGCTCGGCAACGTCATGTACGGACCGCTGGAGCGCGGCATGGCCAGGTCCAAGGCCGAGGAGAAGGCGCGCGCGCTGATCGCGCTGGTGCACCTCAAGGGTTACGAGAATTTCTATCCCAAGGAGCTGTCGGGCGGCATGAAGCAGCGCGTGGCGATCGCCCGCACGCTGGCCTACGGCCCGAGCATCCTGCTGATGGACGAGCCGTTCGGCGCGCTCGACGCGCACACGCGCACGGGGCTGCAGAACGAGCTGTTGGAGATCTGGGAGCGCGACCGCAAGACCGTGCTGTTCGTCACCCACAGCGTGGAGGAGGCGGTGTTCCTGTCCGACCGCGTTGTGGTGCTGACGCGATCACCGGGCCGCATCAAGGAGACGATCAAAATCGACCTGCCGCGGCCGCGGCGGCGCGCCGAGCTGCTGGTCGACCGCCGCTACCAGACCCTGGTGGTCGACATCGAGCGGCTGATGGACACACCGGAGCAGCACCCATGAGCGTGCGCTGGACGTCCATTCCCGGACTTCCGCCCCTGCTGGCCTGCCTCGGCCTGCTGGCGCTGTGGGAACTTGCCGCACGCGCGTTCCAGATCAGCGGCCTGCCGCCGGCGCACGAGGCCCTGCGCCAGCTGCCCTCCATCCTCGGCGACCGGGAGGCGCTGTTTCACATCTTCGATTCCATGCGCCGAATGGTGATCGGCTTCGGGCTGGGGCTGCTGTTCGCGATCCCCCTTGGCCTGCTGATGGGCCGCAGCCGGCTCGTCGCTGCCTTCTTCAACCCGCTGCTGATGACGATCTATCCCGTGCCCAAGGCGGCCCTGATGCCGATCATCATGTTGTGGCTCGGCATCGGCGATGCGTCCAAGACGCTGGTGATCTTCCTGGGGGTAAGCCTGCCGGTGATCTATCACAGCTATCAGGGCGCCCGCGCGGTGGAAGAGAAGATGCTGTGGTCGGCGGCGGCGATGGGCATGAGCCCGCTGCAGCGGCTGATGCGCGTCGTGCTGCCCGCTTCGCTGCCCGAGATCTTCGTCGGCCTGCGCACCGGCCTCGTGCTCGCGCTCATCACCATGGTGACGAGCGAGATGATCGCGCGCCAGGCCGGCGTGGGCAACATCCTGTTCAACTCGCTCGACATGGCGCTCTACGACACGGTGTACGCCATGATCGTCATCATCGGCGCGATGGGGTTCGTGCTCGACGTGCTGTTCGAGCGGCTGCGCTCGTGGCTCGTGGCCTGGGCCGACCCGGTGCACGAGATTGCGGTGGGGACATCGTGAAAGCGCGCGCGATCCCCGAACTCATGCTGGGCCTGTTGCCGATCGCGCTCATCCTGGCGCTGTGGCAGGGCCTCACCAGCGCCGGCATGGCGCCGCCATCGCTGCTGCCGCCGCCGGCGGCTGTGTTCGCGCGGCTTGCCGAGCAGCTCGCCGACCCCGTGTTTCTCCAGCACGCGGCGATCACGCTGTTTCGCCTGTTTGCGGGCTTTGCCATCGCGGTCGTGGTGGGGGTGGGGCTGGGTGTGGCGGCGACGGGCAACCGCACCATCGAGGCGCTGGTGCGGCCGGTGGTGCGCGTGCTGGCGCCGGTGCCCAAGATCGCGCTCTACCCCGCATTCATTCTGATCCTGGGGTTCGAGCACGCCTCCAAGATCGCGCTGGTGGCGGCGGATGCGCTGTTCCCGATCCTGCTCGCCACCTATCAGGGCACGAGTGCCGTGGAGCCCAAGCTCGTCTGGTCGGCGCTGGCGGCCGGGACCTCGCGGCGCAAGGCGCTGTTCACCGTGGTGCTGCCCGCCGCGCTGCCCTCGGTGTTGACGGGGTGCCGCATCGGGCTGGTGATCTCCTGCATCGTCGTGTTCCTGGCGGAGATGATCACCTCCAGCAACGGCCTCGGCCACCTGCTGGTCTACGCCTCGCGCAGCTTCCACACCGTCGACATGTTCGTGCCGCTGATCACCATCTCATGCTGGGGCTGGTGCTCAACGCGGGGTTCAATGCGCTGCGGGCGCGGCTGCTGGCCGGGTTTGCGGAGGAAGGAGTAATCAGCTGTGTGACGTGAAGGAAGGATTGCCCTGTGTACGTTTGAAGCCGTCCTCTGTGTCAGTTTGATCATTGTCGTAGGTGTGATCCTTGTCGTCGGTTTGATCTTTGGGCTACTCGTTATCCCGAGATGGCAGCGGACGAAGTGGGCCAGACGCGCGAAGGCATCCGCCAGCTATATTTCCGAAACGATTTCACTCGAATAGAGGAACTGGCTAAAGAGGGCAATCCGCATGCGCAAGCGGATGGGACTCCTGTTGCAACGAAAGGGGAGTCGTGCAGAAGCGATAGCCTAGTACCTGCGAGCAGCTGAAACGATAACCTAGCGGATGAGCCGACGCACGAAGCCTCGGAAAGATGTTGCGCCAGTCCAACGGTCGTGTCTGGAATCTCGCTCCCAACGAAGAAAGCAGCCTCGTGTCCTTCGATCGAAGGACGCGGCGTGACCCAAGTTCTGATCTTATTGCGCTTGGCCGCTTGGTCACCAACCGCCTCTTGGCAGGGTGGCCGGCCTGTCAACAGACCTGGGAATGACCGCTCAGCTTGTCGCCATCGTCCAGCACCAACCGACTCGGCGCTTTCCCCAATGTCGCAGTGTACGGCCGCGGATTGCGGGTGCCGGGCAACTGGTCTGGATAGACACGAACGATGGGCGATGACGCGACGGAACAAGCTGTATGGGAAAGGGAAAGAACGCGCGGCCTGCACGCTGGACCCAAGATGCAGGTGGCTGCTGCCCAGTGTGTCAGCTATCAGTTGCTAAAGCTAATGGGGCTCGGCATGGGCGCAGTGCGGTCTGGGCGAATTTGCATGGCCTCCGAGGCCACTCGAGTTTAGGACTCCTGCTCGGAAACAAGCCGCAATGGCGGTCAGCCGCTCTGGCACATATGGGTTCGGATAACATATGCATACTTCCGTATGAGCTCACCGCTGAAACTATTGAGTTAGCTGAAGTTAACGCGATTTTGCCTTTCCAATTGTCCGAGTATCGGATCCTTCGATCGTCGCGCACAGCATGCGGGAGAAGCCTAATCCCAGACAGGCGCAAGTCGAATTGGCCGACGATAAACTTCTGCTCAATAGATGGTTGATCGATAACGGGTTTGCTCCCAATGTCCCACAAATGTTCGGGTGCGATCCGCCTTTCCCTTTCATCAGAAAGAAGAGGGTCGATGAGTGGGGCAAGAATGCTGCAATCTTCCTTGACGACGAGGACGTCGCTCGCGCCGATTGCAAGATCTTCGATGAAGATTACATAATACAAGAGTACATAAAAGGACTGAGGAATATGTCGCGCACACAATATCAATAGACGGAGCTGTTATTTACTGCGGCGACCTGAAGAATGCACACGAAAGAGAAATGTTCATAAAAAGCAAAGCGGAGCAGCCTATTTCGGTGGAGATCTTGGAAATGAGGTCCTTCCAGAGATACTTGCTATTTTGCGCTTGCTGAATTATTCCGGCTGCGCGTGTTTTAACTTCAAGTATCAGTTCGAAAGGCCAATGTTTTTCGAAATGAACCCTCGCGTGGGCGGTAGCTTCTGTCTGGTAGCCGATTCTTACTTGCGCGCTTACGTGGAGGGCGTCTGTTCGAGTGGCACCGGGGCTGGTAGACGATGTAGGTTGGGTCGAGCGAAGTGTAGACCCAACATGTCCGAGCGCTGGGACGGTGTTGGGTCTGCCTCCGCGTGACCCAACCTGCACGCTATCGCGAGCGCCGGGAGTGCGCACTGCGAGCGGCCTTGCGCTCCCGCGGCTAGCGTCCCTGCTCGTCCGATCTTGTCCAGTGCCGCACTCGCGAGAAATTTGGACCGGGTGAGCCCCCGCCTCGCGGCTTCCTCGTCAATGGCCTCCAGGGTTCCAGCGTCGAGGGACACGTTGGCTTTGACCGAACGCCCTTGTCGAGCAGCAGCGGGACCATCACGATGGTCTCGTTCCTTGGATCAAAAGCGGCCTCCTTGTCACGGCGCACCGCATCGAGACCGCGCGGTGTCGGGATTGCGACGTGGTTGTCTACACAGTGCGCAGCGACCTCGCGCAGAGCGCTGATGGCATCCGCAAGCGCGGCTTCCGGCGTCTCCCCACCCCCGTGGCAGCCGGGAACGTCGGGGATGCGAATGCCCCAGACTGCGCCTTTGCCATCGAGGATGCCGACGTATTGCGTCACCGCTGCGCTCCTAATCCAACCTGCTGTCCTGGCGATCGACCGCGCCACCCCGGGCGACTGTTGACGGTGACGAGGAACGACGATCAGGCCGGGCCTCTTGGGATGCTTGAACTTGTCGTGCTTGCCACCGGTTTCTCTGACCCAGCCGTCGCCCTCCAGGCGAGCAATGATCCGCCGCGTGTTGGTCTCGATCGACGCCCTTGCTCACCGCTAGATGCGCAAATATATGCGCATCCAACCGGCATTGCAATGGCCATCCGGAGCGGGAACGAGCCCATCGGCACGTTGCTGGCACACTGCAGTCAACCTATCATCGACCCCGCACGTGCACCCAGAAGAGGCCCACATGTTCGCCGACCGCATCGAAGGCAAGTGGATCGACGCGTTCTGCGAGGTGTTCGAGCGCTGCGCGGTGAAGAAGGGCGATACCGCGGCGATCCTGTCGGAGACGCAGTCGCGCGCGCTCAATGTGCATCTGGCCGAGCTGGCGCTGCTGCGGCTGGGCGCGCGGCCCTTTCACGTGGTGCTGCCGACCCCGCGCAACCCGCATCCGGTGCCGGTGCGCTCGACGGGCGCCAGCGAGGCGATCGGCAAGCTGGCGCCGGTGGTGACGGCGCTGGGCCAGGCCGGCTTCGTCGTCGATTGCACCATCGAGGGCCTGATGCACGCAGCGGAAACGCCGGCCATCCTGAAGGCCGGCGCACGCATCATGGTGATCTCCAACGAGCACCCGGAGGCGCTGGAACGCATGGCCCCTGACAGCGCGCTGGAGAGGAGCGTGCGCGCCGCCGCGAAGATGCTGCGCGGTGCCAAGGGTATGACGGTCACTTCCGCCGCCGGCACTGCGCTCGACATCGACATGGCCGGCGCATCGACCGTGGGCGTGTGGGGCTGGACCGACAAGCCGGGAACGCTGGCGCACTGGCCTGGCGGCATCGTGGTGAGCTTTCCCAAGAGCGGCAGCGTGAACGGCACGCTGGTGCTCGACCGCGGCGACATCAACCTCACCTTCAAGCGCTACCTGGAGGCGCCGGTGCGGCTGACGCTGGAGGCCGACTACGTGACGCGCATCGAGGGCGAGGGCGCGGACGCCGAGATGATGCGGAGCTATCTCGCCGCCTGGGGCGACCGCGAGGCGTACGCGGTGAGCCACGTCGGCTTCGGCCTCAACCGCAAGGCACGCTACGAGGCCCTCGCCATGTACGATAAGCGCGACACCAACGGCACCGAGCTGCGTGCCGTGGCGGGCAACTTCCTGTTCTCGACCGGTGCCAACGAGTTCGCGGGCCGCTACACGGCGGGCCACTTCGACATCCCCGTCATGCGCACGACCATTGCCGTTGACGGCACCGAGGTGGTGCGCGCCGGCGTGCTGCAGGACGTGTTCGGGTAAACCCCGGGCCGATTACATCGGCACCCGGGCCAGGTGGCTCTCGAAATAGTTGTCGATGGCCGTCAACATGGAGCCCGAGACCTTGTCGCGCCAATGGTCGGACTTCAGCTGCTGGGCGTCCTCCTGGTTCGTGACGTACCCGAGCTCCAGGAGAATCGACGGCACCTTGGCGGTCTTCAGGACGACGAAAGCGGCGCTGCGGTCGGGATTGTCCATCAGGTTGGTGCTGCCGCCGATATAGTCGATCACAGAGCGGACGAACACGCTGGTGCGCTCCCTGTTGAGGTCCACCTCCCGCTTGGCGAGATCGGTGAGGATGTCGCGCACCGTGCCGACGTCCCCGTCGGCCTGCTTGACCAGCGCTGCCTCCTTGCTCGAGAGGACGCTTTCGCTAACGCCGCCCTGCGCCGAGCGGCGCAGGGAATCGGCCAGCTGCGGACGCAGCGAGTAGATGGTGGCGCCACGCGCCGAAGCGCGACCGGTGTAGTCGGCATGGATGGCAATGAACAGCGCCGCCTGGTTGCGCTCGGCAAACTCGCGCCGCTCCTCGAGCGGGATGAACACGTCCTTCTCGCGCGTCATCAGCACCTTGTAGCGGCCAGAGGCATCGAGCTTGTCGCGCAGCCTCAGCGCGAACGACAGCACCACGTTCTTCTCGACGGTGCCGAACTTCGTGGCGCCCGCGTCGTCGCCGCCATGTCCCGGATCGATGACGATCACGGGCTTGTAGGAACCGGCCGCGCGCACCTGCGGCGGCACGGCGGGCTTGGGCACGGGCGGCTGCAGGCCTGCAGCGCCAAGACCAAGAGCGCCTGCACGGATGGTTGCGCGAGCCTCGGCGGCGGCGGTGGACTCCGGCGCGGCGATAATGTCGAGGACCAGCATGCTCGTCTTGCCGTCGGCCGACTTCTCGATGGCCGCCTTTTCGACCACGACGGGGCCAGTCACATCGATGACGATGCGCGCCTTGCCCGGGGCCGAGAGACCGTGGCGGAACGACTTGATGAGCCCGACCGGCGCGTCGCCTGGAAGGTTCGGGAGCTCGACCTTCATCTGCGGCAGGTCGATCGAAACTCGGTTGGGGTTGGTGAGCGCCGAAACCTCGAAATCGACCTGACGCTCAAGGCCGACGATGAACCGCGTGCGCGTGTCGTCCGCGTTTGGGGCGGGGTCCGCGGCGGGAGCCTTGGAAAGAAACGGAAGCTTCAAGTCAAGCTTGAAGGGCAGCTGCAACTGCTGCGCCGTAGCCGCGACCGGGAAGGCGAATATCGCCCCGATGGCCGCAAAAATTGGCGCCCAGCGCAAGCTGGAGCACCGTAGCCTGCCAGTAACCATGCCCGTAGACCCCCGTCTAACGCATTCACCATGGCGGGACAGTTGGCGTGGCATACCAGTGGAAAGTGGCAATTTCCGGGTAGCCCTGAAGTTAAGTTATGACTTTGTAAAGGTTAACGATTTACTAAGACGTCCACGCCCTACCTGAACGGGGCGGCGCAAGAGGACAGGGGTGGAGGCCTAGATCAGCGATTCGAAGGGCACGATGGTGGACTTCACCGTCTTCATGGCCATGGCCTGGGCCACGGCGTCTTTGACGCCCTCGACGGTGAAGGGGAACAGGGTCTGCATCTTGCGCCAGGGGTACTTGTCGCGGGCCTTGTAGAGCATGTCGACGCCTAGCGGCAGGTCGTTTGCGGTGAAGGCCCAGGAACCCAACACGTTGAGATCCTTGGCACATATGCGGTGCCAGGAGGTCTGGATCGATCCGGCATCGGTGAACTGGCCCATCTCCACGTAGGTGCCGCCGTCGCGCAGGAATTCGATGCCCTCGGGGCCAGCGCTCGGGTGACCCGAGCAGTCCATGACGAGATCGGCGCCATAGCCGCCGACGATGTCGCGCACGGCCTTGATGCGGGCCTCGGCCGTCGTGTGTTGGTCGATGTCGACCGTCGCCTCCGCGCCGAACTCGCGCGCGAGAGCCAGGCGCGGGGTCTCGGGCGCACCCACGGCAATGACCCGGCCGGCGCCCATCTCCTGGGCCGCGGCGATGGCGAGGATGCCGATGGGGCCGGTGCCCTGGACGACGACGGTGTCGTTCCACTTGAAGCCGCCGGCCTTGATCGCCCGATTGAAAGCGCGGATGCAGCTGGTCAGCGGCTCGGACAGAGAGCCCAACAGCAGGTTCATGTCGTCGGGGAGCTTGTAGATCTTGGTGCCGGGCAGCTCGCCAAGGTCGACATAGACGAATTCGGCCCAGCCGCCCCACAGGTGCGGCGGCTTGTCGAAGCCCAGATAGCGCCCGTAGTAGACCGGGGTCAGGCACTTGTTGGCCTGCTCGGGATAGTGCTTGCACCAGTCGCAGAAGCCGCAGGGCATCAGCGGGGGCAGCATCAGCTTGGAGCCGACGCCGATCCGCTTGCCCATGAAGTCGGTTGTGAGCTCCTCACCGATCTCGACGATGACGCCGGCGAGCTCGTGTCCCAGCGTGAAGGGCCAGGGCAGGGGCTTGGGCCAATGCCCCTTGAGGATGTGCTGGTCGGTGCCGCACACCCCGCAGGCGGCGATCTGGATCAGCGCGCCCTTGGGCGGCACCTTCGGCCAAGGCACCTCGCGCATGACCGGGTCGGCGCCGGGGCCGTCGTAGGTGGTGACGCGGATCGTTGGCGATCGCCCGAGGTCATGTTGCATTGCTCCTATAGTTCCTTGCGTGCGCGGGGGACGCAGCCGACCGTGGCGTATGTGAAGGATCACCACCTCGCGGGCGCGCGGACGTACCGAATAGCTAGACCGCGTATGGAGTGGCGCGCTGACCAAGAGAACGCGAATCTTGTCGAAGCGGCTCGGGCGCCCCAGAGCCAGTGAAATCGACAAGGAGCTGAATAGCATCTTTGATGCGCTACGACCGTACTCTTACGGCAGCGGAAGGAGTTGTGCTCGGCAATGTACGATAGGATGCCTTCGAGATCTGTCGGTGGCCAGCTCAGTGTAGCGGAGCTTCATAGACCGAACTTTGGCCAGACATGCCGTGACGCGCGTGTCACTCGCGAACTTTACGTCGTTAGGCTTGCGCAAGTCCGTCGGCGATCGCTGCCTCTGTGGCCTCGTCTTCGACTTCGACCCCTCCGTCCTGTGCTTCGATCAGAAGTGCAATACGCGCCAGCTCGGCTTGGCGGACTCCCGGCCAAGTCCGTACGCGATCGAGGACGGATTTGATCTCTGCTTTCGTCATGGTGCCCATCTCTATCGACGTGGGAACTGCCCCGAGTTCGATGGCGGCGCCAGAACGCATTCATGTCGGAATCGGAGACGATGCAACCGGCGTCGAGATCGGCGATGCCCTCGCGAACGAGGCGGCGTTCCTCTTCGCTCAGCGGGTAAACGTCATCACCAGCTTCGGCGATCTGCTCAAGGACGCTTCGCGCTGCATAGCGTTGGCGCTCCTCGGAGAGCCCTTTCACCTTCTTGATCGCGTCTTCCAGCATCTTGATCATCGCCACCACCCTACCACCGCGCCGAGCCCGATCCAAATGCAGCGACCTCAAGCCCCGATCAGCCGCGCGTAGCCCTGCTCGACGGTCTCCTTGAGCAGCTGCCGGTAGCCGGCGGCGCTCGCGCGGGCGGCACCGATCTCGCCGAGCTCCACCCCGGCAAAATCGTCACGCTTGAGGTAGACGATGGGGGCCGCCACCGGCACGAAATGGGAGCGCTGCTTGTTGAGCGTGGTGATGAGCCCTCGCATGATGCCCGAAGGATCGAGCTGCGACACCATCACCATGCGCATGGCGCCCTTGGTCAGCGAGACCAGGTGAACCCACATGGAGGAGGCCGGGATGTAGAGCCGGCCGCGATGCAGATAGGGCTTGTCCGGCCGGTCGCGCTCCTGGAACAGCAGGCTCGGCCACTCGTCGTCCCAGCTGACGTCGGTGCGGTAGGCCATCACACCGCCCTCCACGGAGAAGGATGAGCGCAACGTGAGATAGCTGCCGATGTAGTGATCGACGCCGGCGCGGGTGTATGCGCCCATGTAAGCGGGCGCCGCCCGGCCGTCCACAGCCTCGGGCTCCGGCGCGTCGCGGCCCTCGCGCGTCCAGGCGCCTTTCACCTTGTCGAAGTCGAGACCCAGCACCATGCACACATCGAACAGCGTCTGATCGCGCACGGGGCGGCCCGACAGGAGATTTTGCACCGTCTTCTCGTGGCAGTCGGCGGCATCGGCGAGCTCGGCCTGCGTCATCTTCTTCTCGATCATCGCCGTCTTGATGAGCGAGATCGATCCCTGAAGCTTGCTGTCTGCACGCATGGCCGCTGCTTCACCGAAGGTGCCCAACCCGGCCCCAGGGTAGCGCAAAGCGCGCTCGCGTGGGAGGGGCGGCGCGCATACGCCCCAGGCACGCTCGTCATGGCGATGCCGGGGGCTATGCGGGCCTACCAGGGGGCCCAGGTGGGGACGTGACCCCGGCCTTCATGCCGGAGGCATGTCTTCGACATGACGGGATGACGCCAGTTTGGAGAGCACAACCTCACCACAACGTCATTCCGGCGGAGTGCACAAAGCAGCGATCGTAGGGCGCAATAAGCGGCAGCGCATTGCGCCGATGCGCGCGTTCCCAAGAGCGGCGCAATGCGGCTATCGCCTTATTGCGCCCTACCGCCCATTGCGCCGTCCGAGCACAGGATTTCGGGGCGGGGATAAGGAAATCAATTTCATAATGTATGTGTACGGTGCATGACGGGCGCATCGCGGTGTGCTCTCATGCGCGCGCCTCGGAGATGAGACGGCGGTTCCCCTGCAGGGCCACGTCTCTACGCAGGAGCCGGGGGCCGCAGTCCGATCGTCCCTGCGGGCGTGGCCGCCAGGCCAGCGGAGCGCCATGCAGAAGGGCCCGGATGCGGCGAGCCTGGGCATTCCCCGCCCACAACGCGCATATCAGGTCAGGTCATCGGGCTCGGCCGAATGCCCGGCTCCTCCTTCCCCAAACCCTCGGGCGCAGCCGCCGCGAGGCCGAAGGTATGCTGGGGTCAGACCCCTCGGGGCGAAGCCGGTCTGACGCCCTCGCCTCCAGCGTCGATGGCGAGACGATCGGCCAGCGCGAGGGGTCTGACCCCTTCTCCCTCTTTCTACGAATGCGGCAGCACGAACGCGCCCCACAGCAAGACCAGCCCGGCACCGGCCAGCAGGAGATCCATGAGGAGGCGAAACTGATTGGCATCGAGCCGCAGCACGAAGCCCTTGGCGAGGCGAGAGCCCACCATCAGCGAGGCGCCGACGAGAAGGCCACGCCCCACCGTCTCCAGCGGCAAGGCATCGAAGCGGCGGAATACGATGGCCTTGGTGATGCCGATCGCCATCGAGCCCAAGGCCTCGGTGGCGATGTAGGCGCCCTTCACCAGGCCGTAGGCCAGAAAGAACGGGGTGTTGATCGGCCCGGTAGAGGCGACCAACCCGGAGAGGAAGCCGATTGCAGCGCCCACCAGCGTCAGGTGCCAGGCCTTGACCCGAAGCCCCCGCGCAGTGAGCCAGCGCCGCGCCGGGATCATCAAGAGGAACATGCCGCCCAGGATGCCCTCGACGAGGCGCGGGTCGAGGACGAGCAGCGTGCGCGCGCCCAGCGCGGCGAATGGCACGGCGGTCACGCAATAGTAGGCGTTGACGCGCCAGTCGACCTCGCGCCACCACACCAGGACGCGCGAGAGATTGGCGAGCAGCGCCGCAATCGCCATGATCGGCACGGCTTCCTGCGGTCCGAACGCCAACATGAGCGCAGGCATCAGCATGATGGAGGCGCCGAAGCCGACGATGCCGGAGAGCGTGCCGGCACCAAGCCCCAGGGACAGGACCAACAGCCAGATCATGCCCGCAGCTTCCCACGCCGGCGCATTCGCCAAGCCCTTCAGTCTTCGCATTGATCATGAAAACGACGCTCTTGTGCGCCATCATCCGACGGATTCGCAAGCATTTCCCGTTACGGGGCCAAGCGGGACCTCGAGGAATGCCGCAATGTCGACACGCGACGCCGCCACCGCGCTGAGGCGCTTCGGGCTCGGCGCACGCACCGGCGAGACGAAGCGCATCGCGGGGGACCCGCGCGGCTTTGTCCTGCAATCGCTGGCACAGGCCGACAGCGCCCTCCTCGCCGATGCCGCACTCGAGCCGAGCCACGTCACCTTCGCAGCCGCGATGCAGGCGCAACGCCAGCAGAAACTGGCGCGCGCCGCGGCCAAGGACAGCCCCGTCATGCAGGACGGAACCGCGATGAAAGGCGATGCGGGCGACCCCGCCGCGCAGGAAGGTCCACCGGCGCCAGCAGACGCGACCCCGACCGGGAGGGCCAACCCGCCAGAAGCGGCAGCCGCCGCTTCGCCTCCGGCCAAGCCAGGGCTGGTCCGCCGCGAGGCCTTCTTGAACGAGGCCTTCGCGCGGATCGGCCACGCCGCGGCAACGGATGCGGCCTTCCTCGAGCGGCTGGTCATGTTCTGGTCAAACCACTTCTGCGTCTCGGCCAACAAGGGACCCGTGCGCGGCATCGCCGGCGCCTATGAGCGCGAGGCCATCCGCCCCAACGTGCTGGGCCGTTTCGCCGACATGCTGCTGGCCGTCACCCAGCACCCGGCCATGCTGGTCTATCTCGACAACGCCCAGTCGATCGGCCCCAACAGCCGGGCCGGGCTCAACCGTGGCCGGGGACTGAACGAGAATCTCGCTCGCGAGATCCTGGAGCTGCACACGCTGGGCGCCGACGGCGGCTACAGCCAGGAGGACGTCACCAACCTGGCACGCATCCTCACCGGCTGGACGGTCGGCACCCCCGACACCCCGGCGGCCGAGCCCGGCAAGTTCTTTTTTGCCCCCGCCCGGCACGAGCCGGGCGACTGGACCGTGCTCGGCAAGCGCTATCGTGACCAGGGCCAGCTCAGCGGGCAGGCGGTGCTGCGCGATCTGGCGCAGCGTCCGGCAACCGCGCGCCACGTCGCGCGCAAGCTCGCCCGGCATTTCGTTGCCGATGATCCACCGGGAGCCGTCGTTCATGATCTCGAGTCGACCTTTCTGCGCACGGGCGGAGATTTGGCTGCCGTCGCCAAAGTGCTGGTGGAGTCGCCGCAGACCTGGGAAGCTCCGCCGGCCAAAGTCATGCCGCCCTACGATTTCCTCGTTGCCGTCGTGCGCGGCTTCGCTCTCGAGCCAAAGCCGCAGGATCTGCTGCGCCTCACCAACTTGCTCGGCCAGCCACTCTGGCGCCCGCCATCGCCGGCAGGCTGGCCCGACGGCGACGGTGCATGGGCGGGACCTTCGGCCCTGCGTGAGCGGCTGCGCGTCGCCGAGGTCGCGGCGCGCCAGGCCGACCCCGTCGCTGATCCGCGCGCCATGGCAAACGACATCCTCGGCGACGGCATCGGCGCGCCCACGCGTGAGGCGATCGCCCGCGCCGAGACGCGCGAGCAGGGCCTCGAGCTCCTGCTGATGTCGCCCGAATTCCAGAGGAGGTAGGCATGGCCTGCCCTGAAGCCCGCGCCGTCAGTCGTCGTGCTTTTCTCGGCCGCGGCGCCGCCAGCCTCGCGGTTTGGAGCCTGCTGCCGAAGGCGGCGATCGCCGGCACGCGCGATCCGCGTCTGCTTGTCGTGGTGCTGCGCGGCGGCCTCGACGGTCTGGCCGCAGTGGCTCCGGTCGGCGATCCCGACTATGCCCGCCTGAGGGGCAGCATCGCGCTGCCCGTGTCGGGCGAAGGCGCCGGGCTCGCGCTCGACGGCTTCTTCGCGCTCAACGCCGCCATGCCCGTGCTGCACGGACTTTATCAGAAGAGCGAGGCCCTCATCGTGCATGCCGTGCACACGCCCTATCGCGAGCGTTCGCATTTCGATGGCCAGGACGTCCTGGAGAGCGGGCTGGCGGGCGTCGGGAGGATCGACGACGGCTGGCTCAACCGCGCGCTGGCGCACCTGCCCTCAGGGGGCAGGGCCAACCCGCGCGGTCTTGCGGTTGGTGCAGTGCTGCCGCTGGTGATCCGTGGCAGAGCTCCGGTGCTGTCCTGGATCCCCAAGGTCAACAATGTGCCGCTGCACGACTCCACGGTCGCGCGGCTCATGGACCTCTACGCACGAACCGATCCGGTGCTGGCAAGGGCGTTCGCCGAGGGCATGGAGATCCACCGTGTCGCGGAAGCCGGACCGGCCAAGTCTGCCCAGCCGGGGGCGCCGGGCCAAACGCCGGCCCAGACGCCGGCCGCACGCATCAGCCGCGAGTTCGTCGAGGCAGCCGAAGCTGCAGCCCGCTTCCTCTCCGCCGCCGACGGGCCACGCATCGGCGTCTTGAGCTACAACGGCTGGGACACGCACGCCAACGAGGGCCCGATCCGCGGTCAGCTGGCGGTCAGGCTTGCGGGCCTCGACGCGGCGATCAGCTCGCTGCACACGGGGATGGGGGAGGCATGGAAGGATACGGTGGCCGTCATCGTCACCGAGTTTGGCCGCACGGCGCGCGTCAACGGCACGGAAGGGACAGACCACGGCATGGCGACAGTGGCGCTCGTGGTTGGCGGCGCGGTGAAGGGCGGCCGCATTCTCGCCGACTGGCCGGGGCTGCGCGACAGCGCGCTCTACCAGGGCCGTGACCTTGCCCCAACGCGCGATCTGCGCTCGCTACTGAAGGGCGTGCTTGGCGAACACCTCGGCGTGCCCAATGGCGCGCTGGCGAGCGACGTCTTTCCGGACAGCGCGGGAGCAGCGCCGCTCGGCGGGCTCATTGCGTGACCGTGGCCGCCGCTCCCTACAAAGCTGCACGCATCGCCCCTCCGCCGGCTGGAACAACCCGGACTATTGACAGTCAAGCCCACGTTCGCCCATGTGAAGCCGCAGTTGTGCCCTTGTCTGCTCAGCGCGTGTATCGCTCTCTTGGGAGGTCGGAATGACGACAGTTGCCAACGCTCAGGCACAGAAACCGACGAGCGCCGTAGCCTCGGGCGCACCCAGGACGGTACGCATCTACGAGTATTCCGATCTGGTCTACTGGTGGGCCATCTGGTTCGCAGCCCTCTTGTGCATGATGCTGACGGTGCTGTTCGGCGAGAACATTCAAATCGGAGACAAGGCCCTGAAGGTCCACACCAGCCCCTGGGTCGGCATCGCCTTTCTCGCCATCATGTTCGCCACGCTGATCTTCACCCATCTCAGGGCCCGCGGCATCTACGCCATCATCATGGTCCTCGCGCTCGCCCTCGTCGGGCTGCTCGTGCATATCTTCCTCGGATGGACCGTCATCTTCGATCAGCTGACGCTGATAAAGGTGCATATGAACCTGGCCTATTACGTCGTCGTCTTTGCGATCACCTTCGTGCTTTGGGCCTATATCACCTTTGTCCACCCGCGCTTCACGTACGGCTTCGTATCACCCGGCGAAGTGGGATGGCGGTCCCCGGTGACGGGCCAGATCGAGAGCTACAGGCCGCTCAATTTCCAGGTGCTGAAGTTCAGCGATGATATCATCGTGCACAAGATCCTGGGGCTGCGCTTTCTCAGTCTCGGCACCGGCGATGTGGAGATCAAGTTCGACGTGCCGGGCGGCGGCAGCCGGCATCACACCTTCAAGAACGTGTGGCGGCCGGACGCCAAGGTCGCGAGGATGGAGCAGCTGATCGCGGAGGACAGTCGCTGAGCGGTGCGCTTCCTCCAAGTGGCGCGAAAAAGGCGGATGCGTGAAGCATCCGCCTCTTCGATTCCGGCATCAGCGATCGGATTTTAGCGGCCGAGCACCGTGACGCTGACGCGGGCGATGCCCTGCGCCGTCATGCCGATGAGACCCGCGGCAGCCCGCGACAGATCGATGACGCGTCCGGCGACATAGGGCCCACGATCGTTGATCTGCACATCGACGGATCGACCGTTGCCAATGTGAGTGACGCGTACGCGCGTGCCGAAAGGCAGCGAGCGGTGCGCGGCCGTCATCGCGTCGGGGTTGAACCAGCCGCCGGCGGCGACGCGCTGCGGCTGCCAGTAGAACGAGGCAACGCCGTTCTGGCCGGAGCCGGCCGGTCCGGAACCGGCCAGGCTGCGCCGCGTCCAGGCCGGCGCGGCAGCGCGCCGCGGGGCTGGGCGTGCAGCATGGCGCACGACCGGAGCAGGGCGGCGGCCAACATGACGCTTCCCATGCGCGGCACGCCTTGCGTGCTTGACGCCTCTGGCGAGGCGCCCCTTCGCGGAGGGCTGGGCGTGGCGCTTGGCGTAGTGCGGCCTCGCCTCATGGTCGTTGGATTCGTAGGTGCGCTGACGGCGCGGCCTCGCCTCCTCGTAGTCCTCCGTGTCGCTGGTGGTGGCCCGCGCAACGCGCCGACGCGGCGTTCTCATCCCATCATCCGACAGCACCGACGCCCGATCACGGACGATGGATTCGCGAACATGGTCGCTGGCGCCGGCCACTGCAGGAAGCGCCGTCGCCGCGCTCGCGATCGACGCAAGTGCGGCCACTAGGAAAACTCTCATGATTGCTTTCTCCTCTACGCATGACGTGCCGGCCCCAGGCATCGCAGACAGCAGTCAGGCAATGCGGAAATGCCGGAGGCGTTCCCGAGTCGCACTGACGATTTTTTCAGCTAATCCGAAGGGTTTGCTGTCCGAGTACAGTTGTTCCCAAAGCCCACAGCCGGAAACCCGCGATGGCATTCCCGCATTAGGCTCGGTGCCACCCACCGGCGGGCCGCAACCGAGCAACTCGGACCATGGTGGTCAACGCAAAATTATGAACTGCATTCATGGATTTGTCGCAGTTGGCTCAACCGCAACATGAAAAATCGAGCAGTTTCAGGCAAAGACACAACGCGTGACGCACGCGCCACGCGACAATAGGCGCCGGACCAGCATCGCAGCGTAGTCTCCGATCGGAATTTTCAACTTTCGCAATGCGAACTCTTGCGCGTCACGATCGCAATTGACGCGCGCGCCTTGCATCGCCTTGCCCGGATCGGGACGCGGCGGCCAAAGCGTGAATCCTGCTCTGATCATAGAGTTGAGAGCAAGGTTCACGTTCCATGATCGAAGCCAAGTGCTTCGATCAGAAACGGTCTTGCTCTCAGAGCGAGCCGGGGTAGCCGCCGCCGTCGATCAGCAGGTTCTGCCCGGTGACGTAGCCGGCATGCACCGAGCACAGGAACGCGACCACCGCGCCGAACTCTTCAGCGTTGCCGAAGCGCCCGGCCGGCACGGAAGCCTTGCGCTCGGCCTCGACCACGGAGAGCGCAACCTTGCGCGCCTCGGCCATCTTCTGCGTCGTGCTGCGCAGGCGGTCGGTGTCGAACGGCCCAGGCAGAATGGCGTTGATGGTGACGTTGTTGCGCGAGGCCTTGCGCGCCAGCACGGCCACGGCGCCGGTGAGCCCCATGCGCGCGCCGTTCGACAGCTCGAGCGAGGCGATGGGCGCTTTGACCGACTGGGAAGTGATGTTGACGATGCGTCCGAAGCCGCGCTGCATCATGCCGTATACGGTGGCGTGGATCAGCGCGATCGGCGTGATCATGTTGCCCTCGACCGCCTTGCGCCAATCCTCGAGGGAGAAATCCTTGAAGTCGCCAGGCGGGGGACCGCCGGCGTTGTTGATCAGGATGTCGGGGTTGGGGCAGGCGGCAAGCAGCGCCTTGCGGCCCTCCTCCGTCGTCACGTCGCAGACGACGGGCGTGACCTTGGCGCCGGTGGCCGCGATCGCCTTGGCCGTGGCGTTGAGCGCCTCGGCGCCGCGGGCGCAGATGGTCACGTCCACGCCCTCTCGCGCCAGCGCCTCGGCGCAACCCTTGCCGAGCCCCTTCGACGCCGCACAGACGATGGCCTTCTTGCCCCTGATGCCGAGATCCATGGTCGCCTCCTCACGTGCTCACGCGTTTCGCCCGCGAGCATGCCCGGCGGGCGGGCGGCGATCAAGCGGCCGGTGACGCACCAGCATCCTGTTGGCAGTTGTGCTGCCATCCAATTGCGGCGCTACCGAAACAGATTGACGAACCTCTCGCTCGACGAAGATGAAGCTCCCACCGGAGTGGCTTTCGGCCAGCAGCTGACCGTCACAGCTTCGTCCCGGCGCCCGTGATCAAGCCTCACCTTGACAGCGAGCGCGGGTGATCCCATGTTGCGCGAACGGGGCATTATCCGGCCGCCCCGTCAGGCAATCGCCCAAGTGCCGTTTTCCTCGAACTGTGGAGGAAGGCATGGGCGATTTTTCCATTTCCATCGATCGCATGTGCACGCGTACGGGCTCGCCCGTGACGCGCCGGCGCGTGCGTGTGGGCATGCTTCTCCCGGTTCGCAGTGCAACGGGAGATCAGCCATGGACAGCGTGACCGTCTACGGATTTCAGCGCAGCACCTACGTCAACATCGTCAGGCTCGTGCTGACGCACAAAGGCGTACCCTTCGCCTTCCACGACCTGGAACCCGACATGGGCTCCGCGTCGCATCTGGCGCTGCACCCTTTCGGCCGCGTGCCGATCCTCGATCACGACGGCTTCCGGATCTATGAAACGAGCGCCATCGTCGGCTATCTCGACGAGGCCTTCCCGACGCCAGCGCTGCAGCCGAAGGGCGTGCGCGAGCGGGGGCGCATGCAGCAGTGGATCAGCGCGGTCAACGCCTATTACTACCCCTACATGGTCTACCACGTGGTGCACGAGCGCCTGGTATTCCCCGACCTCGGTATCGCCGCAGACGAGAAAGTGGTTGCCCACGCGCTGCCGCGCGTGCAGCGGGGCCTCGAGCTTGTCGACAACGAGCTGGCCCACGGAGAGGCATTCCTGCTCGGCGCGCAACTGACGCTGGCGGACTTCTTCCTGCTGCCCAGCATGTATGCGTTCTCGCTGACCGGCGAGGGCCGGACGATGCTGCCGAAATACCCGGCGGTCGTCGCCTGGAACGCGCGCATGGAGGCCTTGCCCAGCGTGCGCAAGCTGCGCGCCTCCCTGCCGCCGCGAACTCCCATCGAGCACGCGCGGGAATGGGCGATCTCGCATCGCCCGAAATATTGATTCCAGTTGCAGAATTCCGGGGCCTCGTTGCGGCCGCCCCGAGAGGCACATCGCCCAAGCGCCGTTTCTTGAAGCCACGGAGGACGATATGCGCGACTTTTTCATCACCATCGACGAGCTGAAGGCGCTGATCGGCACCAGCCAGGCGCCAGTGATCTATGACGTTCACCGGCGCGATATCTACGCAGAGGCTAAGCACATTCTGCCCACAGCCCGGTGGCGCGAGCACACCCGCGTGACGGAATGGGCGTCTGAAATCCCGCCGGGCGCGAGCGTGGTCGCCTATTGCGCGCACGGTCACAACGTCAGCCAGCTTGCGGTCTCGGCACTGCGCGAGATGGGCTTGGACGCGCGCGCGCTCGAAGGCGGGATCGAAGGTTGGCGCAAGGCCGGCGGTCTGACCATTCTGAAGGCCGCGCTGCCGGGACGCGACGAGGCGAGGCCGTCGCGCTGGGTCACCCGCGTGCGTCCCAAGATCGACCGCATCGCCTGCCCATGGCTGATCCGGCGCTTCATCGACGCTCAGGCACAATTCTTCTTCGTCGAGCCGAGCCAGGTGACGAGTGTGGCAAAGGAGCTCGCCGGCATCCCCTACGATATCGAGGGCGTGGAGATCGGCCACGAAGGCGAGCTTTGCTCGTTCGACACGCTGATCCGCCGCTTCGCCATCACCGACCCCGCGCTCGCCAGTCTTGCGCTCGTGGTGCGCGGCGCCGATACCGCCAGGCCGGATCTCGCCCCGGAAGCCGCCGGGTTGCTCGCCGTCTCGCTCGGCAATTCGGCCCTTTGCGGAGGCGACGATCACGCCGCACTGCGGCTGGGCTTTCCCGTCTACGATGCGCTCTACGCCTGGCGGCGCTATGCTGCGAGCGAAACGCACAACTGGCCGGCGAAACGGAACTGAGGGGCGCTGATGCAGCAGGATACCGTGATCGGCGGGGCGACTGCCCCGCCAACCTTCGCCGAGGCGCTCAAGGTGTGGGCCCGTATCGGCGTGATCTCGTTCGGCGGCCCGGCGGGGCAGATCGCGCTCATGCACCGCGAGCTGGTGGAGGAGCGCAAGTGGATCGACGAGGGGCGCTACCTCAACGCGCTCAACTTCTGCATGCTGCTGCCGGGCCCCGAAGCGATGCAGCTTGCCACCTACGTCGGGTGGCGGCTGCATGGGGTGAAAGGCGGGTTGGCCGCGGGGCTGCTGTTCGTCGTCCCCGGCGCGCTGGTCGTTCTCGTCCTGTCGATACTCTACGCGGCGTTCGGCAAGCTGCCGGTGGCCGAGGCCCTGTTCGTGGGCATCAAGGCGGCCGTGCTCGCCATCGTCGTCGAGGCCCTGCTGCGCATCGCCCGGCGCTCGCTCAAGGACAATGTGGAATGGGCGATCGCCGGCGCCGCGTTCGTTGCCATCTTCTTCCTGGCCGTCCCCTTCCCAATCATCGTGCTGGCCGCTGCGCTGGTGGGCTTCCTGCGTGCCACCGGCGGTGCACCCGCACCGCGCGGACCGGGCAGCGAGAAGACAGCACACCTCGGACAGACACTGGCGACCATCGGCGTGTGGCTCGCCATTTGGGTGGTGCCGCTCGCAGCCCTGGCCGCAATCTTCGGCCCCGCGCACGTGCTCTCGCAGATCGCCTGGTTCTTCTCCAAGCTCGCCGTCGTCACGTTCGGCGGGGCCTACGCCGTGCTGGCCTACATGGCGCAGGACGTCGTGGAGTCCCATCGCTGGCTGACGGCCGGCGAAATGCTCGACGGATTGGGCCTGGCCGAGACGACCCCGGGGCCGCTGATCCTGGTCACCGAGTTCGTCGGCTTCCTCGCCGCCCACCGGCACGGCGGCGGCAATCCCTGGGCCATGGGGGTGCTGGGCGCATTCGTCACCCTGTGGGCGACGTTCGCGCCGTGCTTCCTGTGGATCTTCGCGGGCGCGCCCTACATCGAGCGCCTCAATGCCGAGCCACGGCTCAAGTCGGCGCTGGCCGCGGTGACCGCCGCCGTGGTCGGCGTCATCCTCAATCTGACGGTATGGTTCGCGCTGCACGTGCTGTTTGCCAGCGTGAGCGAGCGCGCCGCAGGGCCGCTGCGGCTGCACGTTCCGGACCCGGCATCGATCTCCGGGCCGGCACTGTTGCTGTCGGGGGTGGCGATCGTGCTGCTGTTCGTGCTGCACCGAGGTGTCATGACGACGCTGGCAGTCTGCGGCGTCCTGGCACTCGCCTGGCATGCCGCGACATGATCTGACCGACGCTGGCCGGTCAGAGTTCCCACAACGCCGCCCCAATGTCGTGAGACAGGCACGACGAGGCGGCGCTGGAGGGTCGGTCATGCCAACAGCAGTGAGCGTGCGGTCCGCAACGCACACCGATTTCAGCGCCGTCGCAGCGATGTTCGAGGACTTCTTTGCGCAGCATCACCGCTGGCACCCGGACCAGTTCCGGCCCAGGCTGCTCGGGTTTACGCCGGCCATCCTGCAGGACTGGATCAGCCGGCCCACCAACTTCAACCTCGTCGCCGAGGTGGAAGGCGACGTCGTCGGATTCACCAGTGGCGGCAGCTTTCCTGGAGTCGGAAACGACTTCATGTTTCCGCGCCCTGGAGTGTTCATCGCGTTCGTCGTCGTGGCACCCAACCTGCGACGCAGGGGAATCGCGCGAGCGCTGTTCGGCGCCATCGAGACGTGGGCCGCGGACCAGGACGCCGAGTACATCGGGCTGAACGTGAGCCCGCTGAACGACGATGCGCGCGCCTTCTATGCCTCGCTCGGATACGACATCAACAGCGAGTACAGGACCAAGACCATTCGCCGGGTGAAGCGCTTCGAGGCCGCTCAGTGAAGGCCACTACAGCCAGCCCTTGCGCTTGAAATAGAGCCATGGGATCACGGCCGAGACCACCATCAGACCCAGCGCGAAGGGATAGCCGAACAGCCACTTGAGCTCGGGCATGTGCTCGAAGTTCATGCCGTAGATGGTGCCGACCAGGGTCGGCGGCATCAACGCGACGGCCAGCACCGAGAAGATCTTGATGATCGTGTTCTGCTCGTTGTTGATCATGCCGAGCGTGGCATCGAGCAGGAAGGTGATCTTGGTCGAGAGGTAGCCGATGTGGTCGGCCAGGGATTGCACGTCCCGGTTGGCAGTTTTCACGCGGGCGCGCAAGTGTTTGTCGTCGCCGCGCTCGCTCATGACGTGGCCGAGGTAGGTGAGCAGGCGCCCGAGCGTCAGCAGACTTTCACGCGATCTCGATGTCAGCTCCCCTTCGCGGCCGATGCTCCTGATGTTGACATCGAAGCGCAGCGAGCGCGTGCGCTCGCCGCCTCTCACGCCGAAGATCGTCTGCGAGAGCGTGTCGACCTCGCCCTGGATGCGCTCAACCCGGTCGGCCTCGCGATCGATGATTGCCTCGAGCAGCCCGACGAGCACGGCGGCGCCGGTCATGCAGGGCGCGTCCTTCTTCTGCACGCGAGTGAGGAACATCTTGATGCCGCGCGGCTCGGCGTAGCGCACGGTGATGAGCCGGTTGCCTGCCAGGATGAAGGTGATCGGCGTCGCCGTGGGGGGCTCGTTGGGCGCGTCGGGCTGGTGCAGAACCACCGCGGTCATGTAGTGGGCACCGCCTTCCTGATAGAGCCGGCTGGAGGCCTCGATCTCCGCCATCTCCTCGCGCGTCGGCACGGCAATGCCGAGCGCCCGCTCCACCAGGGCATCCTCGTCCCTGGTGGGTTTCAGCATGTCGATCCAGACCGTCGCGCCATCGACGGTGGGCTGATCCTCGCGTCTGATCAGCACGCCATCGGCCGCATCGTAGACGATAAGCATGCAGGTTCCCGACCTTGTCTGCCGCGGCCCTATTGCCCCTCTTTGGCTCGAATCGCAAGCGCCTTCCGGCGGTCAGGCGCACCGCGCCGGACGAGGCTAGGTCGCAGGCGCGGTCGACTGGGGATAGCGTCCCCTCTGGCGCAGCCACAAGATCACGACCAGGCCGACGACGGCCAGCACAGCCAGCCCGGCCAGGATCCACTGATTGGCGCCGATCCCGAGCAAGCGCACGACCCAGTCATTGAGCTGCTCGTAGCGGAGCACCGCCACCGCGGCGACCACCACGCCCGAGATCTGCCCAACCAGCTCGCCCTGCTTGCCGAGGCGGCGCAGGAAGTAGAACAGGAGCAGCAGGGCCCAGGGAGCGATCACCAGACTCAAGCGCAGCTGCGGACCCGCGCCCCAGCGCCCGAACAGAGCATTGGCGGTCTGCTGGTAGCCGTAGTCCATTGCCGGCCAGAACAGCATGGCGAGGGCGCCGACAATGACACCCCGCTCGAGCCGTGGCATCAATTCGCGGTAGTGCTCATCGATGCGGTCGCGCCATCGCGCCAGCAAGGCCCCGATCGCAACCACGATGAGAACGAAGAACACTTTGAGCGGCATGAATACCAGAAGATCCAGCTGGCCCGAGAGCGAGCGGGTGGCAGGCCCCTCCTGGAGGCGCGACACGGCGTCGGCAAACCGGCGCTGCACCTCGCAACAGGCCGTTCCCGTCAGCCGCTTCCCGGCGGGGAAGCAGTAGCGCTCCTTCAGCATCTCCTCGGGCAGCTCGAGCAGGTCGTCAGGCGCGCAATTGCGGCCGAAGTTGGAGAGACCGACGCGGGTTTGCGCCACCTCGCGCAAGCTGCCCAGTGTCTCGAGGATCGGCAGGCGACCCTCCGCCTTGTTGCCTTTGTCGGCGGCAAGCGCGCTGGGCGAGGCCTCCCAGATCGAACGCGGCGGCTTGTCGAGGTATCTGGTGAACCCATAGGAGAGGGCGGCCACCACAACCAGCCCTACAAGGAAGCGCAGCTTGCCGAACCGCACGTGCGTCCAATAGAGGTGCGTGAAGACGACGGACGGCAGGTAGAAGGCAAACAGGGCCAACAGCCCCAGCACGGGGAAGAAGAAGAAGAGGTGGCTGTGCGCGGCCACGATCGTGAGCCAGTCGGTGGCCTGGAATTCCTGGATCAGCAACGCCGATGAGGCAATGAACGAGGCGCCGAGAAAGAGAAACGAAAGGGTGACGAATACGCGGGCACCGAGCATGGCTTCCCCCCTTGCTCCACTCCTCCCCGCCCGAACCGATTATCCCCGGTCGCGGCGGGTTAGGCTAGCCATTGCCATCGACCCCCCAAAAACAAAGGGGCCGCCCTATGGCGACCCCCGTGAGATCGGTGGCGATTGGCCACTCAGCCGTCGCTGGAGGTTGCTCCAACGCAAGCGTGATCGAGCAGCGCCATCGCCGACTTCAAGATCCCACTAGACATTGGATCACCTCCTTTCCCTGGTTGCGGTTCAATAAACAATGTAGCACACCCTCGCTCCTCACTGGGAGCGGCGAGTTGCCGCCCCTTCACCGGCGCCGGGTTGCATCAGCCTATTTGGCTGTCAATTCCTCATCTGGCCGTTGCCCGTCACATCGAGATCGAGCTTGAGCTCAGAGGCATCGGTGGGACGCCGGCAGCGCCCGTCGAACTCAGCGCCCTGCTCGATGGCGAGCGAAATGTGGTGGATGTCACCCTCGACCTTGGCGGACGACTGCAGCGCCACTGTCATGCCGCGGATCACACCGGAAATCTTGCCGCGGACGATCACCCGTTCGGCGGCTACCGTACCGGTGACCTTGCCCTGCTCGCCGATGATCACTTCGGCGCCTGCCACGTCGCCTTCCACCTCGCCGTCGACCTGGAGCGTGCCCTGGCTGATAATCTTGAGGCCTTGCCCGATGATCTTCAGGTCGTTGCTGATGACCGACTTGTTCCCGCTGTCGGACGGACCCGAGCGGCGTTGCGGCTGCATGTTGAGTGCGGCGTTGGAAGTCGGGCTCGGCTTGAGAGGCTCGAGCGCCTTCGGGTCGGCGGTTGAGCTACGCGTGAACATGGGGGCCCCCGGGGCTAATTTTGGCCGTTAATGGTAGCACGGATCGCACCATCCGCCCATGGTGGAATTATGTCCGCCACAGCTGGAGATTGCGGTCGCGACTGCTGGACTGCGCGATCCTTTTTAGCCTGCATCTGGCGGAACTGGAACGGAAAAATTTGCTGCATTGGGCTGCGAGGCACTTGCAATGGCCTGGGGTTCGCCGCAGGGTTAAGGATAAGCGCGGATTCTCTGTTGGGAGGGATTGCGATGCGCGTGGCGACAGCAATTGCGGGAGCACTTCTCGCGTGGTCGGCGGGCGTCGGCGCGGCGCTTGCCCAGGGCACGGGGCCGTGCACCAATCCAAACGCGCTCGGTCTCTCGCGCACGGTCGAGATCGATACCACCGGAGGGCCGGGCTTCGGCTTCGAGCACTACAAGGTGCACGACTTCCTGCTGCTGAAGGAGGTGGTGCTGACGTTCGACGACGGTCCGCAAGTCGGGCACACGCAGGCCATTCTCGACGCATTGGCCCACCACTGCACCAAGGCCACATTCTTTTCCATCGGCAAGATGGCCCTGGGGCTGCCGGAAATCATCCGCGACGTGCACAAGCGCGGCCATACCATCGGCACCCATACCTGGTCGCACCTCGACTTGAGCAAGATGAAAAACGACGCGGACTGGAAGGGTGAGATCGAGAAAGGCGTGAGTGCGGTGAAGCGCGCGGTGGGCGCGCCGGTGGCACCGTTCTTCCGCTATCCCTTCCTGAAAGATTCCAAGGAGACCCTGGCCCATCTCGCCGGCCGCAACATGGCGATCTTCTCGACCGACATCGACTCGTTCGATTTCACGCTCCGCACCCCCGACAAGCTGGTGAAGGCGGTGCTGGGCAAGCTCGAGAAGAAGGGCAAGGGCATCATCCTCATGCACGACATCCAGCCTGGAACGGCCAAGGCAGCGCCCCAGCTGCTGGCCGAGCTCAAGACCCAGGGCTACAAGGTGGTGCACATGAAGCCCAAGTTCGGGCTCACGACGCTGGCCGAGTTCGATGCGCTCATCGAGAAGGATGTGAAAGGACTGGCGATGACCCCCGGCGGCGAACGGCCGACGACGAGCGTGGTGCGCACGATCGAGGAAGCGCCGGGGCAGCCCACCACAGCCAAGGCCCCTTCGCCGGGCAGGAAATAGCTGCCGGCCCGGTTCGCGAGCACTGGTAGTTGCTTGTCCGCCGGCGGTGCGCAAGGCTCGCTCACGTCGACCCGCCGCCTGAAGCATGCCGTCGCCAAGCTCTTCGGCGCGGCATGAGGTGCGCGCCGCCGTGGCAGAGCTCTACAATGGCACTGCCTAAGCAGGTCGCCGGATGAACACCTCGCCTCAGCGATAGCGCCGAGCGAAACTGGTCTGTTGGATGCTCAAGCCATCATGACGGGCTGCGCGACGCCCGGTCAGCTCTTGCACACGTCGATCGTCGAGTTGCAGCGCCAGCCGGAGCCTTCGGCCTTGCAGCGATAGCGCTCGTTGCGGAACGTATCGGACATGAAGGGCCAGTTGCCGGTGACTTGCGCGGTGATCTCCCACGACTGGAACTTGGCCATGCTCTCGGTGGGGGCCCAGCCTGTGCCGTAGTGGGCCTTGCAGTTCGCGGATTTCCCGCCCTTCCCTTGAGCTGCTGCCTCGTGTGGCAGGGCGAGCGCTGCGATAGCGAGACCGACAAGGCCGGCGGTGAGCAAGCGGAGCATGGGTTTCCCTCCTCATGGTGCGCGATTAGCGTATTGTGGGCGAGAGCCGCGTCGTGGGCAAGGCGCGAAGGCCAATGGTGCACAACCGATGATGATTGCAGCCGACTGGGTGAGTGATGTTCTGAGCTTCTGGTTCGAGGAGACCCGGCCGGAACAATGGTTCAGGAAGGATGCGGCGTTCGACGAAAGCGTCCGCAGGCGCTTCCTTGCCCTGCACGAGGTTCTCGCCTCGCAGCCGAGCGAAGAGCTGTTCGGCGACGCCCGCACGGCGCTGGCGGCCATCATCGTGTTCGACCAGATGCCGCGCAACATGTTCCGCGACCACCCACACGCGTTCGCGACCGACAAGAAGGCGCTGGGAATCGCTATTGCTGCCGTCGCGCGGGGGCTTGACGAAGGCATGACGAAGGACGAGCGGGTCTTCTGCTACCTGCCATTCGAGCATGCCGAGGATCCGCAGTCCCAGGCGCGCTGTGTGGCGCTGACGGCTGTGCTCGGCGACCCCGAGCTGACCAAGTGGGCCGAGGCGCACAAGGCCATCATCGACCGCTTCGGGCGGTTCCCGCATCGCAACGCCATCCTCGGCCGGCCGTCGACGCCCGAGGAAATCACGTTCCTCGAGGAGCCGGGCAGCTCGTTCTGAGCCGGGCGTACCGATCGCCATCGACACGTCAAGGAAGGCGACGTCGTTGCCACAACAATCGAACTCGCAACCAGCATCGGCCTCCGGCACCGTGGCGCTGAGAGTGCTCACTCCCTTTGCGCTCGGGTATTTCCTCACCTATCTGCTGCGCGCGGTCAATGCGGTGGTCGCCCCCGATCTTGTCGCCGAGATCGGATTGGGCGCGGCCGAGCTCGGCCTGCTGACGGCCGCGTACCTCGGGGCCTTTGCCCTCTTTCAGCTTCCACTCGGCGTGCTGCTCGACCGCTACGGCCCGCGCCGCGTGCAGGCAGCCCTCTTGGGGCTGGCCGCACTCGGCTGCCTCCTGTTTGCCGCTGGCCGCAATGCGCCGATGCTGACGGCGGCCCGGGCCCTCATCGGGCTTGGCTTCGCCGGCGGCCTGATGAGCGGGTTCAAGGCGATCGTCATCTGGGTGCCGGCGACGCGCCGGGCGTTGGCGAATGCCTGCGTGATGTCGTTCGGGGCGCTGGGACTCCTGATGTCGACGGCGCCGACGGAGCTGGCGGCGCGGACCATGGGATGGCGGATGGTCTTCGTTGCTCTTGCGGCCCTGACGGCCGGGGTGGCGCTCCTGATCCTAGCCTTCGTGCCCGAGCCGGATGGCCGGCCCGCAGGAGATTCACTGCGCCAGCAGCTCCTGCAGCTGGCGCGCATCTACAGGGACAGGGCATTCCTGGCGATTGCACCGCTGCTCGCGACGACAGCCGGGACGCACATCGCCATCCAGACTTTGTGGGCCGGTCCCTGGTTTCGCGATGTCGCCGGGCTCGATCGCACCGGCGTTGCCAATCACCTGCTCGTCACCGCTCTGGCATTCCTCGTCGGCATCCTGGGCAGCGGTGCGATAGCCGACTGGTTCGTGCGTCGCGGCGTGAGCGAGCTGGCGGTGATGACCGGATTTCTCGTGCTGTTTCTGATCGCGCAGGCCGGCATCGTGCTCGAGCTTACGGCTTTCGGCCTCGTGTTCTGGTTTGCCTTCGGCATGAGCGGGCAGGTAGCGATCCTGGCCTACCCGTGGCTGTCCAGCCGCTTCGGCGTTGCCCTGTCGGGGCGCGCCAACACGGCCATGAACCTGCTCATCTTCGTGGCGGCGTTCGCCATCCAGTACGCCATCGGCGCCATCATCGCCCTGTTCCCGCCCGGAGCTTCCGGCGGGTTCGATCCACGCTCCTATCAGGCCGCATTCGGGATCTTCCTCGCCCTGCAGATCGTGACGTTCCTCATATACCTCGCCAACCTCAAGCTGTTTCGCATGGCTACTTCGACGGATGGCCAATCGGGTCACGGCGCGTGCAGGTCACACGGCGGCGGGTAGCTGGCACAAGGGCGCGCCGACCTGCCAGCCCCAACCTACGAGCGCCAACCTACCAGCGAATGTCCAGATTGACGTAGGGCGCCCGCACTCGCACCTGCCCCTTGTCGGGGTCCACGTGCACGTTGGTGTGGGGCGCCGTGACCTGCACCTTGCCGCGCTCCTTGTCGACGCTCACGTCGGTGTGCGGAGCCTGGACGCGCACGTTGCGGCCCGTCTCGACCTGCGTTCCCGGAGCCTCGACCCGCACGCCATCCTTCGCCTTCTCGGCGACCTGAACGGGCGCACTGCTGTCGGGCGTCGTCGCTGGCACGAGTGTGCCCTGCTGTGCGCCCGGCAGCACGGACCGGCCCAGATAGGGCGCTGCATAGCCCAGCGCCACGGCGCCGGCGAGGCCCGCCACGGCGAGACCGGAGACGAACAGGCGCGAGTTGAAGAAGGACATCGCCGAACTCCCATACTGACTGCGACTGGCGACAAAGACTCCCGCAGGGACGCTCGCCGCTTGCCGCCGACACTGTCAACGTAGGCGCCCCTGTCGTGGTCCCACAGCGCGGCCCCATGTCGCGGCAGTGCCAAAGGGCGGGAAACGCGCTGGGATTCGCGAAATGTTCGCCCCACAACCAGAGGCCAATTGTACATGCTAGAGTTGCACGGGGCCGCCGTTGCGGCCCTGCGTGTGTCAGTAGTCGAGAGTTGCGTAGCCATGGTTTTGCGTCACCGTGCGCCTGCGGCGTCCGCCGTCAATCGCGTCCTTATCGGGGACTGTCTGGAGGAGCTGCGCAAGCTTCCCGGCGAGAGCGTCGACCTCGTCTTCGCTGACCCGCCCTACAATCTCCAGCTCGAGCGCGACCTGCTGCGGCCCAACAACACGGTGGTCGACGGCGTCGACGATGCCTGGGACAAGTTCTCGAGCTTTGCCGACTACGACCGCTTCTCACGGGCCTGGCTCGCCGAATGCCGCCGCGTGCTCAGGCCCAACGGCGCCATCTGGGTGATCGGCTCCTACCACAACATCTTCCGGCTCGGTTCAGCGCTGCAGGATCTGGGCTTCTGGATCCAGAACGACATCGTCTGGCGCAAGACCAACCCCATGCCCAACTTCCGCGGCAAGCGATTTACCAATGCACACGAGACGCTGATCTGGGCGGGCCGCGAGCAGAAGTCGCGCGTCACCTTCAACTACGAGGCCATGAAGGCGCTCAACGACGATTTGCAGATGCGCTCGGACTGGCTGTTCCCCATCTGCTGCGGGCCTGAGCGGCTGAAGGACGGCAACGGGCGCAAGGCGCACCCCACGCAGAAGCCCGAGGCGTTGCTGCATCGCGTATTGCTTGCCTCCACGAACGTGGGCGATGTCGTGCTCGATCCCTTCTTCGGCACGGGCACGACCGGAGCCATGGCGCGGCGGCTGGGACGGCGCTGGCTCGGCATCGAGCGCGACCCCGACTACGCGGCGGCCGCACGCGAGCGAATCGCCAAGGTGCGGCCGCTGCCGCCGTCGGCGCTGGAGACCGCCAGGGGCAAGCGCGGCGAGCCGCGCGTGCCCTTCGGCACCATCATCGAGCTCGGCATCCTGGAGCCCGGAGCCGCGCTGACCGACGAGCGCGGCCGCATCCGCGCCGAGGTGAAAGCCGACGGCACGCTGGCGGTGGAGGGCCGGCAGGGCTCGATCCATCGGCTTGGCGCCCAGGTGCAGGGCAAGACGGCCTGCAACGGCTGGACCTTCTGGCACTTCGAGGCGGAAGGGCGCAGGCAACCGATCGATGCGCTGCGCGAAGTGGCCAAACGGCAACTCGGGCTGGCGCCGGCGTTCGGCGGCATCGTCGCCGCCGAGTAGCGGGCTGCCATAAGAAAGCTCCCTTCGGGCGGCCAAGAAGCCGGCCGAGCGTTAGCCATTGTCGTTCGGGGTGAGATGAGCCTGCCGTCGGAAACGCAGCGCAGCCGCACCGGCACTTTCGTGGATGCACTCGCAGTCTATCTGCGGCCGCGGGTGCTGATCGTGCTGCTGCTCGGCTTCTCCGCGGGGCTGCCCCTGGCGCTCTCGGGCGAGACGCTGCGCGTTTGGATGGCCGACCGCGGCGTCGATCTCGGCACCATCGGCCTGCTGTCACTCGCCGGCCTGCCCTACACCATCAAGTTCATCTGGGCACCGGTGGTGGATGCGCTGGACGTGCCGTGGCTGTCGCGGCGGCTCGGGCGACGGCGCGGCTGGCTGGTCGCCTCGCAGCTCCTGCTCATTGGGACCATCCTGTTCCTCGGCACGCGCGATCCGATCGCCGCGCCGCTGGTGGTGGGGCTGGGCGCGCTGCTGGTGGCCTTCGCGTCCGCCACGCAGGACATCGTCATTGACGCATATCGCGTCGAGAGCCTGCCAACGGAGGAGCAGGCGGCCGGGATGGCGGGCTACGTCGCCGCCTACCGCATCGGCATGCTGGTGTCCGGCGCGGGCGTGATCGGGCTCACGGCCTGGCTCGAGGCGCAGGGCCTGAGCAAGATCGCGGTCTGGCCCATCGCTTACGCTGTGGCCGCCGCGCTGGTGATCGTGGGGCTGCTGGCGGTGCTGCTCGGGCGCGAGCCGACAGTGCGCGAGACGCCGGCCCAGCATGAAACCAAGGCGGATGCGCTGACGCGCGTGTTCGTTGCAGCCAGGGGCGCCTTCGCGGATTTCCTGATGCGGGATGCGGCGATCGCCGTGCTCGTGTTCGTGGTGCTCTACAAGCTCTGCGATGCGCTGGCCGGCGCCATGACCGCACCATTCGTGCTGTCGCTGGGCTACGACAAGGCGACCTATGCGACCATCGTCAAAGGTGTGGGGCTGGCGGCGCTGCTGATCGGCGGGTTTGCCGGCGGGGCGGTCGCGCGTGCGATGCCGCTCGCGGCCGCGCTGTGGCTCGGCGCCATCCTGCAGATGGTCTCCAACCTCGCCTTCGTGTGGCTCTATTTCCAGCCCGTCGGCGCAGGCGCGCTGACCGCGGCCATCGTGGTCGAGAACTTCACCGGCGCCATCGGCACGGTGATCTTCGTCGCCTACCTATCGGCGCTCTGCGGCAACCCCCTGCACACGGCGACGCAGTACGCACTGCTCACCGCGCTCGCCTCGACGGGGCGCACGTTTCTGTCCTCCGGCACCGGGTTTGTGGTGGTCGCAATCGGGTGGCCGCTGTTCTTCGTCGCTACCGCTGCTGCGGCGCTGCCAGCATTGGCGCTGATGGCGTGGCTGCAGCAGCGCGGGCATTTCGCGCCGCTGGATGCGGGGCGGAACGGCGGCAAGTGACTATGTTCGGCAACGACAAGAGCTGCACAATGCGCGAGCGATAAATTCGTGCTAGTGCTTACTGATGCACTTGGACATCGAAACTGAGCTCGAGGACGACGGCCGCTGGATCGCGGAAGTGCCCCAACTTCCAGGCGTGCTGGCTTACGGGGCGACTGCCGAGGAAGCCTCCGTGAAAGCCGAGATTTTGGCGCTGCGCGTGCTGGCTGAAAAGCTCGAGCACGGCGAGGCCAAGCATGTAGAGATCAGCATCTCGCTCGCCACCGCATGACTGGCTGGCCGGCTGCCAAGGCACGACGAGTTCTTGCGGCGTTGCTTCGGATCGGGTGGCGGGTGAAGCTATCAGTCTAAGAGGGGGGTACGAACGTGGCTGATGGGGATATATGTTTTAGCCATTTGCATGAATAGATGGCGGTGCTTCGAAATAAAAGATTTTTCGTGTATCTGTTCGAGTGTAGCGCCTATCCAGGTTCTCACAAGACGCTGTCACGCCCGGGCTGGCCGGATTACGTCTTCGCATTCCATGACGGTGATGAGATCGGCCCCGCGAATGCTTGCACGCATCGCAAAGCACACTGGTCTTGAGCCTGATGATCTTTAGCGTGCGTAGGTTGGGTCGAGCGTCAGCGATGACCCAACATGGTCTGGCTGTGACTTGGATTGTTGGGTCTGCGCTCTGCTTGACCCAACCTACGCCTGGGAGAGCCGTACCGTGACGCGCGGGCTCGTGCTAATTTTGGCTCATGCAGCTGAGCATCGAAACCGAGCTTGAGGACGACGGCCGCTGGATTGCGGAGGTTCCGCAGCTTCCCGGCGTGCTGGCCTATGGCGCGACTGCCGAGGAAGCCTCCGCGAAGGCGGAGATCCTGGCGCTGCTCGTGCTGGCGGAACGGAGCACTGGGTCCCGACCTTGATGCCGGAGTCATGTCTTCGACATGACGGGATGACGTTTCAAATCACTGCTCCTGCAGCCCGTGCGCGATGAGCTTGCGCATGACGCTGGGGAGGGCGGCGCGGTCGAAATCGCGGCGGGCGACCCACTGGCAGCGGACGGGGTCGGCCCAGAAGGTCAGCGCCACATCGGCCGGCACGATGGCGCGATAGACCAGCACCTCCAGGCGGAAGTGCGTGAAGGTGTGCGCCACGACGCCGGGCACGGCCCACCAGTCGCCGCGCACGGGCGCCGCGCGCAGCGCGTCATTGATCGGCGGCAGGGTTTCAGCCCACTCCGTCGAGGGTACTTCCAGCATGCCGCCGAGCAGCCCCGCCTCGGGCCGCCGCCGCAACAGCACCGCGCCGTCCTCGCGCAGCGCCACGAACGCAAGCCCCAAGCGTACCGGCCGCTCGGGTTTGGCGGCCCGCATCGGCAGCAGCGCCTCGATGCCCTGCGCATGAGAGGCGCAGTCGCCGGCGACGGGGCACATCAGGCAGGAGGGGCGTTTGGGGGTGCAGATGGTAGCGCCCAGGTCCATCAGGGCCTGCGCGTGGTCGCCGGCCCGCTGGGCGGGGGTCAGGGTTTGCGCCAGGCGCCTCAGCTCTGGCTTGACGGCCGGCAGCGGCTTCTTGACCGCAAACAGGCGCGCCACTACCCGCTCGATGTTGCCGTCGACTGGTGTTGCGTGCGCACCGAAGGCGATGGCGGCAATGGCGGCGGCAGTATAGGGGCCGATGCCGGGCAGCTCCAGCAGGTCCTGCTCCGTGTCCGGGAACCGCCCCCCGTGGCGCTCAGCGATCGCGCGCGCGCACTTGTGCAAGTTGCGCGCGCGGCTGTAGTAGCCGAGCCCCGCCCACACCGCGAGGACATCGTCCAGGTCAGCCGCCGCCAGGGCATCGACGGTCGGCCAGCGACGCAGGAACACCTCGTAGTAGGGAATGACCGCCTTGACCATGGTCTGCTGCAGCATGATTTCCGACAGCCATATACGGTAGGCGTCAGGCTGGCGGCCCGCAGATGCTCGCCACGGCAGGTCGCGGCGCTCGCGGTCGTACCAGTCGAGCAGGACCTCGGCCGTCTCGGGGCCCGGCAGACGAAAGCGCAGTTGTTTTTTTGCCACAGCCAGCATCGGACCCGGCATCGGTTCGCCCTGCGCCCCGCACGAATCAGTCCCCGCATGATAGGCGTCGGCCCAGTTGCGGAAAACCGCCTAGAGCCTCGCGTGCACATGCCCCTGACCCGCTCCAAGCCTGGCGCGCAGACAGCGCTGCCCCGCGAAACCATCACGTTTGCGCGCAGAAGCTTCGCCACGGCCAAGGCGGTCGGCAGCTTTCTGCCGGCTCTAACGACAAAAGCGTTCCAGAAGTACGGCTTTTCGGCGGCCAGCCTCATCATGGATTGGCCGGCGATCGCTGGCCGGGAGCTTGCCCAATTCACGGCGCCGGAGCGCCTGAAATGGCCGCGAGCCGTCGAGCACGCAGAGGACGAGGAGGCCAGCGCACCGCTTGGCCGGCGGGGCGCGACCCTCATTTTGCGGGTGGACGGCGCCAAGGCGCTCAACGTCCAGTACAGCGCCCGCCAGATCATCGAGCGCATCAACGCCTATTTTGGCTACGCGGCCGTAGCGGAGCTGCGCGTCGTGCAAGCGCCCATTGCGGCGCCGCAGGCACGCGGCGAGGCCCGGCGGGCGGCGGAGCCCCTGACACATGAAGTCGCAGGTGTCGCAGACACCGGGCTGCGCAATGCCCTGGCCAGGCTCGGCGGCGAGATCAGAGCCGGCCGCTAGAGCAAGATCGTTTCTGATCGAAGCGCTTCGCTTCGATCATGGAACGTGAATCTTGCTCTCAAGTCCATGATTAGAGCAGGATTCACGCTTCGGCCGCCACGTTGCAGTTGAGGCAAAGTGCTTCAATCCGAAGCGATCCTGCGCTAGTCCACTCACGCCGATTTGCCTTATTCACGACAGAACTTATGTTATCAGGCAGCATTGCTGAGCACGCTGGCATTGCCATGCTCGGCTGCGGGTGCAAACAACGCCAGGAGCATGCCAGGTGGCCAATTGGATAAACTCGATCGACCGGGAGCAGCTGACGTCCCGGCGCGCGCTCCTGCTGGGTGCCGCCGGGCTCGCCACCATCGGCGTCGGCGGCAGCATGGTATGGTCCATGCTGCAGACACCGCCCCAGGCCGAGGAAGCGGAGATCAAGAAGCAGGCGAAGCGGCCGCGCCGTCCCGGCAACGTCGCTTCCGACGAGCTGATGAAGCCAGGCACCTTGCCCGAGCTGATCCTCGGCAAGGCCGATGCACCCATCACCATCGTCGAGTACGCCTCGATGACATGCGGGCACTGCGCCAGCTTCCACACCACGGTGCTGCCGGAGATCAAGGAGAAGTACATCGATACCGGACAGGTGCGCCTGGTGTTCCGGGAGTTCCCGCTCGACGAGCGCGCCGCGGCAGCATCCATGGTCGCGCGCTGCGCCGGCGGCGAGAAGACCCTGCCGTTCATCTCCGTGCTGCTTGCCAAGCAGGACGACTGGGCGTTCGCGAAGAACGACTTCCTGCCCAAGCTGTTCAAATATGCCCAGCAGGCAGGCTTTTCCAAACAGTCCTTCGAGACTTGCCGTCAGGATGAAAAGCTCCTGCAGAACGTCATTGCCGTTCGCGACCGCGCGCACCAGAGCTTCGGCGTCAGCTCGACGCCTACGTTCTTCGTCAACGGCAAGAAGCTGGACGGGGTTACAATGGCAGACTTCGACAAGGCACTGGCGCCGCTGATCAAGCGCTGAACCGAGGGTGTGTTGCGCAGGCGTCGCACGTTGCATGCGCTGGTCCTTCTCGCCGCGCTTACCGGGTGCACCGGAGAGGGGCTGCAACTGACCGCGCCATCCACTCCGTCGCCTGCCCTGCTGCCCGGCGAAGTAACCTCCGATACACCCGCGTTCAATCCCTTCTCGGACCAGGCAACCTCGACGGCCGGGGGGCGCCAGGTCATGCAGAACCCGTCGATCGAGGAGATCATGAAGACGGGCGAGCTGCCGGAGATGGCGCTCGGACGCAAGGACGCACCCGTCACCATCGTGCAGTACGCCTCCATGACTTGCCCGCACTGCCGCAAGTTCCAGGCCGAGGCGTTTCCGGTGCTCAAGCGCGAATACATCGACACCGGCAAGGTGCGCTACGTGCTGCGCGCAGAGTTCCCGATCGGCAAGCAGTCGGGCCTCGCTACGATTGCGCTCAGGTGCGCACCCCCGGACAAGTATTTCGTGCTCTACGACAAGCTCATGGCCCAGCAGGCGTCCTGGGTGAGCCAGGAAGTGCGCGCCGACCCCATCTTCAAGGTGGCCCAGCAGGTGGGGATGACGCGTGCGCAGTTTGACAGCTGCCGCGAGAATCGCGGCATGATCAACGCGCTCAACTGGATCAAGGAGCGCGGGCGTACGCTCGGCATCATCGGCACGCCGAACTTTTTCATCCAAGGCAAGCTGGTGAAATCCACCATCGGCATCAAGGAGATCCGCGAGATGGTGGATCCCATCCTGGCCGGCCGGGTGGCCACGTCGGAGAATGCCCCGCCGCCTCGCTGAGCCGCCTTGTTTTCGCGTCCTGAAGGATCAATTCGTAGGTTGGGTCGAGCGTCAGCGATGACCCAACGCGCACGGGCAATCGCAATGTTGGGTCTGCGCTCCGCTTGACCCAACCTACGCCGGGATCGAGTTTCCGATGCACATCAACCGGCTCCGGCTCGTCGGCTTCAAGTCCTTCGTGGAGCCGACCGACCTGCTGATCGAGAAGGGGTTGACCGGCGTGGTCGGCCCCAACGGCTGCGGCAAGTCCAACCTGCTCGAAGCGCTGCGCTGGGTGATGGGCGAGACGTCCTATAAGAGCATGCGCGCCGCCGCCATGGACGACGTGATCTTCTCGGGCACCAATACGCGGCCGGCCCGGGATACGGCCGAGGTGACGATCTTCCTCGACAACAAGGATCGCAAGGCGCCGGCCGAGTTCAATGGCAACGAGACATTGGACGTGACGCGCCGCATCGAGCGCGAAGCGGGCTCGGCCTACCGCATCAACGGCAAGGAGGTGCGCGCACGCGACGTGCGCATCCTGTTCGAGGATGCGGCGACGGGCGCGCGCTCGCCCGCGCTGGTGCGCCAGGGCCAGATCGGCGAGATCGTCAACGCCAAGCCCGAGCAGCGCCGGCGCATTCTCGAGGACGCGGCCGGCATCGCCGGCCTGCACAGCCGCCGGCACGAGGCGGAGCTGCGCCTGAAGGCGGCGGAGGGTAACCTGGCACGCCTCAACGACATCCTGGGCCAGCTCAGCTCGCAGATCGAGAGCCTGAAGCGCCAGGCGCGGCAGGCGCGCCGCTACAAGGAACTGTCGGGTGAGATCCGCAAGCTCGACGCGGTCGTCCTGCACCTGCGGTGGATGGAGGCGCAGGGCCAGGTGGCGGCGGAGGAGGCCGATCTTGCCGCTGCCCTGGAGAAGGTCGGGCGGGCGACCGAGGCCGAGGCCAAGGCCGTGCGCGCCGAGGCCGAGGCGGCGGACAGGATCCAGCCCCTGCGCGACCAGGAAGCGACCAAGGCCGCCGTCCTGCACCGCTTCAAGGTGGAACAGGAGAACCTGGAGCGCGAGGCGCAGCGCACAGCCGAGCGACTGCGGGAGCTGGAGGCCCACGTCGAGCAGCTGGCGCGTGATCGCGCCCGCGAAGAGCAGCTGATCGAGGAAGCCAAGGACACGCTGACGCGCCTCGAAGCCGAGACCCAATCGCTGCAGAACACGGACAAGCTGGCGGCGGACTTCGAGCAGAAGGCGCTCGTCGCCTACGATCAGTCCGAGGCCGCGCTCAAGACCGCCGAGGCGCGCCTCGCCGAACTCACCACCGCCACGGCCGAGGCGCGCGCTCGCCGCCAGAGTACGCAGGCGCAGCTGCGCGAGCGCCAGGAGCGGGCCGTCAAGCTCGAGCGGCAGCTCACCGCGCTCGAGGCGCAAACGCGCGAGATCGTGGGGCGGGCACCCGACGCCTCCAAGCTCAAGGCGGCGGCCGAGGTGGGCCAGAAGCTGATGGCCGACATCGCCGATATCGAGGGCCTGACACTCGCAGCCGAGGAAGCGGTGCAGACCGCTGCCACCGAAGCCAAGGCCAGGAGCGATGTGGCAGCCGAGGTTGGGCTGGCGGCTGGGCAGCTCAAGACCGAGGTGGAGACGCTCGCCAAGCTGCTGAAACCGGCAGGCGACAGCGGCCTCCCGCCGGTTCTCGATCACATCAGGGTGGCGACAGGCTACGAGCTGGCGCTCGCCGCCGCGCTGGGCGAGGACCTCGATGCGCCGGCCGCGCCGGAGGCGCCGGTGCACTGGCGGCTCAACGCGGCGAGCGCGCAAGACCCGCCCCTGCCGCAAGGCACCGAGCCGCTGGCGGCGCGCGTCAAGGCCCCCGAGGAGCTCGCCCGCCGCCTCAAGCAGATCGGCGTGGTCCGCCGTGCGGACGGCGCACGCCTGCAGCGCCTGCTCAAGCCCGGACAGCGTCTCGTCTCGGTCGAAGGTGACCTGTGGCGCTGGGATGGATTCGTTGCGGCGGCGCAAGGCGCCATCGCCGCGGCAAGCCGCTTGAAGGAGCGCGGACGGCTGGGGCTGCTGGCCGGCCAGGAAGAGGTGCAGCGGCAGGCCGCCGGGGCGGCGCGCACGCAAGCGGAAGAGGCCGCCGAGGTGCTGCGGGACGCACAGGCCGAGGAACGGCGCCTGCGCCAGTTGTGGCGCGACTGCCAGGGCCAGCTCGCGCAGACGCGCGATCTGCTGACCGCCATGGAACGCCAGGCGCGCGAGACCGAGGCCAAGCTTGCCGGCGTTACCGACGCCAGGGGCCGCACGCAGGAGGCACTGGTCGAGGCGCACGAGCAGCTCGAGGAGACCGAGGCGGCAGTGCAGGCGCTGGGCGGCACCGAGGCGCTGGAGGCCGACCTCGCCGCCGCGCAGAAGGACACCGCCGAGCTGCGGGCGAGTGTCAGCGAAGCCAAGACGGAGCTCATCACGCTGGAACGCGAGCATCGCGCCCGTGCCGAGCGGCAGGCGGCGATCACGGTGGAATGCCAGCGCTGGAGGACGCGTTCGTCGAGCGCGCTGCAGCAGATCGCGACGCTCGATCAACGCGTCGCCCAGGCCAAGCCCGAGATCGAAAGGCTGGCCGGGCTTCCGGCCATGGTCGAGCAGCAGCGCCGGAAGCTCATGAGCGAGCTCACCAAGGCCGAGGCCGAGCGGCAGGCTGCAGCCGATGCGCTGGCCGCTGCCGACACGGCACACCGCGGCACGGCCCAGGCCTTGCGCGCAGCGCAGGGCGCCGTGGCGGACGAGCGCGAAGCGCGTGCGCGCACCGAGGCACGGCTCGAAGGCGCACGCGTGCGCCGGAGCGAGGAGTCGCGCAGGATCCGCGATGCCTTGGGCTGCGCGCCCGAGGCCTGCCTGGCGCTGGCCGAGCTGGAGCCGGACGCGAAGCTGCCGACGCTGGAGGACGCCGACAGCCAGCTAGCCCGCCTCAAGGCCGACCGCGAGCGGCTGGGCGGCGTCAACCTGCAGGCGGATGAGGACTTGACCGGGCTCACCGAGCAGTTCGAGGGCATGAACAAGGAGAAGGTCGACGTCGAGGCCGCCATCGCCAAGCTGCGCGCGGGCATCGCGCAGCTCAACAACGAGGGCCAGAGCCGGATGCAGGCGGCCTTCGATGCCGTCGACGCCCACTTCAGCGCTCTGTTCACGACGCTGTTCGGTGGCGGCGAGGCGAAGCTGGAGATGATCGAGGCGGAGGACCCGCTGGAAGGCGGGCTCGAGATCATCGCCAGGCCGCCGGGCAAGAAGCCTGCGACGCTGTCGCTGCTGTCGGGCGGCGAGCAGTCGCTGACGGCGATGGCGCTGATTTTCGCCGTGTTCCTCACCAACCCGTCGCCCATCTGCGTGCTGGACGAGGTGGACGCCCCGCTCGACGACGCCAACGTCGACCGCTTCTGCACGCTCTTGGAGAAGATGTCGGCCGACACGGCCACGCGCTTCCTGGTCATCACCCACCATCCGATGACGATGTCGCGCATGAACCGGCTGTTCGGCGTGACCATGGCGGAGAAGGGCGTGAGCCAGCTCGTGTCCGTGGACCTCGAGACGGCGCAGAAGTTCACCGTGGCGGCTTGATGTTGGGAGATCCCCTCTCCCATCATGCCGGAGGCATGTCTTCGACATGACGTGAAGTACAATGGGGAGAGGGAGCACCATGGATATCCTCGTTGATCTCGACGGCACGCTGGTCGATCCCAAGCCGGGCCTGATCGGCTCCGTTCAGTACGCGCTGCGACAGGCTTGGGGAGCCGGTGCCGCCAGCCGACGAGCTGCTGTGGCTGATCGGGCCACCGTTCCGGGTCTCGTTCCCGAAGTTGCTCGGCCGCACCGATCGCACCGAAGAGGCGATCGCTCACTATCGCCAGACTACTTCGACGGCGGCATGTACGATGCCGTCGTCTACGACGGGCGTCATGAGGCGCTCGACGCTCTGGCTGCAGCCGGCTGCCGCCTGTTCGTGGCCACGTCCAAGCCGCACTACTACGCCGGCCGATCCTGCGAGCACTTCGACCTGGCGCGGCACTTCGCTGCCATCCACGGCCCCGAGCTCGACGGCACCAACGACCACAAGGCGGACCTGATCGCGCACATTGTGTCACGCAGCACGGAATACACCCCGAAGCCGCGCGTCATGATCGGCGACCGCGAGTTCGACGTGACCGCCGCTGCCCGCAACGGCATTCGCTCGGTCGGCGTGACCTGGGGCTACGGCAGCGCCGAGGAGCTGACGGCGGCTGGTGCCGCGGCGCTCTGTGATTCGCCCGACGGACTGGCGGAAGCTGTCCTGGGACTGATGCAGGGCTGTCGGTTAGTCGAAATTGTCGCCTCCCCCTCGGGGGGGAGGTTGGAACGCCACGGATTTAGCCCGCTCCACGCATCGCGTGCGACAAGCTCAACAAGCGGGCTAAGTCCGATGGCGTTCCTGGTGGGGGTGAGGCGGACGCACTCGGCAACGACACCCGCACCCGGCGCGCCACGATCGCTTAGCCCCGCTGTCGAGTGCGTGCGTCCGCAGGAGATGGCGTGCTAAGTGATGGCGCGCCGCCCTTTTCGCTCGTCTTGCCGAAGGCGCGCCTTCGGCGTGACGGATAGTTTGATCTCTGCGCCAGCGCCTTAGGCGTATAGCGACACTTCGCACACGTATGTGGCGCGAACGATTGTACGGCCATCTCGTCATCGCTCGGCAGACTCGCCGACGCTGCAGCTTCGGCAAGTGCCTCTATCGAGCTTGCGCGCGCTCTTCATCACTGAAATGTTTGAACGGCGCCGCGTGCGAGCCGAACTCGCTGCGTTCGAGCCCTCGGCAGCTCGCTGCCTCGCCGATCGAGCGGCCTGGCCTTCAGCTCACTTCGTGGGCCTCTTTGGCCATGATATCGCTGATCGCGGCAGATGTGGCTTCATCGGGCGAGCCTGAACGGACAAGCAGATGACTTAGCCATCGAGTTTGGCAATCTGCTCAGGTGTCCGTGGCACGTTCATGCTGATGACGTCGACTTGTTCGAGGAGCCCGATCCAGCGCGCGCGATCAGGAGCGACCGGTCCAATTGTCGCATCGCGGAGCAACGCCGGGATTTGTCATCCCGTGTAAGCTGTTGGTGCGGCCCCGCATTCCTTGACACCCCAGGGGGCCCTCCGTATGGTGCGCGCGCGTTCGATGGCCCCAGCGGAAGGTGTTTTCCGTCTTCTGCCGAGGACGTGCGTTTGATGGCTGATCCACCTGACAAACAGGGCCGGACGCCGGGGGAGATGTCCCCGGAGGATCGGGCCCAGTTCGAGGGGCGGATCTCCGACCTCGGCGACAGGCTCGACAGGGTCAAGGCACAGCGGGACGCCGACGCGCACGCCGATCTCGACGCCGAGATGCGCGGGCGCGGCATGGCTTACGGGATGCGCATGGCGGCCGAGCTGGTCGCGGCGGTGATCGTGGGGGGCGCCATCGGCTGGGGTCTGGACCGGCTGTTGGGCAGCAAGCCCTGGCTGTTCCTGCTGTTCTTCGTGTTGGGGTTTGTCGCCGGCGTCCTCAACGTGGTGAGGTCGTACGAGCGGATGCAGCGGGAGTTCGCCGCCAGAACCGGCGGCAGAATAGGGCACAGGGTGCCCGACGACGACGATTGAGACGACGGATAGGGGCTGGACGTGGCAGGACCGAAGGCGGGATCAGACGCGGGCGGGATGCCTGATCCCATTCATCAGTTCGACATCCACCGCATCGTGCCCATCAACTTCGGCGGCTGGGACCTCTCCTTCACCAACTCCTCGGCCTTCATGATGCTGGCGGTGCTGCTGACGGCCGGCTTTTTCATGGTCGCGATGCGCGCGCGCTCGCTGGTCCCCACCCGGATCCAGTCGGTGGCCGAGATCAGCTACGAGTTCGTCGCCAACATGCTGCGCGATAGCGTCGGCAAGGAGGGGACGAAGTTCTTTCCCTTCGTGTTCGCGCTCTTCATCTTCATCTTCGTCTGCAACATGCTGGGCATGGTCCCCGGCGCCTTCACCGTGACCAGCCACATCGTCGTCACTGCCGCTCTGGCGGCGCTCGTGTTCCTGACGGTGCTGGTGGTGGGCTTCGCCAAGAACGGGCTGCACTTCTTCAAGCTCTTCGTGCCGGAGGGCGTACCGATCCTGATCCTACCGCTGGTCGTTGCCATCGAGATCATCTCGTTCCTGTCGCGCCCGATCAGCCATTCGGTGCGCCTGTTCGCCAACATGCTGGCCGGCCACATCACGCTCAAGGTGTTCGGCGGCTTCGTCGTCATGCTGCTGGGCGCCGGTTCGTTCGCCGTGCTCGCGCCCCTGCCGCTGCTGGCGGCGATCGCGCTCACTGCGCTCGAGGTTCTGGTGGCGTTCCTGCAGGCCTACGTGTTCACCATGCTGACCTGCATGTATCTCAACGACGCGCTTCATCCGGGGCACTAGATCGAAGCGCGTCCCAGGCATTCACGCTTCAACGCACGCAAGGAGAAGATATTATGGATCCCGCCTCCGCCAAGCTCATCGGCGCCGGCCTCGCTGCCATCGGCACTGGTGCCGCCGCCATCGGCGTCGGCAACCTGTTCGGTCAGTTCCTGCAGGGTGCGTTGCGCAACCCTTCAGCCGCGGACGGACAGTTCGGCCGCCTGATCTTCGGCTTCGCAGTGACGGAAGCGTTGGGCATCTTCGCGCTGCTGATCGCCTTCCTGCTGCTGTTCACCTGATCGGTCCGGCGCAACCGCAATCGGGTCCACGACCATGGCCGACAAAGTCAAGGCAGGCACGAGCGTACCCGAGGGCGTCGGCCCGGGTAAGGTCTTCCCGCCTCTCGATCCGGGGACGTTTGCGCCGCAGCTGTTCTGGCTGGCGCTGACGTTCGGCCTGCTCTTCGTGCTGCTCAAACGCTTCGCCCTGCCGCGCGTCGGCGAGGTGATCGAGGAGCGGCGCGAGCGCATCGAGCGCGACCTGGAGAAGGCGGAGAAGCTGCAAGCCGAGACGCAGCTTGCGCTCTCCAACTACGAGCTGGCGCTGGCCGAGGCCCGCACCAAGGCCGGCGCCATCGCCAAGTCCGTGCGCGATGAGCTGGCGGCGGAGGTCGACAACGAGCGGGCCAAGGTGGACGCGCAGATCTCGCAGAAGCTGACCGAAGCGGAAGCGCGCATCGCGCAGAGCAAGGCCAGGGCCATGGCCAGCGTGGGCGAGATCGCTGCCGATACGGCGGGCGCCATCGTCGCCCGGCTGATCGGCAAGGAAGTCAGCAAGGACGAGGTGAAGCGGGCGCTCATGCAGCGCGCTGCGGAATAGGAGCGCCGAGACAATGCTGCGGACGGCAGAGTTCTGGGTGGCGGTTTCCTTCGTCGCCTTTCTGGGCGTCCTCGCCTACTACAAGGTGCCGGCGCTGATCGGCAAGGCGCTCGACGATCGCGCGGCGGCGATCCGCAAGGAGCTGGACCAGGCCCGCCGCCTGCGCGAGGAAGCGCAGAGCCTGCTCGCCGACTATCAGAGGAAGCACCGCAACGCCGGCCAGGAGGCGGAGGCCATCGTCGAGCAGGCCCGCCACGAGGCGCAAGCCTACGCGCACGAGACCCGCGCAGCCATGGCCGACGCGCTGGAACGGCGCACCAAGCAGGCGGAGGAGAAGATCGCGCGCGCCGAGGCGCAAGCGGTCGACGAGGTGCGGGCGGCGGCCGTCGACATGGCGATGGCGGCGGCCGAGAAGATCCTGCGCGAGAAGGCGACGGGCGCCGCCGGCGCGGCGCTGATCGACGACAGTATCCGCAATCTCAAGGGCCGGCTGAATTAGCCAGGTATGCCGGGCCGCTATCGCTGGGCCACGGCGGGCTGCCCGCCGTCTTTCGTCGTCCCGGTGCGCGCTTACCTGGGCGGGAAGCTCACGTCGGCGTCGTCCCGGCGCAAAACCGGCTCGTGCCAGGGCCCGCGCAGGGTCATGACCTCTCCGCCGGACATGTCGTCCGCCTTGAGCGGCCGGTCCGTGGGAACGTTGGTCTTCAGCAGCAGGCGCAGCTCCATGTTGCCATCGGCGAGGCCTGCGCGGCCGGAGCCGGCCAGCCCCGTGCTGCCCGACCGCATCTGCAGCGTCTCAGCGAACGCCACGCCGTCGATGATCAGGGCGCGGGCCTCGAACTGGTCGACGCTGGTCTGCCCCTTCGCCAGGGCGCCCCAGCCCTGCACCTCGCCGGCCTTCGCCGTCTCGCGCGCCGCCTTCAGGTCGAGCGCCACGCGGCCGCCCTCCGGCATCGCCAGAGCTGCCTTGCCTGACAGGCGCTTGACGACCTCCGCCGGCGAATAGCCCGTGCTGGTGAGATCGACGGTAAGGGTCGCGCGGCCGGCGAGCGCGGGCGATCCGAACAGGAGGGTGGTGGCAGCGGCGGCATCCACGTTCTCGATCTTGCCGCGCAGAGCGTAGCGCGGCATAGGCTCGGTCATGATGGCGGTCACTTGCGCCGAAGCCGTGCCGGAGTTCAGCTCGAGCTCCGTAATGTCCGCCTGCAGCTTGCCCGACCGCGCCGTGATGGTGGCCGCGCCATGGCCGAAGGCGTAGCTCTTCAGCGCAACTTTGCGAGCTGAAACGCGCAAATCCGCATCGACGTGCCTTATGAGCGGCAGCGACATGTCGAACAGCGACCAGGAGCCGGCCGGAATGTCGAAGCCGAGGAACTGGGTGCGCGTCGATTCCGCATAGGGCAACAGGTTGAGGGAGGTGAAATCCAAGGTCGCGTCGATCTGCGGGCGCTCGCCGCCCAGATTGAGAGCAAGCCTGCCATTGGCCTCGTTGCCGTCGACTGTGACCTTGGCCTTCTCGAAAGCGAGCGACCGGCGCGCCCAGGTGAGCTGGCCCTTGATGGCCGTGGCATTGAACCCCTCAGAAGTGTGCAGCGGGAGGCCGAACCAGCGCCCGGCGCGGCGCAGGCTCGAGGTGGACACCTCGGTCTGGCCGGCGAGCTGCAGGTCCTCGGCCACATCGGCATGGCCATCGAAGCTCGCCTCCAGCAGGCTCCCCTTCACGGTGGCCTTCATCGGCCAACGCAGCGGCAGCCGCTTGTCGGCCGCCTGGCCGATGGTTGCGTCGAACGCCAGGCGCTGGCCGCGGATCGTGAAAGTACCCCGAGCGGCGATCTGGCCTTTGCGCCGCCCTGTCACCTCGGCCTGAATGTCGCTGATCGTCTCCAAAGTGCCGTCGAACGCGGTGATGTGCAGCGTTCCGCGCCGGATGGTGATCAGGTCGAAGCCGAGCGCCACGATCTGCTCGATCAGCGGCGCCACGGAGCCAATGTCAGGGCCGGCCATGCTCGCCCCCGCGCTGTTGACCCCCGTCGCGCGCAGGCCAGCGGCGTTCAGCGTGAGCACGGGGCTGTCGAGCACGATGTTGGAGATGGCGGCACCCGACACGCCGTTGCCATAGGCGTAGACCACCCCGCGGTTGAGGGTCAGATCGGGCGTGTCGCTCAGCCTGACCGGCGTCGTGACCACATGAAGATCGCGCGGCGAGGCGATCACCGAAGAGATGGCGAAAGGCTCGTCGGGCCTGCGGTCGGTGAAATAGACGGGCGCCAGCACGGCGAACAGCAGGCAAGCCAAGAATGCGAGGGTGAGTTTGCGAAGGCGCGATCTGACGGTCTTGCGTCTCATGCCCCTACGAACCCTGTCTGCAGGTCAGCCGCACTCGGGCGCCTTGCAGCCCCCTGACCCGAGTTGCCGTCGACCGGCTCGCGCGACGGTTGCCGCGTGCCGGCCCCTGCAGCTTGTACAAATCGCCGCCTCGGCACGCAAGCGCACCTGCTATTGTTCTGCGTGCACCCGCGAGTTGGGCTCAGATCGTTTGTCAAAGAATAGCTCCAGCTCGCGGAAAGTGCCAGAGAACATTCGAGAGCCCGTCATGACAAAGCCGCTGTGGACATCCGGCGAAAGCCGCGCTGCTCAAACAACACTGGGCGCTTTCTCCTCCTGGTTGTCATCGCGCACCGGCAAGTCGCTGAACGACTACGACAAGCTCTATCGCTTCCCGATCGAGAACCCGGCCGAGCTCTGGTCCAAGACGTGGGACTTCACGAAGATTTCAGGAGACAAGGGCGCGCCCGCCCTTCCTTGCCGACGCCCGCAGATGAAGCCCCATCTCAGCCAGAAGGCCGATCGCCAAGCGGCGGCGCTGCGCCAGAGCGATCCCGTCACATAGAATTGGACAGCTATCGACCTCAGTTTGTACAAAAATCCCATGCAGCGCGGCGGCATGCCGGCAGGAAGAGCGAGGTTTGCGAGGTGAACAAGGTCTTTCCTAGTGCCAAGGCGGCACTCGACGGCGTTATCAAGGACGGGCAAGTCTTGGCCGTGGGCGGCTTCGGCCTGTGCGGCATTCCCGAAGCGCTGATCGCAGCGGTGCGCGACTCGGGCGCCAAGAACCTCACCGCCATATCCAACAATGCCGGCGTCGACGGATTCGGTCTCGGCCTGCTGCTCGAAACGCGCCAGATCAAGAAAATGATCTCATCCTACGTCGGTGAGAACAAGGAGTTCGAGCGGCAGTTTCTCGCCGGCGAGCTGGAACTCGAGTTCACGCCGCAGGGCACGCTGGCGGAGAAGCTGCGGGCGGGCGGCGCCGGCATTCCGGCATTCTATACCAAGACCGGGTTCGGCACGGTCGTCGCCGAGGGCAAGCCGGTCGCGGAGTTCGACGGGCAGAAGTACGTTCAGGAGCGGTCGCTCAAAGCCGACGTGGCGCTGGTCAAGGCCTGGAAGGGCGACAAGTCCGGCAACCTCATCTACCGAATGACGGCGCGCAACTTCAATCCCAACGTGGCGACGGCCGGCAAGATCACGATTGCCGAGGTCGAGCACCTGGTCGAGGTGGGCGAGCTCGATCCCGACCAAATCCACACGCCTGGCATCTTCGTCCAGCGCATCATCCTCAACGCGACGCCCGAGAAGCGCATCGAGCAGCGCACGGTAAGAAAGGCGTGAGTCGTGAGTGGTCAGTCGTGAGTGGTGCAGGTGGCCAGATTGAATCCTACAAGGATCTCGATGTCTGGCAGGTGGCCATGACACTTGCTCAGGAGAGCTATCTGTTGACCACACCTTTCCCGAAGGACGAGATGTACGGAATGGCGGCCCAGATACGGCGCGCAGCGGTCTCAATTCCGGCCAATATTGCAGAGGGGTATGGCAGGGATCAGACTGGCTCTTTCGTGCAGTTCCTCAGAATCGCCCAGGGGTCGCTCAAGAGAGCTGGAAACACATCTGATCCTCGCTGAAAGAATCCGACTTGTAAATCAGCAGGCGGTGGCTCCAGTCCAGGAACTCTGCGAGCGCGTCAGCAAGATGCTCCGCTCTCTCATTCGCTCCCTGGAAGCACGCAGGGCCAACAACCAATGAGCCCTCCCACCACTCACCATCTCACGACTCACCACTCACGCATTTAGGAGCACCCCATGGCCTGGACCCGTGAACAAATGGCCGAGCGCGCCGCAAAGGAGCTGCGCGATGGTTATTACGTCAACCTCGGCATCGGCCTGCCGACGCTGGTTGCCAACTACATCCCCGACGGCATGACCGTGTTGCTGCAGTCAGAGAACGGCCTGCTCGGGATCGGTCCCTTCCCGTCCGAGAACGAAGTCGATGCGGATCTGATCAACGCTGGCAAGCAGACGGTGACGACACAGCCGGGCTCGAGCTTCTTCTCATCGGCCGACAGCTTCGGCATGATCCGCGGCGGGCATATCAATCTCGCCATCCTCGGCGCCATGCAGGTCTCCGAGACCGGCGACCTCGCCAACTGGATGATCCCCGGCAAGATGGTGAAGGGCATGGGCGGGGCGATGGACCTCGTCGCCGGCGTCGAGCGCGTCGTCGTCGTCATGGAGCACACGGCGAAGAAGAAGGACGGCTCGATCGACAAGAAGATCCTGCCGAAATGCAATCTGCCGCTCACCGGCGTCGGCGTGGTCAACCTGATCATCACCGATCTCGGGGTGATGGAGGTCACCAAGTCCGGGCTCAAGCTCATCGAGCTGGCGCCGGGCGTCACCAAGGACGAGCTTGCCGAGAAGACCGGCGTCGCGGTGAGCTAGGAACGGCTTCTCGCCCGACGAGGGGCGGGGCCGCGCGCTGGTGGCGGTCCGATCTAAGGCAGGAAGCCGGCTAGCCTCGGCAACCACAGACTGATGCTCGGGAAGTAGATGCAGAGCATCAAGCCGAGCACCTGCAGGGCGACGAACGGATACATGGCACTGAACACGTCGCTCATGGTCACGCCCGGCGGGGCGGTTCCCTTCATGTAGAACAGGGTCGCCCCGAACGGCGGCGTCATGAACGCTGTCTGCAGATTGACAGCGACCAGCGTGCCGAACCAGGTCATCAGGGCCGCGTTGCTGCCGATGTGGTCGGAGAAGTCGAACTTCGCCAGGATCGGCCCGAACACCGGCAGGACGATCAGGCAGATCTCGATCCACTCGAACGGGAAGCCGAGCAGGAAGATGAGGATCATGACGAAGGTCAGCATCTCCCACTTGGTGTCGATGCCGAAATAGGCCAGCGTCGAGATCATCAGGTCGTCGCCGCCGAGCACGCGGAACACATACGAGAAGCCCGTGGCGCCGAGGAAGATCATGAACACCAGCCCGTTGGCGCGGCAGGAGGAATAGATCGCCTCGTTCGTCATCTTGAACGTCAGGCGCCTGTTGAGCGCGGCGATGAACATGGAGCCGAGCACGCCCACGGCGCCGCTCTCCGTGGGCGTGGCCCAGCCGGCGAAGATCGATCCGAGCACGATCACCAGCAGCGCCGTCATCGGGAACAGGCCTCGCCAGAGCGCGTACCAGAATGCTTTGCGGGTCTGCGGCCCGTAGTCCGGCGGCAGCTTGGGGGCCGCGCCCGGCCTGAAGATCGCGACGAGCACGATATAGACGAGGTAGAGGCCGGACAGCAGGAAGCCCGGCATGATGGCGGCGAGAAACAGGTTGCCGGCCGAGGTCGCCAGCATCTCCGCCATCACCACCAGCATGATGGCCGGCGGAATGAGGATGCCGAGCGTCCCGGCCGAGGCAATGGTGCCGATGGCAAGCCGCTTGTCGTAGCCCGCGGCCAGCATCTGCGGCAGGGCGATCACGGACAGCGTGATCACCGCCGCGCCGACCACGCCGATCGGCGCCGCCAGGATCGTGCCCATCACCATCACGGAGACCGCCAGCGCGCCCGGGCACCACTTCATCAGGACCTCGGTCGCGTCCAGCATGTCCTTGGCGGAGCCGGATCGCTCCAGGATCGCGCCCATGAAAATGAACATGGGGATCGACGCCAGGACGGGATCGTTGGCGACCCCGCCCCACATGCGCAGCACGATATCGGACAGGCCGATCAGGTTGAAGGTGCCGAGCCACGCGCCGATGAGCGCAAAAATGAGCGACAACCCGCCCATGATGAAGGCCACCGGATAGCCGAAAAAAATGCAGAAAAACATCGACGCGAACATGATCAGAGCGAGATTGTCGGCCAGCCAGTCGAACACGATGAAATCCCCAAGTTAGGACTAGTGTCCTGATCGCCAAATTCGTCTCGTTCTGCGGCTTGCTCGGAACGAATTTCGCGATCTGAAGGACACTAGCCAATTAGTGATTCTAGTGTGATTCAGATCGAGAAGTCCGCTCGACCACCCAGCCGAGCACGATGTTGCGGACTTCTCGATCATCACACTAGACGTCCGATATGACATGGCCGATCTGCAGATTGACTTCCCGCTCCGACTTTTCACCGAACAGGAAGACGATCACGCGGAGCAGCACGCTGAGGACGCCGAGCACCACCAGCCACAGGCCGGCAGCGTAGACGCCCTTGATGATCCAGCGGTGGGTCAGCCCGACCGTGCTGTCGGACTGCTCGCCGATCCGGTAGGATCCCGCGACGAAATCCAGGCTGTAGTAGGCGACCAGCGCGATGTAGGGCAGCGCCAGCACGAGGCAGCCGGCGAGCTCGATCCAGGCCCTGTTGCGGTAGGTCATCTGCTCGGTGAAGGTATCGACCCGCGGATGCGCGTTGATGGTGTAGCAATACCCCATCCACAGCGAGAAGATCGCGGCGTGGAAATGCCACTCCAGCTCCTGCAGCTTGGTGTACGGCAGCCGCACGCCGAACTTGCGTGCGACCACATCGAAGGTGGTCACGCACGCCATGATGACCAGCAGCCAGCCGGACGTCAGGGCGATCCATTCGAGCAGTCGGCGCAGCCCCTCCGACAGCCTCAGCAAAGCGCTCATCGTATCCGTCTCCTGCCGCCGTGGGTCTCAGCCAGGAACCGCGCTGGCCAATTCCGCCGCCGGCAGTTTTTCTTTCCAAGGCCGGGCGGCGCAAACTGCCCAACCCGCACGCCGGATCAAATGTGGGGCGGGTGAGCGGCAGGAAGGAACTTGCACTGCTTGGTCGTCCCGATGTCGAAGCGAAGAGCGCTCGCCGGCACGTGGCGGCGCAGCTCTCAGAAAGAGCTGCGCCGGGAGCCGATCACTTTTCGTTTTGGTAGCTCGCCTTCATAATCTGCGACTCGCCCCAGATGGCGTACCGCTTGCGGAAGTCGAGGTAGTGATCGGCAATCTTCTTGAAGAGCGGATCTTTGGCCGACTCTTCGCTGAGCACCTCGAGCCATGCCTTCTCGAAAGCCGCCAGGTCCTTGTCGCTCCAGCGCTTGATCTGCACCTTGTGCTTGTCGCGCATCTCGGCCATGGCGTCGAACTGCATGGCCTCGGTCTCGGCGTAGGTGTAGGCCACCTGAGCCCGGCCGGCGATCTCGATCATCGCCTTGTATTGGTCGGGCAGCGCGTCAAACGCCTTCTTGTTCATCAGGAACTCGCTGCACGACACCTGCTGGTGCCAGCCGGGGAAGTAGTTGTACTTGGCGATCTGGTGGAAGCCCAGATTGATGTCCATCTTGGGCATCGAGAACTCGGTGGCGTCGATCACGCCGCGCTCGAGCGCCGGATAGATGTCGGCGGCCGCCAGCAGCTGCACCGAGACGCCGAGCTTCGCCATCACCTGGGCGCCGAGGCCGAAGAAGCGCATCTTCAGGCCCTTCAGCTCGTCGAGCGATTTGACCTCCTTGCGGAACCAGCCCGACGTCTCGGGGCCGATGCAGAAGCAATCAACGGCAACAAGATCATGCTTGATGTAGATCTCGTCCCGCAGCTGGCTGCCGCCAGCGAACCACTTCCAAGCCAGGAACTCGCCAAAGCCGGGGCCGAATGGCACCGTGGTGAAGAAGGCGAGCGCTGGATATTTGCCCGTGTGGTAGCCGGGTGTCGTCCAGCACGACTCGATCGATCCTCTGGAGACCGCATCGAAGCACTCGAGCGGCGGGATGAGCGCGCCGGGCTCGTAGAACTTGACCTCGAACTTGCCACCCGACATGCGCTCGATGTCCTTGCTGAAGCGCACGCCCGATGGGCCAAGGTGCGTGAGCGAGCTGGCAAACGCGCTCTGCATCTTCCAGCGGATCTTGTCCTGGGCGCTGGCGCCGGCGGTCATCACCATGAGACCCAGCGCAGACAGGGCCAGGGCGAGCACGCCCCGTAGCCCCAGCTTGACCAGATTTTTCGGCATAGGCGTTCCTCCCAGTTTTCTTTGCCATTCGCACAACGGGGGCACCCGCGAGCGCTGGGTTTCCCACGCGCTCCACGATGTCCGCATGCGGCGTCGCGACGGCACGGCACTTGGGGCTTTGCGTGCTTCTTGTTGCCGCCTTGACGCACGGCATTGACGGACTTTTGGTGCCCCAGTGCTCGCAACGTGACATGGGGCCGCATCGCTGTCAAAAGAATGTCAGAGAGGGGTTAGCAACCGCATTCCCGGGGCAGCGGCTCGAGCTTGAAACAGCCACCGCATCGAGACACAAGGCGGCCGCTCGGGCTGCTTCTCGCACCGGGGGCATCGCCACGCGCGCCCTCTCGAAGGTCGCTGCCATGAATGACGGGACGCGCTTTGCCATCATCGGCGCCGGCATCGGCGGACTGGCGCTGGCGGCGCTCCTGTCGCGCAAGGGTGCCAAGGTGCAGCTCTACGAGCAGGCGCAGCAGTTCCAGCGCCTCGGCGCCGGCATCCAGATGAGCCCCAACGCCGTACACGTCCTGCGCGCGCTCGGACTGGAGCCCCTGCTGCGCCGGCTCGCCTTTCAGCCGCCGGCGTGGACCAATCGCGTCTGGGACAGCGGCGAGTATCTTTTCGAGCTGACTTTCGGGGAGGACGCCGAGGCACGATACGGCGCGCCCTATCTGCTGATGCACCGCGGCGATCTGCACGGGGCGCTGTTCTCCGCCGTGCCCTCGGAGCTGATCGCCTTCGAGAAGCGGCTGGTCGGCATCGACCGGAGCGGGGGTGCCGTCTCGCTCAGCTTTGCCGACGGAACGAGCGAGACCGCCGACGCCGTCATCGGCGCCGACGGGGTGCATTCGAGAGTGCGGGAGATCCTGCTGGGGCCCGAGCGGCCGAGGTTCACGGGCCGGGTCGCTCACCGCACGGTGTTCCCGACGGCTCTGATGGATGGCTTCGCCGTGGACACGTGCACCAAGTGGTGGGGCCCGGACCGGCATATCGTCATCTACCCGGTCAACCCGCGGCGCGACGAAACCTACTTCGTGACCAGTGTGCCGGACCCCGCCTGGGACGTGGAATCGTGGTCGGCGCAGGGCGAGATGGCGGAGGTGCGCCGCGCGTTCGCCGGTTTTCACGACGACGTGCAGCGCGTTCTGGCCGCATGCCCGCAGGTGCACAAGTGGGCGCTGTTCGAGCGCGATCCGCTGCCGCGCTGGGGCGAGGGGCCTGTCGTGCTGCTCGGCGATGCGTGCCATCCGATGACGCCCTACATGGCGCAAGGGGCAGCGAACGCGCTGGAGGACGCCGCAGTGTTGTCGCGCTGCCTGGCGGACTTGGGCGATGTGGCGGACGCATTCCGTCGCTACGAGGCGACCAGGCTGGAGCGGACCGCGCGCGTTCAGCTGACCTCGCGCCAGAACACCTGGGGGAAAGCCCAAGTCGATCCCGGCTGGGTCTACGGCTACAACGCTTGGCAGACGCCCATTGCAGAGGCAGGTGCGCTGTCCGCGTGAGGACGCCGGGGAGCGCAGGCCGTGTTCACGTCGCGCGTGTGGGCGACGGCTTCTGGGTCGGCGGCGACACCGTGACCTGCATCGAGGGCACGATCAACGTGTGATCGAACCGGGCACGTTTGCGTCACACCGCCGAAGGAATAGTGGCGATGCGCTTTTGATCAGGCCGCACGCTCGACACTGCTCGCGTCGCGCAAGAAGAATTGCGCTATCTCTCGAGCCGGTACTGCGGGGCTGAACAGGTAGCCTTGCATTTCGATACAGCCCTCTGCGCGGATAATCTCCAATTGCTCTTGCGTCTCGACGCCTTCGGCAATCGTCGTCATGCTCAGGCTGTCGGCGAGGCTGATAATCGCTTTGAAAATGGCAACCGAGCCGTGTCCGTTCGACAAATTGCTGATAAACGAGCGGTCAATCTTGATTTTGTCGAACGGGAAGGTCTGGAGATAGCCCAATGAGGAGTAGCCCGTGCCGAAATCGTCCATTGAAATCCGGACACCCAGAGCGCGCAGATTGTGCACCGTCTCGAGTGTCATCGCGTCATTCTGCAGCAGAGCCAACTCGGTAATCTCAAGCTCCAGGCGCTGTCCCGGCAAGCCGGATGTGGCAAGTGCGTTGGAGACGATCTGGACCAGAGTTTGGCATTTGAACTGGGTGGGCGACAGGTTGACTGCAACCTTGATGTGGTCGGGCCATGTCATGGCCTCGGCACACGCCTGCCGCAGAACCCATTCGCCTATGGGCACGATCGCGCCAATTTCCTCTGCGACCGGGATAAATTCGACAGGAGAAACCATGCCGCGTTCAGGATGGTGCCAGCGCAAGAGAGCTTCAAATCCGCAAACGTCGTTTCGCCGCAGATTAACGAGCGGTTGGTAATAGAGCTCGAACTCGTTGTTGGCGAGCGCCTTGCGCAGATCGAGCTCGAGCGCGCGCCGAGCGCGCATGCGCGCATCCATCTCCGGCTCGAAGAACCGGTACGTACCGCGTCCCTCGGCCTTGGCCCGGTACAACGCGAGATCAGCATTCTTGAGGAGCTGGTCCGAAAGCACGCCATCACTTGGCGCGAGGGAAATTCCAATGCTGATCCCTATATTGACCTGATGCTCTGCAAGGTCGAAGGGAGCGCGAACCACCTCGCAAATCCGGCGGGCGAGGGCCGCGATGCTGGTCACATCCTCTGTTGCAATCTGGAGTATTGCAAACTCATCGCCACCAAAGCGCGCGACCGTGTCACTGTCCCTGACACAGCCCGATAGTCGCTGGGCGACCGCCTGTAGCAGTTGATCGCCTACCACGTGTCCCAAGGTGTCGTTGACGGTCTTGAAGTGGTCGAGGTCGAGGCACAGCACCGCCACTCCATCCCCCCGCGGGAGTCGCGCCAGCGCCTCCTCCAGCCGTTCCTGCAATAGTACCCGATTGGGCAAGTCGGTCAGCGCGTCATGGTGTGCCATGTGCGCCATCTTAGCTTCAATACGCCGGCGATCGGTGATGTCCTCGTGCGTGCTAACGACCCTGCCGTCGGGCATCGGCCTGCGTAAGACCGAGATGAAACGCCCGTCAGCGAGTTCCAGGATCTCGGATACCTCTTCGTTGAACCCAGCGATACCCTCGCTTATGAACTTTTGCCCATCCGTATTGTCATAGAAACCTTTTGCGGCGCGGGCGTCCAAGATCTGGCGCAGCGTCGTCCCAGGGCTCACTTGCTCAAGCGTGAAACCATACAGTTCGGCATAGCGGCGATTGGCAAATATCACACGCGTCTCGGCGTCAAACAGACAAAGACCTTGACCCATATGATCGAGCGTGATCTGGAGCTGCTTCGACGTTTCCAGGTCGCGCATTTCGCTTGCTCGGAGCTTCTCGCTCGCTCGATCAAGCCGCAAGCGATGCCAGGTACCCAGACTGACGCCAAACAAGATGCATATCGTCAACCCAATGCCCATGGCAAAATAGGATCGCCTGTTCAGCAAATAGACGGCGAAAATTTCGCGTTCGGTGAGGGCAACGCTGACGATCAGGGGCAGGCCTTTCACCGCACGATAGGACACAAGCGTCCTTCCACCCAGCGCATCCGTGTAAGCATAGGAGCCCGCCGGCGAGTTCTGATGCAATTGAAATAGTGGCGTCTCTATCATCGACGCTCCCAATGGGGCCGCGTATCGGCCGGCCTGCGCCCGAACGACGCCGTCGGCGCCAACCAGGCTGATCGCGCCATCTTCACCGACATCGATCGAGGTGTAGAATTTGGCTAGATGATCGGGATCGAGAGAGGCGACCATAACACCGTCGAAGGACCCGTCGGTCTTACTGAGACGGCGTGCTATTTGAACCGACCATTTTTTTGACACACGCCCTACCAGGGGCTTGCTGATGAAAAGCTCGTCTCGCTGGGATTTTGCCGGAACGCGGAAATGCTCCCGATCGCTCAGATCAATGGGCGCCGGCGGATATGTACCAACATTCGACGCCTTGAGTTTTCCATCTGCGCCGATCACCGAGAACTGCAGTGTCAGGCCAGATAGTCCGTCAATTTCGAGACTCGACCTGCGCCACTCCATCTTGTCGTCGGCTTTCTGATAGATATTGCGAAGATAGAAAAGCGCATTGTCTATCTCTCTGATCGATCTAATGACATTCTCTTCAAATGCACGGGTGAGGTTGCTCGCATTTTGCACGGCCGATTTGTGGGTGTTGACACGCTCGGAATTCAGTTGGAAGTAGATGCTGCCCCATAGGAGGCCGATCATACCAAGTGCAAGGCAAGTGGTGGCCTGCTTCGAGGCGCGAATGTAAGGAGTGGCTCGACCTAGCAGCTTGCCCACGATCGTCCCCTGGACTGCAGATTTAAGGTTCCGCAGGGTACGGAGCTGCAAATAAGATAGCGGTTACGGTCTGTGCATAACCGCGCTCATGGCAAAAAAACATGCAATGAGCGGATCAGAACGGGGCAATGGTGCGTACGGCATGTGTTTGCCTGCCATCGGGATGAGCAGCTTTCGCGCATCTCGAGCAGGATCGCTTCGGATTGAACCACTCTGCCTCAACTGCAACGTGGCGGCCGAAGCGTGAATCCTGCTCTATTCATAGAGTTGAGAGCAAGATTCACGTTCCATGATCGAAGCGAAGCGCTTCGATCAGAAACGATCTTGCTCTATGGCCGGGCGGCGAGCATGAAGCCCATGACAACCAAGAGTACGAGGACGATGACCCTAAAGGAGGCGATGGGTATGTGCCTCCTTGCCCATGTTCCGAGCTGGACTCCGCCAAGTGCCGGGATGACCGCCAGCCCGGACAAAGCCGCTGTAGGCCAAGTCATCAGGCCGGCTGTGACGAGCCCGACGGCCAGGAATGCCGAGGCCAAGGTGACAGCAACATTGTTTGCTTGGACAAGTCGGTCCGGATCGAGCCTCAGCGCCAACATGTAGGGTAGCAGGGGCATCATTTGCGATCCCGTAAGGCCGGTGAAGAACCCGTTGAGCAGACCAACCGGGACTTGCAGAGGGCGCTCCAGGCCTCGAGCCAAGCTCAGTTTTGGTCGCGCCAAGGCCAGCACGGCATAAAACACCGTAATAACCCCAAGAGTTCGTGTCGCGACTCTCTGGTCGATCCAGGCGAGTGCGAGAACACCCACCGCGATGCCCGCGGGCGTCGCGGCGTAGAGCAGCCAAAACCGATCCAGCGTCTCGCGAAGGTGTCCGGTGTTGAACATCAGGAAAACATTGCTCAGCATCGCCGGAACGACGAGCAAGACGATTGCAGCCTTCAGTCCAACAGCCGAGACGAGAAACGGCAAGGCGCACGAGGAATATCCGAGGCCGGTTGCGCCCTTTATGATACCAGCGAGAAGCAAGCCGAGCCCAGCAAGTGGGATAGTCCAATCCATGGCAGATGCTTCCCCCCGATTATCCGCCCATCAATAGAAGACTTGACCCGAAATCCAGCTGTCTAGCTGTGCTGGCACAGTGATTGCATGCGTGCCCGCCTCTGAGAGGGCAATCTGTGTTCTGCACCACTTGAACACGGCATGGTTAACCGCGGGTGTTGCATTGCGCCAGCGTGCGGCGGCACAGGCGCCAGTCCCCTGCCCGAGGTAATCAAGTGACCTATGGATGTTGGGGACGTGAAGGCCTCTAAAATTCGACGTTTCTTCTCAAGCAAATAGAGAAAACTTACTGCGATGCTGTCGGCTGCTGTTTCGAGTGGGCTTTGATCCAATGCTGGATGAAATTCGGAACTTCATCGGGTTCATGAGCGGGGTTCGCAACACGGCAACCGGCTTGGTCATTACTGCCGTCCTTGGAATTGCAATCCTTAATTCCACCTTAGACCTTCGGCGCAGTGTCGTCGAGGCTGTCCCTCAATCCAAACAGATGCAAGGCCTGGTGTATTCGGCCCTACGCTCTCTGTGAGGCCCACTGCATCCTTCAGGGGTTTGGTAATATCGACCTGGACCCGTCCTCTTTGATCGTTTGCAAGGTAAGCCGGCGGTTTGCAGATGGGTCGTCGACCAGTGGTAGCCCGCCGCGCACAGCGGACTACAGAAAGCAATGTTCGAGCGCTTCCATCGGAATGGCGACTGCGCCAGGCCGGCTCAGCTCCCCGCCCGGCCGCCGGCGACGGCGCGGTGCAGCAGTAGAACCGGGACGAGGCCGATGGCGACGATTGTCAGCGCCCCGAGCGTCGCCTGCTCGAACTGCTCGAGCGCGGCGTAGCTGTAGACGTGGGTGGCGAGCGTCTCGAAATTGAAGGGGCGCAGCAGCAAGGTGGCGGGAAGCTCCTTCATGGCGTCGACGAACACCAGCAGGGCGGCGGCGCCGAGCGCGGGAACGAGCAGCGGCATGTGCACGCGCCAGAGCGCGGAGAGCGCCGTCTCGCCCAAGGTGCGGGCGGCAGCGTCGAGGTTGGGCGAGAGGCGCTCGAACCCGGCTTCCAGCGCTGCCAGCGACACCGCCAGGAAGCGGATGGCGTAGGCGAGCACGATCACGAACAGGCTCCCCGACAGCAGCAGGCCGCTGGAGATGCCGAGGGAGGACCGCAGCAAAGCATCGACGCGATTGTCGAGGGCGGCGAGCGGAATGAGCAGGCCCAGCGCCAGCACCGTCCCAGGCAGGGCGTAACCCAATCCCGCCGCGCGCACGGCTATGCGTACGAACGCGTTGGGTGCGACCCGCCGCGCATAAGCCAGGCCCAGACCCAGCAATACGGTCACGACCGCAGCGATCGCCGCCACGCCGATGCTGTTGCGCACCGCCCGCCAGAATCCAGCCTCGAAGGCATCGGAAAGGTGGGCGAAGGCCTGCACGAAGATGAGCGCAAACGGGGCCACAAAGCCGACCACGACGGGAAGGGCACACACCGCCGCGGCAGCAACCCCGCGCCAGCCCTCCAGATCGGTGAACGGGATCGACCGGTAGCGGCCCGTGGTGTGGTGGGTGCGGCCGTGCCCGCGCGCGAACCGTTCGGCCAGCATCAGCGCCAGCATGAACATGAGCGCGACGAGCGCGATCTGCGCCGCCCCGCCCAGGCTCGAGCGCTGCAACCAGGTCGTATAGATGCTCAACGAAAGCGTCTGCACGCCCAGATACTGCACCGCACCCAGATCATTGAGGCATTCCATCAAAGCCAGGGTAACGCCCGCGGCCAAGGCGGGGCGGGCGAGCGGCAGCGCCACGGACCAGAACGTGCCGGTCGCGCTGCGGCCAAGCGTGCGCGCCACCTCCAGAACGCACACGGACTGCTGCACGAAGCTGGCGCGCGCCGAAAGGTAGACATAAGGGTACAGGACCGCCGACAGCACCAGCACCGCGCCGCCCATGCTGCGCACATCGGGAAACCAGTAGTCGCGCACGCTGCTCCAGCCGAAGGCTGCCCGCAGCCCCCGCTGCACGGGACCCGAGAAGTCCAGCAGCTCCACGTAGGCGTAGGCGACGATGTAGGTCGGCATGGCCAGCGGCAGCACCAGCAGCCTGTCGAGGAGGGCACGGCCGGGGAACCGGCACATGCTCACGAGCCATGCCGTGAGCGTTCCGAACGCCAGCGTCAGCGCCGCCACGCCGAGGAGCAGGACAGCCGTATCGGCCAGTGTCGTTGGCAGCACCGTGCGCATCAGGTGCGGCCACACGTTGTCGCTTGCGCTGAGCGACAGGGAAACGATGGTCAACAGCGGCAGCGCCAGCACGGCAGCGAGCGCGGCCACCAGCAGCGTCCACGCGGGCGAGGCGGGCTGTCGGCCCCACCAGGCCGCCACACGCGCCACGCCAGCGCCCGGCCAGCGCTGCAGGCGCACCGGCGCGAGGACACCCTTGGGCGTGCGGGAGACATCGCTCATCGTGGCCGCACTCTAGCAGCATCGCGCTGCGTCAGCTGCAGCGACACTGCCGCGAGCGCCTGCGCCAGCACTCACGGGAGCGCTCACGCGAGGCACCCACGCGAGCCACCGGGCCGCGCTGCGCGCGCTCGCGGCATCACGCACGAGGCCAGCCTCACACGGGCACGACGCGATCCTTGCCGAAGGCGATGGTCACGCACGTGCCGCGCCCTGGCTCGCTATCGATCAGCAGCGCCGCGCCGTTGGCCTCGGCCAGCGCCCGGGTCAGCGGCAGGCCGATGCCCAGTCCGGCCTTCTTCCTGGCGCGCCCCGCTCCCCCCTCCGCCGCCGGGGATAGGCTCATGCCCGGCCCCGTATCGGCCACCGCGAACCGCAGCGGCCCGTCGAGGTCGTAGGCGACCCCCACCGTCACCCTGTCCCCGGGCCGGGCGAACTTGATGGCGTTGGTGATGAGGTTGAGCAGCATCTGCTTGAGGCTCAGCTCGTCGGCGACCACCCGGGGGGCGCGCGGGCAGACCTGGGCCACCAGGTCGAGGCCGGCCTCATCGGCCAGCGGCCGCGCCACCGCCAGGCAGTTCTCCACCACGCCGGCGGGATCGAGGTCGCGGAAGGCCAGCTCCGGCACGCCGGCTTTGGTCGCATCGCCGGCCAGCAGCCCGTCGACCACGCCCAGCGCATGGCGGGCGCTTTCGTGGATGTGGCGGGCATATTCGCGATAGCGCGCATTCGCCAATGGCCCGAAGTGCTCGTCTTTGAGGACCTCGGCGTAGGCGATGACGGCAGCCAGGGGGGTGCGCAATTCATGCGCCAGCCGGGCCGTCGCCGCGACGTCGAGCCCGGCCGCCGGCGCGCCCAAGTCCACCTTTCCTTTTTCTATCCCCCTGGCAGCTTCCGCCTGCCCCACCGTCAGCGCCCGCACGAGAAAGAGGTGCGGCCCCGCCTCGACCCGCTGCACCTGGCAGCGCCATTGCAGCAGCCCGCGCCGACCCCAGAACGTCAGCAGCTCGTTTCGGCCCCGCCCGCGCGACGTTTCGGCCATCTCCGCCAGCCGATGCAGGCCCGGCATGGCCTTGTCGATCGCCACCGGCGGCGAGACTAGAGCCGCATCGAGCCCCCAGGCCTCCCAGCCCGCCGCATTGGCATCGACAATCGCCCCCGCCGCCGCATCCACCACAAAGGCCGGCAGACTCGCCGCCTGCCAGTTCCCCTCCCCCCATGCCGGAGGCATGTCTCCGACCCGGGGAGGGGTTAGGGGTGGGGGGAACCACGACCTCGAGGGTCTTGCTGCGACGGCGCTGACGGTTGGCGTATCGTTTCATCTCGGCATTCGGCCGCCGCGAGGCGCCGAATCCCCTGCGTTTGCACCTGCTTAGACGCCCCCGCCCCCGCCCGTCCAGCCACCGCCGCGCCGCCACGCCTAATCTCTTGTTCGCAAAGGCGGATACGCGTGCTGGCAGGCGGAGCGCGGATTCCCCTCCCCCTTGCGGGGATGGGGTTACGGGGTCGGAGGAGCCCCTCAGCGCGAGGCGCAGGCGTGTGACATCTCCACGCCGGCAGGCGAGGGGCCTGCCCCACCTCCGCCCTTGGCTTTGCCGCGCCACCTCAGTATGTTGCCGCCGCAGCGGGCCCCATATATAAGGCACGCCCTCGCCGCGCTGCCGCGCGGGGCCGCATTGCCCGACGCTTCGTGCCGCCTTAGCTCAGATGGTTAGAGCGCTAGATTGTGGATCTAGAGGTCCCCCGTTCGATCCGGGGAGGCGGTACCAACAAAATCAGACACTTAAACGATATTTGCCCCAATAGCGTTGTTGCACGGCACAACAACGGCAGCCCTGAAAAATCAGTGGATTACACGGAGTGACGGCTAGTCCCTGCGACAAGAGTGTGACAAGAGAACGGTGCGATTCGACGGGGGCCAGGGCGGCCATGGCTGAGATGTGGTGGAGCGATACCCAGGCGTGGCGGTACGTATGCCATCACTACGAGCCGCCATGGGAGTTCACGACGGATGCGACCAACTGGCTGTGGAGTTGCGTTCGGGACGGCACGGTGCGGGCACGGTATCACGACGCCTTTGCGGGGATCAGTGTGCCCATCGATCCCAGTGAGTGGCAGGGCGGCCGGGAGTGGATAGGCTGGGAGGAGAAGATACTCCAGGGCGGTGGCAGTGGCGTCATACAACTTGATGGCGCGGCGGTGAAGCGCCTGTGCACAGCGCAGCCAGCCAGAAAAACGGGCCGACCAGAATTGCCGATTAAGGATGCCTTGCGCATCCTCGCCGGCCGCTGGATTGGCCACAACGGTCGGCCGACGGTGCGCGCCCGCCTTGAGGAGTACCTGAGCCAAGTCGCCGAAGACCATGGCGCGCCAATCAGCAAGGACACGGCGCAGAGGCTCGCCCAAGACGCCATCGACACAGATCGAGCGCACGACGCAGACTTAGCAGAATAGTTTTCAGACTTTTCGGCCCACGCGCTCTCCATGCGCGTGCATGATCCCTGTCGTTCCAGCAACGGCAGGAGCATGCTATGGACGACACTCCCGACTTTACGCCGGCAAGCGATCGGATCGAGGGCGCCAAGGCGATTGCTGCGTTCTACGGCGTCACCACGCGCCAGGTCCGCTGGCGCATTGACCGGAACTTGATTCCTCACACTCGCGAAGGCGAGCGCATTGTCGCTAGCAAGCGCGCGCTCCTGGAGCACTGGCGCAAGGCCACGAGCGAACTGCGCAACGGCGGTGACGAATGGAGCCGCCTGATCATGCACCCCCAAAAAGTACCGGGCCCCCGTGTGTCACCACGGGAGCCCAAATCGAAATCGTAACCAAGCGCCCGCAAAATATAGGTCCGTAAGCGCACAAATTGCAAGACTTTTTTGGCGGCGCCATCTCGGAGATGGCGACAAATGTCGACCGACACCCCAGACGAGACGCGGCTTTCAAACCGCATGCGCGATCTGGCTTGTGCCGTGTCGGAGGCGATCAAGGCCTCCGACGAGGCGGCTGAGAAGTCGGCCCAGCATGCCCTGGACGCCGGCAACCTGCTCTGTGAAGCCAAGGCGGAATGCCAGCACGGCAGTTGGCTGCCCTTCCTCAAGCAGGCGGGCATCAATGACCGGCGGTCCCAGAGGCTGATGAGACTGGCGCGCTCGGGCATGAAATCCGACACCGTGTCGTATTTGGGCGGCGTCACTGCTGCCCTGCGGCATATCCAACTCGGGGACCTGCCCGACGGCGATACCTTTGTGTGGGCATGGCCGAGTGGCAAGCAGAAGTGGGATTCGCCCGTGGCGATGATCACGCCTTCGGCGAAGTACCCAGGCTACCACCACGTGCACACTGCCTTCCCCCTAGCCGATGGCGGACTGACGGGTATTTCCACGAAGCGCCCTGTGTGGGGCAAAACCACATCGATGGGGGTGAACTGGGTGTGGGCGATGGTCTGCCACCAGCTCGAAACCTCGGACATCGAAACGGTCACTGGTGACGACGAAACGATGATGCGTCTGCTCCGTCGCAGGGAGGTCGACAGCCCAGACGGTGTTTGGGACGACAGTGCGCATGAGCTCGCACTGGGCTTGGTGTCCCTGAAGCTCTGGCACCAGGAGGAAGGTGCCACCGAGGTGGCCAAACTCATGCGCGAGCACGAGTAGCTCAGCCATTACGCCAGGGAGCTGGCGGCTGCCTGATCCACCACGGCGCGGCGCTGGAGCACCGCGCCAATCAACCCTGAAGGAGAACTGAGCGATGACAAAACAGATGATGGACATCACACCAACACCTGAGTGGATGGAAGCCGTTGGCCGCGCATACGACAAGTACGGCGCAGAGATCGAAGGCTATCCGACAGGCGATCATCAGCGCGAACAGTTTGCGCTGATGGTCAGAAGAACGACAGCATGCTGAAGGACATTTCCGACACAGACGAAAAGCACCGTGCCGTCGCGGCGCGATGGCCACAGTTCTACGGACGACCGGACAAGGCCGAAGCCGACGACTTCGCCGAGTCGCCCTCTGACGCATCAAGCGGGGGAGCGTCAGCGCTCCTCGCGCCCGCAGTGAGTGGCGTTCCTAGAATTCCAGAACTCGAAAGGACGCCACCATGACAGACACTCCCGCGCTCAAGGGCTGTTCGTACATCTACGCTCCCGCTGGCCAGGCCGGCGAGTACGCGCCGCCACCCTACAGCGCCAGCGAGGACGATGACCTTCGCAAGCCGGATCGGCACTGGCTGATTGCTACGCCAGACGGACGCGCAGTCGGCGGCTTTAGTTCACGCTGGCGTGTTTACGAGGATGCCCCTGCCGAATGGGTGTGGGCTTGGGTTTGGCTCATTCCATCGGAGCGACGCAAGGGGTACGTGCGTCGCGCCTGGGCATGCTCAAGGCCAGCATTCCAGAGATCGAGCCGGAACCACCATTCTCTTACGCGATGGCAAACTTTCTCGCCGGGCGTGACGACGTGTCGGCGCGGGTTCGTGCGTGCGCCGCCGGGCGCCTTGCGCGTGGGGTAGACGACCAGGAGTGAACGACAAGTCGAGTGCAGCGCGTAGAGGTGAGTGGCGTCCCCAGACCGCCCCGCACAGGATGGCGCACCATGTCCACCACGAAGGGCCCGCCAGGCATAGGCCACAACTCCGGCGCAGCTGAGCCGGAAACAATTCTCGAACCGACTCCACGAGACCTGCGCAAGATCGCGAGCGACTACGCGGAGCTGAAGGAGCCCACAGCGGCTAACAAGCTCGGGGCAAGACATCTTTCCCTTGGTGTCGCGATCGATCTCATTCGCTCTGTCTACCCCGACGATGGCGATCACCTCGTTGGTCACCTCGAGGCCCTGCTCGTCGAACTTCAAGACCTGCATGATGGCCACGCCGCCGACACGCTCGTGCCGGTCGCGACCGGCCATCGACCCAAAGGCATCAAGTCAGAGGCGAGCATGCATCGCGCCGGCTACGCCGCGCAGATGGAGATGCTGCGTCGCCAGGGCCGGCCTCTCCAGCAAGCCGCCAGCGCTGTTCTCAATACGATTCCCCTCGGACAGCCCGGCGTGGACTGGCCTGCAGAAGAAGAACGCCAAGGCGATCAAGCGGTGGCGCGAGGACTGCGCCAAGCACGCCCCGCCTAGCGACTTGAAGTTGTACTACGAGCGGATCATTCAACTCTACGTAGACAGAAATCTGAAATTGCCCAGGCTTTTTCGGATTCCTGGGTTTGCCATGATCCATCCGTGATCGACACCAGCCTACGGACAAAAAATATGCGTGGCAAATCAATAGACCAGCAAGTCATGGCTTGGGGCCTGCTCATCGGCCTTTGGCAGCGGCGGTTCATCCACGCCTGGACGACCGACGAGGTCGTCAACTGGCATCGGCGCATCACTAGCACCCGCGATGCGGGCGAAAAGCCGGCACCCGCCTCGGCGAAAGGGGAGCGCCGTGGCCGCACCGCACGCTGATCAGGGAAAGCGGCCGGCGAAGCCGCCCTATCGCCACGGCGCCTCCGACCCACCTGCTGCACTCGCTCATCTGCGTGATGAGCGCGTGTGGTGCGTCTGGGACTACCAGGTGGAAGGAGGCTCGGAAGTGGGACAAGCCGCCGATCAGCCGTGGAGGGTACCGCGTCAGCGTCACCGATCCTCGGAACTGGTGCACATGGGACGAGGCTCTTGCCGCTGTCGCCAAGTACGGCCGCGCCGGCATCGGGCTGTGCTGGAAGCCGCGAAGCTGTCCGGCGCCGACTTCGACCACTGCATCACCGACAGCGGCAGCTACTGCCCGCGGTGGCCGAAGCGATCTCCTTCGGGGAAACTTACGGCGAGGTGAGCCCGAGCGGCACGGCGTCCACATGCTGATCGAGGGCGCCTCTGGCATCACCATCGGCGCGAGGACATCGGCATCAGAGCTGTACCAGAGGCCGTTACTTCACAGTGACTGGCGAACACATCAGCGACACTGCCGGCCAAGATCGGCCCGGCGCCGAGACTGATCGAGCACCTCAAGCGGCTAGACGCCGAGACGCCGAAGCCCGACCGGGCCAATCCCGAGCAAACCCCAGAACCCCAAGGCCAATGGGCACGTCCGCCCACCTCCACGGTGATACCGATCCCGAGCGCGTCCGCGAGGCGCTCCGCGTCATTCCCGCCGATGACCGCGAGGCCTGGGTGCAGATCGGCATGGCCATCAAGGCGTGGTTCGGCCACACCGGCTTCGACATTTGGCGCGGGTGGTCGGCGACCTGCCCCGAGAAATTCTCCGAGAAGGATACTCGCCCGCCAAGTGGCGTTCGTTCAAGCGCAAGGGAATTGGCATCGGCACCCTGTTCCATTACCGCCAAGGCGTACGGCTGGACGCCGTCCAGTCGCTCGGGCCCGATGCCGCTGGAGGCCTCCTATCGAGAGGATGTTCTGCGCGAGGAGCCGGCCGCGGTCGGCGCCAATGGCGAGCGGGCGTCACCCAAGCAGCCGAAGAAGGCCAAGGCGCCCAGAAGGCGTGCCCCGTTCCACGCGACTGAAGACGCAATAGCCGAAGAGTTCGCAGACCGGTACGCCGAAGAGCTGCGCTACTGCCATGATTGGGGGCAGTGGCAGGGATGGAGCGGTAGTCACTGAGAAGCGGGAACGCTTGCAACTCGCGTTCCACTTGCCCGTGAGCTCGCCCGCGAGGCTAACGCGGCGGGGCTCCGACACCCGCGAAGGCGTCGACCGCGGCGGCGCTCGAGCGATTCGCACAGGCTGACCCGAGGCTGGCGACCATCAGCGAGCAGTGGGACCAGACAATTCTGGCAGCTGGGCAACACCGGCCGGCACCGTCGACCTTCGCACCGGCATCCTGCGCCCCTCAGCCCGGACCGACTACATACCAAGTTGACGGCCGGATCGCCCGCGCCGACCGGTACGCCGACGCCGATCTGGACCACGTTTCTGAAGACGCAACCCGCAACGACCCGGAGCTGATCGCCTACCTGCAGCGGCTGGCCGGCTATTCGCTCACCGGGACGTGTCGGAGCAGGCCCTGGCCTTCTTCTACGGCGACGGCGGTAACGGCAAGGGCGTCTTCCTCAACACCTTCACCAAAATCCTGGGTGACTACGCGGCCGTCGCCACATGGACGTCTTCGCAGCAAGCAAGAATGACCGCCATCCCACCGACCTCGCATCCCTTCGTGGCGCCCGACTGGTGACTGCGCAGGAGACCGAGGAGGGCCGCGACTGGAACGACGTGCGCATCAAGGCGCTGACCGGCGGCGACCCGATCACCGCGCGGTTCATGCGTCAGGACTTCTTCACCTTCGACCCGACGTTCAAGATCCTCATCGCCGGCAACCACAAACCCGCGATCTGCACAGTCGATGCCGCGATGCGGCGGCGGCTTCACATCCTGCCGTTCACGCAACAAACCGGGAGCCCGACCCCCACCTCCCCAAGAAGCTCAAGGCGGAGTGGCCCGGCGTCCTGCGCTGGTCCATCGAGGGGTGCCTGCTGCGTGGCAGAAGGAGGGGCTGAACCCGCCCCAGACCGTCTCGCGCGCGACCGGCGAATACTTTGAGGAGCAGAATGTGTTCGGCCGCTGGCTCGAGGAGTGCTGCGAGATCGGACCGGAAAAGAGTGACACCCA
>CAWHBI010000050.1:0-93413 GCA_963827545.1 uncultured Alphaproteobacteria bacterium
ATTGCACGAGGAAGCCGCCGGCCAGCGAGCGGAAGGTGAGGCCATCGGCGCGCGGGTCGGGAAGGCTGCCCGTGGTGAGCAGGCGCAGGTTCTTCTTCTGGGCGAAAATCGCTTTGGCTTCCTCCGTTGCGTCCGGCGCGATCACGACCTCGGTCAAGATGCCGGTGATCTCCTTTGCCGTTGCCGCGTCGATGGTGCCGTTGAGGGCGATGATGCCGCCGAAGGCGCTGACGGGATCGCAGCGGAGCGCCTTGGCGTAGGCCTCGGCCAGCGTCGGCGCAATCGCCACGCCGCAGGGGTTGGCATGCTTGATGATGGCGATCGCCGGGGAAACTGCAGGATCGAACTCGGCCACCAGCTCGAAGGCGGCGTCGGTGTCGTTGAGGTTGTTGTAGGAGAGCTCCTTGCCCTGGTGCTGGACGGCCGTCGCCACGCCCGGGCGCTGATCGCCCGACAGGTAGAACGCGGCCTGCTGGTGCGGGTTCTCGCCGTAGCGCAGGGTCTGGCCGAGCCGCCCCGCGAAGGCGCGCCAGGCCGGCGCCGGTTCGGCAACGCTGGCCGCGAACCAGGTGGAGATCGCCGCGTCGTAGGCGGCCGTGCGCGCGTAGGCCTTGGCCGCCAGTGTCTTGCGCAGCTCCAGCGTGGTGGCGCCGCCGTGTCGCGCCAGCTCAGCCAGCACCCTGGCGTAGTCGTCGGGATCGACGATCACCGTGACGCCGGCATGGTTCTTGGCGGCGGCGCGGATCATGGCCGGCCCACCGATGTCGATGTTCTCGATGCACTCGTCGAATGGCGCGCCTTTCGCCACCGTCGCCTCGAATGGGTAGAGGTTGACCACCAGCAGGTCGATGGGCGCGATGCCGTGCGCCTCAGCGGCGGCGGCGTGGTCAGGATCGTCGCGGACGGCCAGCAGGCCGCCGTGCACCTTCGGGTGCAGCGTTTTCAGCCGGCCGTCCATCATCTCGGGGAAAGCCGGTGTGCGCGGCCACGTCTTTGACGGCGAGCCCAGCCTTCTCGAGCGCCTTGGCGGTGCCGCCAGTCGAGAGGATCTCCACGCCGCGTTTCGCCAGCGCCGTGACGAAGTCGACGAGCCCGGTCTTGTCGGAGACCGAGATCAAGGCGCGGCGGACTACCGCATCAGTCATCGTGCGATGCCTTCCAACCCCTACCCCATGGCCTTGCATGCCTGCCAGCCGGCCGGTTAGCACGGATGCCGAGCGAGATACAGACGCCAGAGATGATTTTCCATTGACATCAAGCGTGCGCCGGCAGACACGGCGGGCCGCCCAGCTTCGGCGAACCGCTCTCCGGCCGTCTGCAAGGGTGTTTGTCTGCAGCGGCGGTGCTCAGTTCGAGCGGAGCGCTTTCTGGAGCCAGACGACGTCGAGATAGTCGACTTCGACGTCCCCTTCCTTGGTCGCAAGCGTGATGGCGCCGCTGTAGACGCGCGAACTCTCTTTCTCGCCCGGCTTGTTGACGACAAGATCCTGAACAAGCTGGCCTGTAAATTTCTTCCCGTTTGCCAGTGTCACCACAATCTTCGGTGATGGAGCCACGCCGACCTCGGACAACAGGGTGCGCACCCGCGCGATCTGCGTGATTTCCTCTGGGCTGGTCGCCTTTCTTGCCATTGGCCGTCCCGCACTGTCCAAATTCGATGCTAATGCAACTCATAGCGACTCTCAAGAGCGGTGGTGACGGCTCTCATTGAAGTTCGCGTGGCCAGCTGAGCAGCCACGTTTGCTTGGTCTCCCGCCTTGAACGCGCCTGCGCAATCCGCGGCTTCGCACGGGGATCGGCCATGGCGCCGAGCCAATGCATTGCGAGCGAAGAGCCGGGGCCAATGTCCAGACACAAGCCTTGGTGCCGACGGGACACACGCAGCGACTTTGATCCTTCAACGCAGCCAGCATCCTCGGGTCGGAGGACGCGCAGTTGCTGTCTCGTATCGCTGAGCCATGCACAGTCAATGTAGGAGGGGGCGAGTGAAACCGTCGCGCTACTTGCACCTGGTGTCACCGGCCCCAACGCAGGAGGAAGAGCGATTTGCTCTAGCAGACCACGGCAGCATCAAGGATGGGCCGTTTGCGGCTTCCCCACCCATCTGGAGCGGCCTGCCTCATGTTCACGGAGCAGCCGGGGCGCAACCAGCCGCCAGGCCCGGCAAGATCAACGCCGTGTCGCGCAGCGCAGGCGGTGCAGCCTCGATGATCAAGCCATCATGGGTCCGACATTTGAGAGCGCGGGATCCCCCGGGCGGCGGACGTCAAGGTGACAACTAGCGAGCCTGGTCGTCATCGGAACGCCTTTTGGCATAGGGACTTAGGTCCGTAGTCCAATCAGCCTTTGTGACCTTGCGGGCTTTGTTGCGCTGCGAGACAGTGCACGGGCCTATGCGAGCAAAGGACCTGTGCGAAGCCCGCAAGCATCGATGCGGAACGCACGGGCTCAAGCGGCCGGGCCGCGTGGGACGATGTGGCCGAAACCGTTGCAAGCTGCTTCGAGGCAGTGCCCGTGGTTGACGAGAATCCGACCGCTGCGAATTTGGCAAATCTGCCACGGCGTCAAGATCGAGATGCCGACCCAGGAGGCCGCCGGCCACGCGACGCCCGAGACACCGCTCGGCAGCAGGGTGGGGCGAGACACTATTCGTTATCGGGGATGCGGCGTGCGCGGATCCTCTCGTTCATGGTTACGGACATTCAGGGTCCGGCGCACGCCGGATTGGCCCCGAGTTTGCATGTGAGAGATTGAAGTCATTGCGGGTGCGGTTAATGAAAATGGATGTTGCGTCTGACGAAGAGCGGGCGACCGAGCGTTTCATATTCGATCGGTCTCCGATGGTAGCGGCGCGGGCCTCCGCCGCGGTTGATGTCGCTCCGGGGCATTTCACGGCAAGCCATCGGGGCAGGGCGCCGGTGCGCTTGGACGATGCCGGTGGCGCCGAGCGGCCGCAGCCGCTGGGCGGCATTCCCAAGAGGGTTTTTGACGTCGTGGGGGCCTCGATCGCGCTCGTGCTGCTGGCGCCGATCATGCTGATGGCGGCGGTGCTGGTGCGCGTCTTCATGGGCGGGCCGGCCATCTTTGCGCACAAGCGCGTCGGCTTCGATGGCAGGACCTTCGTGTGCTACAAGTTCCGCACCATGCTGGTCGACGGCGAGGCGGTGCTGCGCCGGCACCTGGCCGCCGATCCGGATGCAGCCGAGGAATGGCGCAAGACACGCAAGCTCAGGAACGACCCGAGGGTCGGCTGCCTCGGCAACATCCTGCGCAAGTCGAGCCTCCACGAGCTGCCGCAACTCATCAATGTCCTGCGCGGCGACATGAGCCTGGTCGGGCCGCGGCCGGTGGTGCCCGAGGAGATCGAGCGCTACGGCCGCCATGCGCGCAAGTGCTTGCGGGCGCGGCCGGGGCTGACGGGGATGTGGCAGGTGACCGGGCGCAACGGCGTGAGCTACCCCGCGCGCATCGCCCGCGACCTCTACTACGCGCGCCACTGGTCGCTGTGGCTCGATCTGGCGCTGCTGATCAAGACCATCCCCGCGGTGCTGAACTTCGACCGGACATCTAGGGGGGCCCACCCGCCATTCCGGCGAGAGAGAGTATGCGGAGCGCGTTTCGCCCAGAGCCCCGATCTCCAGCGAGGGCACCGCTGCAGGTCGCTCGATAGGCTCGGCTCACACGCTCCGCTACCGGAATGACGGGTGGGAGACAAGCGGCGGAGGGTAGGGCTCTCGCTGCCTCTCACCTCAGGCCTTGGCCGTCTCCCCGCAGGCGGGGAGAGGGAAAACTCCTTGCCCGTGTCACATTGTCCGCGCACGCTGCTCCCTGCGTTCATTCAGTAATTGCGGAGAAACGGTGTCATGGCCGTGCGGCGGCTGCGGTGGGCTATAGCGCTGCTCACGCTGGCGGTGCTGCTGCACGTCAGCTCAACAATTGTGTGGGCGCAGGTAGCCGATGAGCTCACAGCTCTCCGTGAGGAAGTCAGCCGGCTGCACGCACAAGAAAAGTACGCAGGAGCCCTCCCGCTCGCAGAGAAGTACGTTGCTCTTGCGCGCGGGCGCCACGGTGAGGAGCATACGGAGTTCGCCATAGCCGTTTTGTGGCTCGCGCACACTTACCAAGCCCACGGCCGTTACCCCGAGGCCGAGCCGCTCTTCCGGCGCGCATTGGCGATCGCCGAGAAGAGCTTCGGCCCCGATCATCCCGAGGTGGCTGCCGCACTCGATGGTCTGGCCGGTTTTCTGATCTGGACCGACCGGCGTGTCGAAGCCGAGCCGCTCTATCGGCGCGCGCTGGCAATTCGCGAGGCGCGCTTGGGCCCTGAGCATCTCACGGTCACCCTCAGCCTCACCAACCTCGCCAACCTGCTGTCGATGCTCGACCGCAAGCCCGAGGCCGAGCCGTTGATGCGGCGGGCGTTGGCGATCAAAGAGAAGACCCATGGCCACGAGCACCCGAGCGTTGTCCTGCACCTCACGAGCCTTGCTGGCTTGCTGATTTACAGTGACCGCTTCGCCGAGGCTGAGCCGCTCTATCGGCGGGCGCTGGCGATCAACGAGAAGAATGTGGGGCCTGACCACCCTGACGTGGCCAGCACGCTCAACAAGCTGGCCTTCCTGCTGCTGGTCACCAATCGCTTCACCGAAGCCGAGCCGCTCTATCGCCGCGCCCTTGCAATCCAGCAGAAGACCTTGGGGCCCGAGCATACGTCCGTTGCCGGTACGCTCGGGAACCTGGCGGGCTTGCTGATGCTCACCGGCCGCTTCGCAGAGGCCGAGTCGCTTTATCGCCGCGCTCTGGAGAGCCTGGAGAAGAACCTCGGGCCCGAGCACTCTTTCGTTTCCTCACTGCTCGGTCACCTCGCCTACCTGCTGCACTACACTGGCCGCTCGACCGAGGCTGAGTCCCTCTTTCGGCGCGCGCTGGCCATCACCGAGAAAAACTCCGGCGCCGATCATTCCGACGTGGCCAGCGGCCTCAGCAACCTGGCCAACCTTCTGGTCGATACCAACCGAGTCGCGGAGGCCGAGCTGCTGTACCGCCGCGCACTGGCAATCCAGGAGAATGCCCACGGCCCCGAGCATACGATCGTTGCCAGCACCCTTAGTCGCTTGGGCGATATCCTGCGGGATACCAATCGGTTCGCAGAGGCCGAGCCGCTCTATAGTCGCGCTCTGGCGAGCGTGGAGAAGACCTTGGGCTCCGGCAACTTTCAGTTTGCCGCCGTGCTCAGCGCGCTGGCCCGCCTACAGCAGGGGACCGGTCGCTTCGAGGAGGCTGAGGCGCTCTACCAGCGTGCGCTTGCAATCCTGGAGCGGGGGCTGGGCCCCGAGCATCTGACGGTCGCCGCTCTCCTCGAGGGTCTTGCTGCACTGCATGGGGAGCGCGGCAACTGGAAAGTCGCACTCGCTCTGCACGCCCGCGCAAAGCCGATCCGCACGGCGCGACGCGGCGCGGAGGGCAGCGAGCGCAGCGGGCTCGGGAAGGCCATGCTGGCGCGGTCTACGCGGGCGTTCCGCTGGCATGCGCGCGCCGCCTATCACGCGGATCGCGAAGGGGCTGCAGCGCGTGCGGAGGGCTTCGAGCTGGCGCAATGGGCGCTGCAGACCGAAGCAAGTGACGCTCTGTCCCAGATGTCCGCCCGCTTCGCCAAAGGCGAGGGCCCTCTGGCCGCGCTCGTGCGCGAGAGGCAGGACCTGATGGCCCAGCGCCGCGGCGAGGACAAGCGCCTCCTCGCTGCCATCGGCCGCGCCGATGCGCGCGTGGGCGAGATCCGCCAGTCGATTGCCAAGCTGGACGCCGATCTCGATGCCATCGATGCGCGGCTCGCCGCTCAGTTCGAGGAATACGCCGAGCTTGCCGACCCCAAGCCGCTGACGATCGCTGGTGCTCAGGCGTTGCTGAAGGGGGACGAGGCCTTGCTGGCCTTCCTGGACGTACCGAAGCTCGACAACCTTGCCGAGGAGAGCCTCCTGTGGGTCGTCACCAAGACGGATGCGCGATGGGTGCGCAGTGGGCTTGGCACCACTGCGCTCAACGAGCGTGTCGCGGCGCTGCGTTGCGGACTGGATCAGGCCGTGTGGAAGGGTGGTGAAGCTCAAGAGAAATGCGTCGCGATGCTGAAGGCGCATCCGCCGCAGGCTGACGCCGGCGGCCAGATCGTGGACGTGCTGCCCTTCGATCTGGAACGCGCGCACGCACTCTACAAAGCACTGCTCGGGCCGGTGGAGGACCTGATCAAGGGCAAGCACCTGTTGGTCGTGCCTTCGGGGCCGCTCACCAGCCTGCCGTTGCATGTGCTCGTTACTGGGCCGCCTAAGAGCAAAATTCCGCGCAGGCTTGCTGAGTATCGCAATGCCGCGTGGCTCGGTGCGCGCCAGCCCATCACCGTGCTGCCATCGGTGGCCTCGCTCAAAGCGCTGCGCCAGCTCGCGAAGTCGAGCCGCGCGAGCAAAGCCTATCTCGGCATCGGCAATCCGCTGCTCGACGGACCCCAGGATGATCCGCGCTGGGGCGGGCACTACAAGAAGCAGGCCGAGGCAGCGCGCGCCAAGCAGCAGTGTCCCAGCCACCTGGACACGGCGCATCCAGGCTGCCGCCGGCCAGCCGTTGCCGGGTTTCGCCAGGGTGTTCCGAGGCGGCCAGGCCGACATCGAGGAGGTGCGACGCTGGACGCCGCTGCCCGAGACCGCTGACGAGCTGTGCGAGGTCGGCCGCCGCCTCGGCGTGCCGGAGAGCGAGGTTCTGCTCGGGAGCCGCGCGACCGAGGCAGCACTCAAGGACATGTCCGAGCAGGGCCGCCTGGCCGACTACGCGATCCTGCATTTCGCGACGCATGGCGCGCTGGCGGGCCAGGTGCAGGGGCTGGCCGAGCCGGGGCTCGTGCTGACGCCGCCGGCGACAGGTACGAGTGAGGAAAGGGCGCTGGAGCGCGACGACGGATTTCTCACCGCTTCCGAGGTCGCCACCCTCAAGCTCGATGCCGACTGGGTGATCCTCTCGGCGTGCAACACCGCGGGGAGCAGCGGCGAGACGGCGGAGCCGCTGTCGGGCATGGCGCGCGCGTTCTTCTATGCAGGCGCGCGGGCGCTGCTGGTTTCGCATTGGGAGGTGGGCTCGGATGCGGCCGTCAAGCTCACCACGCGGGCGTTCGCGGAGCTCAAGTCGAACCCGCGCATCGGTCGTGCCGATGCATTCCGCATCTCGATGCGCGAGCTTATCGAGAAGGGGACCGGCTTTGAGGCGCATCCCTCGCAGTGGGCGCCGTTCGTCGTGGTGGGAGGGACGGCGAGGTAGGGCGCAATGGGCGTGTACTCATAAACGCGCAGCCATAGTGGTAGTACTGGCACGTCCTTGCCGTTCTCGCGTTGCAGCAAGTTCGTCAGCTTAGGGGACTCTCGGCCTTCGATCTTCAGCCAGCATTGGGATCGGTTTTCCCTCCAACGGGGTCGCCTCCTTGCACCCAGGCCACCATCACCGCCCACGCGACGGAGAGAACGATTGGGCCGAAGAACAGCCCGACGATCCCGTAAGCGATCGTGCCGCCGAGGACGCCGACCATGATCACCGGCATGGGCGTGGTCAGCCCCCGCGCCATCAGCAACGGCTTGAGGACATTGTCTATCAGACCGACCGGAATCATGTAGGCGGTGAAGATCAGGGCATGCGTGGTTTCCATCGCCGTCCAGCTCCAGACGACGATCGGTAGGAACAGGATCGCTGGTCCGATCTGGACGATACCCAGCAGTAGAGCGACGAAGGCGAGCACGCCGGCAGCGGGAATCCCCGCGGCCAGGAAGCCTGCCCCGGCGAGAATGGCCTGCAACAGCGCGATGCCAACCACGCCGCGCGATACGTTGCGTATGGTTGCGCCTGCCAGTTGCACCAATTCCTTGCCCCGGTAACTGAGCACCCGACCTAGGAAGGCGCTCAGCGCATCGACCAGTTGTGGTCCTCGGGTGAACAAGAACCCCGCAACCACGATCGAGACAAGGAGCTCGAGCAGCGCCGAGAAACGCGCTCTGGGCGACTCCGAGCAGCTTGCCGCCGACCGGCTTGAGCATCGGTGCCACCTCGGCCAGCGCAACCTTCATATTGGTAGCGGCGAGGCTCCATAGCTGATGCAGACGCTCGCCGACGAGCGGCCAACCCTTCACGGATTCAGGGGGCGGAGGAATGGGCAGTTGTCCGGCGTCGAGTCCCGCAACCAGGGAGCGGATGCCGCCGATCATGCCAAAGCCGAGCCAGGTCACGGGGCCGACGACAATCATCAAACACAGCAACGTGACGAGCGCCGCGGCCAGGCGAGGGCTCAACCGTCCTGCCAGCCAATCGAACAGCGGGTAGAGGGCGACCGCGAGTATGGCGCTCCACAGCCCGATCGTCAGGAACGGAGCGATCACACGAAACGACCAGTAGCCTAGGAGACCGATAAAGCCGAGGCGGATCGCAAGGTCGATGGTCGTGGCGCTGAGCGTCGTCCGAGCCGGGTCCTGGTCGCCACCTGCGGTCATTGTTCAAGCCGCCGAAGCTTCGCTCTCGAGTGCACCTCGGCAATGATCCAGCGGGAGCTGAGGTGCTCGATCGCCCGCCTTGAATGCTACCTCGCCCGTTCCGGGCTGCACTACGATGTAGGAGCCCAAATTTTGTCGAAACGTCCGGCGAGCTCATCGGTGCTTGGGTCTGTGATGAAGGTTCCGCGGCCCTGTCGCCGCGTTACCAAGCCGCACGAACGACAGACCCTAGTCGCTTGCCTAGTGAGCTCCACAGAAAGCTGGGCAGGCCTGATCCAACTCAAGATCAGTGATATGGATCACGCAGGAGACGCGAGCGGCTTACCCTTCTCCACGACATAGGTGATTAAAATCCTCGACTTCGCAGAGCCAGGCTTGCCGCCAGCATGGGGCGTTGCGGGCGGTATCTGGAACCCATCACCCGGCTTCAACGTGCGGGTCGGTTGACCCTCTATGGGGAGCTCAAAGCCGCCTTCAAGGACATAGGCGGACTTGACCCCTGGATGCGTGTGGCGCCCGACTGCCACTCCCGCATCTATTTCCGCCTCTACAAGTAACGTTACGTATCCGGACGTAGGACCGTCCGTCTGCGACAGAATCTTTCGCGTGACGCCAGGAGTAGCTGCAGGGGGCGCGGTCTGTGCCGAGGCCCCTGCGGCAATAAACTCGGCGAGCCCACAAATCGCGCAACCCGCAACACCTGTAAAATTTCTTCGGGTCAGCATGGCGACCTCCTACCGGTCCCAGAGCACCAGCGTCCGGGCCTCGATAAGGGCATCATAGTCGGTTCAGGATTGGGCTCGCAAGGACCGGCCCAAATCAGGACGCTGCTCTCTATGGAATGCGTCGCGTACTTGAGCGGGTCCAGGCCGATGCTGCTGACCTACCCCCCAACGAGGCGAGCAAACTGCCGGGTGGTCAGATGCTGATCGCGACCACGGCGACCTGGGAACAGACATTGTCCAGGCTTTCGACCGGTGATCCGCAGGTAGTCGTCCAATGCTTCTCGGGCCGCGTACGGGTCTGCCAAACAGGCTCGGGGAAATCCACCCCGAGCCTGCCCCATACTTTCGCTTCACTCGGCATGCCCCCACACTTTGCGTACTGCCATCAGTTCGCGGCGAAGCAATAGAGTAGGCCTGCCCCGCCCGAACTCATTAGCGCTGCTGCGCTGCAGCCGCGTGAAGGATGGGAGGCGTTCCACGACTTCGATGGTGCATCATCGCGAAGGCCCATGCGGTCATGATGGCCGACCATGGCCGCACCCTCACCGTTCTTGGTCCAGTTGCCGCACGTCATGTCTTTATCGGGCGGCAAGGCCCGTCCGTCGGCCGTCGAGCCCGTGAGAATATCATGCTGGTTGACGACGAACAGCCGACCAGGAATGCGACGGCCATTCTCGGAGCGGCCAAGCTCGACATCGATCTTGTTCTTGTCGGAGTGAAGCTCATCGACACTCCCGGCGACCTCCTGCCCCTCAGTGTTCACCCACGGCCCCTTGCCAATGCGATCGCGCGCATTGATCGCGGGTTTCCCGCCTTCCGCTTGAGTGCTGAGATAGGCGCGCCACGTCTTGCTTCCTGCACCTGCCTTTGCCGCCAGATCCTGGCAGTGTTTGTCGGCGCCTTCGATGCCACCGAAATTGGCTCCGTCCGGACCGCTGGTGCTTGTGAGGAAGAAAGTCATGTTGGGAAATTGAGGTGGCGGTGTCTGCGCCTGCGCTACACTGCTCCATGCGAACGGTGCGGCCAACGCTGTGAACAGAGCCAAACACGTTTTCCTAGACATCTCTTCCTCCCATCGAGTTCAAACCATCGCACGCCGCGGCAGGAAAGAATGCCGATGTTGGAAATGTCCTGTCGCCTCACAAAGCCGTGTCCAATTCAACCATGGACTGTCTGCCGCCAAGAAAGCCGTGGGGGCTAAGGCCTCCGAGCAACGTTTACTTCGCCTTCGGCAGTTCTTTTCACGCCGCTCGCCCGCGTCACCGAGGTGAACGAGTGCTCACGTTGCTGCATCTGCTCACTTCCGGAGGTGGCATCGAACTGCCGAACATGGAGGCGATGAAGATCGGCAGCTACCGAGGAACTAACTGACGTACCGTGCATGCAAGAGGCCGCAAGGACCAGGTTTGACCCCAAGCCGACATCAGCCGTCTCGTCGGACGAAAGGTTTGCAGGTCTCGTGAGTTTCGTGGCGGTTCTCGTCGTCATCATCAACCAGGGGTTGCCGCAGATGCCGACCGGGCAAACAATGCCGAGTATTGTGTCGCCTCCCGCTACGGTTGAACATCGCGGTCATTGAGTTCAGGTTTTCCTGGGTGTGCTCGATTTGGCCGGCAATCTCGGCACGCTTGGCGATCAGCCAGGAGGGCACAGGTGTTTCTACCATGCTGGCCCTAGATGAGCCCACCCATCGAGAAATACCTTCGATGCGGCGAAGAGCGGGCGGTCAGGGCATGCTTGCTCCGAGGGCTGCTTATATAAGTGTTCGAGCAATCGTGGCAGGTCATCAGAATTGAAACGAGACATACCTCACCGGCAAAAACTCGTGGCGACCATCGTCGATGCACTGGGGCCAGCTTCCAGACGGTGAGCGGCACGGTCTAGCCGGCTCCGTACGTGCGTTGACCATGGCTGCGACGTGTGCCGCAAGGCACATGAGCGAGCAAACGGCTGTGCCATAGGGATGTCGCCGTTTCACCAAAGGTGCTTTCAGGAATTTTTTAGGGGGTTGCAGTGGGCGTCGTTGCCGAGCTTCCGAGGATCGACCGTCCTGACAATCTGATTGCAAAGGTGCGCCGTCAGGTCGCCGCCGATCGCAGGGCCTTCACCGATCCCGACGTAAAGGCGTGGTGCGCGCGCCGGTGGCGATTCCTGTTCCTAAACGAGGCCGTGAAGGACCCTGTCGCCCTCGACTACGCAACCCGGCGCTTCTGGGATCGACGTCCTCCGAGACAGCGGATCGCCGAGCATTATTTGGTGGGAGCGGGGCAGGCCGAGGCCACTTGGCGTGACGAGCAGCCCGAACCCACAATATCGCGCATTGAAAGAACGACGCTCGTTGCCTGTCCGGGTTTGCTGAACGGTCTCCTGCCCGTACGCGATTTCCAGGATCAGCTGCCGCGCATCGAGAGGCGCTTCTCCATGCGCGTGTTGCGGGCCGATGCCCACCCGGTGCGCAGCTGTGAGGCCAACATGGCCGACCTCCTCCGCGCCCTTAATGAGGGCAAGGGGCTTGATGCCGGCGGACGGGAGATACCCGATTTGGTTGCCACACCCCCCAGCGACGTCTTCTTGATCGGTTACAGCAAGGGCGCACCCGACCTCCTGACACTCCTCGTCAGGCATCCCGCCATCAGGTCGCGCGTGCGCTGCGTCTTCACCTGGGCTGGCGCGATTGGCGGGTCCGAGCTCGCCGATAGGGCGGCCGGCGATTTCAAGCATTCCAGCCTGCAACAGGGTGCTCTGGCCGTCGCCAGCGTGGCCAAGGGTCTGATGCCAGCAGGCCTGAAGTTGGGCAAGCATGTCATACGCCGGGTACACGAATTCGACACGGCCGGCGCGGTGCGCGACCTCACGACTGGAGTGCGCGGCACATTCCTGGCCGAGAACAAGGCCCAACTCGACGCCCTCGACCTACCGATGTTCTATTTCAGAGGCGCCACGCAGTTGTCCGAGGTGCCCTGGTCGCAACGCGGTGGATTCCGTGCACTTTCGAGAATAGACCGGTTCAACGACATGCAGGTGACTAGCGCAAACGCATCCCTGCCAATGCCAATGGCGACAGACCTCGGAGTTCTGCGCGGCCACCACTGGGATTTTGCCTATCCGAGCTTCAGGAAACGCCGCTGGCTCAACAACACCTATCACCCGTTTCCCAAGGAGGCGGCCTTGGCGGCAATCGTCACCCTTGCTGCCGAACTTGGTTTGATCGATTGAATTCGAGGAGCGTGGTATGCGTGACAGGAGTGAGCTTGTAAGGCGTCTACGCGGTGGACGACTGTCCAAAGCGGTCCGTTGGTACGACCCTGGCGTGCTGGTCCATTGCGGCATTCGGGACCTCATATCCTCCGCTTTCGGCGAATACGCCGACCAGCGCCTCATGCAGGCCGCCACCGATCGTGTCAGCAGGGATGATCTTGTGCTCCGGTATGACTACAGCGATAAAAATGTCAGCGACCCGACCAAGCGCGTACCCCTCGACGAAAACGGCGCGTGCTGGGTCGACTACATCGCCGACGTGGGCGATGGATTCGGGCCTACGTTCGGTATGGCCACCCTCTTAGCCGCCGAAAGGTTGAAGCTGGCAAACCATGGGGAGCAGTTGCCAGCCGGTCAGATTTTGATTTTTGGGGGCGACCAATGCTACCCGCAGGCGACGCACGAAGAGTACATTGAGCGTTTCGTGCTGCCTTACGCCAGTGCCTTCCCCAATGATGGTCCGGATGCCAACGAGCGCAAGCTGTTCGCGATACCCGGCAACCATGATTGGTACGACGGGCTAGCCGCGTTTGACAGCCTGTTCTGCCAGAACAGGGATCACCTCCTGGACAGACGACACGGCCGGCCAATCGGCGGCTGGCGGTGTCAGCAGCACCGTAGCTATTGGGCTATCCACCTGCCAAACAATTGGTGGCTGTGGGGTGTTGACATCCAGTTCTCAAAGTACCTTGATACTGCGCAGGAAAACTACTTTCGTGCCATTGTCGATCGGTGCAACGTCGACCAAAACCACAATATTGTGCTGTGCGTAGCCGAGCCGCACTGGCTCAACGCGGAATTTGAGGGCGTGGATGCCGTCGACAGCCTGCACACCATTGCTCGCATCGCGCAAAGAAAGCATGCCCGCGTTAGTGCTGTTCTGGCGGGCGACTGGCATCACTACAGTCATTATGTCCTCGATGATGTGGAGGACCCGAGTCAACCCCAAAGCAAGGTGGAACTCGACCTTCACTTAATCACGGCTGGCGGGGGCGGGGCGTTTCTACACTCCACAACTGATCTCAGGAAACAAGTCAACATGGTCTGGGGCCTGCGATCGGAGTTGCCTGCCGAGGAACCACCCCATTCTGTGACCGCTGGCGCGACGCCAGAACAGGCAGGGCCATCGCAAGCAAAAAAGCGTTCCCGGCGGCGCACCCGGCGATACCGCGGCACAGCGAGGATGGTGGCCTGCTATCCGAGCCGGCTGAGAAGCGCGCTGTTGAGCTTGCGAAACTTGGCCTTCCCTTTGAGGAACTGGAGGTTTTCGCTGGTCATCGGTGCCCTATATTGGATCATGACGTGGCAGTTCCACGTTGTGGCCAAGACGAGCATTCCCGACTTGAATAAGAAGATCAATGCCGCAGAGCTGGAGGGACTAAACGCTGCGTCTAATGAATTGCTGGCTTATTTACCTAGCGTCGCGACTGAGAATGTCTTCTACTGCGTGATGCTGTTTGGCCTATGGGCGGGGCTCGTCTGGTACGTGCCGGTTTCTGAGAAGAGGAAACCGTTTTTCAAGTTCGCGGTTCGGGCGATAGTAGGTACCGTCCACGCGCTGGCTCACCTCAAGGCCATGCTCTTTCTGTTCTTGCTTTGCATGGCGTTCAACAATGAGATTGGCGTCAGCAGGGTGGGCGCGTTCTATCCACTGGAGGTGATCCCGCTGGGAGCGATTGTTGGAGGGTTCATCTTCGGCGCTTACTGGGTGATCACCGGTCTCGTTGCCCGTATGCACACGGGAGACGCGTTCGGGGCGCTCGGTATTCGCAATCACAAGAACTTTCTGCGCATGAAGTTCGACAAGGACAAGCTGACCATATACCCCATTGGGGTAAAGAAGCTCCCGGGCACGAAGACCTTCAAGCTCGGGAAAAGCGATCCTCCGGAAGGCGAGCCGCTGCTTAAAGTGGGTCCACTCGAGCCGATCCTCATCGGTGACCAACCGATCATCATCTCGCGCAAGGCGAGGAAAGCCGACAAGACCAGCCCGCAGTCAGCAACGCCGGCGAAAGCTGCGTAGAGCTTGTTTGCCCGGCTTGGCTAGCTGCGATTTTCTCAGCTGTAGGCGCGGAAGGCTGTTGCGTGTTATACTGAGCGGCCTATCCTTCCACCCGTCGTCCCGGCCCAGCGATCGCGCTTGAAGCGCGAATCGCGCAGAGCCGGGATCTGCGCCGAGCGGTGTCCGTGCGGCGGATCCCGGATAGTCTCGGCTGCGCCTCGGCTTGCGGGATGACGGGTGGATTTATTGGCTCGGCGGTATTAGTCCGCTTCCTTAATCAGGATGTCCATGTCCAGGACGTTGCTGTTGGCGAGGATGAGTTCGACAAGGATCGAGTTGCACCGGAAGGCGGACACTGACTTAGGGTTTGCCCTAATGTTCCGCATCGCGCCACGGGTAGCCATCTAACAGATTTGATTAGCCCGTCGGCCAGTAGCCGAGGCGCCCTTTCAGTTGAGGCCAATGCCCGACAACGAACTGACCGTTGGCATTAGGTCGAACTCCCGCTGGGTCGTCGCCTACTAGTCACACAAGGTTCTCGGCCCTCCATTGTACGATCCGTCTACCGATCTTGCTGCGATGCATGAGTCGGCTTCTGGCACACTTGCCCTTGCGGGGCCGATCGTCGAAGCGTCCGCTCTTGGGGGTAGATCGACCGTGGGAAGCCCCGTGGTAGACAGCGGACGCGGCTGACCTACCCGCTCTCCTCGCTTTCCAGCTGGAGGGAGCCGAGCCGCTCCAAGGTCCAGGACACGTCGGCGGCGCCGTAGCACACGGCCCGCAGCACTACCTGCTGGGCCTTGAGCGGACCTCGCACATCGGCGAAGTGCGTGCTTTCCTCGATAGTGAGCGCTGCGCCCGATGCCGAGAGCCGCCAGCGCTCGCCGCCGGGCAAAATGAGCACGGCGGCCTTGTCCCCGTCCGCCAGCCGGGCGCTGGCGCGCGGATGCAAATGGAAATGCACGGCGAACGGCACGTCCCAGGAGAAGCGAAGCTCGCCCTTGTCCCCGCCGCCGAGCTGGTCGCGGCCCTCCAGCCGGTTGCCGGCCGGGTCGAGGGCGAGGGTGCGGGTGTGGATGAGGCCGAAGCGGTCCCGATAGCCGTCGTGGGATGCCTCGAGCACGATGCTGCCGCCGGCGGTATCGTCGACGGCGCCAACGCCGCAGGTCACGTGGTCGGGATGCTGGATCGATGCGCCGGTACCCAGGCCGCGAGCGCGCACGAGCTTGGAGGAGGACTGTCCCCCCAGCTCCAGCGTGTTGTGGCACGAGGTCCCGCGCGAAGACGCACGCAATGTCCCGTGCGCAGGCCCCGGGGCGCCCGCGTTGACGAGCAGCAGGCTGCCGCCGGCGCTCAGCTCGAAGGACAGGCAGCCCGCGCACGCCTCGCTCGCGAGCGCCAGCGGCGGCGCTGCACCAGCGTCCAGCAGCACGACCGTGGCGCCCCGTGCGAGGCGCACGTAGCCCGACGCGGTGGATCCCGTGGCATGTTCCACGTGGCCACCCGTGTCGTAGGCCAGCACCGTCGCCAGGGCATCGCGCTCGGTGATGCCCATGCCATTGAAGCGTCCGAGCTGGCCGTCGCCGAGGCGCAGCCGGCTGAGCATCGGCATCATCCTCTGGATGGCTGCGGTGAGCGCCTCGTCAGGCTTGCGGGTGCGCGCCGCGAAGCATTGGCGCAGCGGCAGCAGGTCGAGCAGCAATTCCAGCAGCACGGCGGGGTTGCGGCTGACGTGGCCGCCGTCGGCGAGAACCTGGCGCTCGAGCTCGGCGGCCAGGCATTTCTCCGCCGCGGGCAGGCGACGCTCGTGGCCGGCGATGCACAGGCCGGCCTGGGTGAGGCCGATGAGCGCGACGAGCCGGGGATAGCCGTCGGGTGCGTTGCGCCAGGAGGCGGAGAGGTAGGTTGCCTGGTCTTCCAGGCTCAGCATCACCGCCCGGTAGGGCCGCCGCTCGGCCCCGTCGAGGATAAGCGAGGCATGCGACAGCCAGGAGATGATGCGCCGGCCGACGATGTCGGGTGCCCAGGCGTGCGCATTGCGCCGGCGCGTCGTGGCGATCCAGTCCTGCACCAGGCGGCGCGCCACCGCCTCGTTTTCGAGCGTGCGGTCGGCCGCGAAATGCCTGAGCCAGCCGAAGCCGTTGAGCTCGCGCGCCCAGGCCGGATCAGGCGGATGCAAGGCAAACGGCGAGTTGCCGGCAAGCGCTGCGGTGAGGCCCGCGAGGCCTATGCTCCCCGAGGCTACCTCCTCGGCAAAGCTCGGGTCCTGCAGCCGCAAATCGGGGGGCGCCAGCACGAGATCGTCGGCGATCGGCGCACGGTGCCGCCACAGCAGCAGGCGGGAACGGCGCACGCGGGCCAAGGTGCCGCGCCGCGCCCGCTCAACGGCCAGAACCACGAGGCCGAGCTTCTCACGCGCTGCAATGAGGCGATTTTCCGTCCGCGCCGGCCCGGGCAAGGGCCGGGCAGCGGGATGCGCTGGTCGATCGGAGAGGCGTTCCATGGCCCCCGCCTTAGACCGCGTCGGCGGCTGCGCCAAGGCAGCGCGATTGCGAGCCTGTGGGCGGCCTGTGGACAAGGTCAGGATGGGGCCAGGATGGGACCAGGATCGGGCCAGGATGGGGCCAGGATCGAGGGCAGGACAGGGGAGCGGTCAGGCGTGCCGCACCAGCCGCGCGACGTAAAATCCGTCCATGCCCGCCAGCTCTTCCGGTAGCATCCCTAAGTGGAATGGCAAGGTGCGCAGGTCGCCCTCGGCCGTGACCCAGTCCGCATCCCCGCCCCCCAGTTCCGGCGTGGTGATCGGCGCACGTGCCAACCCGGGATCGCGCGCGAGGAGGGCCGCCACCTGCCGCTCGCCTTCCTCCGGCTCCAGCGAGCAGACCGCGTACACGAGCACGCCGCCCGGCCGCACCAGACGCACGGCATTGGCCAGCAGCTCGCGCTGCACGCCCGCCAGGCGGTCCACGTCCTCGGGCCGGCGCAGACGCAGGATATCGGGGTGACGCCGGATGGTGCCAGTGGCGGTGCACGGGGCGTCGAGCACGACGACGTCGTACGTGTCACCCGGGTGCCAGCGTGCGGCATCCGCCATGACTACCTGCGCGGTGAGGCGCAGGCGCCCGAGATTCTCCCGCAGCCGCTCGAGGCGTTTCTGCGCGACATCGACCGCGGTTACCTGCGCTCCCGCTGCGGCCAACGCTGCGGTTTTGCCGCCCGGCGCTGCGCAGAGATCGGCGACAGTTTTGCCCGCGACGGGGCCGACCACCTTCGCGACCAGGGCCGCGGCCGCATCCTGCACCCACCAGGCGCCTTCCTGATACCCCGGCAAATCCTCGATCCGACCGTGGGCGGCGAGCCTGATCGACCCCGTCGGCAGCAGCCGGCCGCCGAGCCGCTCCGCCCACGCTGCGGCCTCTACCTTGTCCCCGCTCTTGAGCGTGAGGTCGAGCGCCGCCTCCTTGAGGCTCGCCTCGGCGATCGCCCGTGCCCTATCCCCGCCGTAGGCCGCAACCCAGCGGGCGAGCAGCCAGGCGGGGATATCGAGCCTGATCGCGTCCATCCCCTCCAGCAGCCCGGCGCCCTTTTCGGCCACCCGGCGCAGCACCGCGTTGACGAGCCCCGCAAAGCGCGCCCCGCCCCGCTCCTTTCGTGTCGCCGCCACGGCCAGATCGACCACCGCATGCGCCGGCGTGCCGAGGCAGATGAGCTGCGCGGCCCCCGCCAGCAGGATCGCCTGTACGCGCGCGGCCTCCTTGGGCAGCGGCCGCTCCAGAAAGGCGCCCAGCACATGCTCCAGCTCGCCCTGCCGGCGCAGCACGGTGGCGGCCAGCATGCGGGCGAAGGCGCGGTCGCGCGCTGCCAGCTGGGCGAACTGCGGCCGCTCCGAAAGGTCCGCCAGCACCTGCTCCAGCGGCCGCCCGTTCACGAGGACGCCGGCGATCAGCCGGTGCGCCAGATCGCGCGCGGCGAGCCCCGCCGGCAGGGCCCCGCTTTTCGATCCTGGCTGCTGGCCTTGCACGGTTGTCGTTTTCCCGATCCGACACGCCGGCCACCTCTACCCGATGCGACCCATCAGCGACAGCTCGTCGAGTTGGCTGCACGGTCAGACCCGAAGAAACCCGGCTGAGCTTCGAGCTCGCCCTCTTCTGGCCCGGCTATTGAGCCGACGAGCTCTGGAGCACTCGTAGAGATTTTATCACTCAAACGCAGCCAACATCGCCCGATCGGCGGACGCGGGGTTTGCCGTTCCTGTGGCATGTACCGCGGACTCGAATACGGCGGCAAGCCAGTGGGCTAGGTCGCGCGTCAACTCCTGCCGGCGCGGCCTAGGCGTCTCGATCCTGCCTGTTGGCCCCTGCCGTCAGCGTTGCACCTTTTTTCAGCTCCTGAGGAGAAGCCGTGGCTCATATAGACAGCGGCGGTGGCGGTGCCGACGGCCTGTTTGGTGGCGCTGGTGACGACCAAATATTCGGCCACAGCATCCTCGACGATGGCGGGAACAAGGCCGCTCACGATCGCCCAGGTGCGGGCCCAGACGACGTTTGACTGAGGGGCCACGTCGTGCAAGGGCCTGCTCTCGCTGGCAGGTTGCGGGCGGTGCGGCTGGATGACCCCGTCCGCGCCCTTGGCCTGGCAGTCAGCTACCTCATGACCAAGCAGGCATTCGCGCGCCTGCCCTTCGGCCATTGGGCGCGGGTGCTCGTCGGCCAGATCAACCGGCGGCACTATCTGTTCATCATGCAAGGTGACAAGCCCGTCGGTTTCGCGGGCTGGTCGTTCGCACCCCGTGACAAGGCCGAGGATTGGCTGCTGGGCCGGCGGGACCTGCCCTATCAGGACAGCTTGGCAGGTGAGATGTTTGTGTTCAACGCCGTGGAGGCAAGCACTCCCGACGTTCGCCGCTTCCTGATCGATCAGATGCGCCCGTGCTTCCAGGACAAGGAGATGATCTACTACAAGCGCTCGTACAACGATGGCCGCGTGCGCCCCGTGCGGCTCACTGTCAACCAGTTCGTGAAAGCCCATATCGAACGCAAGGCGCTAGGGGACGGTTCGAACTGAGGTTGGCGCGGATCAACGACACCAAGCACGGCTATGGTTCTGCAAATGCGACAAAACGGGCCTGTTCGAAGTGACCCGTTAGCGCCAGCCCGTCGAGTTTGTTGCGGAGCCGAGCCTCAAAAATAATCCTGGCCGATCTTCGCGCTCTGATTTCGTCTCGCACCGGCGGTTGACGGGAGCACTGGTGCCGATCGAGCACACGCAGAAATTTGATCATTGAAACGCGCCCGCGTCGCCCGACCGGTGGACGCGGAGTTCGCTGGTGATGTGGCATGTATCGCGGACTCGAAAACCGCGGCAAGCCGGTGGGCCGGGTCGCGCTTGGACTCCTGCCGGCGCGGCCTAGGCGTCTCGATCCTGCCTGTTGGTTCCTGCCGTCAGCGTTGCACCTTTTTCAGCTCCTGAGGAGAAAGCCGTGGCTCGTATAGAAGGCACCGATAGATCAGAGGACATCATTGGGACGGATGAATGGGATTACATTCAAGCGTATGAAGGTGACGACGAGATTGATGGCCGCGCGGGTGACGATATCATTGCCGCGGGTTACGGTGACGACGTCGTTTATGGTGGCGCGGGTCACGATACCATTTGGGGGTATTACGGTGACGACCTCATTTATGGTGGCGCGGATAATGATCGGATCTATGGCGGCCCGGGAGCCGATATCATCTTTGGCGAGGATGGAAACGACACCCTGGACTATCGCTTCGGGGAAACAGAAGGGGTCCGCGTTGCCCTCGACGACAACGGGAGTGGCATCGGGCGCGGCGGCGATGCTGAATACGACCAATACTTCGGCATGGAGAACATCGTGGGTTCGACGTTCGGCGATACCCTGAGCGGAAATGCTTCGGCCAACACGATCGAAGGCTGGCATGGGCACGACGTCATCAGCGGTGGTGGCGGTGCCGACCGCCTGATTGGTGGAGTAGGCGACGACCTAATCTTCGGTCACAGCTTTTCCGACGGGCCCGGCGATGGCGGGGATGACTTGGATGGGGGTATCGGCAATGACACCCTGTATGGCAATGCCGGCCACGATAGACTGTGGGGTGGTGATGACTTCGATCAACTGTCCGGTGGCGATGGCGACGACATACTCAATGGCGGCAGCGGAGCGGACGTCATCGTCGGCGGAGCTGGAAGCGATATCCTGAGCTATCTCGAACTCGACGCAAGGGGTCAGCATCGGGCTCGACGACAACGGCAATGGCACCGGGCACGGCGGCCATGCTGAAGGCGACCAATACTTCGGCATCGAGAGGGTCGACGGTTCCTTCTCTTCCAACGATAGCCTGACCGGAAATGCCTCGGGCAACATCCTTGCGGGCTTCGGCGGAGACGATACCCTCAAGGGCGGTGGCGGTTCCGACGACCTGAGGGGTGGCGACGGCAACGACGACCTGTACGGTCAAAGCATCATCAGCGAGACGGGGGATAGCGGCGATTTCCTGAGCGGCGGTGCTGGCGACGACGATCTCTTCGGTCAGGCCGGCGACGACTGGCTCAACGGCGGCGAGGGCCGCGACCGGCTCGACGGCGGGACGGGCTTTGATTCAGCAACGTTCGCGGGTGTCAGAGCGAGCTACAGCGTTATGAACCAGGGGGGTGGGGCCTGGATGGTCACACATATCCCTACGCACGAGACCGACACGCTCAGCAGTATTGAACGTCTCGTCTTCGACGACTTCATCATTTGATGTGGCAAGTGCGACGTCGATGGCGACCAGGTGGCCGCCTTCCCGCTGCAAATCTTCACCAGCCCCGGGCGGTTCCGACATCTGGAACCTCCCCAGCTGGGACTTCTCCTCTGAGTTTTGATGGGCTTGAAGCGATGCGGCGTGCCATAGCCTTCGTACGCGCCAGCGGTCTGCTGGCCTGACACCTGTCGTTTCCGCCGGCCGGCAGGGCCCCGCTTTTCGATCCTGGCTGCTGGCCCTGCACGATGCCGTTTTCCCCATCCGATACGCCGCGCCACGCTACCCGATGCGACCCGCTAGATGTGAACTTTCAGGAGGTTGTCCATTCGGTCCGGACCGGGAACGCTGATGTCGCCAAAACCTCAGGGATGGGGGCGCCGCATAGCCTCGTCGCGCCGTCGTATCGTCTCCTGCTCAGCATCGTAGGTTGGGTTAGCGCGAAGCGCGTAACCCAACATAGGGTCGTGCCCGGAGATGTTGGGTTACGGCCCTCGGCCTAACCCAACCTACGCTTGGCCCTACGACCTCACCAAACAGGTCGCCAAGAGAAAGAAGTGGACGTTGGACGAGATACGCCAGCGACAGGCGAAGATGGCAAAGCTAGCTGTTGCAACGTGGCCAATCGAATGAACATGGAAGTCAGCGCCGACGAACTAAGATTAGCAGCATCGTAGGTTGGGTTAGCGCGAAGCGCGTAACCCAACATAGGGTCGTGCCCCGAGATGTTGGGTTACGGCCTTCGGCCTAACCCAACCTACGCCTGGGGGATCGGCATGGGACGCTATTGCTGGCGTCTTCGCCAATCCTGTGGCCGCTCGAACGAACCGCGCCAGATGCCGCCCTTCTCGGCGCGGGCTTCCGCCTCGGCGGCCCCATAGCCGCCCCTCATGAAGTCCACGGCATAGCCCGCACGCACCATGGCCGCGAGGCTGTCGGGAACTGGGCCAGCAGAACAGGTTGCCAGCGTCCGGCTGTATTGGTCCTTTGACTTGGCGACGCAGTCGACTGTGCGGCGGGAAACGAGCCCGCGTAAGTGTGCGTGCGCCTCGCGCCCGCACGCCACCGCACCTCAACCTGACGCGACGCCTCTCGATCCTGTCAGGTTGTTATCAGATTCACCCTCAGTGTTGCGCGAAAGTGACAGCTTTCGCCATCGCTTGCTGATACACTGCTTCTATTGAGATCAAGAGATGATTGGGTGCGGGAACAGTTCATTTTGGGTGTGGTGGGGGAGCAGGCTAGGACATGGCGTTTCTGCTCCCTCATATTCTGGTAGTACCTTTGTCGATGGTCTCGATGCTTTGTTGGTCTAACGCAAACTGGAGGAGCTGGGTATTGGGGTCGGCTCTTCCATTTCCTGTTGAATACTATCGGTGAACTTCTGATGGACCCTGTCTAGCCGAGCGACACGGCGGCAGGAGCTGAACGTCAGGCTCGTGGCGTTGGAGATTCCAAAACGAGAGGTGCGGGAAAATGAAGGCGTTTTTATTTGCCCTTTCTGTTGGTTGCTTGGTCGCCGCGTGCGGCACGGTAGAAGGCGGGCCCCGGCAGCCAACCTATCAACAAGGCGTGCGTGCATCGGTGTGGGCAAAGACCGACTCCCAGCCCACGGGCTACCAAATCCGCGGCTGCGCTAACCATGTCATGGACGGATCGAGGGTGCGCCAGATCTGCGGTCCCGACCCTGAACTAGCGGAGGATCGTCAGAGGCACGGCGGCACTTCTGAGTAAGTGGGCCTGCAGAATGCTGGCACGGCTACTATCTCGCCAGGGGAAACTCTTACCTGGGAAAGCAACGAGAGGAGGAGCCGTGCCGGGTGTCGCCGCGTGTACCTTCCCGACATTGAAAAAAAACGGTGACGCTGGACGCCCACGCCTCATGCAGCTCGATGACAGCGATGCTTCTCGTGCCACTTGGGGCCGGGACCGCGCATGTAGTGCAACTCAGGGCGGTAGGTATCGAGGATCGCGATCTTTAGGCTCCGCCAACACTCGATTACGAATGCGCCGCACACGATTGAAATCTTGGTGGTCATGATCTGTGGTCCGCTCAGGCTGGCTACGCCTGGCAACTGACCACGTCTCTGTCAGCTGAGTTTGTCGCTCGAGCAAGAAGATGTAATGTCATGTATTGATTGTCCGCATGCCTACGAAATCCTACTCCTCGCACCACATTCTTGATCAACTTTGTTAACCCTTGCGCAACGAAACAGCTGCGCCATCTCCGCTGACTTACGCCCCGGGGGTTGCGCAGCATCGTAGGTTAGGTTAGCGCGAAGCGCGTAACCCAACATAGGGTCGTGCCCCGAGATGTTGGGTTACGGCCTTCGGCCTAACCCAACCTACGCTTGGCCCTGCACGATGCCGTTTTCCCAATCCGATACGCCGGCCACGTCTACCCGATGCGACCCGCAGCGCCAGCTCGTCAAGTTGCTGCGCAGCTGCACAGGTTGCAATGCCGAAGGATGACCATCGAGCAGGACACAGCTGCGGTGTTTCACTTGATCGGGGGTTATGGAGATTGGCCTGCGAGACCTTGGGTACGCTCTACCCCATCGCCATGGATGAGATGGCACCGTGCTACGGTGGGCAGATCGCTAAAGCGATTTGCACAGCCGATCGTCATCTTCGGATTGCAACCTTTCCGCGCCTGACACGTTTGAGCGTCTGGGAGGGTAGTTCCCCAAAAGCAATACGGTAGCGATCAGCGAACGCACCCACATTCACAAAGCCACACTCAAGCGCGACTGCGGTTACGGTCATTCCGTCGATTGCCAAGGTCAGCCGCGCCCGAGCAAGCTCCAGACGCCGCCCGAATAAGTAGTCCGAAAGAGTGCACCCGACTTGCTTGCGAAAGCTTACTTGCAAGGCGCGCAGGCTCACCCCGAGACGATTGGCCAAGTCTCCCAGGCGAATGGGTTCAGCGGCGTGAGCCTCAATGATTTGTCGTGCTTCTTCAACAGTACCCCCGCCGACCCACCTTTGCGGCAGTCCCATTTCCTCTCGGAGCCGGGGTAGGACGGCGGCGGCAGCAAGGTTCACCAGAAGTTCACTATTGCTTACGCAGACAAGTTGCCCGAGCCCCATGGTGTCGAGCCGTTCCACCTCGCTGAACAACGTGCCAACAGTCCTGAAAAGCGAGGCTCCCACCGGGGACCGCAAATCGATTGAAGGCTCGATGTCACCGATTCCGGACAGCTTTCCCACGAGAGTTCGCGCGCTCGAAAACAAGTCGTGCTTGGGAATCTGCACGTGGAAACCAACGGAGTTGGCATGGACGCGCCGACCAACGACCTCGTTGAGGTACGCTGCGCCGGATGTGCCTGCCAGTGCGACCGTCCCGCTTCGCCCTGAAATGATCTCCGCGCCGCCCCGGGCAGGAAGGATCACCCTCAGCACATCGCTGGGTCCTGCATCACCCGTGCACTGATACCCGCTTGTGTGGGTGCGCAGAAGCCTCAAGCCGCCAAGGTGGAATTTGGAGCACTCGATGCGGATATCGTCGTCGCTGTCGAACCTGATGTTGGTGGCGTTAGGAAAGATTGTGCTGAGCGCATCGTGCACCGCCGCACGACCGGTTGCCTGCCAATGAGTAGCGATGCTGTGCGGCTTGGCAGGCGTCCGGTGCATCCTCATAGTGCGCCCTTCCTCGCCGTTCGAACTGACCGTTCGCGGATCGAATATACGGAGTTGGCGACGCGGGCAAGATGCATCCGCACAACCTCGTTCAACCGCCCCTAGGAGGTACGCACTCGCGTCAGCCAACCCGTTAGTCGCGGCTGTATCCCATCATTTTGCAGGCCCGTGACACGCTGCCGAGCTGCTTGGCCAGCTCCAGCAGCCCGACCTTGGCTTTGATGACTTTCTGCTCTTGCGTCATGGTGGGTCTTTCCATCGTTCGCGCCGCCGGTCGTAAGGTAGAACGGCGGCGCTTCCTCGCTTCCCTGCTTCGGATCGTGGCCGACGAGGTGCTCGCTGGCTCAGTCTCGCTTTCCGCCCCTCCACCAGGGAAATATTCGGCCCTCCTGCTGCACCTTGATCACAGTTTCGCCTGCCCTTCCCGGATAACCTTGCTTGCCATCGGACGGGATCGTCTCGTCCGCCGGCACACGAATTTGCGAGCCGCAATCGGGGGGTGGCGCTATGCGCCAGTGCTTGTTTTCCATCATTATCCTGGCTGGGACATGCTCAGGTATCGAGGCATCGTGCATCGATCCCTCGAGGCTGGTCCGCTCCACCGTCAACATCACACGGGATTTCAGCGAGGAAGAGCGGCGGGCGGAGCCCGGCGTGCTCGGTATTCGCGGAACCGGCTGGTTCCTCTCCCCCCGCTTGATCGTAACCGCGGCGCATGTTGCCGAGGCCATGCATCTTGCGGCGCAGGACTGGAAGGAGATCGACATCAAGGAGCGGGACAACAAGGGGTCGATTGCCGCTCGCATCATGCGTGTTGCAGGCTCCGGCTCCGAGAAAATCGCGGTACTTGAATTGAAGGCGTCGTTTCCCGGCGCGACCGTCCTTCAAAACAGGATGGGGCCGCTCATTCCGGAAGAGCGCCTTGTCAGTCTCGCCTATCCCAAGAGCGAGCTGCGTTTTGCGGGCGGCCGCTTCGTGCGCTACGGAGATGATGCCAGCTTCGCCGGCATGGCGCTCCTCGAAATGCACGACGGCAACGACCGCCTCGTGCTCGATCATGGCGCCTCGGGGGCACCCGTGCTCGATTGCGAGGGCCGCGTGGTAGCTGTCGTCAGCACGATCATCACGCAGACCATCAACTTTCTATCCAACGCTGTGCGCGTGTCGACAGCTTGGCAGACGCCCAACGTCGTTTCGATACCCATTGACGTGCTGAAGGATTTTTCCTGGTCGGAGTGACCGGCAAAAAACAATCGCCCCTGCGAACGTCCGCGCCCTGCCTGAGGCTGAGCGCCATGTGATCGTTCAGGGTTGCCGCTCCTCGTTTTCAGGGTTGGCCCGGAGCGCATTCTCCGTCTCCGGAGCTTACAACATTTCCCGCATCGCTGACGCCGCCATCCTCGTCGGGGCGCTGAACGCGAGCGCTCGCTCATGCTCGCGCATTCACGGTGGGGGAAACATCCAATGAGTATCTATTTTTGCTTGGTGGCCGTCGGTACTTCCATTCAATTCCTTGGCCCTGTTCAGGCTGCAGAGCCCGACGGGCTACTGTTTGTCCAGGCCCAAGTGCACCAAGCACAGGTCCTGAAAGGCGGAAGGACTGGCGCCAAGGGGGCGTCTCCGATGAGCAGATGTCTGGCGACGTGGGACCGCACGAGCCAGATGTCGAAGCAAGAATGGAGGCAAACATGCAAGCGCGTGGTGAAAGAGAACCCCGGACTTTATAGCAAGCCATTCTGAGCGTGCCGACGCCGTCCTGGCGTAAGGCCGGCAGGGGGCAGGCAGTAGACCGCATCGACGCCCTTACGACATGCGGAGCACATCAGAGCTCGCTCGCATCCGCGCCGCGAGCTCCATGCCTGTGGGGCCTAGGGCCGGCCCTGGCACTGTATCCGGCACTGCTGTCTAGACCACTGCCTGACATATCTGCAGTTGTTGTAGCAGCTGCCGCCTACTTGCGCGTATGCGCCGTAGCCCATTGCACTCTGAAGCAATGGCTCGCCGATTGACATGAAGCCGGTGACAGCAGCAACCGCAGCGAGCATTGCAAGCGTCGTTTTCATTGCCAGTGCTCCTTCATCTGAAGCTTGCAGTGGAGGGGTTACGCTAGGGCGCACAAGCCCCTCTGGGATATCCAGGCGAACCGGCAGCCACGAGCGGGAAAACACCGAGGAAGGCGGCGTGCGGGTCGGCGCGATGCCTCTTCGTGTGCGGGACGTCCGCTCAGGCGCGCGTTTTGAAGACGGCGCCGTTCAACCCCGACCGAGGCAAACCTGACTACGCAGGGAGCATATGCTAGAATAATCATTCTCACGATCCCGTGGAGGCCGCCATGATTTTCCGCCAGCTGTTCGACAGCACATCGGGCACCTACAGCTATCTGATGGCCAGCCGGCACGGTGGCGAGGCGCTGATCATCGATCCCGTCCTGGAGAAGGTCGACCGCTACCTGCAGCTGGTGAAGGAGCTGGACCTCAAGCTGGTCAAGGCGGTCGACACCCACATCCATGCCGACCACATCACGGGCCTCGGCGCGCTGCGCGACCGCACGCACTGCATCACGGTGATGGGCGAGAACGCCAAGGTCGACGTGGTCTCGATGCGGGTGACGGAGGGCGACAAGCTCACCATCGAGGGCCTGGCGCTGGACGTGCTCTACACGCCCGGCCACACCGACGATTCCTACAGCTTCCTGATGGGCGACCGCGTCTTCACCGGCGACACGCTCCTGATCCGCGGCACCGGGCGCACCGACTTCCAGAACGGCAGCGCGCGGGCCCAGTACGACTCGCTCTTCAACAAGCTCCTGAAGCTGCCAGAGGAGACGCTGGTCTACCCCGCGCACGACTACAAGGGCGACACCGTCTCAACCATCGGCGAGGAGAAGCGCTACAATCCGCGCCTGCAGGTGAAGTCGGTCGACGAATACGTCGACCTGATGGGCAGGCTCAATCTGCCCAACCCGAAGATGATGGACGTGGCGGTGCCGGCCAACATGCGCGTCGGCCTGGCCCAGGACGAGATTGCGAGGAAGGGCTGGGCCGTGACCCCGGCGCAAGCCATGGGACTGATCGGGCAGCCCAGCGCGGCGCTGATCGACTTGCGCGAGCGTGGTGAGCGCGAGAAGCACGGGATGATCCCGGGCTCGCTGCATGCGCCCTATCCGGACCTGCAGGAGAACATCCGGGCCGGCGGCATGCTGCATGAGCTGGCATGCGCCACGGGCAGGCGGATCGTCTTCTATTGTGCGTTCGGCGAGCGCTCGGCAATGGCGGTGCAGGCGGCGCAGGATGCCGGGATCGCTTCGGCGTGCCACATCCACGGCGGCCTCGATGCCTGGCGCAAGGCGAGCGGGCCGCTGGTGCGGTGATAATACCGTGTCGCAAGAGGAGTCCGGCAATGAAACTGAGCGCGCGCAACGTTCTCAAGGGCAAGGTCGTCGACATCGATGAGGGGCAGGTGACGGCCATCGTGCGTGTCGACATCGGCGGCGGCAATGTCATCACCTCCTCGATCACCATGGCCGCGCTCGAGGACCTGAAGCTCTAGAGGGCTCCGCCGTGCACGCAATCATCAAGGCAAGCGAGGTGCTTCTGGGCGTCGAGGACTGAGTGCGGCGGCCCGGCTACTTGCTATCGCCGCGCCCGAAGCCGTGCTTGACCAGGATCGCCTGTCCTTCGTTGGCGAGAATGAACTGGGCGAGGGAGGCTGCGGACGGCGGCGCGTCCTTCAGCACGATGAGCCCATAATCTGCGGCGACATTCAACTCGCGCGGGATCTGCACGATCTGCAGCGCCGGGACCTCCCTCTGAGACACGACGGCATTGGTGCAGTACGTCAGGAACAGGTCGGCCTGCGCTCGCATCACCAGCGTAGAGGTTGCGGCCGTCGGGCGCCTTTTCGGAAGATTGCCGCCGGTCAGCTGCAGCGCCTCGCTCGAGGACGGCGCGGGCTCCGGCTCTGTGCTTCTCGGCATTGGCAAACAGCGCAAAGGCGTAGTCGCCCGAAGGATCGGCCTTGGGCGTCGACATGCCGAGGCGAACGTCCTTGTCGAGCATGGTGTCGAGCAGCGTCGACGGCATGACCTTGAGCCCATCGCGCGCCAGCGCACACAGCTGGTTGCGCGCGAAGACGGAGACACTGGTTTGCGCGCGGCCGCGTCTGCAAGCTTGGTGGGATGCCCGACATCCGCCGAGGCGAACACGTGCGCCGGCTCACCCTTCTCGATGCGCTCGCGCAGCAGGCCCGAGGCGGCAAACTGGGTTTCGACCTTCACGCCCGGGTTCTTGGCTTCATATGGTGCCTTGAGGCTGCCTGCGGCATGCAGGATGTCAGCAGCGGCCAGGGCTGGGAATGTCACGGTCACAAGGATGGCAAGGAGCAATGGATACATGGCGTGTTCTCAGCGTGTCATCCCGGTGCTCGTCACGGGTAGGATGAGTCTGCGCTCAGGATCCGGAGTGCCGCGAGACATCGATCAGCCGGTCGGCCCCGCATTGGGGAAGAATTGCTGCTCGCCGTTGATCTGGAAGGCCTTGATGGCGTTCTGGCCCGCCCCTGACAGCACCCAGTCGATGAAGGCCTGTCCCTCGGCCTGCTTCACGTTGGGGTGCTTGGCCGGGTTCACCAGGATGATGCCGTACTGGTTGAAAAGCTTCTTGTCGCCCTCGACGACGATTCTGTAGTCGCCGCGGTTCTTGAAGCTCGACCACGTTGCGCGATCGGTGAACACGTAGGCGCCCATGCCGACGCCGGTATTGATGGTGGCGCCCATGCCGCTGCCGGCCTCGCGGTACCAGGTGCCCGAGGCGGCCTTCACGTCGACGCCGGCGTCCTTCCACAGCCGCAGCTCGCTCTTGTGGGTGCCGCTGTCATCGCCCCGCGACACGAACGGCGCCTTGGCGTCGGCGATCTTCCTGTAGGCGGCGACCGCGTCCTTGGAGCCGGCGATGCCGGCCGGGTCCTTGGCAGGGCCGACAACGACAAAGTCGTTGTACATCACCTCGAAGCGCTTAACGCCCCAGCCCTCGGCAACGAACTTCTCCTCCGAGGGCCTGTCGTGCACGAACAGCACGTCGCCGTCGCCGTTCTGCGCGTTCTTGATGGCCTGGCCGGTGCCGACGGCAACGACGCGCACCTCGATGCCCGTCCTGGCCGTGAACTGCGGCAGCAGGTGTTTGAAGAGACCCGAGTTTTCCGTCGAGGTGGTCGACTGGACGATGATGAACTTGGCGGTCGCCTGCTGTGCATCCGCAACCGGGTGAGCTCCCAGGAGAGCCACCAGCGCGAAAGCCAATGCGCCTGCAAAGAGTTTCAGCTGATGCATCTGGGTTGCCCTTCGTTCTGCGGATCGGCCACGGGTGGCCGGCTGCTGGCCCCGGGCGTCCATCCGGTCACCCAGGAGGACCTCTTCAGACTGCATGCTATGCGAACAGTTGGTCAAGCCAGTAGAGAATGCAGTTTCCAACCCAATCCTGCAGGCGGCACATTGGCAATATGTGCCCGTGCGCGGAGACTTCGTCCTGACGGTGCGTCGCCCCCAGCAGGACCAGAAGCCAGCATTCTCCCCCAATTATCCTTGTGCGCTGTTGCAGTTGGACCGCGACTCATGGCGTGGTCGTTAGCTGGGGTGTGGCCTGGGGCAAAGCAGGGGCGCTCTACGCGTGATTTGTTGGGTTGTGCGTCGAACACCCAACTCAAATCAGGAACCTAGGACCATGAAGCTCATTCTTGCGACGGCTCTCATTGCGCTCTCCCTGGCGGGATGCGCTGGCGGCGGGGTCGATACTCTCGCTGGCAGCGGCGGAAACATGAGTTCCAATTCCCGCACCTGGACCCAGGATATCTGGCGGGATGCCGAGCATCGCAGCGGCGGCTAGCTTTGAACCTGGGGCGGCGTGGCCCTCGTGCTGCGCCGCCCCTCCATCGACGAGTTTGCTTTGCGATGTTGCTCTTCGAGCACAGGCCGCATCGGACGTTTTGTGGCGCATAGTTTTCGTTAACAGTCTGTGCGCTAAGAGTTTTTTGCTCTGGAGCCGCATCGTAAAAAGCCTCGGATCGATGGATCAAAGCCATGGCTATCGGCAGCCGCGCCCGCCACGTGCTCGTTCTCGTCGGCACAGTGTGTTCACTTCTCGTTACCCTCGACCCCGCATCGGCGCAGGGGTTCCTGTCGTTCTTCTGGAGCGGCGGCTCACGCGAGGTGGTCTCGTTCCATCCATCCCACGCTCCCGGGCAGATCATAGTCAGCTTCGGCGACAAGCGGCTCTATCTGGTCCATCGCCGCGGTGAGGCGATCAGCTACCCGATCGCGATACCGCGCGACAAAAGCCGCTGGGAGGGTGTCACCACGATTTCCGACAAGCGCGTCAACCCCGGCTGGACGCCAACGGCAGAGATGCGCCGTGAGAACCCACGACTTCCCGCGTACGTGCCGGGCGGGCACCCGCAAAATCCACTGGGCGTGCGCGCGCTGTATCTCGGTTCGAGCATGTATCGCATTCATGGAACCGATGCGCCCTGGACCATCGGTGAGGCGGTCTCGAAGGGCTGCATCCGTCTCCACAACGAGCACGTGCTCGATCTCTATCCGCGCGTACCCATTGGAACGCGCGTAACCGTCACCTGGCGGCGGTACCGGGCTTGACGGCCAACGCAGCAACTTCCCCAGGCTAGAGCAGGATCGCTTCGGATTGAATCACTTTGCCTCAACTGCAACGTGGCGGCCGAAGCGTGAAATCCTGCTCTGATTCATGCTTGAGAGCAAGATTTCACGTTCCATGATCGAAGCGAAGCGCTTCGATCAGAAACGATCTTGCTCTAGCGGAACTGCCGTTCGATGAGGCGCGTTAGGCGAGCGCGTACTTCAGGCGGTGGGTCCCTCCGTTGTTCTGGTCCGTGCTTCTCGCACTCATTGCGGTTCCGAGCGTGAGCATCGCTGAGCCGGAGCCCCGCTTCGATCATGAACAGTTCTGCATCGCCGCGCAGGACATCGAGCGACGAGCGAATGCCGACGAGGGAACGTGGCTCGACGACTACACGCGACACGAAGGCATGACCGTCGATTGTGAGATGCGTGCGGTTGAGCTCAGGCTCTACGTCCAGGTTCCGTTCAAGGACATCCCCGGCAATTGGCAAGATCGCGTGCACCGCCAGTGGAGCGACGACTACTGCACCGACCCCGCCTGGGCCGCCTCCATCGCCCAGCGCTGGAAGATCGTCCTCACCATCCGCTCCGTCGGCAGTGAACAGTTCTCCGCGCGGGCCGATTGTCACTGATGCGGATGCATAGTCTTTCCCCCGCCCTCGTGTCCGCGAGAAACCCGCCGCCCGGCAACCATCTTGCTCGGCTTGCCTATGCGTCCCTTCGCATGGCTGCCATGATCTGTGAGTTCAAGACAGCAAGCGACTGACGGGAGTGTCTACGGCTACATTTGCTGGGATATTCGATGCCGTCGGCCAAGCTCGATCCCATCGGAAGGCGACCCGGAAGACAACGATGCAATCACTGATGCGACACCTTGCTCTCCCTGCGCTCATCGCCGTCGCGGCTCTTGTTGTCCTGAGCGTCGCCGACCCGGCAGCCGCCCAGAGGAGCCCCGAGGATCGGCGAGGCGAAGTGGGCCTGTCTCGACCAGCCGGAGCGCCGCTGATGGCCGTCGTGTCGCTCAGCCAGCAACGGGTAACCATCTACGACGCGGACGGGAAGATCCTTCATGCGCCGGTGTCTACCGGGCAGAAGGGCTATGAGACGCCGGCAGGCATCTACAGTGTCATTGAAAAGAACCGGGAGCATTACTCCAATCTCTATGACGATGCCTCCATGCCCTTCATGCAGCGGCTTACCTGGTCCGGTATCGCCCTTCACGCCGGCGTATTGCCCGGCTATCCGGCGTCGCACGGCTGCATCCGCATGCCACATGCATTCGCCGAGCAGCTGTTCGAGCTGACCAAGCTCGGCTTGCGGGTGATCATCGTGCGCGATGACATGCGCCCGGTGGAAATCGCCCATCGCGCGCTCTTCAAGCCGGGCCCAATCCGGTCGGAGGCAGCGCTTGCCCAAGGGGCGGGAGAGGCGCCTGCGTCCCTGGACCCGGGTTCGCCTCCGTCGGCCGTCCACCTGGCAACTGTCGGCACCGCAGGTACGCTCACGTGGAGGTCTATCGCTGCCTCCAAGGCAACGGCGGCGGAGGCCGCGACAAGGGCAGCTGACGAAGCCAGGAGAGTAGCCCACAAGGTTGGAGCGGAGGCTGCGAAGCTCACGCGCGCTATGCGTCTTGCAGAAGGTGCCAAGCTCCGTGCGGAGATGCAGCTCCACGAAGCCGAACGCGCCCTGGAGAAGGCAAGCTCCCCGGAGGCTGCTTACAAGGCGGAGGAGACCAGGACCAAGGCGCTGGAGCGCGTGGCCATCGCTCAGGCGCAACTCGATGTTGCGAGCGCCGAAGGGCAGCCGAAGATTGATGCGGCGGCCGTTGCTCGTGAAGAGGCCAGGACGGCGGAGGCGGCCAGGATTGCCGCGCAGAGCGAGGCCAAGTTGGCTCGGGCCAAGCTGGCGCCCGTGTCCATCTTCATCAGTCGCAAAGCGCAGCGGCTGTATGCCCGCCAGGCCTTCCAGCCCATATTTGAAAGCCCAGTCAGCATCAGCAACCCTGACGAGCCGATCGGCACCGTCATTCTCACGGCCGCTGACTACACCAACGACGGTGCGGATGTGCGCTGGAGCGCCCTCTCCATGTATCCTGACGTTGCAAACCCGGGGCCTGCTCCCGGCTTCGAGCCGCGTCGACACGCCAACCGCCACGCCGAGCCAGCTCGAACGAACGTCGAGCAGGCGAAGGTCGCGCTTGAGCGCATCTCCATCCCCGACGATGTGATCGGCCGCATCAACGAGGTTCTCTCCCCGGGCTCCTCGCTGATCATATCGGACGAAGCACTCAGCCGTGAGACAGGCAAGGGGACCGACTTTGTGGTCGTAATGAGCGGCGAGCCGCAAGGTGGCATCAAGATTCGCCGGCGTGCTTCGGGCGCGAGCCACGGCTACGATCGTCGCTGGCGCGTACCCACCTACCGTCCCTACTTCTGGTGATGAAGGGATCGCTGCCCATGCCATGCTTAGCGCCATGAATCGCAGAGCCACCGCTCTGGAACGGGCTTTCCAGCTCGCCAAGTCCAGCGACTACGCCACGGTCGAGGCGATCAAGGTGCAGCTGAAGAGGGAAGGCTATTCGACAGCTCAGGTCACTGGGGGGGCGCTGAGGGCGCAATTGGCTCGTCTCATCAAAGAGGCGCGGACCAAGGGCCGTGCCTAAAGGGCCCAAGGGTCAGAAGATCGGCAGCGCCGCCAAGGCGATGCGGATTGCCACTGGCGAGAAGCCGACGGTCTCGAAGACGATGGCAGGGACCCAGCTGCCAAGTCGCTAGTGAGCGCATGGACATCGCCAAAGCGGCAGGTCGCGCGTGCTGGCGAAAATAACCGTTGCTTGGTGTGTCGCCGCTGATCGATGCGCGCGAAGGCCGCGGACCGCGGCTTGGTGGCCTTCGTTCTCCTGCGCTGTTATGCTCTGCAAGCTAGCTCGACCATGATACATCATGAAGATCATCAGTGGCGGTCAGACCGGCGTGGACCGTGCTGCGCTCGACGTGGCGATCGAGCGCGGCATGACGTGGGGCGGCTGGTGTCCAAAGGGTGGCTGGGCCGAGGACTTTCCTGATCCGCCAGGCCTTCTGGCGAAGTATCCCAAGCTGCGGGAAACACCGCTCTCGCATCCCCTGCAACGGACGGAATGGAACGTGCGCGACAGCGACGCGACCCTGATCATCACCGACGGCGAGGACATGTCGGTCTCCATTGGAACGCGGCGCGCCCATCAATGGGCCAGCCAACATGGGAAGCCGCTCCTTGTTGTCGATGCGAATGGGCCGCAAGCGGCTTTGCGCGCCACGCAGTGGCTACAGGCACAGAAGGAGAGATTTGGCCCGCACATGACGCTCGGCATTGGGGGCCCGCGCGAGAGCGAGTCACCCGGCATCTACACGCGGGCCAAGGTGCTGATTGCCGCGCTGTTGTAGCGTGCAGCTTGAAGCGGCGGGTCATACTGGACAGCCTGTCTTTCCACCCGTCATCCCGGCCCAGCGATCGCGCTAGAAGCGCGAATTGCGCAGAGCCGGGATCTGCGGCGAGCGGTGTCCGTGCGGCAGATCCCGGAGAGTCTCGGCTGCGCCTCGGCTTCCGGGTCATGCTGGGCATAGACTCATTGGCTCGGCAGGTCGGCGGGTGATGCCGCTCGCTACGTCCGCTGCAAGAGTATCGATAGCTGGCGGATCAGTGCACGACCGACGACCGGCTTGCTCAGTATGGGTCGATCGCGAAATTGCTCGGGCACTACGCACCGCGAGTATCCGGTCAACCAAACGAAGGGCACGCCGGCAAGCTCGAGTGCCTCGGCAACGCAGAACGCCTTTTCGCCATTGAGGTCGATGCCGAGAACTGCTGCGTCAAGCCCGCCTTCGCCTACCGCCTGGATCGCGGAAGATGCAGAGGCGAATGGACCGACCACTCGGCAACCTGCGTCACGAAGCAGGGCTGCGATGTCGAGACCGATCAATGGATTGTCCTCGACGATCAACACGCGGCAATCCTTCAAATGCGCCATTTCTGTACTCGCTGACCCTGCGTGCCCTCCTCTCATGGTTCGTTCTGCTGGTTGGCCAACGTCAGGCAAAGGCTCCGGTTCCTGCGTGGAACCCTGGAGCACCGCCAACAATTTTTTTGGTTGTGACTGGAACGAAAGAGCCCGGCAGCGCCTTGGAATCCAGGGCTGCGTCGGCGCGTTTCCAGCCTGGGAGATCGGGAATGACGACGCTCACCGGCATCAGGGTATTGCTCGTCGAGGACGAGCCGCTCGTCGCCATGGGGATCGCGGACCAACTCGTCGGGGCGGGCGCTGTCATTGTTGGGACGTGTCCGACAGCCAGTCGAGCAATCGGCACCTTGCAAACGACCGACGTGGACGTCGCCGTCATCGACTTCGTTCTCGCCGACAGCAATAGCGAAGCGGTCCAGGACACCCTCGAGCGCAAAGGCGTGCCGTTCGTTGTTCTGACCGCGTATCCACCGGTCCTGGTGCGCCGAAACGAGAACCAGCAGATTCTCTCCAAGCCAGTCGCAACAGAGCTCCTCTGCTCCACCGTCCGCGCCCTCTGCAATCGGCGCTGAGACGTACGCGGGATCCGCCCGCGCCTTCGCTGGGGTCTCGTGTGGGGAGGTTGCGCCAACAACTGGCGTCATCCCGGCGAAGGCTAACCCATGGGCCCGATGAACAGATGCGACCTCTTGGTGTTTGGTCTAGTTTGGACATCCGCGGGAGGAACGAGTGAGCTCGGCACATGCGTTGCTGCAGCGTTCATCGCAATGACACGAAAGATGCTCCGAGAGTGTCTGTGAACCGGCGCGCCGCGGCGCACTGCTGCGATAGCGACGGCCTCCTCCGCCAGCAGCTGACCGGCACCGACATTCGCGAGAAGGTCGCCGCGGGGTTCGCGGAATGAGCTCGCGCGTGGTCGAAGGCATGGCCGTCGAGATCGCTGGCGAAGGCGATGCGGTCATCTGCATCCACGGACTGGGCGGCACCTCCAACACCTTTCAGCCGCAGATGGCAGCCCTCTCCGGACGCCGCGTCGTGCGCCCCGACCTTGCCGGATCGGGCCGGTCGGCTGTCGTCGATCACCCCTCGATCCCCCTCTTCGCCGCCGCCGTCGCGCGCATGGCCAAGGCCCTCCACATCCAGACGGCCGTGATCGTGGCTCACTCCATGGGCACGATCATCGCCCAGCATCTCGCAGCGCAGCATGAGACTTTGGCGCGCAAGCTGATCCTGCTGGGTGCCCTGATCGAGCCTGCGCAGGCCGCGCGGGAAGCGCTGCACCAGCGTGCGGCGGCAGCACGGTCGGGCGGTCTTGCTCAGATAGCTGACCAGATTATGCAGGGCGGGACGTCCTCGCAGACGCGGGAACGCAATCCTGCAGCCGCAGCTTTCGTGCGCGAAAGCATACTTCGACAGACGCCGGAGGGCTATGCTCGCACCTGCGAGGCCCTGGCTTCGGCTCGCGCTGCGGACCATAGGGAGGTACGCTGCCCCGTGCTGCTGATCACCGGCGAGGAGGACGCGACGGCGCCGCCGTCGGTGGCGCGCATGCTGGCCGATCGCATCACCGGCGCCCGGGTCAAGATCCTGCCCCGATGTGGACATTGGCCGACGGTGGAACGGCCCGAGGAGGTGAATGCGGAAATCAGGGGATTCATCTAACCAGCGACCGCCACTGGCCACCAACACACGAACAAGCCGATCATCGGCGACCGACAGGAAGGAGCGACCAATGAGCGATACTTCGACCTCCAACCCGCCATGGAACCGCGAGCCGGTCGGCGGCGAGGGAACGACGGTCTTCACCAACGTCCGCGTCCTGAACGGCTCGGGCGACAACCCGTTCATGGGCGAGGTGGCGCTGCGCGGAAATCGCATCGTCGGCATCGGTCGCGGCCAGCGCGTCGCCTACGGCGGCGGCGGCACGGTGATCGACGGGGGCGGCGCCACGCTGATGCCCGGCCTCATCGATGCGCACCTGCACCTTTCCTGGAACAATGCGCCGGGCATCGAGCCGATCCAGCTGATGCCGCCCGAGGAGCACACGCTCAACACCATGTACATGGCCAAGCTGGTGCTCGACTCGGGCTTCACGGCTGGTCGCGGCGCCGCGGCTGCAAAGCCGCGGCTCGACGTCGTGATCCGCAACGAGATCAACGCCGGGCGCATCCCGGGCCCGCGCTACACGGCCGCCGGCCCCGAGATCACCACCGTCGGCGGGCTCGGCGACAGCGCCCCCTCGCACATCCCCCACGAGGGGCTGAACCTCGGCATCGTCGTTTCGGGGCCGGAGGAGGTGCGCCGCGTCGTGCGCATGCTCATCAAGTACGGGGTCGACTCCATCAAGCTCAACCTCTCCGGCGAGGAGATCACCGGCATGGGCGCGGAAGAGACGCCGATGTCGGAGGAAGAGGTGGCGATGGCGGCCAAGGAGGCCAAGGCCCGCAACAAGGTGCTGGCCGCGCATGCCCGCTCCTCGGAGTCGGTCAAGCAGTGCGTGCGTCACGGCATCCAGAACATCTATCACGCCTCGTTCGCCGACGAGGAGGCGCTCGACATCCTCGAGGCCGCCAAGGACAGGCATTTCGTGGCGCCCGGCCTCGCCTGGCTGATCTGCACCGCCCGCCATGCCGGCGAATGGGGCATCAAGCCCGGCTCGCCCATCACAATCGCCTACGAGCGCGAGCTTGCGATGGCGGTCGAGACCATGAAGAAGATGCACCGCCGCGGCATCAAGGTGCTGATCGGCGGCGACTATGGCTTCGCCTGGACCCCGCAGGGCACCAACGCCAAGGACCTCGAGTACTTCGTCAATCTGGTCGGGCTGTCGCCCATGGAGGCGATCGTGGCGGCGACCAAATACGGCGGCCAGATCATGGGAATGGGCCACGAGCTCGGCCAGATCAAGGAAGGCTATCTGGCGGACCTGCTGCTGGTCGACGGCGACCCGCTGGCGGACGTGCGCATTCTCCAGGACAAAAACCGCCTGCTCGCTATCATGAAGGATGGCAAGTTCCACAAGGAGCCGGCGGCCCGCCGCGCCAACGTGCGGCGCGTCGCCTGAAGCAGAAGCCGCCGCGCATGCAGCTCGCACAGCAGTGAAAAACCGATGCGCCTGTTCCTCCTGACACTGCTGAACGGCATCACGCTCGGGGCCCTTTACTTCATCGTGGCGAGCGGCTTCACGCTCATCTTCGGGCTGATGCGCAATGTCAATCTGGCGCACGGATCGCTGTATCTGCTCGGCGGCTACCTCGGCTACGTGGCCATCACGCTGACGGATTCGTGGCTCGTCGGGCTCCTCGTCGCGTTTCTTGCGATGGCTCTCGTCGGCATCGCCCTGCAGGTCCTGATCTTCCGTCAGATGGAAGGCCAGGACCTGCGCCAGACGCTGGTCACGATCGCCCTTTCCATCGTGCTGGCGGACCTGATGCTGTGGGTCTGGGGCGGCGGCTTCTATCAGATCCAGACGCCGGAGTGGCTCTACGGCGCCGTCACGCTTCCGTTCGTGGTCGGAGCCACCTCGAGCGGCGACCCGGTCTATCTGCAGTATCCGATGTTGCGGCTGTTCATTCTCGCGTTCGGGATCATCGTCGGCCTGCTCTTGTGGCTGATGCTCAACCGCACGCGCATTGGCATGATCATCCGCGCCGGCGTCGACGACGGCGACATGCTGTCGGCGACGGGCATCAACATCCAGCTGGTGTTCGTCCTGGTCTTTGCCCTGGGCGCGGGACTGGCCGGCGTCGGCGGCGTGATCGGCGGCACGTTCCAGGCGATAGCTCCGGGCGAGGACGTCAAGACCCTGCTGGCCTCGCTGGTCGTCGTCATCGTCGGCGGCATGGGCAGCGTGGTCGGCACGGCGCTCGGTGCGGTGGTCATAGGACTGGCCGAGCAGATCGGCTCGGTCTACATGCCGACCTACTCAGTCATTCTGACCTTCCTCATCATGGTCATCGTGCTCGCCTTCCGGCCCCAGGGCATCATGGGGGCGCGGCAATGAGCGTCGCCGCCCATCGCGATGGCGCAGCAGGCTCGGCCCGGCGCGCGCGCACGCTGCCCATCGATCTGCCCACGCTCGCCGTATTGGCCCTGCTCATCCTGATGCCCGCGTTTGTAAATCGGTTCGTGCTGACCGAGGTCTTCGGCCTCACCTTCGCGTTCGGCATCATTGCGCTTTCGCTGCAGTTCCTGGCGGGCTATGGCGGGATGGTCAATCTCGCCCAGATCACGGTCGCCGGCGTCGCTGGCTACATGGTCGCGGTGCTCGGCCCCAATACGATGGGCTTCGGGCTCGCCTGGCCCTGGTGGATCGCCATCCCGATCGCGCTGCTGATCGCGGTTGCAATGAGCGCTGCCATCGGTCTGCTGGCGATCCGCACCGACGGCATCTATACGATCATGATCACGCTCGCAATTTGCGCGGCGTTCTCGTACTTCACGTTCCAGAACTACGACATCTTCAACGGCTACAATGGCGTCAACGGCGTCAGGCCGCCCGGCGTGTTCGGTGTGGACTGGACCGAGCCCACGGCGTTCTACTACCTGCTGCTCGGCTTCGCCGCGCTCAGCTATCTCGCCGCGCTCTACGTCTCCCGCATCCACGTTCGGCCTGGCGCTGCAGGGCATTCGCGACAGCGCACGCAGGATGGAGGCGATCGGCTTCAACGTGCCGGCGCATCGCGTCGCCGCCTACGTGTTCACCGGCATCATCGCGGCGGTGGGCGGCATCCTGCTGCTCTGGCACAACGGGCGCATCTCGCCCGGCACCATTGGCGTCGGCGCCGCCATCGATATCCTGATCATGGCCGTGATCGGCGGGCTTGCGCCACCCGATCGGGCCTTTCATCGGCGCCTTCATTTTCGTGTGCCTTTCGACCTTCGCCATGGATATCGTGGAGGTCGCCATTCCGCGCGAGCGGTTCAAGCTCGTCGTGGGGCTCGGATTCCTGCTGATGGTCCTGTTCTCGCCGGACGGCGTGATGGGGATCATCGACAAGATCCGGCAATCCGTCCGCCGCAACGATTCGGCGTGAATCGAAGGGAGAAACTCCGGCAGGTCGACGGTCGGCCTGCGGATGAAACAGGGAGGAAGTGAAGATGCACTTCGCACGAAGATACGCGCTCGCGCCGCTCGCAACCGTTGCTGTTGCGGCTGCCGTGTTTGCGACGCCGACACCCGCCCAGGAAAAGACGCTCAAGATGGGCGGCCTCGCCACGCTCGAGGGGGTGTTCGCCAAGAACGGCGAGGACTCCATGCGCGGCATCGAAATGGCGATCAAGGAGTACAAGAACACCGCCGGCGGCTACAAGATCGAGCTGATCAAGGCCTCCTCCGACGCCAAGCCCGACACCGCCATCCGCAGCCGCACGCAAGCTGATCGAGCAGGACGGGATACAGATCCTGATCGGCCCGCTCTCGGGCTCCGAGGGCCTGGCCATGAAGGACTTCGCCAAGACCAAGCCCGAGATCACCTTCATCAACGGCTCGTCGGCCGCCCAGGACACGACGCTGCGCGACCCGGCGCCCAACTTCTTCCGCTTCTCCAGCGACGGCGCGCAATGGTCCTATGGCCTCGGCGAGCACGTCTACAAGACCAAGGGCTGGAAGCGGGTCGCCTCGCTGGCCGAGGACTATTCCTTCCCCTACACGCAGTTCTACGGCTTCGCGCTCGAATACTGCGCTCTGGGCGGCAAGATCACGAACCGCTTCTGGGTGCCGCTCGGCACCAAGGACTACGCCTCCGTGATTGCCGCGCTGCCCCAGGACGTCGACGCCATCTACGTGGTGCTCGGCGGGGCCGACGCCATCGCCTTCCTGAACCAGTACCAGCAGGCGGGCGGCAAGGCGAAGTTCATTGCCGGCTCGATCACCGTCGATCCTGCGATCCTGACCTCGAAGGGCAAGGCCAAGGACGCGCTGTTGGGCACGCCGGCCGGCAGCCCGATCGCCGACAACTGGGACGATCCGAACTGGAAGACGTTCGTGAAGCTCTACCAGGACACGTTCCCGGCTGATCAGCGCTTCCCGACGCCGTCGCTGTTCGCGGCCAACTACTACATCGCCACCAAGGCGGCGCTGGAGGGCTTGAACGCGGTCAAGGGCGATCTGTCGAACAACCACACGGCGCTGCGCAAGTGGCTGTCCACGGCGACCATCGACGCCCCGACCGGCAAGATCAAGCTCGACGAGAACCGGCAGGCGATCGCGCCCAACTTCGTCACCGAGGTGGCCGAGCGCCCGGACGGCAGCCTCTACAACAAGGTCGTCAAGGTCGTCCCGAGCGTCAACCAGACGCTCAACATGGACCGCGCCAAGTTCATGGCGATCGGTCCGGTCGGCCGCGACAACCCGAAGTGCGATTGAGCAGTCAAGGACTCGTGTCCGAGAGAGCACAACGCATCGCGCAAGGCGCATCGGCTCACGCCCTCGAGGTCGAGGGCGTGAGCCGCCACTTCGGCGCGCTCGTGGCGCTGGACAACGTCGACCTTAGCCTCAAGCCGGGGGAGCGGCGCGCCGTGCTCGGCGCCAACGGGGCCGGCAAGACCACGCTTTTCAACGCCATCACCGGCGACTTCCCGCCGACTGCCGGCAGCGTGCGCTTCTTCGGCGAGGATGTCACAACCCTACCCCCGCACGAGCGCATCCGCCGCGGCTTGCGGCGCACCTACCAGATTTCCCTGCTGTTCCAGGGTCTCAGTGTCCTCGACAATCTCTACCTTGCCACCCGCGGCGTCACGCGCCAGCGCTACAGCCTGATACGGCCCGCCCCGGATGACCCTTCGCTCGAGGCGGCGCGCGAGCTGGCGCATGTGGCGCATCTGGACGCGGTGGCAGACAAAACGGTGTCAGAGCTGAGCTACGGTCAGCAGCGCCAGCTCGAGATCGGCATGGCGCTCGCGGGCGCCCCGCGCTTCGTGCTGTTCGACGAGCCGGCGGCCGGGCTCTCGCCCGCCGACCGCCGCGAGCTGATCGCGATCCTGCGCGCGCTGCCCCTCCACATCGGCTACATCGTCATCGAGCACGATCTCGACGTGGCGCTGCGCGTGGTGGAGAGCGTGACCGTCATGCACAACGGCCGCGTGTTCAAGGAAGGCACGCCGGAGTCGATCGAGGCCGACGCCGACGTGCAGGCCATCTACCTCGGGGCCAAGCGTGGCTGACACCCGGACCATGAGCGTCGCCAGGCCCATGCTCGAGGTGTCGGGCCTCGACGTGCACTACGGCCGCGTGCCCGCGCTGCAGGGCCTCAATCTCCGGCTCGACCGGGGCGTGGTCGCTGTCGTCGGCCGCAACGGCATGGGCAAGTCCACGCTCTGCAAGACCGTGACGGGGCTGGTGCGGCCGACCGCCGGCTCCATACGCACCGGTGGCGAAGAGATTGCCGGCCTCCCGCCGCACAGGATCGCGCGCCTCGGCGTCGCCTACGTGCCGCAGGGGCGGCGTTGCTGGCCCTCGCTCACCGTCGACGAGCACCTGCGGCTCGGCAGCGGCAACGGCGCCAAGGGCGAATGGACGCCCGAGCGCATCTACGACACCTTTCCCCGGCTCAAGGAGCGCCGGCGCAACGGCGGCGCTGAGCTTTCCGGCGGCGAGCAGCAGATGCTGGCCATCAGCCGCGCGCTGATCAACAACCCGCGGCTTCTCATCATGGACGAGCCGACCGAGGGGCTGGCCCCGGTCATCGTCCAGCAGGTCGAGCAGATGATCCGCGAGCTGGTGCGCGAAGGACAGATCTCCGTCCTGCTCATCGAGCAGCAGCTCGGCGTGGCCCTCGATATCGCGGACCGCGTGGCGATCATGCTGCACGGCCGGATCGAGCGCGAGATGCTTCCCGGCGAGCTCAAGGCCGATCTCAGCCTGCAGCGCCGCCTCCTCGGCGTCGGCCGCCATGCCGACGATCCCGTGGAGTCGGAGGGGGCGACGGAGCGTGACGAGGAGACCCGCTACATCCGCGTGGAGCGCCAGCACGGCGGCGAGCGCGAGGAACCCTCCCATACCTTCGCCGACGGCAACGAGTTGGCCTACCAGGCCCGCTCGATTCCCAATCGCTGGACGGCCGACAACCGCAGCGATCCACCGCCGGCAGCGCGGGCGGTGGCAACGTCCGCGGCGATCAATGGCGCATCCGAGCCGGCGCCATCGCAAAGCACGGAGCTGCCGCCGGTGCCGGTGGCGGCCATGGCCGGGCGCACGGCCTACGTCGTCGGCACCTTCGACACCAAGCGCGACGAGCTGACCTTCATCGTCAACTGCCTGAAGCGCCTCGGCATGCGCACGACGACGGTCGACCTCGCGACCGGCGGCCGGCCGAGCCCGGCCGACATCGGCCCGCGCGAGGTTGCCGCCCATCATCCCAGGGGCGCCGCGGCGGTCTTCACCAACGACCGCGGCGCGTCGGTCACCGCCATGGCCGAGGCCTTCGAGCGGTTCATGCGCACGCGCCGGGACGTCGGCGGCATCATCTCGGCCGGCGGCTCGGGCGGCACCACCATGGCAACGGCCGGCATGCGCGCGCTTCCCATCGGCATCCCCAAATTCATGGTCTCCACCGTCGCCAGCAGCGACGTGTCCCGCTACGTCGGCCCCTCCGACATCTCGATGATGTACTCGGTGACGGACGTGCAGGGCATCAACGCCATCTCCGAGCAGGTGCTCTCCAACGCGGCGCACGCATTGGCGGGCATGATCGGCCACCAGCTGCGCGAGACGCACCGGAGCGCGACCAAGCCCGCCATCGGGCTCACCATGTTCGGGGTGACGACGCCGTGCGTGCAGGCCGTGCAGCAGGCATTGGCGGCCGAGTACGACTGCATGGTGTTCCACGCCACCGGCACCGGCGGGCGGTCGATGGAGAAGCTCGTCGACTCCGGCCTGCTGGTGGGCGTGATCGACATCACCACCACCGAGGTGCCCGACCTGCTGGTGGGTGGCGTGTTTCCCGCCAGCCACGACCGCTTCGGCGCCATCATCCGCAGCAAGGTGCCCTATGTGGGCTCGTGCGGCGCGCTCGACATGGTCAACTTCCACGCCAGGGACACGGTGCCGCCCCGCTTCCAGGGCCGCAAATTGCACATCCACAACCCGAACGTCACGCTGATGCGCACCACGGCCGAGGAGAACGAGGCGATCGGGCGATTCATCGTCGAGCGGCTCAACCGCATGGAGGGGCCGGTCAGGTTCCTCATCCCCGAGGGCGGCGTCTCCCTGCTCGATCAGCCCGGCAGGCCGTTCCACGATCCAGCCGCCGACCGGGCGCTCTTCACCGCCATCGAGCGCAACTTCCGCCCGACCAGCCATCGGCGGCTGATCCGGCTGCCCTACAACCTCAACGATCCCGCCTTCGCCCGCGCGCTGGTCGAGAACTTCCGCGCGATTGCCTCACCAGCGGCGAGAGCGACAAGAGAGATGCCCCGTGCCTCGTATCGCTAGAGCCCAGATCCTCGAGCGGTTCCGCGCCATGATCGCGCGCGGCGAGCCCATCGTTGGCGGCGGCGCCGGCACCGGGCTTTCCGCCAAGTGCGAGGAGGCGGGCGGCATCGACCTGATCGTCATCTACAACTCCGGCCGCTACCGCATGGCCGGACGCGGCTCGCTCGCCGGCATGCTGGCCTACGGCAATGCCAACGCCATCGTGGTCGAGATGGCGCGCGAGGTGCTCCCCGTGGTCAAGCACACGCCGGTGCTCGCCGGGGTGAACGGCACCGACCCGTTCTGCCTCATCGACAGCTTCCTCGACGACTTGAAGCGCCTCGGCTTCTCCGGCGTGCAGAACTTTCCGACGGTCGGCCTCATCGACGGCACCTTCCGCGCCAACCTCGAGGAGACCGGCATGTCCTACGGGCTCGAGGTCGACATGATCGCCAAGGCGCACGGCAAGGACCTGCTGACCACCCCTTACGTCTTCAACGAGGCGGAGGCGGCAGCCATGACCAAGGCCGGCGCCGATATCATCGTCTGCCACCTCGGGCTGACGGCGGGCGGATCGATCGGAGCCGGCACCGCGCTCAAGCTCGAGGCCTGCCCGGCCCTGGTGGACAAATGGGCCGCGGCCGCCCGCAAGGTGCGCAACGACGTGATCGTCCTGGTGCACGGCGGGCCGGTTGCGCAGCCCCAGGACGCCGAGTTCATCATAAAGAACACCGAGCTTTGCCAGGGCTTCTACGGCGCTTCATCCATGGAGCGCCTGCCCACCGAGGTGGCGCTGACCGAGCAGACCCGGAAGTTCAAGGCCATTCGCGGCAGATGAGCCCGGCGCGGCGCGAGCCGCCGACGAAGGGAGGAGACGATGACGTCATCATTCACAAGCAGCCCCGCTGGGTGGCTGGTCACCGCGCTCGTCGCGATCATTGTCATCTGCTTCCTGTTCTACTGGTTCTACCGGCGCTCCACCAAGGAGACGGCGTTCGTACGAACGGGCCTCTTCGGACAGAAGGTGGTGATGAACGGCGGCGCCTTCGTGGTGCCGATCTTCCACGACATCACGCTCGTCAACATGCGCACCCAGCGCATCGAGGTGCAGCGCACCCGTGACAGCTCGATCATCACCAAGGACCGCATGCGCGTGGACGTGGTCGCCGACTTCTTCGTGCGCGTGGAGCCGGAGAGGAAAGCCGTGGCCACGGCGGCCCAGGCGATCGGCCGGCGGCTGATGGATGTGGACGGCTTGCGCGACATGGTGGAGGGCAAGTTCGTCGACACCCTGCGCTCGGTTGCGGCCGAGATGACGATGGAGGAGCTGCACGAGAAGCGCGGCGAGTACGCCAGGCGCGTGCGGGAAGGGGTCACGCCGACGCTGGCGAGCAGCGGCCTGCAGCTCGAGGCGGTGTCGCTGACCCAGCTCGACCAGACCAACATGGAGTACTTCAACCCGTCGAACGCCTTCGATGCGGAGGGCCTGACCCGGCTGACGGAGGAGATCGAGCGGCGCAAGAAGAAGCGCAACGACATCGAGCAGGACACGCTGATCGCCATCCGCAACAAGAACCTGGAGACCGAGAAGCTCGCGCTCGAGATCGATCGGGAGACCGAGGTCGCACGCATCGCCCAGGAGCGGCAGATCGAGATCGAGCGGGCGGTTCAGCGCGCGCAGCTCGCTGCCGAGCGGGCAGCACGGGAGCTGCAGTCCCAGCAGGCCGAGATCTCGCTGCACGAGGGCGTCGAGCGCTCGCGCATTGCCCAGCAGCTGGCCATCGACACCCAGCGCATCCAGCGCGAAACCGAGCTGCAGCGGCTCGAGGTCGAGCGCAGGAAGTCGCTGGAGATGGCCGAGCAGATGCGTGCGATCGCCGTCGCCGACCAGTCGCGCCGCCAGTCGGAGGCGCAGGCCGCTGCCGAGCGGGCCCGCGCGCTTGCCATCACCGCCGAGGAGGACGTGTTCACCGCGCGCGAGCTCGCCGTGGCCGAGCGCAGCAAGCAGGTGCACCTCATCGCCGCGGCGCAGGAGGCCGAGCGCGACTCCACCCGCCTGCTGATCGCCGCCAGCGCCGATAAGCGAGCCGCGACCGAGCGAGCGGAGGCGACCAGGCTCATCGCGCAAGGTGATGCGGATGCAGAGAAGATCCGCGCGCTGGCGCAGAAGATCCGGCACGAGGTGGAGGCCGAAGGCCAGCGCCTGATGAACGAGGCGCAGAACGTGCTGTCGCCCGAAGCACGCGCCTCCATGCTGCGCCGCCTCATGATCGAGCACCTCGAGGCGATCGTGCGCGAGAGCGTCAAGCCGCTGGAGAAGATCGACGAGATCAAGATTCTGCAGGTCGACGGCCTGTTCGGCGCGCCCAGTGGCGGCAGCGGCACCAACGGCGGCTATCAGCAGCAGAGCCTGAGCGACCAGATCGTCAACAGCGCGCTGCGCTATCGCGCGCAAGGGCCCTTGATCGACAAGCTGCTCAAGGAGATCGGCCTGCCGGCGGGCTCCCTGCCGCAAGTGACCGGCGGCGACCTCGAGCGGCTGATCGACCCGACCAAGGGACAGAGCGTCGATGCGCCCGAGCCCCAGTCCCCTCCGGAGCAGCGTTAGTGTTCCGCCTCAAGCAGCTGAACCTCAGGCGCGGTCCAGGACATGGAATGCACTCTCTTGCGAGCATTCTCCGGCGCGCGCCGCAACGGCCTTCTCCCCTTGGGGAGAAGGTGCCCCGTCGTGTCGTCGTGTCGAAGACGCGCCTCCGGCACGAAGACGCGCCTCCGGCACGAAGGGGCGGATGAGGGGGCCTTCAGCAATGCAAACAAGTCCCCCCTCACCAGTTCGGCCAGATGACTTACGGCCGCGCCACCAGTGCTGTGCAGGTGGCCCGGCAGGAGCACGCGGCCGTAAGTCATGGCCTCACGTCCTCTCCCCAATGGGGAGAGGGGAACCGTTGCGGCTGTTCGGATGGTGAAGGTCTACACCTCGAGCGTGCTCGACGCGCCGGCCGACAAGGTCTGGTCGGAGGTCCGCGATTTCAATGGGCTGCCGCGCTGGCATCCGGCCATCAAGGACAGCTACATCGAGCACCAGCTGCCCTCGGACAAAGTGGGCTGCATCCGCAATTTCACGCTCAAAGCCGGCGGGCGCATCCGCGAGCAGCTGCTGGCCCTCTCCGACTTCGACTACAGCGTGACCTATTCCATTCTCGAAAGCCCCATGGGCGTGGAGAACTACATCGCCACCCTGAAGCTGAGCCCCATCACCGACGGCAACCGCACCTTCGCCGAGTGGACCGCCGAGTTCGACTGCGCCCCGGCGCGCGCCAAGGAGCTGGCGCAGAATATCGGCCAAGGTGTGTTTCAAGCCGGCTTCGATGCGCTCAAGGCGCGGCTCGGCGGGCGCTGATCGGTTGTCCCGCTGGATGCGCCGTGGCACGTCGTCCGCCTCCCCGATCGTGCCGGATGGACGATGTCTTCGCAACATCGTAGGGGGAGGGACAGGGAAAGGGGGGTTCGCAAAAGCAACCAACCTTCGGTGTTCCGCCCACCCCTAACCCCTCCCCGACGTCATCGCCGGAAGGCGTGTCTTCGACACGACGGCGGAGGGGAGATCTCCGCGCCGCCGCTCTTCGGGCGACGGCGATGGTGAAGGTCGTCAAGAGCACGGTCGTCGACGCACCGATCGACGAGGTGTGGCAGCTGCTGCGTGACTTCAACGGGCACGATCGCTGGCATCCCGCAGTCGCGGTGAGCCGGATCGAGGAGCGGCGCAGCTCCGACGAGATCGGCTGCGTGCGGGATTTCGCGCTGAAGCAGGGTGGCGCGATCCGCGAGCAGCTCCTGTCCCTGTCGGACCGGGACTACAGCTTCACCTATTGCATCCTCGACGCCCCCATTCCGCTCGAAGGCTACGTGGCAACCGTGCGGCTCAAGCCCGTCACCGACGGGAACCGCACGTTCTGGCACTGGCAGTCGGAGTTCAAGCCGCCACCGGAGCGCGAGGCCGAGCTGACCCGCATGGTCGGCGAGGACATCTACGAAGGCGGCTTCAGCGCCATCAAGGCGATCATTGCCCGGCAAAAGGCGCAGGCACGCGCCGAGCCGATGCGCCGGTCGGGGCCGGCTGTTGCGTCAACACCTGCGAAGGCGGTCGACTGCGGCGCTATCGTGCTGGCGCGCTATGGAGGCCCGGAGGCCCTGGAGTGGCGCCGCATCAGCGTACCGCCGCCGGGGCCTGGCGAGGTGCGCCTCGGGCACACCGCCATCGGCCTCAACTTCATCGATGTCTATTGCCGCACCGGCACCTTCGACCTGGTGCCGCCCGGCGGGGTGCCGGGCATCGAGGGCGTAGGCATCGTCTCGGACGTCGGTGCCGGCGTGCGCGATCTCGCGGTCGGCGATCGCGTCGGCTATGCCGGCCCGCCGCCAGGCGCCTATGCCGAGATGCGCACGATGCCGGCGCGGCTGCTGGTGCGGCTTCCGCCGGAGCTGGATGACACGACCGCGGCGGCCGTCCTGCTCAAGGGCATGACCGCCGAGTTCCTGCTGCATCGGGTGGCGCGCATCAAGGAAGGCGACATCGTCCTGATCCACGCCGCTGCCGGCGGCACGGGCCAGCTGCTGTGCCAGTGGGCACGAGCCCTGGGGGCGACCGTGATCGGCACCGTCGGCAGCCGCGACAAGGTGCCGATCGCCAGGGAGGCAGGCTGCGAGCATCCGATCGTCTATACGCAAGAGGATTTCGTCGCGCGCTGTCGCGACATCACCGCCGGTCGCGGCGTGGATGTCGTCTTCGATGCCGTAGGCCGCGACACGCTCATGCAATCCTACGAGGCGCTGGCAACCAATGGGCACCTCGTGAGCTTCGGCCAGGCATCGGGGCAAACGGCGCCGGTCGACATCGCCGGCTTTGCCGCCAAGTCGGCCATGGTTTCGCGGCCGAACTTCGCGCATTTCACGGACACGCCGGAGAAGGTCCGGTCGATCACCGACAACCTGTTCCGGGCGCTCAGAACCGGCGTGCTGCGGCCCGCCGCCCCGACCACATTCCCGCTCGCCCGCGCCGCCGATGCGCACCGCGCGCTCGAAGGCCGGCGCAGCACGGGCGCGATCGTCCTGCTGCCGTAGGGGTGCGTTGTGGCAATGAGGCGCCGCAGACTTCACCTCCCCGTCACGCCGAAGGCGTGCCTTCGGCACGACGAGGGGGGAGGGCGGCGCGCCATCTGTAGGTTGGGTCGAGCGAAGCGATGACCCAACGCGAACCGCATCAAACGTTGCCATGTTGGGTCTGCGCTCCGCTTGACCCAACCTACGCTCTGAGCCATGAGCGGCTAAGTGATCGTGGCGCGCCGGGTGGGGGTGGCGTTGTCGCGCGCGTCGCCATCACCCCCACCAGGAACGCCATCGGACTTAGCCCGCCTGTCGAGCCTCGGGTGCGCGATGGTGTCGGCGGTCTAAGTCCGTGGCGTTCCATCCTCCCCCCTCAAGGGGGAGGGAGAAGCGGCGGCTCATGGCTTGCTCGACGCGATCCTCACACCGGCTTCAGCAGCACGTGCCGCTTCTTGCCGAGTGAGAGCTTGATCGCGCCGTCGATCGCATCGCTCGTGGTCAACCTTGCCGTCTCGTCCGACACTGCGACATCGTTGACGCGCAGGCCGCCACCCTGGATCTGCCGGCGGGCCTCCCCGTTGGATTTGACGAGGCCGGCCCGCACGAAAGCAGCAAGCACGCCAAGGCCCTTGGCAAGCTCGCTGGTGGCGATTTCGACGCTGGGGAGGCCCTCGGCCAGTGGTGCCCTGCTCGAACGTCTCCTGCGCCGTTCTGGCGGCGGCCTCGGCCTTTGCGCGGCCGTGCAGCAGCGCCGTCGCTTCCGTCGCCAGCACCTTCTTGGCTTCGTTGATTTCCGCGCCCTGCAAGGCGGCCAGCCTGGCAATCTCGCCCATCGGCAGCGTGGTGTAGATCTTGAGCAGCTTGCCGACATCGGCGTCCTCGGCGTTGCGCCAGAACTGCCAGTAGTCGTACGCGGAGAGCTGCTCCTCGTTGAGCCAAACGGCACCGGCCGCCGTCTTGCCCATCTTGGCGCCGGCCGAGGTGGTGAGCAGCGGACAGGTCAGCGCGTAGAGCTGGTGCGTGCCCATGCGGCGCCCGAGGTCGACGCCGGTGACGATATTGCCCCACTGGTCGGAGCCGCCCATCTGCAGGTTGCAGCCGTAGCGGCGCGCCAGCTCCACGAAGTCGTAGGCTTGCAGCACCATGTAGTTGAACTCGATGAAGGAGAGCTCCTGCTCACGCTCCAGCCGCAGCCGCACCGAGTCCATGGTCAGCATGCGATTGACCGAGAAATGGCGGCCGACGTCGCGCAGCATCTCGATGTAGTTGAGCCTGGTGAGCCATTCGGCGTTGTCGGCCATGATGGCGTCGTGCTTGCCGGCGCCGAATTTCAGGAACTTGGCAAAAGCGCGGTTGATGCTGTCCTTGTTGGCGTCGATCTGCTCGACGGGCAGGATCCTGCGCGTCTCGTCGCGCCCCGAGGGGTCGCCGACACGGGTGGTGCCGCCGCCCATCAGCGCAATCGGCTTGCCCGCGCCGGTGTGCTGCAGCCAGTGCAGCATCATCATGGTGTAGAGATGCCCGATGTGCAGCGACGGCGCCGTGCAATCGTAGCCGACGTAGGCGATGACGCCCCCTTTGGCGGCAAGCGCGTCCACCCCCGCGAAATCGGAGCATTGGTGGATGAAGCCGCGCTCATCCAGGGTGTTGAGGAAATCAGACTTGAACTTGGCCATGACGGTCAGCGCGGTTTGTGTAGGTCCGCGTCCGCGGTTAGGGTTCGCGAGGCTGGCGGAACATGCACAGGAAGGCGCCCATGGGCAAGATGATGCGCGCGTTGGGCCTGATGAGCGGCACCTCCATGGACGGCATCGACGTGGCGCTGATCGAGACGGACGGGGAGGACAAGGTCAAACGGGGACCTTCCGGAACGTATGCCTATGACGGCGCGTTCAGGGCCCGGCTGGCGCAGGCGATTGCAGATGCGCGCGAGGTCTCCGACCGCGGCGCGCGCCCCGGCTGCCTGGCCGACGCGGAGCGGGAGCTGACCGAGCGCCATGCCGTCGCTGTGCGGCAGTTCATGGACCAAAACGTCGCCTCCGCCGATGTCGGTGTCGTCGGTTTCCATGGGCACACGGTACTGCATGCGCCGGAGCGGCGGCTGACCGTGCAGATCGGAGATGGAGCAGCGCTGGCGCACCAGATCAGGCTCGATGTGGTCCACGACCTGCGCGCCGCCGACGTGGCGGCTGGCGGCCAGGGCGCCCCGCTGGCACCCGTCTATCACCGTGCGCTCGCTGCACGGCTGCCCGAGCGGCCGATTGCGGTGGTCAACATCGGAGGCGTGGCCAACGTCACGTGGATCGGCCGCGATGGCACGCTGCTGGCGTTCGACACGGGGCCCGGCAATGCGATGATCGACGACTGGATGCTGCGTCACACCGCCCGGGCTATGGATCCGGATGGAGGCGCGGCAGGTCGCGGCAAGGTCGACGAGGAAGCGCTCGGCGCGCTGTTCATACATGACTACTTCGGCCGGCTGCCGCCGAAATCGCTCGATCGCAACGCGTTCCCCATCGAGCCGGTCCAGCACCTTTCGGTCGCGGACGGTGCGGCGACCTTGACGGCCTTCACGGCAACGGCCATCGCCCGGGCGCGCGAGCACTTCCCCGAGGAGCCCCGTCTGTGGGTCATCTGCGGCGGCGGCCGCCGCAACAAGGCGCTGATGGCGATGCTCGCAGCGCGCGTGGAATGCGCCGTGGCACCCGCCGAGGCGGCCGGCTTCGACGGTGACGCGGTGGAGGCGGAGGCCTGGGCCTACATGGCCGTGCGCTCGCTGAAGGGGCTGCCCATCACCTTCCCCGGCACCACCGGCGTGCGTGAGCCCATGACCGGTGGCGTGGTTGCCAGCAGGTAGACGCCAAACGGCGCTACTCCTTGCGCTCCTTCTCCATCTCGATGGTGCGCCTGTCGACGTAGGCGCCGGCGAGGTCGATCAGGTCCTCGATCTTGTCCTGGAAGAAGTGGTTGGCGTCGGGGATGATCGCGTGCTCGATCTTGACGCCCTTCTGCACCTTGGTCTTGGCCGCCAGCTCGCCGATCGACGCCGAAGGCACGACGCGGTCCTTGTCGCCATTCACCATCAGGCCGGACGACGGACACGGGGCGAGGAAGGAGAAGTCATAAAGGTTGGCCGGCGGGGCCACGCACACGAAGCCGTCGATCTCGGGCCGGCGCATCAGCAGCTGCATCGCAATCCACGTGCCGAAAGAGACACCGGCGATCCAGCACGAGCGCGAGTCGGCGTTCTGTAGCTGCAGCCAGTCGAGGGCGGAGGCTGCGTCCGCCAGCTCGCCGGGGCCGTTGTCGAAATAGCCCTGGCTGCGCCCCACGCCGCGAAAGTTGAACCTGAGCACGGAGAATCCGCGGTCAACGAACATGTAGTAGAGGGCGTACACCACCTGATTGTTCATGGTGCCGCCGAATTGCGGGTGCGGGTGCAGGATGAGGGCGATGGGGCTGTCGGAAGGGGTTTCGTGGTGGTAGCGGGCCTCGATACGGCCCGCCGGCCCATTGATGATCAGCTCAGGCATACGTGGTTAGGCTCCCGCTCGAGGTCTCCAGGCAAGGCGATCGGCGCATCGAGCACAGGCAACCTCGGCCCCGAGATGCACAGGCCGGATGCGCGCAGCAAAAATACTTGACTTGCGGGCTCGGAATTTCCATATATCCACTGAAGTTTAGAACAGTTCGAAAGAGTCTGATCTGGCCCGCGCTGAACTGCTCGATGCGCGGTGTCATAGCACGGGCCTGGGTGTCGAACGCAAGGGGCAAGGCGAGCCTGCACAGCGGCTTGCATGCCCGGTGGAGTGGAAACCGTCGTGGAGTTGAATACCAAGGGTCGGTACGCGGTCACCGCCATGGCCGATCTCGCCAAGTATGGCGCCGGTGAAGCGGTGCCGCTTTCGGCCATCGCCGAGCGCCAGCAGATCTCCCTTGCCTATCTCGAGCAACTCTTTGGCAAACTGCGCCGCGCAGGCCTGGTCGAAAGCGAGCGTGGGCGCGCCGGTGGTTACCGGCTGGCTCGGCCGGCCTCGAGCGTGACGGTGGCCGACATCATGCAGGCCGTGGAAGAGGGCATCCGCATGACGCGGTGCGCCGGGGAAGACTCCCCGCCGTGCATGGCGGGCAGGCGCTGCCTCACACACGGGCTTTGGGACGCGCTGGGTGACCAGATCGCGGTGTTCCTGGCCAGCGTGACGCTGCAGGAGGTGCTCGACGGCATCGCCGGGCAAGCTGGCGGTGCGGATGCCGACTGGTTCTGTCGGATTGGTGGCGGATTGATCGCGCAATGAGCGCAAGGCGCACATATCTCGATTGCAACGCGACCGCGCCGCTGCGGCCGGAGGCGCGTGCGGCCTGTGTCTCGGCGCTCGATGCCATCGGCAACCCCTCCTCCCCGCACGCGGAAGGACGGCGTGCGCGCGCGCTCGTGGAGGACGCGCGCGAGCAGGTGGCTGCCCTGGTGGGCGCCAAGCCGGCCGAGGTGGTGTTCACCAGCGGCGGCACTGAAGCCAACAATGCGGTGCTGGCCGGCGGGTGGGATACGATTTTCCTTTCCGGCATCGAGCATGACTCGGTGCTGGCGCCGGCGCGAGCGAGCAAGGCGCGCCTTGTCGAGATACCGGTCGGCAATGACGGTGTGGTGCGCGCCCCCGGGTTCGATGACCGCGTGGCGGAGGCATCGGCGGCCCGTGCGTTGGTGTCGCTGCAGATGGCCAACAACGAGACGGGCGTGCTGCAGCCGGTGGCCGAAGTCGCGGCCGTGACCAAGGCGCGCGGAGTGTTCGTGCACACGGATGCGGTGCAGGCGGCGGGGCGCGTCGCCATCGACCTGCGCGCCCTTGGCGTCGACTACCTGACGCTGTCGGCCCACAAGCTCGGCGGGCCCAAGGGCGTCGGTGCACTCGTGATCCGCGAGGGCGCAAGCCTGCCGGCCTTGATTGCAGGCGGCGGCCAGGAGCGCCGGCGCCGGGCGGGGACCGAGAACGTGCCTGCCATCGCCGGCTTCGGTGCGGCTGCCGAGGCAGCGCAGCGCGATCTGGGCGCTATCCACCGCGTTGCGAGGCTACGCGATGAGCTCGAAGCCAGGGTGCGGGCCATGGCGCCCTCGGCCGTCGTGATCGGCGCAGGCGCTAAACGCCTGCCCAACACCACGAGCATCGCCCTGGCCGGGACGAGCGCTGAGACGCTGGTGATTGCCCTCGACCTTGCGGGCGTTTCGGTGAGCGCGGGCGCAGCGTGCTCGTCCGGCAAGGTGGGCGCGAGCCACGTGCTGCAGGCGATGGGCATCGAGCCGGTCCTGGCGCGAGCCGCCATCCGGGTGAGCCTCGGCTGGAACTCGACCGAGAAAGACGTCGAGGCCTTCCTCGAGGCCTGGAGCAACGTTGCACTGCGTCGCCGCGAACGCGCGGTGGCCTGAGAGAGATCAGAGCAAAGAGAGTACAGATGGCGGCAGTCCAACAGACGATCGACCAGGTCAGGCGGATCGACGTCGACCAGTACAAGTACGGCTTCGAGACTGATATCGAGTCGGTGAAGGCGCCAAGGGGGCTGAGCGAAGATATCGTCCGCTTCATCTCCGCCAAGAAGGATGAGCCCGGCTGGATGCTGGAGTGGCGGCTCGACGCGTACCGGCGCTGGCAGACGATGACGGAGCCGACCTGGGCCAGGGTGCACTACCCCAGGATCGACTTCCAGAACCTGTATTACTACTCCGCGCCGAAATCGACCGAGGGGCCAAAGAGTTTGGCCGATGTCGATCCCGAGCTGCTGCGCACCTACGAGAAGCTCGGCATCCCCCTCAAGGAGCGCGCGATCCTGGCCGGTGTGAAGGACACGCGCGTGGCCGTCGATGCGGTGTTCGACAGCGTGTCGGTCGTCACCACCTTCAAGGACGAGCTGGCCAAGGCCGGCGTGATCTTCTGCTCGATCTCGGAGGCGCTGCGCGAGCACCCCGAGCTGGTGCGCAAGTACCTGGGCTCGGTGGTGCCGCAGGGCGACAACTTCTATGCGGCGCTCAACTCGGCGGTGTTCTCCGACGGCTCGTTCGTCTACGTGCCGCAGGGCGTGCGCTGCCCGATGGAGCTTTCCACCTACTTCCGCATCAACGAGAAGGAGACCGGCCAGTTCGAGCGCACGCTCATCATCGCCGACAAGGGTGCCTACGTTTCCTACCTTGAAGGCTGCACGGCACCAATGCGCGACGAGAACCAGCTGCACGCGGCGGTGGTAGAGCTGATCGCGCTCGACGACGCCGAGATCAAGTACTCGACCGTGCAGAACTGGTATCCCGGCGACAAGAACGGCAAGGGCGGAATTTACAACTTCGTCACCAAGCGAGGCGACTGCCGCGGCCGAAATTCCAAGATCAGCTGGACGCAAGTTGAAACGGGTTCCGCAATCACCTGGAAATACCCGAGCTGCATTCTACGCGGCGACGGTTCCAGGGGCGAATTTTACTCGATCGCCGTCTCCAACGGCTACCAGCAGGTCGACAGCGGGACCAAGATGCTGCATCTGGGGTCCAACACGTCGAGCCGCATCATCTCCAAGGGCATCGCCGCCGGCCATTCGCAGAACACTTATAGAGGACTCGTCTCCGCGCACCGCAAGGCCAAGAACGTGCGCAACTTCACCAACTGCGATAGCCTGCTGATCGGCGACAAATGCGGCGCCCACACCGTGCCTTATATCGAGGCCAAGAATGCGTCCGCGCATTTCGAGCACGAGGCCACCACCTCCAAGATCTCCGACGACAAGCTGTTTTACTGCATGCAGCGCGGCTTGAGCGAGGAGGAGGCTGTGGCGTTGATCGTCAACGGCTTCGTGCGCGACGTGCTGCAGCACCTGCCGATGGAGTTCATGGCCGAGACGCAGAAGCTGATCGGTGTCAGCCTAGAGGGCTCGGTGGGATAGCATGTCTCAATATTGGTTCAGGCCAAAGACTTACGGCTACGGTGCCACGCCCACCAATTGGAAGGGGTGGGCCGCTATTGCCGTTTTCGTGGGCATGATCATGGCGCTGACCTTTCCGTTGATGGTCTGGCCCGCGGACATGCCTGCGGGCCCGGCGGCCTGGCAGATCGTGACGTGGGCCATCATGGTGGCGTTGCTCACGCTGGCCTTCATCCGCTTCAGCCGTGCGAAGACCGATGGACAATGGAGCTGGCGTTGGGGCAAGTAAGGTAAGTGAGTACCGAAAGAGGCCTTGAGCCGGGACAACCCGGCCGAAGAAGAGGTGATGGGAGTGGACGTGCATGGAGCGCTCGGGCGGCGGGTAGGCCGTGCCGAGCGGTTTTGAGGAGACCACGATGCGTGATGCGGCGGAAATGATGACGGCGGTAACGATGGCGAAGCTGCGGCGGGAGCTGGACGAGCGGGAGTGCAAGCGGCGCAATGCGCTGTCCAAGACGAGCCCCGGTTTCGCGCTGCGGACGGGCGACGTCGGCACCGTGCTGGAGACGCTCGGCAACAACGAGGCGTTCCTGGTCGAGTTCAACAAGAACGGCAAGGCCGCGAAGGGCGAGTGCGACTGGCTGGGTGTGCTCTATCCCACCGAGATTGAAATGGTGGACACGCGCCAGGCCTGAGCGGCCTGGACCCCGCGGGGTCCATCCAGACACGAGAGATGACCTGAGCAAATGTTGGAAGTCAGAAACCTGCATGTAAAGCTGGCTGACGAGAACACGCCGATCCTCAAGGGTGTCGACCTAACGGTGCCCAAAGGCCAGGTTCACGCGATCATGGGCCCCAACGGCTCGGGCAAGTCCACGCTCGCCTACGTGCTGGCTGGGCGCGAGGACTACGTCGTGACCGACGGCGACATCCTGTGGAACGGCGAGAGCGTGCTGGAGATGGAGCCCGACGAGCGCGCTGCCAAGGGCATCTTCCTCGCCTTCCAGTATCCGATGGAGATCCCGGGCGTCGCCACCATGACGTTCCTGCGCACGGCCGTGAACGCGCTGCGCAAGAAGCGCGGGGAGAAGGAGTTCACGACGCCGGAGTTCCTCAAGCGCGTGCGCGAGGCGGCGGCGCGGCTCGGCATGTCGGACGAGATGTTGAAACGCCCGCTCAATGTCGGCTTCTCGGGCGGTGAGAAGAAGCGCATGGAAATCCTGCAGATGGCCATGCTGGAGCCTGCGCTGTGCGTGATGGACGAGACCGACTCCGGGCTCGACATCGACGCCGTGCGCGTCGTCTCGGAGGGCGTCAACAAGCTGCGCTCCAAGGACCGCGCCATGTTGGTCATCACCCACTACCAGCGGCTGTTGAACTACATCGTGCCCGACAAGGTGCACGTGATGGCGGACGGCGCCATCGCCAAGAGCGGTGGCAAGGAGCTGGCGCTGGAGCTGGAGAAGAGCGGCTACGCCGAGTTCAAATCCAAGGCGCTCGAGAGCGCTTGAGAGCCCCGTCGAGAAAAGACCGCAGGATATGACCGTAGCTGTGACGAGGACCAAGGTCGAACAGGCCTATTCCGAAAGCTTCGAGGCCGTCGCCGCGAAGCTGCCGGGCGGGCGCGCGGTTGCCGAGGCGCGCAAGGCGGCAATCGGCGCGTTCGCGGGGCTCGGGCTGCCGCACCGGCGCATCGAGGAATGGAAGTACACCGATCTGAGGGCCACGCTGAAGGAAGCGCTGCCGCCGGCGATCGCCGACAGCACGCGCGTGACGCGAGAGGAGGTCGACGCCGCGCTCGAGGGGCTCGCAGCGCTCGCCGCCCATCGCGTGGTGTTCGTCAACGGCGCATACCGGCCTGATCTGTCTCTCATGGACGGTGCTGGTGGGGTGGCGCTGGAGCCGCTCGCGGCCGCGCTCGAGGCCTCGTCCGAGCGCATCGCCAATGGACTGATCCGCGCTGACGCGGTGGCGCAGGATGCGGTAAGCGCGCTCAATACGGCATTCATGACGGATGGCGCAGTGGTTCGCGTGGCCGACGGCGCGGAACTCGTGAAGCCGCTGCTTCTCGTCTTCGTTCGCGCGGGCGCGGCGCCGCGGCTCGTGACCACGCGCAATGTCCTCAGGATCGGCGCCGGCGCCAAGGCAACGCTGATCGAGGCCTATGTGACCCTGCCCGGCGCGGCGGGCCAGACCAACGCGCTGAGCGACATCGCGGTCGGCGATGGCGCCAGCTTTGTGCACGTCAAGTGCACGCTGGACGGCACGGCCTCGGCCCATGTCGCCGGCTGGCTGGTGACGCTGGGGGCGGACTCCTCCTATCGGGCCTTCCAGCTGACGGCGGCGACGGGGCTCGTTCGCAACAATCTCCTTGTCACCTTCAAGGGCGAGGGGGCGAAGCTCGACATTTCCGGCTGCTTCCTTGGGCGCGACGCCGAGCACATCGACACCACGCTGGTGGTCGATCACGCGGTGCCCGGCTGCGAGAGCCGCGAGCTGTTCAAGGGCGTGCTGGCGGACAGGGCGCGCGGCGTGTTCCAGGGCAAGGTGATCGTGCGGCCCAACGCGCAGAAGACCGACGGCAAGCAGATGGCGCAAGTTCTCATGCTGTCGGAGGACGCCGAGTTCGATTCCAAGCCGGAGCTGGAGATCCACGCCGACGACGTGATCTGCGGCCATGGCTCGACGGCAGCCGAGCTCGACCCCGAGATGCTGTTCTATTTCCGGTCGCGCGGCATCCCGCTGGAGGAGGCGCGTGCGCTGCTGATCGAGAGCTTCGTTGGCGAGGCGATGGACACGGTCGAGGACGAGGGCTTGCGCGCGGCGCTGTCGGCGATCGCGAAGAGCAGGCTCGCCGGCCTGGCTGCATGAGGTGAGGCGCGGGCGAGGGCCCCGCGCGGAGGACGACCATGACCGCGATGATCAAAGAGGCAGACCTCACGGGTGGCGGCACCTACGACGTGGAACGCATCCGCACCGACTTTCCGATCCTGTTCCGCGAGGTGTACGGCAAGCCGCTGGTCTATCTCGACAACGGCGCTTCCGCGCAGAAGCCGCGCGCCGTGCTGGACGCGATCGAGCACGCCTACAAGATGGAGTACGCCAACGTCCATCGCGGCCTGCACTATCTCTCCAATACCGCCACCGCCAAATACGAGGACGCGCGCGAGACGGTGCGCCGGTTCCTCAATGCGCCGAGCACCGACGAGATCATCTTCACCCGCAACGCCACCGAGGCCATCAACCTGGTGGCGAGCTCGTTCGGCGGGATGATCCTCGGCGAGGGCGACGAGATCATCCTCTCCATCATGGAGCACCACTCCAACATCGTGCCGTGGCACTTCCATCGCGAGCGGCGCGGCGCAGTGCTCAAGTGGGCGCCGATCACGGATGAGGGTGAGCTGCAGCTCGACAAGTTCGAGCGCCTGTTCAACAAGCACACCAAGATGGTGGCGATCACCCACATGTCGAACGTGCTGGGCACGGTCACACCCCTCAAGGAGATCGTGCGCATCGCACACGCCCACGATGTTCCCGTGCTGGTCGACGGCAGCCAGGCGGCGGTGCACATGCCCGTGGACGTGCAGGACCTGGACGTCGATTTCTACGCCTTCACCGGGCACAAGACCTACGGGCCGTCGGGCATCGGCGTGCTCTACGCCAAGCGCAAGCACCTCGACGCCATGCCGCCCTACATGGGCGGGGGCGAGATGATCGAGAGCGTACACAAGGACCGCATCGCCTACGGCAAGGCGCCCCACAAGTTCGAGGCCGGCACGCCGCCGATCGTGCAGGCGATAGGGCTCGGCGCCGCGCTCGACTACATGATGCAGGTGGGCCGCGACCGCATCGCGCGCTACGAGGCCGGCCTCAAGGACTACGCCCACGAGCGCCTGGGCCGGCTCAACTGGCTCAAGATCCACGGGCACGCCAGGGACAAGGGCGCGATCGTCGCCTTCAGCATCGACGGGCTGCACCCCCACGACATCTCCACCATCATCGACCGCTCCGGCGTGGCCGTGCGCGCGGGCCATCACTGCGCCCAGCCGCTGATGGAGCGGCTGGGGGTAACTGCCACGTGCCGGGCGTCGTTTGCGATGTACAATACCAAGGCCGAGGTGGATGCTCTGGCCGAGGCGCTGGTGAAGGCGCACGAGTTCTTTGCGTAGGGTCGTCATCCCCGCGTCGTGTCGAAGACACGCCTTCGGCATGATGGCGGGGATCCAGTCAACGTCCCACGCACAAGCGGCTTAGTGACCTGGATTCCCGCCTCCGCGGGAATGACGTAAGGGGTGTGTCGTGGATGACAAAGTAACAGGGCGAAGCGGCTTGGCGACGCCTGACGAAGCTCCGCCTGTCCAAGCTCTGCCGGAGCCAAAGTCGGCCGTTCCCGAGCCCGCACCGGGCTCCTCCATCCCCAAGGAGGAGCTGGAGCAGCTCACCGCCGACATCGTGGCAGCGCTCAAGACCGTGTACGACCCCGAGATCCCCGCCGACATCTACGAGCTGGGGCTCATCTACAAGATCGACGTGGACGACGCGCGCAACGTCGCCGTGGAAATGACGCTGACGTCGCCGGGGTGCCCGGTGGCCGGCGAGATGCCGGGCTGGGTGGAGAACGCCATCGGCTCCATTGCCGGCGTTGGCCAGGTCACCGTCAAGCTCACCTTCGACCCGCCGTGGGACAAGGACCGCATGTCCGACGAGGCCAAGCTGCTGCTGGGGATGTTCTGAGCGGCCGCGGCGACCCTTCTCCCCTTGGGGAGAAGGTGCCCGTCGTGTTGAAGACGCGCCTCCGGCACGATGGGCGGATGAGGGGGCCTTCGCTACTGCGCCGAAGGAAGTTGCCCCTCACCAGTTCGGCCGGATGACTTACGACCGCGCCATCGACGTCGGCGCTGGTCTCCAACTCAATGCACGCGGTCGTAAGTCATGGCCTCACGTCCTCTCCCCCGAGGGGAGAGGGGCCTCGCCCCGCGACTAATCCAACCCATCGACCTGCGGCCGCCTTGCCGCCCATGGCCGCGCCTGCTCGAACAGCGCCGCCACCTTGATGAGGCGCGCGTCCTCGCCGCGGCGGCCGACGAGCTGGATCGCCACCGGCAGGCCGTCGCTGTGGAAGCCGCAGGGCAGGGTCACGGCCGGATTGCCGCTGATGTTGAAGGGGTGCGTGTAAGGGAACCATGCCAGGCGCGGCGTGTCGACCTCGACACCCTCGATCTCGATCGGCTCGAACAGGCGCTCCTCGATCGGCAAGGCCGTGCGTGTCAATGTCGGTGTGGCGATGACGTCGAAGCGATCGAACCATGATTGGATCTGCCGATAGATGCGCGTTCGCTGAACGTAGGCCTTGGCCAGCATCTCGGCCGTGTGCCCCCGTCCCGCCTCCATCTGCTTGACCAGCGTTGGACTCATGCGCTCCCGCCACTGGGGCAGAAGATCACCAAAGCGGGCATTCCAGAGCGCAGTCGACAGCACGAGCCAGAACGGCGCGGTCGGCTCCATGTCGTCGTCCATCGGCTCGACGGTGGCGCCGAGCTTGCCGAGCGTCATGGCCGCGGCCTCGCACAGCTCCAAAACCTCGCTGTCGATCACAGCGTTGCCGAGCAGCGGGCGCCAGGCGATGCGCACACCCTCGAGATTGCCGTGCGGCTGCGCGGCGCCGACAAATCCCGTCGTCGGTAGGCCAAAAGAGTGCGGGTCGGAGGGATGCCAGCCCGCCATGGCCTCGAGCATGAGCGCCGTGTCCATGACGGTGCGCGTCGTCGGCGTGATGGAGGACAGGTTGCCGAAAGCCTCGGGCGCCATGTCGTGCGGGACGAGGCCCAGCGATTGCTTGAAGCCGACGACGCCGTTGCAGGCGGCGGGAATGCGCGTGGAGCCGCCCGCGCAGGTGGCGATCGCCAGAGGTCCGACGCCGGCGGCGCAGGCAACAGCTGCCCCGCCCGACGATCCGCCCGATGTCCGCGCGGCATCCCAGACGTTGCGCGTGCGCCCGAACAGCGGAGCCTCCGTCCACACCATGTGGCCGAACTCGGGTGTCGTTGTCTTGGCGAAGAGGATCGCGCCGGCGGCCTTCAGCCGCGCCACAGAGACGCTGTCAGCGGCAGGGACGTTGTGCTCGTGGATGAAGGAGCCGAACGTGGTGCGCACGTCCTTGGTGTTGACGAGGTCCTTCACATGGAACGGCACGCCGTGCAGGGGGCCTAGCTCGCGGCCGTCGGCGAGGGCGGCGTCGGCGGCCTGCGCATCCCGGAGCGCCTGGTCGCCGCAGATCGTGATGAAGCAGTTGAGCGCGGCCTGCGCCGTCTTGGCCCGCGCCAGGGTGGCGCGCATCACCTCCACCGCGGAGAGCTGCTTGGCTCGGATCATCGCTGCGAGATCGGCGGCCGAGGTGTAGGCGAGGTCGGTCGGGGTCATCGAGATACCCGGGTCACGGTATGCGTACGCGCAAGCTAGCGGCCGTAGGGCGCAATAGCGATAGCGTATTGCGCCGATGCGCCCGTGCTGCACAACGGCGCAATGCGGCTGACGCCTTATTGCGCCCTACGACTTCGCGGGCACACGTGGAAGCCTGGTAAGGCGATGTTGTAAGGTGGGCGCTGCCAACAGGAGACAGACCATGCAGATCGGCGTGATCGGGCTTGGCCGTATGGGCGCCAACATCGCGCGCCGGCTCATGCGCGGCGGCCACTCTTGCGTGGTTTACGACCGCGACGCGGAGCCGGGGCGGAAGCTCGAGCGCGAGGGCGCGGTTGCGACGGCCAGCGTGGCGGACCTGGTGAGGGCGCTGGCGGCGCCGCGGGTGGTGTGGGTGATGCTGCCAGCCGGCGAGGCTACCGAAGCCGCCATCTCCGAGCTTGGCCGCCTGCTGGCGGCGGGCGACACCGTCATCGACGGCGGCAATACGTTCTGGAAGGACGACATCCGCCGGGCACGTGAGCTGAAGGCGAGGGACTTGCATTATCTCGACATCGGCACGTCAGGCGGCGTGTGGGGGCTGGAGCGCGGCTACTGCCTGATGATCGGCGGGGAGGCGGCGATCGTCGATCACCTCGATCCGATCTTCGCGACTCTGGCTCCGGGCAAGAGCGACATTCCTGCAACGGTCGGCCGAAAGGGGCGCGACACGCGTCCTGAGAAAGGCTACCTGCACTCTGGGCCCATGCGGTGCCGGGCACTTCGTCAAGATGATCCACAACGGCATCGAGTACGGCATGATGCAGGCCATCGCCGAGGGCCTCGACATACTCAAGCACGCCAACTCGCCGCGGCTGCCCGAGGACCTGCGCCTTGATATCGACGTCGCAGACGTTGCCGAGGTCTGGCGCCGCGGCAGCGTCATCACCTCCTGGCTTCTGGATCTCACGGCGGCGGCGCTGGCGGAGGATGCGGAGCTGGCGGGTTACTCCGGCCACGTTGCCGATTCCGGCGAGGGGCGCTGGACCGTGCAGGCGGCCATCGAGGAGGCGGTGCCGGCCGAGGTGCTCACGAGTGCGCTCTACACGCGCTTTCGCTCGCGCCAGGACCACACTTTTGCCGAGAAGGTGCTCTCTGCCATGCGCAAGGGCTTCGGCGGCCACGTGGAGCCGGGCAAGGCATGACCACACCGGGGCAATTGCGCGTCATCGTGCTGATGGGCGTCGCCGGCTGCGGCAAGAGCACCGTCGGCGGCGAGCTGTCTCGGGCGCTCGGCTGGCCGTTCCGCGACGCCGACACCTTTCATCCCCCTGCCAACATCCAGAAGATGGGCCGCGGCGTCCCGCTCTCCGACGAGGATCGCTGGCCGTGGCTCGATGCCATCGGCGCCTGGATCGGCGAGCGCCTCGCCGGCAACGAGCCCGGCATTGTGTCGTGCTCCGCCCTGAAGCGCGTCTATCGCACACGCATCGGCGCCAAGCGGCAGGGTGTTCGCCTGGTCTACCTGCTGGGAAGCCAGGACCTGATCGCGGCCCGGCTGGCTGCACGCAAGGACCACTTCATGCCGGCGGCGCTGCTTGCGAGCCAGTTCGCCGCGCTCGAGGAGCCCGGGCCCGAGGAGCGGGCGCTGGTGATGGGCGTTGCATTGCCGCCGCAGTACATCGCCCGTTCCATCGCCGATCGGTTGGGTGTGCCGGTCGCCGGGGGAAAGGCGTGACGTGGCGACCAGCCCGGAATTTCTCGCCTTCGTGAAGGATCAGCTGGCTCCGCTCGGCCATGTCACCACGCGCCGCATGTTCAGCGGCGCCGGCGTCTACTGCGATGGCGTGATCTTCGCCCTCATCCTGCGCGATGCGCTCTACTTCAAGGTGGATGACGGCAATCGCAGCGCCTACGAGGCCGAAGGGCTGGAGCCGTTCAGCTACGAGGCCAAGGGCCGGACGGTGCAGGTCGGCGCCTATTGGCGCGTGCCGGAGCGCCTGTTCGACGACCCCGACGAGATGGTGGAGTGGGCGCGGGCGGCGGTTGCGGCAGGGCAGCGTGCGGCGGGCAGGAAGGGGCCGGAGCGCGAGGCGAGATCCAAGCAAACGATCCGTTCGCGCCGATAGCCGCGACGTCCCCCTCTCCCCGTTCTTACGGGGAGAGGGTCATGGCGGAGCCATGCTTCCAGCATGAGGTGAGGGGCGGCCTCAAGCACTGCCGGAGCTTTGTGCCGCCCCTCACCCTAACCCTCTCCCCATGCTGAAGAAGCATGGGGAGAGGGAATCCCCACTACACCGGCCACACCGGCGCGTGCGCGCCGAGTCTCACGGGCGGGCGGGTCCAGAAGGCCGGCGTCTCGGAGAGCTGGGCCGCGTGCCTAACGAAGGTGAGGCGGCCGAAGGTGGTGTCGGTTTCATCCACCAGCGCCGCGATCTCCTCGCGTGTCGGCTCGGGGCAGGCGAAGCCATTCTCCAGGCGGCCGAGCCCTGTGAGCCAATGACCTGTCTGCGCCAGCGAGACGCGCACGTGCCACGAGCCGCCTTCCTTGGCCTTGCGCGCCAGCGCCATCATCGCACCGAACGCCATCAGATAGCCGGAGGCGTGATCGAGGGCCTGGGCCGGCAGCTCCTTGGGCGCGGCGACACCTGCGGCCTCGGCTTCCGCGACATTGATCCCGCTCGCATTCTGTACGAGCGAGTCGAAGCCGCGGCGATTGGCCCACGGGCCAGCATGGCCGTAGGCGGAGAGCGTGACGGCCACGATGCCAGGGCGAAGCTCAGCCAGTGCCTCCGGCGAAAACCCGAGCGCCGCCAGGGCGCCCGGCCGGTAGCCCTGCACAAAGACATGCGACTCTCGCACCAGGCCGCGCAGCCAGTCGCGATCGTCGGTGGCGCGCAGGTCGATTGTCGCGGAGAGCTTGCCGCGGCCCGTATCGACGTCGAGCTGGGGCAGCCCCGGCAGATGCGGGGCCGTGATGCGCATGACTTCGGCGCCGTGGGCGGCAAGCGCCCGCCCGCACACCGGCCCGGCGATCACGCGGGTGAGGTCGAGCACGCGGATGCCGGAGAGCGGCCGCTCGGCGTCGGAAGGCAGCGGGCGGGCCGGAGCCTCGCCGATCCTGGTGAGCTCGATCAGGGGCAACCGTGCCACAGCCTGCCCCTGCGGATGTGCCGCCCATTCGGCCGGCGAGCGCATCATGGTGGCGACGAGCTTGGCTTCGGCGACGGCGGTCTCGAATGGCTCGCCCTCCCATTGCACGAGGGCGGCCTGCACCGCCTCGCGCTCGTAGGCGCAGCCCAGCAATTTGAGCATGCCGTCGCGATGATGCGGAAAGTTGGTGTGCAGCCGCACGCAGCGGCCGTCGCCTGTGCGGTAGACCCCGGCGATCTTGTCCCAGGTGGGTCCCGGCGGCTTGCCGTCGAGGCGCATGTAGCGCTCGCTGCGGAACTCGATCGCCGCATGGCGCATGTCGACCGAGACGGTTTGGCTGCGCTTGGTGCGCTGGCGCCAGACCTCGGCGGCGGCCAGCCCGGCTGCGGCGATGGACACCTGCGCGGCGGTGCCGACGCGAAAGGACGAGGGGAGCGCGGGATCGGCGCCGGTGAGCTTTGCGTTGGCCAGCGCCGCCGGATCGCCGGCCGCAGAGAGCCAAAGGGTGCGCAGGACGTGGGAGGGAGAAGCGCTGTCCTTGTGGCCGATCGTCATCGCCTCGAGCGTATCACACCTATCGGAAATGCGAAGATGTGCTGGCGCACGCGCCACGCGTCAATGACAACCTCATCCCAACCAGCGACGAGGTGTGATCTGGGTACCGGCCTTCATGCCGGAGGCATGTCTTCGACATGACGCCGGTATGACGTTAGTTGTGATGCTGAACCACCACCACGCACGTCATCCCGCCGGAGGGCGGGACCCAGGACACCATGCAACAGGGGCTAGCGCTCGTTGCTACTGCGCGGTGCGCGTGGTCTTGCGCAGGAACGCCGGCACGTGGTCGCCGAGACCGACCGGGGTCGGCCTGCCGTCGTCGCGATCGGGTTGACGGCGGGGCTCGCGCGGCTCCCAGGGCTGACGCGGCGGCTTGCTTGCTTGTGGCTGCTTTGCTTGCCGCGGCTGCTGATCGGTGGAGCGCTGCGGCCGTTCACTGCGCTGAGGCCTGCGCTCGGCGCGATCCTGGCGTGGGCGATCCTCCAACGGGCGCGCCTGCGTCGGTGCGGCATGCTCGGGCTGGCCACCGCTGGGGCGGGCCTTGCGTTCCGGGCGGTGCCGCGCTCCGTTGCGCATCGACCTGCCGCCGCGTCCCTCGTGGCGGCCATCCGGTCTCGCGCCTCCGCGCCTGCTGCGACCGCGCCGCCGCATGCCGCTCGCCAGATCCTCGGCGCTGGGCGGCTCGCCGATCCAGGTGACCGGTGCGCCCAGCATCTTCTCGATGTCGTTGAGCTGCTTGATGTCGTCGGGCGTGACGAGCGTGAGCGAGCGGCCTTCCTTGCCCGCGCGGCCCGTGCGGCCGATGCGGTGCACGTAGTCGTCCGACTGCCAGGGCACGTCGAAGTTGAAGATGTGGCTGACGTCGGGGATGTCGAGGCCGCGGGCCGCCACGTCACTCGCCGCCAGCAGCGTGATGCGGCCCTCGCGGAAAGCTTCCAGCGTCTCCGTGCGGTTGAACTGGTCCATGTCGCCGTGCAGGGCGCCCGCATTGAAACCGTGCTTCTGCAGCGACTTCAGCAGGATCGCGACGTCGCGCTTGCGGTTGCAGAAGATGATGGCGTTCTTGACGTTCTCGGAGCGGATCAGCTGGCGCAGCACCTCGCGCTTTTCCCAGTCCTCGGTGGAGGCACAATAACGGAAGAGCTGGGTGATGGTGCCCACGACACTGGCGGGCCGCGTGACCTCGATGCGCACGGGGTCCTTGAGGAAGCTGTCGACCAGGCGCTGGATCTCGGGCGGCATGGTGGCCGAGAAGAACAGCGTTTGCCGGCGGGGCGGCAGCAGCTTGCAGATGCGCTCGATGTCGGGAATGAAGCCCATGTCGAGCATGCGGTCCGCCTCGTCGATGACCAGGATCTCGACGCCGGTCAGCAGGATCTTGCCGCGCCCGAAGTGGTCGAGCAGGCGCCCTGGCGTGGCGATCAGCACGTCGACGCCGCGGTCGAGCTTCCTGAGCTGGTCGTCGAACGACACGCCGCCAATCAGCAGCGCGAGCGTCAGGCGGTGGTTGACCCCGTACTTCTCGAAGCTCTGCGCCACCTGGGCGGCGAGCTCGCGCGTGGGCGCCAGGATCAGCGAGCGCGGCATGCGCGCCCGCGCCCGGCCTGCCTCCAGCCGCGCCAGCATGGGCAGCACGAAGCCGGCAGTCTTGCCGGTGCCGGTCTGGGCAATGCCCAGCACGTCGCGGCCGGTCACCGCGACCGGGATGGCCTGAACCTGAATGGGGGTGGGTTCGGTGTAGCCGGCGGCCTGGATGGCAGCCTGTACTTTTGCGCTGAGCCCAAGCTCAGCGAATGTGGATGTCTGCAAAAGGAAGTGTCTCCGTCTCTCTCATCATGGGCCGACGCTCGCGCAACGCACCTGGGCGCGAACATTCCGGCATCGAGAGCGCAGGGGGATTTGGCACAAAGGGCCTAACGGGAAAGCCTGAAGCTTGGGGAAATTGGTTATGAAAGCGATCCCCTGCGCCCGTTCACGGGGCTACATGGCACTGTTCGGGCGAAATTGCAAGGAAGGCCTGTGCGATAAACTCGGCACGTGGCCCGCGACCGATTGCGCCTTTGTCAGCTTCGGTTAACGAATTGGGCTGCCGCGTGCATCCGCCGTCGCCCAGTCAGGGCACCAGCGACATATCCGCTTCCAGTGCCGCGCATGGCTCGGTTAAAAAGACCTTGAGCCTTACCCTTTGGGGGACCCGGAATGGCCGCAAGAACGAACCTGGTTCTGGTGCCGGGCCTGCTGTGCACCAGGGCCCTGTGGGTGCCACAGATGGCGGCGCTCCCCGATATCGCCGAGATGTCGGTGGCCGACCACACGCGCCACGACAGCATCGCGGCGATCGCCAAGTCGATCCTGGCCGCTGCGCCGGAGCGGTTCGCGCTCGCAGGGCTCTCGATGGGCGGCTATATCGCCTACGAGATCGTCCGCCAGGCGCCGGGGCGGGTAACGAAGCTCGCGCTGCTCGACACGGGCTCGCGCGCCGATGCTCCAGAGCGCGCGGAAGGGCGGCGCCAGTTGGTGGCGTTGGCGGAGCGCGAGGGTGCCCGCAAGGCCCAGGAGCAGCTGCTGCCGGTCCTGATCCACAAGGCCCGGCTCGGCGAGCAGCCGCTGGTCGAGGCGATCCTGCAAATGGCGGACGACATCGGTGTGGACGCGTTCAAGCGCCAGCAGACGGCGATCATGACCCGTCCCGACAACCGCCCGTTCCTTTCGAGCATCAAGTGCCCGACGCTGGTCATCGTCGGGCGCGAGGACGCGCTCACGCCGCCTGAGCTGTCGCGGGAAATCGTTGCCGGCATTCCCGGTGCGAAGCTCGAGATCATCCCCGAGTGCGGGCACCTCTCCACGATGGAGCGGCCCGAGGCCGTCAATCGCGCGCTCAGGGCGTGGCTAGCCAACTAGGGTGCCGCGTCTTTCCTTCTCCCCTTGGGGAGAAGGTGCCCGTCGTGTCGAAGACGCGCCTCCGGCACGATGGGCGGATGAGGGGGCCTTCATTCGTGCAAAGAAGAAAGTCGCTCCTCACCAATTCGGCCAAATGACTTACGGCCGCGCCATTAGCCTGGGGCGCAAGTTTCCAGCGTCGAGCACGCGGCCGTAAGTCATGGCCTCATGTCCTCTCCCCCGAGGGAGAGGGCCCGCAGCGCCAGCCTTTCGGGCCTATTCTTCCTGCAGCCAGCGCGCGAGCACGCCGCCGATCACGCCGCCCAGGATCGGCGCCACCCAGAACAGCCAGACCTGCCCCAGCGCCGCCGTGCCGCCGAAGATGGCGCTTCCGAGGCTGCGCGCGGGGTTCACCGAGGCGTTGGAGATCGGGATGGCCATGATGTGGATGGCGGTGAGCGTGACGCCGACCGCGATAGGCGCAAAGCCTGCCGGCGCCCGGCGGTTGGTGGCACCCATGATCACGAACACCAGGAACGCCGTCAGCACGGTCTCGATCAGGAACACCGAGAGCATGCCCGCCTTCAGCATCGACAGGGCACCGTAGCCGTTGGCAGCAAAGGTGGGCGGCGCCGCGCCGATGAGGTAGAAGACGATGCAGGAGGCGATCGCGCCCAGGCATTGCGCGACGATGTAGCCGACCGCACTGTTGGCCGCGACGCGCCCGCCGGCGATCAGCCCCAGCGTAACAGCCGGATTGAAATGGCCGCCCGAGATGTGGCCGATGGCGAAAGCCAGCGCCATCACCGTGCAACCGATCGAGAGCGCAACGCCCAGGATGCCGGCGGCTCCGGAGGGTGCGCCAAACGAATAGAAGGCGGCGCCGAGCACCGACGACATGAGCATGAACGTGCCGATGCACTCGGCCGCGAGCGCGCGTTGATTCATGGGTATCCCCCCAAGCTTACCGTTTCCCCGGTCGGTGCGCGTGTGCACCTAGAGAGCAAGATCGTTTCTGATCGAAGCACTTTGCCTCGATCATGGAACGTGAATTTTGCTCTCAAGTCCATGAATAGAGCAGGATTCACGCTTCGGCCGCCACGTCTCGATGTGGGCAAGTCGTGCAATCTAGCAAAGCGGGGCTCGCCGGTGCGGCTGTTTCGGATGGCACCGGCCGTCGCCGGCACAAGGCGGTATATGTGCCGGATGCAGCACACGTTTTTGTGCCCCGATGTTGCGGGAGCGCCAGCCGGACCCAATGTGTTGTGGATCAGTAGTGTCCGGTATCCGCATTCTGATTAATTTGCCAGAGCACTGATCTGCAAAGCATAATGCATCATGGCGGGGGTGTCATCGACTTGAACTCCACTGCTTCCAATCTGAGCCTCCCCGAACGGCGAGTTGGACCGGACGGGGAGGGCGGGCATGTTCGAGGGCAAGCTGGTCTTCGCGCAGGTGATGGATCATCTGCCAATGCATACGTTCCGGCGCATCGTGGCGCGCTTCGACGGCGATCACTTGGTCAGAAGCTTCAGCTGCCAGGACCAGTTCCGCGCCATGGCGTTCGCCCAGCTCACCTGGCGCGACAGCCTGAGAGACACCGTCATCTGTCTCGATGCCCAGGCGCCCAAGCTCTACCACATGGGCTTTCGCTCTCCCGTCGCCCGCTCGACGCTGGCTGACGCCAACGAGGTGCGCGACTGGCGTCTTTACGCCGCCTTCGCCCAGGCTTTGATTGCACAGGCGCGCAAGCTCTACGCCGACGAGCCGTTCGGCGCCGAGCTCGATGCAACCGCCTACGCGCTCGACACCACGACCATCGATCTGTGCCTGTCGCTGTTTCCCTGGGCCCATTTCAAGACGACCAAGGGCGCCATCAAGGTGCACACGCAGATGGATTTGCGCGGCAATATTCCGACGTTTCTTCACATCGACGACGGCAAGTCCTACGACAGCGACATCCTCGACGTGCTGGTACCCGAAGCGGGCGCCATCTATGTGATGGACCGCGGCTACATGGATTTCGCACGGCTCCATCGGCTCACCGCGGCCGCAGCGTTCTTCGTCATCCGTGCAAAGTCCAATCTGGAATGCCGGCGCCTCTACTCCAGACCCGTGGACAAGGCGACGGGCGTGCAGTGCGATCAAACCATCATGCTGACCACGCGCAAGTCTGTCGCCCGCTATCCCGACAAGCTCAGGCGCGTGCGCTATCGCGATCCCAAAACCGGCAAGCGCCTCGTCTTCCTCACCAACAATTTCACCCTGGCCCCGCTGGCGATCGCCGATCTCTCGATGCCGTTGGCAGATCGAGCTGTTCTTCAAATGGATCAAGCAGCATCTGAGGATCAAATCGTTCTTCGGCAACTCGAAAACGCCGTCCGCACCCAGATCTGGATCGCGGTCACGGTCTACGTGCTGGTCGCCATCGTCAAGAAGCGCTTGCGCCTCGACGCCAGCCTCTACACAATTCTACAAAGTCTGAGCGTGACCCTGTTCGAAAAAATGCCGTTGGATCAACTGCTTGGAAATATGCAGACTAAAGACGAAGACCGCCCTGCGTCTAACCAGATGAAACTGCAACTGAATTAGCCGGACATATGGTTGTGGATGGGTATTCGCAGCGACAGCCACGAGAAGAGCGGCCGGCGTAAGCTGGACGCTGTTTTGGACGAGGCGCTGAAGCAGACGTTTCCGGCGAGCGATCCGTTCTCTATCGGCCGGTTCACAGCGACCGAGCCGCCCTCGCGGCCGGTGGACAGGAAGGCGCCACGGATCGACCCGAGTGCGGTCGCCAGACCGCGGCGGCGCAAGCGAAGGCTTGCAAGCTAGCCGGCTCGTCAGCGGTCGATACGCACATTCTGGCGCCGCGCATAGGCCACGAACGCGTCCCGCAGATCATCGTGCAGGTTCATGGCGCCGGCGCGCGTCACCTTGCCGTCCGCCTCCTGCAGCGTGATGTTGCCGCGGGCGCTGAGCTTGCGGGCGCGGCGGTCGTAGATGACCTCGTCCGCGAGCAGGATCTCGCCGAAGAAGCGGATCTCGACATGGCCGCGCGCGATGACGGTATTGTTCCAGGTGTCCTCGACCAGCTCATCCATCGAGATCTCGAGCGCGCTGCCTTGCGCCTGGGCTGGTGCGCGCAGAGCGAGGAGCGCGATGAGGCAGAGCGCGGGCAGGAACAGCGCAGCAAGAATTTCGCGTCGTGCAACAGTCATGGTGCTTGGATCGCTCGCCGCAAGACATTCACGGAAACCCTGGCGTCGCAGTTGGGCGCGAATTTGACGACGAATGTCAGCGTGGGGGACCGGAGATATTTCGCGCACTTGGCTTCAGCGCCTTGCGCACCATCTCAGGTTCGCGAGCGATGACCGTCAGATAGGCACGCGCTGCCTCGTCGGGCTCGGCACGGCCCTGCTCCCAATCGCGGAGCGTGCCGATCGGGATATGGTAGCGTGCGGCGAAATCCTGCTGTGTGAGGCCAAGCGCGCGGCGGATGATCTTGGCCCTCGGCGTCCGCTTCATGCGGTTCATGTCTTCCTCAGTCAGCGGCTGATTGTCGGGGTCGCTTACTGCGGCAGCATGCTTTTCCGCCTCGGTCATGCCATCGAGGCGGCTCCAGTCGCGCTTGGGGGCTGCGGTGTTCCTAGCTGTTTTCTTCATGGTATCGGCGTCGCTCATGCGGTTCTGCTTCTCGTGCCGAGATAATCCGGATCGTGTCTCCTCGCCATGTGTGCACGACGACCAAGAGCCGGTTGTCGACCATGCCAAAGAGGATCAGGCGCTCTTCGCCGTAGCGGTGACGATCGTCCACAAAGTCGATTGCGAATGGGTCACCAAAAGCGGCACGGGCCTGCTCGAAGCTTACCCCGTGCCTGGCCAAGTTTGCGGCCGCCTTGGTCTCATCCCATTCGAAATCGCTTTCGCTCATCGTACTACGGTGTACCCGTAGTTTGTCAAGAAAGTCGAGGGAAGGGTGGCGTTCTGATCGTTGACTAGATATCCAAGTCCTTGGCGAAGGCGGCGCGCTCCTGGATGAAGCGGAAGCGGGCCTCGGGCTTGGAGCCCATCAGCGCGTTGACCGCGTCGGTGGTCTTGCCCTTGTCGCCGGCGACCTCCACCCTCAGAAGTGTGCGCTTGCCCGGGTCCATGGTGGTTTCCTTGAGCTGCGGGGCGTTCATCTCGCCCAGACCCTTGAAGCGGCTGACGTCGACCTTGGCGTTGGCAGCGAATTCGCTCTTCAGGAGCTGCTCCTTGTGTTTGTCGTCGCGCGCATAGACCGACTTGGCGCCGTGCGTGAGCTTGTAGAGCGGCGGCATCGCCAGGAACAGGTGCTCGTTGCTCGATCAGCTCCGGCATCTCCTGATAGAAGAACGTGATCAGCAGCGAGGCGATGTGGGCGCCGTCGACGTCGGCGTCGGTCATGACGATGACGCGCTCGTAGCGCAGGTCCTCGTCGCGGTACTTGCTCCCCGTTCCGACGCCCAGCGCCTGCACCAGGTCGGACAGCTGCTGGTTCTGCGACATCTTCTGTGACGAGGCGTTGGCGACGTTGAGGATCTTGCCGCGCAGGGGCAGTATGGCCTGGGTCTCGCGGTTGCGCGCCTGCTTGGCGGAGCCGCCGGCGCTGTCGCCCTCGACGATGAAGATCTCCGTGCCCTGCTTGGAGTTGAGGCTGCAGTCGGCGAGCTTGCCGGGAAGGCGCAGCTTGCGCCCTGCCGCCTGCCGGCCGATCTCCTTCTCGCGCTTGCGCTTGAGCCTTTCCTCGGCCTGGTCGACGGCCCAGTCGAGCAGCTTGTTGGCCTGCTGCGGGCTGTCGGCCAACCAGTGGTCGAAGGCGTCGCGCACCGCGTTCTCGACGATGCGGGTGGCTTCCTGGGTGGCGAGCTTGTCCTTGGTCTGGCCTTGGAACTCGGGCTCGCGCATGAAGACGGACAGCATGGCGGCCGCCGTGCCCAGCACGTCGTCGGCCGTCACCTGCGCGGCGCGGCGGTTGCCGACCCGCTCGCCGAAGTCGCGCAGGCCCTTGGAGAGCGCGCCGCGCAGGCCGTTCTCGTGCGTGCCGCCATCGGCGGTTGGGATGGTGTTGCAGTAGGAGTTGAGGAAGCCGTCCTCGTCGGCGACCCAGCACACCGCCCATTCCACCGAGCCGTGCCCGTTGTCCTTCTCGTTGCGGCCGGCGAACAGGTCCTTGGTGACGCGGGTCTGGCCGTTGATGGTGGCCTCGAGATACTCCTTCAGGCCGCCCGGGAAATGGAAGGTGGCCTTTTCGGGCGTGTCGTCGGTGATGAGCGACTTGGCGCACGACCAGCGGATCTCGACGCCGCCGAACAGGTAGGCCTTGGAGCGGGCCATGCGGAACAGGCGCTGCGGCTTGAAGGTGGCGCCCTTGCCGAAGATCTTCTCGTCCGGCTTGAAGCGCACCTTCGTGCCGCGCCGGTTCTTGATGGGCCCGAGCTTCTGCAGCTTGCCCTGCGGCTCGCCGCGCCTGAAATCCATGCGGTAGAGCTGCTGGCCGCGCGCGACCTCCACCTCGAGCTTCTCGGACAGCGCGTTCACGACCGACACGCCGACGCCGTGCAGGCCGCCCGACGTGTTGTAGGCTTTGCTGTCGAACTTGGCGCCCGAATGGAGTGTGGTCATGATCACTTCGAGCGCGGACTTGGTCTTGAACCTGGGGTGGGGGTCGACCGGGACGCCGCGGCCGTTGTCCGTGACGGTGAGGTATCCGTCGGGCTCCAGCTCCACCTCGATCCAGTTGGCGTGGCCGGCCACCGCCTCGTCCATGCAGTTGTCGATCACCTCGGCGAACAGGTGATGCAGCGCCTTCTCGTCGGTGCCGCCCACGTACATGCCGGGCCGGCGCCGCACCGGCTCGAGGCCTTCCAGCACCTCGATGTCGGCCGCGGTGTAGCTGTCCGAAGCTTCGGCAGGCTTGCGAACGGCGCGCGCCACGGGTTTGTCTCTTCCTCCGCGCTGGAGTGGGCTCGAGGGCTGCTCTTCAGGCTCCGGGACGAGGTCCAGGCTGGCCTGGGGCTTCGGCGGGGCCGCTTCGGTCTTGGCGCTCTTGGACGTGTCCGATCTGCCGAACAGGTCGCGCAAGGCACCCAGGCGAAAAGCTGACATGGACGTAGCTCGTCGATGACCTCGAGAGTATCGGACGCAACGCCACACGCAAACAGCCTCGGCCCCGCGAATCCCCCCGAGGCCAGGGCTGGGGTGAGGTGGCACGGGGCGGCATGATTGGCAAGGGTGGCAGGGCCACGGCTGACAGCCGGGAGGCAGGTGCCCTGGCCAATTGTGGGGCAAGACACCTTTTCACCGTGGCCCGTTCCGGGATGCGCGGTCGACTGGCTACCGCCTCCCCTATCGCAGGGCTTCAAGCCCTTTGGTCTTGACCACGTGCAGCAGCTTCAGCGCCGTACCGGTCGGCCGGCGCAGGCCCCGCTCCCACTGGCTGACCGTCGTCACCCCGACATTGAGAAAGCCCGCCAACACCGCTTGGCTCACGCCCGCCCGCTCACGCACCGCCACAATTTCACGCGGCGACAGCGGCTCGACCTTCGGGAGCGCGTCGCGGCCGAGCATGCGCAAAGTGGTTTGCTCCAGCTCTTCATGGCTGATGGCGCCGATCTTGTGGAGTCCCCGAGAAATCTCCACGATCTCCGATCGCAGCCGGGCCTTACCGCGCAGCACGCGCTTCGTTCTAGTCCTCGTCGCCATAGCTCACCTCCGTCAATTCATCCTCCAGGAGTCCCGCCTCGATCTGATCCTCCCTCAATCGCAGAAACGCTCGCGCCTGCCCCCTCAGAATCCTCGAGTTCGTCATCATCGATGTTGGCCCGCTCGTTCTTGGCAAACCCCAACAGGAACACCGCCAACTCGCTCCGCCGATAGACGATCACGGTGCGGTAGCCGCTGCGCTTGCCTTGTCCAGGCCGCGCCACACGCTGCTTGATGAGCCCGCCGCCCAGGTCGGCATCGATCAATCCCGCCTCCGCATCCTGCACCGCCTTCGCAAGCGATGCGTCCGCAATCCGCTCGCGCCGCTGGAAGCGCGCAAACACCCTCACTTTGAAGACGCGCACTCTGCCTCACCCAATCACTGAACTATAGCTCATTGAGCTATGTGCCTTCAAGGAGCCTTGCCAAAGAGGAAAATTGCGCAAGGCACCCGTCGTGGCAAAGGAAGTCACGCGCCGACGTTGTCGATGAGCCGTGTCTTGCCGAGCCAGGCGGCCACGAGGACGCGCAAGGGGCGCTGGGCGCCTGGGGCGGGGGGCTTCAGGGTCTCGGCGTCGCGGACCTCCAAGATAGTCCAGCTTGAAGCCCGCGCCTTCGAGCGCGGCCTTGCCCTCCGCGATTGCGCCAGTGACGATGCCGCCCTGAGCCGCGGCCTCTGCCACCTTGGTGATGACGCGATAGAGCATCGGCGCGGTCCTGCGCTGCTCGGGCGAGAGGTAGGCATTGCGCGAGCTCATGGCGAGGCCATCGGCCTCGCGCACGGTCGGCATGCCGACGATGGTCAGCGGCAGGTCGAGGTCGCGCACCATCTGCGTGACGACACAGAGCTGCTGGTAGTCCTTCTCGCCGAAGACGGCAACGTCGGGTGCCACCTGGGTGAAGAGCTTGCAGCACACCGTTGCCACGCCGCCGAAGAAATGCGGGCGGAAGTCGCTCTCCAGGCCGTCGGCGGGGCCGGCGGGAACGACGCGGGTGGCAAAGCCCTCGGGATACACGACGCTGCGATCGGGCGCCCAGACGAGGTCGCAGCCGACGCCGGCCAGCTTTGCGAGATCGCCCGCCTCGTCGCGCGGGTAACGCTCGAAGTCCTCGTGCGGCGCGAACTGCGTCGGGTTGACGAAAATCGACACCACAGCGCGGCGGCAGCGCGACTTGGCCAGCCGCACCAGCTCGAGGTGGCCCTCGTGCAGGGCGCCCATGGTAGGCACCAGACCGATCGTGTCGCCGGCGCCGCGCCAGGCTTTCACCTGGGCTCGCAGGGGCGCGAGGGCGCGCATCACGGAAACGGGACTGCTCATGGGTGTGCTGGCTTGTGTTTCTCATCTCCAAGCACGGTCCTCCACCCGTCATCCCGGCCAAGCAGTCGCGCCTGAGCGCGGCTGCGCAGAGCCGGGATCTGCCAGCGCCTACCGCGGCAGGTCCCGGATGGCCTCCGCCAAAGCGTCGGCCTCCGGGATGACGGGTGGGTTTCTTCAGCGCGGGGGAACTTACGGCCGCCCGCCGGGCACCGCAAGTGCAGTCGGCGCCTTCCAAATATTTGTCCAAGACATGGGTTCAAGACATGGGGGCAAATGCTTGGTCCTGCTAGAATGCAGCCAAAGACTCTGCTTTACCGCAGGCATGCATTGGAGGTCCAACATGCGTCCTGCCTGGGAAGCCCGGCCGCTGGAGGATGCTCCCGCCGCGCCGCGGGGGCTGCCGCCGCGCGACGAGATCGCGGCCTACCATCTCATGGACGAGACGCGTCTGGTGGGGGGCCTGGTCGAGCGGGCGATCTTCACAGCGACGGAGCGCAGCCGCATTGCCGACCTGGCGGCGAGGCTCGTGCGCGCCGCCCGCGCCAACCGCCACCAGCACGGCGGCATCGATGCCTTCATGCACGAGTACGGCCTCACCTCCGAGGAAGGCATCATCCTGATGTGCCTGGCCGAGGCGCTGCTGCGCATTCCCGACAAGGACACTGCGGACGCGCTGATCGCCGAGAAGATCGGCGGCGGGCGCTGGGAGAGGCACCTCGGCCACTCCGACAGCCTGTTCGTCAATGCCTCGACCTTCGGCCTGATGATCACCGGGCGGGTGGTGAGGCTCGGCGAGACCAAGGGCACGAGCCCCGGTGCCATACTGAAGCGGCTGGTGGCCCGCTCGGGCGAGCCGTTCATTCGTCAGGCGCTGCGCCAGGCCATGAAGATCCTGGGCGACAACTTCGTGCTCGGGCGCACCATCGAGGAGGCGCTGCACCGCGCCGATCCGCTGCAGGCGAAAGGCTACCGCTTCTCCTTCGACATGCTGGGCGAGCGGGCGCGGACGGCCGAGGACGCGGAGCGCTACTGCGAGCGCTACATGAGCGCGATCGACGCGGTCGGCAGGGCAAACCCCGCTCGCGGCACGCCGACGACGCAGGTGCTGCTTGGGCGGCCCAGCATCTCGGTCAAGCTCTCCGCCATCCATCCCCGCTTCGATCCCGGCAAGGAGGAGCGTCTCACGCGCGAGCTGCTGCCGCGCCTCATCGAGCTGGCCGCGGCCGCCCGATGGCGCGGCCTGGGTCTCACCATCGATGCGGAGGAGCAGGACCGGCTGGACCTGACGCTCGGCCTGTTTGCCGCCGTCTTCATGGATCCCGCGCTCAAGGGTTGGCCGGGCCTGGGCCTGGCGGTGCAGGGTTACGGCCGGCGCGCGATTCCCGTGCTGCGCTGGCTGCGGCGCATGGCGCAATACGGCGGCAAGCTCATCCCGGTGCGGCTGGTCAAGGGCGCCTACTGGGACAGCGAGATCAAGTGGGCGCAGGAGCGGGGGCTCGCCGACTATCCCGTGCTGACGCGCAAGATCCACACCGACGTGTCATATCTCGCCTGCATGCGGCTGCTGCTCTCCGACCCAAACGCGTTCTATCCGCAGTTCGCCACGCACAACGCCCAGTCGATCGCCGCGGTCAGCGTGGTCGCCGCCGACACGGAGGCCTACGAGTTCCAGCGCCTGCACGGCATGGGCGAGGCGCTATATGAGGAGGTGGTGGGCGGGGGAAGGCTGGGCGCGGCCTGTCGCATCTATGCCCCGGTGGGTCCGCATGAGGACCTGGTGGCGTACCTGGTGCGGCGACTGCTGGAGAACGGCGCCAACACCTCGTTCGTGAACCGGCTGGCCGACGAGGCAGCGCCCATCGAGGACATCGTCAGGGACCCCGTTGCAACGGTGGAGGCCGAGAAGGAGCGGGGTAGCGTGCGGCTGCTGCCGAGGCCGCAGGAGATCTATGCGCCCGAGCGGATCAACAGCCGCGGCATGGCGCTGGATCAGCCTTCCGTGCGCCAGGCCCTGCTCGACGGGATCGATGCGGAGCTCAAGGCGCCAATTCGCCGCCGCGCCCTTCGTCGACGGCAAGGCTTTGACGGGGACCGACGGCGGCCAGATGGTGCTGTGCCCGCACGATCGCCGCCAGCGCATCGGCACGGTGCGCGTGGCTGACGCCGCAACCATCGAGAAGGCGATCGAGGGCGCCCGCAACGCGGCGCATGCCTGGGACCGACTGGGCGGGCCGGCGCGTGCCCAGATCCTCGACAGGGCCGCCGACCTCTACGAGCGCGACCGCGTGCGGCTGATGGCGGTGATGGTGCGCGAGGCAGGCAAGACGCTGGAGAACGCGCTCGGCGACGTGCGCGAGGCGATCGACTTCCTGCGCTACTACGCCATGGAGGCGCGGCGGCTGTTCGCGGGACCCGTATCCCTCAAGGGACCGACCGGTGAGACCAATGTGCTGGAGCTGCGGGGCCGCGGCCCGTTCGCATGCATCAGCCCATGGAACTTCCCGCTGGCGATTTTCACCGGCCAGATTGCGGCAGCGCTGGCGGCCGGAAACCCCGTGCTCGCCAAGCCTGCCGAGCAGACGCCGATCATTGCGTTCCTCGCCACCGAGCTGCTCCACGAGGCGGGCGTTCCGCCCGGCGTGCTCCAGCTGCTGCCCGGCAAGGGCGCAGTCGGGGCGGCGCTGGTGAAGGACCCGCGCGTCGCGGGCGTGGCTTTCACCGGCTCGAATGCGACCGGCTGGGCGATCCAGCGCGCGCTTGCCGACCGGCGTGGCGCCATCGTGCCATTCATTGCCGAGACCGGCGGCCTCAATGCCATGATCGCCAACTCGAGCGCGCTGCCCGAGCAGGTGATCCGCGACGTGGTGCGCTCCGCTTTCGACTCGGCGGGACAGCGCTGCTCGGCGGCACGCGTGTTCTTCGTACAGGAGGATGTGGCCAAGCCGATGCTCGACATGCTGGTGGGCGCGGTGCAGGCGCTCGATATCGGCGACCCGCTCGACTACGCCACCGACGTGGGCCCCGTCATCGACCAGGACGCCATGGACCGCCTCGACGCCCACAAGCTGCGCATGCAGAAGCAGGGAGCGCAGTTGGTCGATGTGGACATGCCGTTCGAGTGCCAGCCCGGCACGTACGTGACGCCCGCGGTGTTCGAGATCGCCGACGCGGGCCTGCTCAAGGAGGAGGTGTTCGGGCCCATCCTGCACGTGGTGCGGTTCGGCGGCGGGCATATCGACAAGGTGGTCGATGCCATCAACGCGAGCGGGTATGGCCTCACGCTCGGCCTGCACAGCCGCATCGCCAGCGTGGCCGACTATGTCGCGGAGCATGCGCGCGTCGGCAACCTCTACGTCAACCGCAACCAGATCGGCGCCGTGGTTGGCGTGCAGCCGTTCGGCGGCGAGGGCCTCTCGGGCACCGGCCCAAAGGCCGGCGGGCCCAACTACGTGGCACGCTTTGCCACCGAGCGCGTCCGCACCACCGACATCACCGCGACCGGCGGCAACGTCGGGCTGCTGGGGATTGGGGAGGGGTAGGTTGGGTCAAGCGAAGCGCAGACCCAACATCATCGGGTGGTGTTTGCTTTGCGTTGGGTTATCGCTGGCCCAACCTACGCGCTACTAGTCCGGGCGCGGCTGACCAGCAGCAGCCCTGCCACCACCAGGGCCAGCGCGGCGGCATGGTACCAGGCGAGCTGCTCGCCGATGAGCGCCATGGCGAGGCCGGCGGCATACACCGGCGTCAGCGTCAGGGATGCCGAGGTCAACACCGGGCCGTTGCGCGCGAGCGCAATGTTGTAGCCAAGGAAGGCGCCGATGCCGGTGGCGAGCACGGTGGCGGCCAGCCACGGCCAGGTCCAGGCGTCGAGCGTGGGTGCGGCCGCTGCCAGCTCGACGACCGCGAACGGCAGCAGGGCAAGCGTGGCGGCACAGCTCATCACCGCGAACTGTGGCAGCGCGGTGATGAGCGCCGGCGTGCGGCGCAGCGCGACGGTGTAGACCACGAACACCAGCATGCCGGCGGCGGCCCAAAGGTCGCCGGGCGTGAAGGTGAGGTCCTGCAGCACCTGCGGGTGCCCGCGCGTAATGATCAGAGCCACGCCCGCGAGACAGGCAGCAATGCCGAAGACGAGCGATAGGGTTGCCCGCTGGCGGCCGGCGGCGATCTCCCAGGCGGCGACGAAGGCGGACGCGCAGCCGTAGATGAGCGCGATATTGGTGGCAGGCGACGTGCGGGCGCCCTCGAAGGCCGCATAGGCGCAAAACCCCATGCCGAGCGCGCCAAGAAAGCCGACGCGGAGCAAGTGCCCGGCCGGCGCCTGCCAGCGCTCGCCCTCGCCGCGCGCGAGCGCGACCAGCGCCACGATGAGGGCGGACAGGGACCAGCGGACGACCGACAGCGAGGCCGGCCCGAAGGCGTCTGCCAGCGCCCGCCCGATCACGGGATTGAGCGCAAAGCAGGCGGGCACCAGGGCGAGGAGGAGAAGGTTCATGTGGGCCGGAAAAGCGGGGCCGGAAGCCATCGCAGACCGGCGAGCCTTGCGCAAGCGGGGTTCCGTTTCCCATGTGTACGCCCCCTCATTGTTCCCAGGGGCCGGAAACGCCATGTTGGGGTGGGAGTGGGTATAGTGGCGGAGTTGACCATTGGGCTTTTTGCGGGATGACCGGCGACGACAAGACGAAGACGGGAACGCGCACGCCTGAGGTGACCTCGACGGGCGCGCAGGGCAAGGTTCCCTCCGAGGTACGGCAGGCGCCGGCTGCACGCGGCTCCTCCGACGCCGACGTGGCCGACTTCGTGCGGCGGATGAAGGAGCTGGCGCCACGCGCGGCCGTGGGGCGCGGCCGGCTGATCTTCGCCATGGACGCCACCATGAGCCGGCAGCCGACCTGGGACATGGCGCTAGCCTTGCAGGCCGACATGTTCAAGGCGGTGAAGGCCATCGGCGGCCTCGACGTGCAGCTCATGTACTTCCGGGGCAACGGCGAATGCCGCGCCTCCAAGTGGGTGTCGGACCCCGACGCGCTGGCGGGCCTCATGACGCGCGTCGCCTGCGCTGGCGGCTTCACGCAGATCCGCAAGGTGCTTTCCCATGCGCGCGAGGAGTCGGCAAAGAGGCCGGTCAACGCGCTGGTCTACGTCGGCGACTGCATGGAGGAGGACGTGGACGATCTGTGCGGGCGGGCCGGCGAGCTGGCCCTGCTCGGCGTGCCCGTGTTCCTGTTCCAGGAAGGCGCGGACGCCAAGGCCGAGCGCGCCTTCCGCGAGATCGCCCGTCTCACCAAGGGCGCCTACTGCCGCTTCGATGCAGGCTCCGCTGCGCAGTTGAAGGCGCTGCTGTCGGCGGTTGCCGTCTATGCGGCGGGCGGGCGCAAGGCGCTGGCGGCACTCGGCGGACGGGTGCCACGCCTGCTGCTGGAGCAGCTGAAGTAGCGGGTGCGAGGGGCCTATGCAGTATGTGCTGTTCGGGCTGGCAGCGCTGCTGGTCGCGCTGCTGCTGCTGCGCCTCTACACGGGCGTCAGTCCGCAGGTGCTCGCCCGCTGGCTGCGCATCGGCACGGGCGTGGTGGTGCTGGCGGGCGCATTCATTCTCGTGCTGCGCGGCGCGATCGGCTATGCCCTGGTGCTGGCGGCGCTGGGGTGGTGGCTGCTGTGGGGCGGGGGCAATCCGTGGGGTGGCCTCGGCAATCCGCAGAAGTCACCGGGCCAGACCTCGCGGATCACCACCGAGCACCTGGAGGTGGAGCTCGACCACGACACCGGCGAGATCCGCGGCCGCGTGCTCAAGGGCTTGTTTGCGGGTCGCGAGCTCGAATACCTCTCTCCCGTCGAGATGGCGCACCTCTGGCAGGGGTGCCGCTTCGCCGATCCGCAGTCGGCCCAGATCCTGGAGGCCTATCTCGACCGCGCGCACCCCTCCTGGCGCGAGGACATGGCTCGCGCCGAGGGCGCGAGCGCGAGCCCCGACGGCAAAATGACGCGCACACAGGCGCTCGACATCCTGGGGCTCAAGGAGGGCGCCAGTGAGGATGACATCCGCCGCGCGCATCGCGACCTGATGATGAAGATGCATCCCGACCGCGGCGGCTCGACCTTCCTGGCGGCCAAGATCAACGAGGCAAAGGAAGTGCTGCTGGGGAGATAACGGCGTAGGGCGCAATAGGCGTTAGCCGTATTGCGCCGATGCCAGCGGAAAACGGTGCAATGCGCTATCGCTTATTGCACCCTACGCAGCTCGATCGCGCCGAGGTTGCCGCTAGCCGGTCCACACGTAGCCGCGCCTGTACATGCAGCGCCGCATCGCTTCGACCGCGTAGTCGCGGTCTGCGGCACGGCTGCGGCATTCACGCACCGCCCAATCGAATAACTCGTCGACCGGGCGGCCGTCGGCCCGCCGCCATTCGGGTTGAGCGCAACCGCTTGAAAGTACAGCGATGGACAGCGCCGCAATCTTGAGCAGTTTCATAGCTCCTCCCAACGCGCCCAGCGCATCTTGGAACAGCCCACCAGCTGGGCATGACAAGAAGACCGCCATCTTGGCGGGCTTTGGCGCTGGAGGACAGGTCGTGGCCGGCCGAGAAGCCAATTATCTTCAAAGGTGTGGCCGCGCCAACCCACCCGGCCGCCAGTCAATTCTGCGGCGTGATCCAGGGCGGGCAGCAGCCGGGCCAGGCGCCGATGATCTGCAGCACGAAGCCCACAACGATCAGCGCGGTCGCCACCAGGAAAGTGCCCCGGCGCGCGGTCAGGGCCGCGCGGTGCTCGGCACGGGCCCTGCGAACGGCCTGCTCGTCCTGCACGCGCTCCAGCGTCTCGTAGGGGTTGACCTCGCCCGGCGCGCGGGGGCGGATATTGCGAACGGCCCGCATGCGGTCGAGCTGCTCGGCCAACTGCATCTGCCGTCCTTCGTTGAAGAAGGCGAGCCACCATTCGCGCAAGAGCAAGCATGAAGCCGGTGAAGTCGAGCGCGAGGCCGAGAACGGTGAGCCATTGCTGGGTCATAGGGACTCCCTTGCGCTCCCTCTCCCCGCGCTTCGCGAAGCTGGTACGGCGCAGAGGGTGGGGCGAGGGGCCCCCTCACCTCATGCGGAGGCATGGCTCCGCCATGACCCTCTCCCCAGCGGGACGACGGGGAGAGGGAATCCCCTCTACTCCGCCTTCATCACCAGGCAGTCGATCTTCAAACGCTTGAGTTCACCGCATGCGCCTGCGGCGGCCGCCTGCTCCTGGAAGCCGCCGTAGCGCGCGCGATAGAACGTCTTGTCGCCCTGCTTGACCTGGGTCGTCACAGCTGCGCGGTTGCCGAGCACGGTGGTGGCGCGCTGGCGCACCGAGGCCAGCTGGCGCTCCGCCTCGCTCTGGCTCTGATAGGCGCCGATCTGAATGTGAAAGGCACCGGCCGCGGCCGGGCGGGGAGCCTGGGCGGGCTCAACCTGTGTCGCCGCCGGAGGCGGGGCCGGGGCCTCGGCGGGAGCGCGCTCGGTACGCTCCAGGACCGCCTCGATGCTGGCGGGCTGCTGCGCGGGGCTCGCGGGTCCCGGCCCTGTTTGCGCCCCGGGTACGAGCACGCGGCGCACTTGGGCCATCTCGAAAGTCAACGCTGATGCCTGTGCAGCCGGGCGCTGCGCCGGCTGCGGGGCGGGCACCACGATGCGGGGCGGTGGCGGGGGCGCTTTTGCCTGCGCTACGAGGGCCGGCGCGGGCCGCCGCGTCCTCTCGCTGGCGGCCTTGAGCAGCGCCATGTTGAGATAGGTGCGCATCGTCGAGTTACGCGTCGCCGCGGTCGCGCCGCCGAACACGGCGGCAACGATGTGCTTCTTCCCGCGCCGCACCGAGGCGACCAAATTGAACCCCGACGCTCGCGTGTAGCCGGTCTTCATGCCCTCGGTGCCCTCGTAGTTGAAGAGCATGGTGTTGTGGTTGCGGAAGGTCTCGTCGTTGAAGGTGAACAGTGCGGGTGGCGAACAGCGGGTAGTGCTTGGGGAAGTCGTCGTGCAGTTTGAGCGCCAAGGTGATCATGTCGCGCGCGGTGGTCACCTGCTGGGTGTCGGGCAGGCCCGAGGCATTCCGGAACGTGGTGGCAGTCATGCCGAGCTGGCGTGCCTTCTGCGTCATCAGCTGCGCGAAGCGCTCCTCGCTGCTGGCAATGTGCTCGGCGAGGGCGACGGCCACGTCGTTGGCAGATTTGGTGATCAGCGCCTTGATGGCGTCGATGAGGTCGATCTCGGTGCCCTCTGCGACGTCGAGCTTGGAGGGTGCAGCTGCCACCGCATTGGCGGAAAACCTGATTTTGGTCCGATAGTTGAGGCGGCCCTGCTCGATCAGCTCGAACACCATGTAGAGGGTCATGAGCTTGACCAGCGAGGCCGGATAGCGGGGCTCGTCAGCAGCGGTCTGGTAGAGGATGCGGCCGCTGTTGGCGTCGATCACCAGCACGGCGTGCTTGCCTGCGGCCTGCGCGCGCGCAGGCGCCAGCGGCGTGGCGGCGGCAAATGCCGCAGCGAGCGCCGCAATGCCCAGGCGGCGCCCAAGACCATGCCATGGCCGGTGCCAACGTGCTGGAAACGCCATTCCCTCTGCCCAACGCCTGTGCGTGGCCCTGCGCGGGCCGCCGCTTCCCCGGCGCCTTGGTGAAGTGCCCTGTGACTGCCTTCACCGCTTTTTTGGGCGTCTTTGAGGCGCTTGTGCCCCACAGCTCCCGAGGTGCCGGTTCCTCTTGCCTGTCGGCCCGACGTTATCCCGGGCCCAGTGAGAGCTGGGTTAAGGAGCATGGTTACCATTTGGGCATTGCTGCCAATCTGCCGCATGGTGCACTGCACCATGTGAGGGTTGACTTTATTGTGCAGTGCATATATTTCATTTGCGTCGCACACGCGATGCCCCAGACAAACCCTTGAACCCACCCCCAGCCCGTAGGACCCCAGCAAATGATCAAGAATTTCGAGGACTTCCAGAAGCTCGGCCAGAACAACGTGGATGCCGCCATGAAGGTGTTCGGCGAGTGGAACAAAGGCTGGCAGACCATTGCCGCCGAGATGACCGACTACACCAAGCGGTCGTTCGAGGAGGGCACTGCAACCATGGAGAAGCTGTTCGCGGCGAAGTCGATCGAGCAGGCGGTCGAAATCCAGACCGGCTACGCCAAGCGTGCCTACGACGAGTACATGCATCAAATGTCGAAGATCGGCGGCCTCTACGCCGAGCTGGCGAAGGAAGCATACAGGCCCGTCGAGAAGGCGCTGCAGTCGGTGCGCCCCCACTGAGGGACTGAAACACTGGACGCGGTACGCGCAGCCTTCAGCGCCCTGCGTCTATCGAGGCAGGAGTACCGGGCCACGCTTCGCCGCGCGGCCCGGTAATTTTTTTTGTCGCAATTGCCCAATTGATACACCATATGGCGGTCCGGACCGCCATGATGCCGGGACCACAACAACAACACGAAGTGATCACCAAGCGCGGCGTTTGCGGTTTTGGCCCCGCATTCGCTAAGATGGTCCGTGATTTGCGTGGGCCGGCCGGAAAGGAGATGGCCCGCGCGAGTCGCGGCGGAACGCAGGGAAGCTCGGGGTTTGAGCGAAATGGCCGGCAAGAACGGGTCACGCGGCGATGATGAGGGCAAGACCGGCCTCATCACCAAGACGCGGCCCAAGACCAAGAAGCCCAGCCTCTACAAAGTGCTGCTGCTGAACGATGACTACACGCCCATGGAGTTCGTCGTGCACGTGCTGGAGCGTTTTTTCAACAAGGGCCGCGAAGATGCCACGCGTATCATGCTTCATGTGCACCACAGGGGCGTCGGCATCTGCGGCGTCTATACCTACGAGGTGGCCGAGACCAAGGTTGCGCAAGTGATGGACTTCTCGCGCCAGAACCAGCATCCGCTGCAGTGCACGATGGAAAAGGAGTAGCAGACCCCCGTGCCCGCCTTCTCACAAAGCCTGGAAGCCGCGCTGCACCGCGCATTGGAATACGCCAACGAGCGTCAGCACGAGTACGCCACGCTCGAGCATCTGCTGCTCGCGCTGCTGGACGACCGCGACGCCGCGGCCGTCATGAAGGCGTGCCTCGTTGATTTCGATGCCCTGCGCAAGCGCATCACCGAATATCTGGACAACGAGCTCTCCAAGAGCCTCTACGTCAAGGGCTCCACCGAGGCCCAGCCCACCACCAGCTTCCAGCGCGTCGTGCATCGCGCCGTCGTGCACGTGCAGTCCTCCGGCCGCGAGGAGGTGACCGGTGCCAACGTGCTGGTGGCGATCTTCGCCGAGCGCGAGAGCCATGCCGCGTTCTTCCTGCAGGAGCAGGAGATGACGCGCTTCGAGGCGGTGCAGTACATCAGCCACGGCATCGCCAAGCGGCCCGGCATGTCAGAGCCCAAGCACGTGCGGGGCGTCGACGAGGACCAGAGCGCTGACGGGCGCGAAGAAAGCAAAAAGCAGCCGCAGGACGCGCTCAACACCTATTGCGTCAACCTCAACAAGAAGGCCAAGAACGGCCGCATCGACCCGCTGATCGGGCGCGAGGCGGAGGTGCTGCGCACGATCCAGGTGCTGTGCCGCCGCCAGAAGAACAACCCGCTGTTCGTGGGCGATCCAGGCGTCGGCAAGACGGCCATCGCCGAGGGGCTGGCGCGCAAGATCATCAACTCCGATGTGCCCGAGGTGCTGAGAAGCTCGACCATCTTTGCGCTCGACATGGGCGCGCTGCTGGCCGGCACGCGCTATCGCGGCGACTTCGAGGAGCGGCTGAAAGCCGTCATGAAGGAGATCGAGAACTATCCCGGCGCGATCCTCTTCATCGACGAGATCCACACCGTGATCGGCGCCGGCGCCACCTCGGGCGGCGCCATGGATGCCTCCAACCTGCTCAAGCCGGCGCTGCAATCGGGCATCATGCGCTGCATCGGCTCGACCACCTACAAGGAGTACCGCCAGCACTTCGAGAAGGATCGCGCGCTGGTGCGCCGCTTCCAGAAGATCGACATCAAGGAGCCCACCGTCGAGGACTCCATCGAGATCCTCAAGGGTCTCAAGCCGTACTTCGAGGAGTACCACAAGCTCAAGTACACCAGCGACGCCATCAAGGCTGCGGTGGAGCTCTCCGCCAAGTACATCAATGACCGCAAGCTGCCCGACAAGGCCATCGACGTGATCGACGAGACCGGCGCCTCGCAGATGCTGGTGCCGGAGGGCAAGCGCAAGAAGAAGATCGGCGTGAAGGAGGTGGAGGCCACCGTCGCCACCATGGCGCGCATCCCACCCAAGACCATCACCAAGTCCGACGCGGAGGTGCTGGCCGGCATCGACAAGGATCTCAAGCGTCTGGTGTTCGGCCAGGACAAGGCGATCGAGGCCCTGGCCGGCGCCATCAAGCTGGCGCGCGCGGGCCTGCGCGAGCCGGAGAAGCCGATCGGCTGCTACCTGTTCTCGGGCCCCACTGGCGTGGGCAAGACCGAGGTGGCCAAGCAGCTTGCCCTGCTCATGGGCGTGGAGCTGCTGCGCTTCGACATGTCGGAGTACATGGAAAAGCACACCGTCTCGCGCCTGATCGGCGCGCCGCCCGGCTACGTCGGCTTCGACCAGGGCGGCCTGCTCACCGACGGCATCGACCAGCACCCGCACTCGGTGCTGTTGCTCGACGAGATCGAGAAGGCGCATCCGGACCTGTTCAACATCCTTCTGCAGGTGATGGACCACGGCAAGCTCACCGATCACAACGGCAAGCAGATCGATTTCCGCAACGTCGTGCTGATCATGACCACCAATGCCGGTGCTGCCGACCTCGCGCGTCCCGCCATCGGCTTCGGCAGCACCAAGCGCGAGGGCGACGATACCGAGGCGATCAACCGCATGTTCACGCCTGAGTTCCGCAACCGGCTGGACGCGGTGATTCCGTTCTCGGGGCTGCCGCCCGAGATCATTCTCAAAGTGGTGGAGAAGTTCGTGCTCCAGCTCGAGGCCCAGCTCGCCGACCGCGGCGTGATCATCGAGCTGACGGAGGGGGCCGCAAGGTGGCTGGCGGAGACCGGCTACGACGAGAAGTTCGGCGCCCGGCCCCTGGCCCGCGTCATCCAGGAGCACATCAAGAAGCCGCTGGCGGACGAGCTGCTGTTCGGCAAGCTCGAGCACGGTGGCACGGTGCGCGTGCTGGTCGTCGGCGAAGGCGCGGAGAAGAAGCTCGGCTTCGAGTACCTCCCGGCCGAGCCCAAGCCCAAAGCCAAGGACCCGGACGACGAGGAGGGGGACGGCGAGGAGGACGACGGCGAGGGGCCGGCGCTCGTGGAGGCGGTCGCCCCGCGCAAAGCACTCTCGGCACCCAAGGAGAAGCGGGAGCGGCCGAAGTCCGGCACCGTGCCAAGCGTGCCGCGGCGCAAGGAGGATTAGGTCTCCGGGCGTCGAGCCGTAGGGCGCAATAAGCGGCAGCGCATTGCGCCGATGCCCCCGTTCTCAAGAGCGGCGCAATGCGGCTATCGCCTTATTGCGCCCTACCTCGGCGGCATCATCCCACCGGCAGGCCGCGCTCCACGAGGCGGTTCAGGCGCTTGACGAAGGCCGCCGGATCGAGGGGCACCTCGCCGTCGAGGATCTGCGCCTGGTCGAACAGGAGCTCCGACAGGTCTGTGACATCGGCATCGCGCGCGCTGAGCTTGGCGTCGGAGACGGCCTTGACCAGCGGGTGGCGCGTGTTGATCTCCAGGATCGGCTTTGAGCCGGCGCTGCGGCTCTGACGCGTCAGCAGCCGCTCGAGCTCACGGTCGGGGCCGGAGCCTGTGGCCACCAGGCACGCCGCACTGTCGGTGAGCCGCTGCGAGGCCCGCACGTCCGACACGCGCTCGCCGAGCGCCGCCTTCATCGCGGCGATGATGACGGCATCGTCCACGGCGGGCCTGGCCTCGGGTTCCGAGCCCTGGTCGAGAAGGGGCACGAGGCCGAAATCCACATCGCCCTGGCTCAGCGACTTCAGCGGCTTGCCCTGGAAGGCGAGCGGCAGCGCGGTCCAGAAGGCATCGACCGGCTCGTCGAGCAGCAGCACCTCGACGCCGCGGGCCCGGGCGGCCTCCAGCTTCGGGCTGCCTTTGAGGCGCTCGGTGCTGTCGCCGACGAGATAGTAGATGGCGGGCTGGTTGGGCTTGAGATCGGCGACGTAGTCCGCGAGCGAACGCGGGGCGCCATCCCTGTCGGTCTTGAAGCGCGCGAGCGCCAGCAGCTGGTCGCGCCGCTCGGGATCCTCGTAGATGCCCTCCTTGAGCACGCTGCCGAAGGCCTCCCAGACCTTGCCGTAGGCTGCCGCGTCCTTGCCGGCAAGGGCCTCCAGCTCGCTGATGATGCGCCCGGTGACGGCCTTGCGGATGTGCGCCACCTGCGGGTTGTTCTGCAGCATCTCGCGCGAGATGTTGAGCGGCAGGTCCTCGCTGTCGATCACGCCGCGCATGAAGCGCAGATAGGCAGGCAGGAGATCGGCGTCGTCGCTGATGTAGACGCGGCGCACGTAGAGCCTGGCGCGCCCCTTGCGGTCGGGATCGAACAGGTCGAAAGGCCGGTGCGAGGGCGCAAACAGCAGCACGGCGTATTCCTGGCGGCCCTCGGCCTTGTAGTGCAGCGTCATGGCCGGCTCGTCGAAGGCGCCCGCGATCGTGCGATAGGCCTGCGTGTAGTCCTCCGGCTTCAGCTCGGATTTGGGCCGTTGCCAGATCGCGCTCGCGGCATTGATCTGACGCGGGTCGCCCTTGCCGTCGGCGAGCTCGATGGGAAACAGGATGTGGTCCGAATAGGTCTTGACCACCCGCTCGATCGTTGCGGGGTCGAGATAGCGCTTGGCGTCCTCCTTGAGATGCAGCACGACGGCCGTGCCGCGGGGGACGCTGTTGGCCTGCTCCGCGGTGGCGGGCGCGATGTCGAAGCCGGCCCCGCCCGTCGAGCGCCACACCCATGCCTCGCCGCTGCCGGGGCGGCGGCTCGTCACCTCGATGCGGTCGGCGACCATGAAGGCGGAATAGAACCCCACGCCGAACTGGCCGATCAGGCCGCTGCCGTCCTTGGCCTCCGCGAGCTTGCTCATGAAGGCGCGCGTGCCGGAGCGGGCGATGGTGCCGAGGTTGTCGATCAGCTCCTGGCGGTCCATGCCGATGCCGGTGTCGAGGATGGTGAGGGTGCCGGCCGCCTCGTCGGTCGTGATGCGGATGGCGAGCGGCGCGCCGTCGGCCATCAGCTCGGGGCTTGGCGATGGCTTCGTAGCGCAGCTTGTCGCAGGCATCGGAAGCATTCGAGATCAGCTCGCGCAGGAAGATGTCGCTCTCCGAGTAGACCGAATGCACCATCAGGTGCAGCAGCTGGGCAACCTCCGCCTGGAAGGAATGGGTCTCGCCGGCATTTTCGGTTTCCGTGCTCATGCTGTCAGCTCGCTTCCTCTTGTGCTGGTGTTGCCGCATGCCACGCGTCGGCGACGCGCTCCGGGATTTCCCTGGCCAGCGCCTTCTTCTCGGGCAGCGTCTCGGTGCACTGAGCGGTCACCATGGTCGATCCCCGATCGTCTCCCTGAGGCAAGTATAGAATCCGAGGGCGCCTTCTTGCCAACGGGTCCGCGTTCCACACCAGCGCTGCGGCCGGTCGCCGGCGTTGCCGGCACACGATCGCGCTCGATCGTCCTGTTCGAGAAGGCGGGTAAGCTCTTGCGGCAGCCACGCGCGTGAACTGGCAGCCGCGCCAGCAGCTGGTGGTGCGCCGCAAGCACTTTGAACTCTTGGTTGCCTGCAGCGACGCAAGAAAAACGAGCGGTGCGACGGGGAGCGCACCGCTCGCTATTTGAGCCGGGGAGGAGGGAAGCTCTCCGGCCATCTGACGGACCGGGGGGAAGGTCCGTCCTTGGGTGCCTGGAAAACGGGGCTAAAGCCGGTTGGTTCCGGTTCCAGGATCACGCTCGGGTGATCGAGCGCAGGCGTGGCTGCAATCGAGGTGCGCCGTTGCGGCAGATCAAGCAGGCTTGGCAAGCTTGGCCGTAGGCGGTCTATCGAACCGGCTTGCCAGAAGCCGGCCATCTGGCTTGTCCAGTCGATCAGGGGGGCAAGCGCGCCGAGCTGCGCGCCATAGTGCGCGACGCTCCTCGAGCGCTCTTTGGTCTCTTCTGAGAGCGGCCAGTCTGATACTGAGCGGCCTATCCTTCCACCCGTCATCCCGGCCCAGCAGATCGCGCTAGTCTAGAAGCGCGAATTGCGCAGAGCCGGGATCTGCGGCGAGCGGTGTCCGTGCGGCAGATCCCGGATAGTCTCGCCCCGGCTCGGAGGCCGGGGCTCGGCTTCCGGGATGACGGGTGAATTCATTGGCTCGACGGTATGAGACCGTATTGGGCGAGCGGGTGCTCGCACCGACGTGTTCAGTGCCACGGCGGCGCGAATGAGCGCCTGCAACGCCTTTGCATCGATCTTG
>CAWHBI010000051.1:0-71356 GCA_963827545.1 uncultured Alphaproteobacteria bacterium
AAAGCCCGGTGGAACACCGTTCCGCCGGGCCCCGTGGCCGCCTGTCGCGGCCAGTGTGGATCATGGGCTTTACGCTTCGACTGCGGAGGCGCCGGAGGACCGAGCGGCCAAACTTGCCAGCGTGGCCTGTGGTCGCGGCGACATCTCCGATGCATGCCCTCCTGATCCCAGATCAGGTACCCGGGTCGTTGCTTGCCCCTGCAAGGGTCGGAAGCGCTAGGTGAGAAGGTGCCTTGCTATGCCGAACGCCGATCTCACGCGTGCTCCCGTTCCTTGCGGTTGGCACGACCCGTCGCAATCGTCGGATTGTCTGGTTTGCCGTCCTGCGCTCAGGCAAGGAACCTACACGACAGGACGGCAAGAAAACTGCCCGGGGGCGACATTTTCCTAGACCTCCTTTGGTAGATTTCAGGGCGGAGTCTCTGCCTTCACCCTGCCAGTGTCAAATAACATTGCGCGGAGCGCCATCCCGGCCCGGTAGAGCGTTAACCAAGCGTTTGCGAGACCGGCATATCCTTCGAGTATTGACGCGATCGCCACACTTGGGGCCGCGCGGAGCGGTCGGCTGTCGCGTGCGCGGAGGATCTAAGGCCATGCACCGCATCTTCGGGCTCCTGGCGCTGACCGCAGCCGGCCTTGGTCTGTGGGTGCTGTTCGCCGGCCTGGACGCCAACCCGCTCAATCGGGGCGCGCGCGCCTTTTCCGAGACGCCCGTTGGCTACAGCGACTGGGCCATGGGGTTGCTGATGGGGCTGCTGCTGGCCTGGCTGGCCACCATCGATTGGCGCGGCTTCCCGGAACGTCTTGGCCTCTGGCTGCGCCTGCAGCGCCGCCGGCTTGGCCTGATCATTCTCGGCGGGCTTTGCGCAGGCATACTCCTGCTGTTTTGAGCAAGATCAAGGTCCCACGCGTTGGCCCCCGGTAACCGAAGGGCAGCCGCGCCGCTAGGTCGCTGGCAGGGCCCTTCTGCAGGCCAATATTTGGCGTATAGGCACGCGGGTTGTGGGCGACCGAAGGGGCAGACGTGCCTAAATCACGGGCGCAAGCCGTCTATGATGGACTGCGGGCCATGCGCCCGGCGCGCCGGGTCGCGGTAGCTGTCATCATCGCGGTGATCGCTGTCGCCTTATGGTGGCTGCGTTTCGGCCGTGGACCCGAGATCACCACGGTTGCGGCCGCCCGCGGTACGGCCGTCGAGATCGTCTACGGCACCGGCGCTGTCGAGCCCGTTCGCTGGGCCAAGGTAGCCAGCATCATCCGCGACCGCATCGTCGAGTTGTGCCATTGCGAGGGCAAGACGGTTGCCAAGGGGGACGTGCTTGCCCGCCTGGACGACAAGGAAATCCGCGCACAGCTGCAGGAACTGCGGGCGCGCGAGGACTTCGCCAAGCGTGAGCTCTCGCGCGCGACAGAGCTGATGGGGCGCGGGGTCACCACCATTCAGGCCTACGAGCGCATCTCCATGGATCTGCGCCAGATGCAGGCGCTCATCTCCGTGCAATTGGAGAAGCTCGACGACTACACCATCACCGCTCCCATGGATGGGGTCGTGCTGCGCCGGGACGGCGAGATCGGGGAGATCGCGGAGCCCGGGCAGATCCTGTTCCGGGTCGGCGTGCCGAAGCCGCTACAGGTGGTGGCCGAGGTCAACGAGGAGGATATCCCGCGGGTGGCGATCGGCCAGACCGTGCTGCTCCGCACCGACGCATTCCTCGGCCGGAGGCTCGAGGGCAAGGTGCGCGAGATCACGCCGATGGGAGATGCAGTGGCGAAGACCTATCGCATTCGCATCGCCCTTCCAGAGGACACCCCGCTGCATGTCGGTATGAGCGTCGAGGCCAATGTGGTCACGCGTGAAAAGGCAGACGCGCTGCTCGTCCCGGCCGATGCCTTGCAGGGGCAGCAGGTTCTCGTCGTCGACGGCAATCAGGTGCGACGGCGGGCGGTGGAGGTCGGCATCCGCGGCACTCGCAGCGTCGAGATCCTGTCGGGCCTCGGCGAAGGCGAGCGCATCGCGTCACCGGCACCTGCCGATCTTGCCGATGGCAGCCGCGTGCGTGTTGTCCAACCCAAGGCCAAGCCGTGAACCTCGTTCTCGAGATCGCGCTGACCCACATCCGCTTCCGGGTGCGGCAGACGTTGGTCGCCGTCGCCGGCGTGGCCACGGGCGTCGGCTTCTCCATCATGATGGCGGCGCTGATGGAGGGGTCGCAGAGGGACTTCATGCGCCAGCTGATCGACGCCCTGCCGCACATCACCGTGTCCGACGAGCGGCGGCAGGCGCCGCTGCAGCCTGCCGAGGCCGAGTTCGATGCCGCCGAGATCCGTGGCCTGGCGCCGGAGGCGCGCCGCCGCGGCATCAAGAACCCGATGGCGATCATGGCCTCCCTGGAGGGTTGGGTGCCGGGCGCGGTCGCCCCCTCGACCAAGACCCAGGCGATCATCCGTTACGCTGCGCGCGACGTGGCAGCGAGCATCATCGGTATCGATCCCCACCGCGAGCCCAAGGTGTCGATGCTCGTGACCCAGATGCGCCAGGGCAGTCTCGAGTTCGCTCTACCGGTCGACCAATGCCGTCATCCTCGGCGACCGGCTGGCTGAGAAGATCGGGGCGCGCATCGGCTCCAACATCACGGTGCAGGGCAGCAACGGGGCGCGTGTCGGGGCGCAGGTGGTCGGCATGTTCCGCTCCGGCATTCGCGCCATCGACGAGACCAACGCCTATGTGCTGCTCAAGACCGCGCAGGTCCTCGCCCAGCAGACCGGGCTGGTGAACGAATTGCGCGTGCGCGCCACCGACGCCATGGCAGCGCACGAGGTCGCGCGCCGGATCGAGCGGGAGACCGGCTACAAATCCGTGTCCTGGCAGGAGGCGCACGAGGACCTCCTCAGCACGTTCGTCGTGCGCAATGTCATCATGTACACGGTGGTCGGCGCCATCCTGCTGGTGGCGAGCTTCGGCACCTACAACATCATCTCCACCATCACGCACGAGAAGACCCGCGACATCGCGATCATGAAATCGCTGGGGCTGCGCGAGGCCGCCGTGCGCCGCATCTTCGTGCTGGAAGCGCTGATGATCGGGCTGATGGGGGCCCTTGCCGGCTGGGCGCTGGGCTATGCGCTCACCCGCGCGCTCGGCATGGTCGAGATCCGCAACCCGATGATCGACGTGACCCGCCTGCCGCTCGCCTACTCGTTCCTCCACTACGCCACAGCGGCCGCCGTGGCGCTCGCCTCCTCGCTGGTGGCCGGCTATTTCCCGGCGCGCAAGGCCTCACGCGTCTACCCCGTGGACATCATCCGGGGGGCGACGTGAGCGGTGCGCAACCAGGGTCGGACGTGGCGGCCGCGGTGCTGAGGGCGCAGGCCTTGATTGCCGTCAGCGGTGTGACGCGCATTCTGCCCGGGGCCGTGCCGGTCACCCTCGTGCACGACATCGACCTGACGATCGGCGGCAACGAGTTCGTGGCCATCACCGGGCCATCGGGCTCGGGCAAGTCGTCGCTGCTGTACCTGCTGGGCCTGCTCGATCTGCCTACCGAGGGAGAGGTACGCATCCGCGGGCGCGCCACCGCGCACATGGACGAGGCCGAGCGCGCTGTCGTCCGGCTTTCGACGCTGGGCTTCGTGTTCCAGTTTCATTTCCTGCTGCCGGAGTTCTCGGCGCTGGAGAACGTAACCCTGCCCATGAAGGCGCTGGGCGACCGCTCCGAGGCCGCCATGCGCGACCGCGCGGCCTCGCTTCTTGCCTCGCTCGGGCTCGCTGAGCACGCGGGCAAGCGTCCCGATCAGCTCTCCGGCGGGCAGCGGCAGCGCGTGGCCGTGGCCCGGGCGCTCGCCAACGATCCTCCCGTCATCCTCGCCGACGAGCCGACCGGCTCGCTCGACTCCAGATCGAGCGAGCAGGTGTTCCAGATCCTGCGCGACCTCGTGGATCGTGATGGCAAGACCGTGGTGGCCGTGACCCACGACCTGGGCCTTGCCGAGCGCATGGACCGCCGCATCCGGCTCGACGATGGCCGCATCGTTTCGGAAGACTGACCACCCACCTCTTGTGGTATGACCTTTGCACGCCTGCTGCCATCGGAGGGGCGCCTGGCCTGCCGCTTCTGCCGTCGATCCTCGGCAGCGCTTCGGTTTCGAGGCGGAACCAGCGGGCTCATCTGGCGTTACCGCCTGTGACGGGGGTTGGAGGCTCTTATGTCGCAACCCGACCATACGGCCCTCGCCGACAGGGTCCGCCAAGCTCAGCAGCGCGTCGACGAACAGAGGGCAAGAGTGCAACGCATGATCGCGCAGGGCGTCCCCACTCAGTCCGCCGAGGACCTCCTGAGCGAGCTTTGCGCGACGCTGCGGCATATGCAGGAGCAGCGGCGCATCCTCAGCGGGTCAACCCATCGTTTGGGTTAACCTCACGAGAAGCACAGCGCGCGCCCAGTCCACGAAGCGGTCCTAGCAGCGCGTAACGTGCGCGGAGACGGCGAGCCACCGGCCGTTGCGGCGCGCCCACACGTCGGTGTATCGGCCCTGGCCGTCTCGCCCATCCGGCAGCGTGTAGGTGGTGCGCGCATGAATGATGGCGAAGTCGTCCATGATGCGCACTTGCACGTCGCGGGCTTCCAGGTTCGAGATCCTGACCGGCACCGCCGTCTGCTTGAGAAACGCCGGCTTGCCGACCAGCGATCCGTCCGGGTTGGAGCAAAGGAAATCGGCCGCCAGGATCTCCTCGAAGCGCCGCACGTCCGAGGTCTGCACGGAGCGGATGTAGTCGCCATTGAGTTCCAGAAGGTCGTCGAGGTCGGACTTGAGTTCGACTTTTTGCTGCACGGGTGCTCCTCGCTTGGCTTGATGGGCCTGGCGCAAGCGGACAGCCACGCTCTGCGCTCTGGACAATCCGGCCGTGACAGGTACAAGCTGGCCAAAACCGACTGTCAGTCTGTTACTATCAAACCGACTGACGGTCTGTCAATGGCAAGGATTACTGGTGAGCGCGGGAACGGCCACGAGATCGGCAAAGGGGCAGGCGACGCGGGACCGCATCGTGCACGTCGCCACCGAGCTCTTTGCCGCGGCCGGCTACGAAGGCACCTCGATCGAGACCGTGCTGGCCCGCTCGGGCGTGAGCCGGGGCGCGCTCTACCACCATTTCGACGACAAGGAAGCGCTGTTCGTTGCGGTTCTGGAGGCGATCGAGGCGCGCATTGCCCAGGCCACCGTCGATGCGTCGCGGGGCATTGCCGACCCGGTTGCGGCATTGCAGGCGGGGTGCGAAGCCTGGGTGGATGTCAGCCGGGACCCCGCCGTGAGGCAGATCGTGCTGATCGATGCGCCGTCCGTGGTCGGCTGGCAAAAATGGCGAGAGATCGATGCGCGGTTCGGCTTCGGCCTGCTGAAAGGGTCTCTCAACCGAGTCGCCGCAGCCGGGCGCCTGCGCCAGGATCGGGTGGAGATGCTCGCGCACATTCTGCTGGCAGCCTCGATGGAGGTCGCGCTCGTCATCGCGCGTTCCGCGGACCCCGCGATAGCCGGCGCCTCTGGCAAGGCTGCGCTCAGGGACTTGATCGACAAGCTGCTGGGTCCACCAGGCAAGCGCGGGGCCGCTCGCAAGGCTGCCAAACGGCGCTGAGCCGCTCTCGGCCTTCGAGCGCATGGATCGCCGCATCCGGCGCGTCGACGGCCACATCGTTTCCCATGATGGGTGCCTCCTCCATTCGGGCGATGGCGGAGCCTAGCCGTGACCGGCCAGGTTTTGGCCGAGGGCAAGTGTGCCCAGAAGCGGACGGTCGGCGGAAGGGAGGTTTGTGCCACTTGCTGCCGTGAGCAGATGCAGCGAACTATCCTATGAAACCGGGCAATGGTGGATCAGAGGGTTGCGGCCAAAAGCAAAACGGCGTGGGGACACCCTACATACCGCCCATGACGCGCCGCTTGAAATGCCGGATCGATCCCGAGCAGAGCCGCTACACCTGCATGCTGCCGGAGCACAAGCCGGTGCGGCGCGGGCGCGAGATGATCGACCTGCTCGCGGTGGAGGAGTCGAAGCCTAAGCCGGCGAAGATACGGGCGGTGTCGTACGAGGCAGCGATCGACCAGTTGTTCAAACGCATGCGGTCGTCTAGTTCGACCCTAACCCAACGAGCGGTCAGTACTCCCAGGGGCCCGGTACCCAACGAAAGACGTCGCCGTCGACCGCCACATGGCAGACGGACGGGAACGACAGGTGAGTGGCCACCAGCGACTCGCGGTTCGCCGCCAGCTCCCGCAAAAGACGGACCCGGACGCGGGCCGCCTCCTCGGGGTCGTGTTCGAAGCCGTTGTACCAGTCGGGGTGCTCGAACCCGACCTGGAACACGAGGTCCCCGGCGAACATCAGCCGGTCGCCGCCGGACGCCAGGCGGACCACGCTATGCCCGGGGGTGTGGCCGCCGGTGCGTTGGACGACCACCCCCGGCGCCACCTCGTACTCGTTCTCGAACGTCCGCAGCTGGCTGTGGTACTCTTTCAAGAACCGCTTGCCCGTCCGCCGAAGCGCGTCCGGGAACCCCGGCGGCATGGAGACGCGGGAGAAATCGGGCGACTCCCAGAACTCGGCCTCGGCGGCCGCCACGTGGACCCGCAGGTCCGGACGCAGCCGCTCTTTCACCCCGTCGGCGAGCAGCCCGCCACAGTGGTCCATGTGCATGTGGGTGAGCACCACGTCGGTCACGGATGCGGGATCGATGCCGGCGGCCTTCAGTCGCTGGGCCAACTTCCCGGCCCGCGGCAAGTCCGGGAACTCCATCCCTATCCCAGCGTCGATGAGTATGGTCCGGCCGCCGCTGCGCACCACGACCACGTTCAGCGCCCACTCGAGCACGTCCGGCGGCAGGAACATGTCCTCCAGCCAGGCCGCCCGGACGGCCGGGTCGACGTTGTGGCCCAACATCGCGCCTGGCAGCGATAGCACCCCATCGCTGACCACCATTACGTCAATCTCGCCGACCCGGTGCGCGTAGCGCGACGGAACCAACTCTGGCCCCGGTCTACCGTGGATGTACTTCGCGTTCACCTTGTCGGCGCAGTGCTTGACCGAGGGGTGTGGGGTGTTGTCCAAGCTCATGTTTGTCTCCTGCTGACCGCCTTACCCACGGCCGTATCGGCCACCTCTGTCGCCGGCCCCCGTGGGTCGGCACGCGCCGCCGAACTCGGAAATTAGCTTGCGCCGTGCGCAACCTATCACGGCAGGTTTGGCATAGCGGGTGTCCTAAACCCCCCGACGACGGCACAGCAATCCGCACTTACCCTGGACTGGCGTTGGGGAAGTCTTGGAACGGCACGCCGTCCCGGCATGGCCGGCGCTGCGCAGTAACACGATAGTCTTCGAACCGATAAGGCCGGTGCCTCCGATCACGACAGTCTTCATGTTTCCCTTCCGCTCAACCATGAGTCCGATGAATTGCGCTCAGCGGGGCCAGAAGGCGCGCGGGCGCGCCACTCTTTTGTATCAGGCGGCTGCACTCCGGCCTCTCAGTCCTGGTACTTTGATGAAGGCGAGCAGGTCAGGGTTCACGACATGGGCATGGGTGGTGCACATGCCGTGAGGGAACTTCTTGTAGACCTTCAGCGTGCCATTCTTGAGCAGCTTGATTGACAGCAGTGCCGAGTTGGCGATCGGCACAATCTGGTCGTCATCGCCATGCATCACGAGCGTTGGCACGTCGATGACCTTGAGGTCCTCGGTAAAGTTGGTCTCCGAGAACGCCTTGATCCCGTCGTAGTGCGCCTTTGCGCCGCCCATCATGCCCTGGCGCCACCAGTTCTGGATGATTGGCTGTGACGGCTTTGCTCCGGAGCGGTTGAAGCCATAGAAGGGCCCAGTCGGAAGATCGACGTAGAATTGCGAGCGGTTGTCGGCGAGCTGCTTGCGCAGGCCATCGAACACTTCGATCGGCAGGCCGCCGGGATTGGCGGCAGTCTTCACCATAATCGGCGGCACGGCGCCGATGATGATGAGCTTAGCGACGCGCCCGTTCGGTTGGCCGTGACGCGCGACATAGCGAGTCGCTTCGCCACCGCCAGTGGAATGGCCGATGTGAACCGCGTTGCGCAGATCGAGATGCTCGACAACGGCCGCTGCGTCGGCAGCGTAGTGGTCCATGTCGTGCCCGTTCGGCACCTGCGCTGAACGACCGTGGCCCCGCCGATCAATGCCTACCACGCGGTAGCCATTGCCGACGAAAAACAGCATCTGATTGTCCCAGTCGTCCGACGACAGCGGCCAGCCGTGGTGGAACACGATAGGCTGTGCGTCCTTCGGGCCCCAGTCCTTGTAGTAAATCTCAACGCTATCCTTGGTCGTGACAATGCTCATGTTCTGGGTCCTTTTCGGTTGTGTGGATTGTGGTCGTGGCGATTCTGCGGTCGCCGGAAAATCCGGTTGGGCGCTGCGAGCGCGGCGGCGCTGTGTTCTTGCGATCAGCTGGAGCCATGCGAGTCTGACCCGTGTTTTCAACCGAGACAGGCTACCGCACCGCCGGTCCCTGTTGTCTGGCGACCTCCTGCGCTTTGTTGTAGCTCTCGATGACGGTGGCGTAGTTGGGCGACACCAGCGCGTAGAGCTTGGCGAGCTCGGGGGCCTCCGGGCGGTTCCAGGTGCGGTGCACCTCGGACAGTACCGCGTTGGTCGAGGTCGGGATGACGCCGGCCTGAGTGAAGCGGGCGAGCGTGGTGCGCGAGGCTAAGTCGCTCGGATCGCCGGACGCGTCGATCACGGCATAAACCTTGAAGCCTGCGATCTTCGCATCGAGCGCCGGGAACATCACGCAGACGCTGGTCCACACACCGGCCATGATCAGGGTCTTCTTGCCGGTCGCCCGCACCGCCCTGACGAAGTCCTCGTTGTCCCAGGCGTTCACCTCGCCCTTGCGCCCCACGTACAGTGCGTGCGGCGCGAACTGGTGGATTTCCGGCATCAGCGGCCCGTTCGGACCCTTGGGCTCGGATGCGGTGGTGATGACGGGGATCTTCATAAGGGTCGCGAGCTTCGCCAGCATGATCGTGTTGTTACGCAACTCGACGACGCCGATGTCCTTCACGGTCTGGAACAGCCCCGCCTGGTGATCGAGCAGCAGCATCACGCTGTCGGACGGGTCGATGAGCCCCTGCCCGCCGCCTGTCGGCAGCACGCTCGATGGGGCTGGGCTGGATTGAGCGAGCGCGCTCGGATTGGGCGACAGGGTGCCGAGCGCGGCAACGGCGGCGAGGATCGGCAGGTACTTCTTGCAAGCGGTCGACATCGCACCTCCTCTCGCGGAAAATGGGGCTGACCGGCTCCTCGGTACGGTGGGTGAATGTCGCGCGCTTGCGGACGCCTAACGGCGCGGCGACCGACCGAGTGGACAGCCCGTTCGGGTGAGGTTGAAGCGCGACCTAGGCGAAGAGAATCAGTACTAACCCGGGAAATGGCACGCACACCCCCGGAGGGGTCCGAGCCTCTTCGCCCAGGAGAGCGAGCGCCCTATCCTGGGCCTTCCACCATGTCGAGCCGCCAATGGAGCGCGGCTTAGAACGGTCGCCCAATGGCACGCCTCTTTTCGTCGGGCTTGGGCTCAGCCACATCGACCGAGAGGGAGCCTTCGACCGCTTCACGCACATTGCGCAGGAGCTCCTCCATCGTCTCGCCCTGCGTGGCGCAACCTGGAATGGCCGGCACCTCGGCCCAGAAGCCGCCTTCCTCCGCCTCGTGCACGACAATTTTGATTTTCATCGGGGTGCTCCGCTCTTCGACCAAACATAGGCGCCGGCGAGGCGGATGCAAAGCCCGCGCTGGCGGGGAGAGGGGACCGAAATACTGAAAGGGCGGCGCAAGCGCCGCCCTTCCGTTCGTATCGATCAGCGGAGGTTAGACCGAGTAGTACATGTCGAACTCGACGGGATGTGGAGTCATGTCGGTGCGCGCCACCTCGGCCATCTTGAGCTCGATGTAGGCGTCGATCATGTCGTCCGTGAACACGCCGCCCTTCTTCAGGAAGTCGCGGTTCTTGTCGAGGTTGGTGAGCGCTTCACGCAGGCTGCCGCACACGGTCGGGATGCGGGAGAGCTCCGCCGGCGGCAGATCGTACAGGTTCTTGTCCACCGCCTCGCCGGGGTTGATCTTGTTGGTGATGCCGTCGAGGCCGGCCATCAGCATGGCGGCGAAGCCCAGATACGGATTGGCGGCCGGATCGGGGAAACGGACCTCGACGCGCTTGGCCTTCGGGCTCGTCACCACTGGGATGCGACAGGACGCGGAGCGGTTGCGCACCGAGTAGGCCAGCAGCACCGGCGCCTCGTAGCCCGGCACCAGCCGCTTGTAGGAGTTGGTGGTCGGGTTGGTGAAGGCGTTGATGGTCTTGGCGTGCTTGAGGATGCCGCCGATGTAGAAGAGGCAGGTCTCGGAGAGATCCGCGTACTTGTTGCCGGCGAACACCGGGGTCGAGCCCTTCCAGATCGACTGGTGGCAATGCATGCCCGAGCCGTTGTCGCCGTAGACGGGTTTGGGCATGAAGCACGCCGTCTTGCCGTAGGCGTGTGCCACATTGTGTATGGCGTATTTGTAGATCTGCATGGCGTCGGCCAGCTGCACCATGGGCCCGAACTTGATGCCGAGCTCGTGCTGGGCCGAGGCCACCTCGTGGTGATGCTTCTCGACCACCACGCCCATCTCGGCCATTACCGAGAGCATCTCGGAGCGGATGTCCTGGGCGCTGTCGACCGGCGGCACCGGGAAGTAGCCGCCCTTGGTGCGCGGCCGATGGCCCAGGTTGCCCATCTCGTAGTCGGTGCCGCTGTTGGAGGGAAACTCGGCGCTGTCGAGCCTGAAGCCGGTGTTGTAAGGATCGACCGTGTAGCGCATGTCGTCGAAGATGAAGAACTCGGCTTCGGGGCCGAACACCACCGTGTCGCCGATGCCGGTCTGCTTCAGGTAGGCTTCCGCCCGCTTGGCGATGGAGCGAGGATCGCGCTCGTACATCTCGCCGGTCGAAGGCTCGAGCACGTCGCAGAAGATCGCCATCGTGGTCTGGGCGAAGAACGGGTCGAGGTGGGCGGACGCGGGGTCCGGCATCAGCGTCATGTCGGAGGCTTCGATGCCTTTCCAGCCGGCGATCGAGGAGCCGTCGAAGGCATAGCCGTCGGCGAACATGCCCTCGTTGACGCACGAGCCGTCGGCCGTCACGTGCTGCATCTTGCCCTTGGTGTCGGTGAAGCGAAGGTCGAGGAACTTGACGTCCTTGTCCTTCATCATCTTCAGCACGTCGCCAACGGTCTTCGGTCTGTCTGCCATTGCTACTCCCCTGTCCTCAACTCAATCGCTGTGATGTGCGGCCGGAAAGGCCATCCCCCCAGAAGGCGCGCTGCAACCGGCGCGCTGCTTGTTCAGATTGCGTCGGTGCCGGTCTCGCCCGTGCGGATGCGGATCGCTTCCTCGACGGTGGAAATGAAAATCTTGCCGTCGCCGATGCGCCCCGTCTTGGCGGCTTTCTGGATGGCGTCGAGGGCCTTGGGCAGCATCTCATCGGCGAGGACCACCTCGATCTTCACCTTCGGCAGGAAGTCGACCACGTATTCGGCACCGCGATAGAGCTCGGTGTGGCCCTTCTGGCGGCCGAAGCCCTTGGCCTCAATGACCGTAATACCCTGCAGGCCAATCTCCTGCAGGGCCTCCTTCACCTCGTCGAGCTTGAAGGGCTTGATGATGGCTTCGATCTTTTTCATGCTCTCCCTTCACCTCCCGACCGGCCAAGCCTGTGGTCTCGCTGCCATAGCTGCGACATCATTAAGCACACCGCAAGCACGCCGCGTGCCAAGGTTTACGCGGCAGCCAATTCCCAGGCAACGAACGACTTTTGCGTATCTACAGGGCAACGAGGCCTACACGCAACCGCCAAATCTGATTATGAACTGGGCAAGTGATTGAAATATAGGCAATGCACTATCGGCATAGGTCCAGTGGCATTGGCGTAGCGATTGAGGCGGCGCATGATGCGGGCGAGGTTGCCCAGCAGTGCGAGGTGAGCCTTGTCAGACCATGAGCTGCTGACGGCTGAGGAGATGGGCCGCGCGGACCGGCTGGCGCTCGCGGCAGGTGTGCCGGGGCTGGCGCTGATGGAAAGCGCCGGGCGTGCCGTCGCTGAGACGGCAGGGGAGCTGGCGGCGGGGACAGCGAGGGCCGTCGCGGTCGCCTGCGGGCCAGGCAATAACGGCGGTGATGGTTTCGTTGCCGCGCGTCTGCTGCGGCAGAGGGGCTTTCGCGTGCGCGTTGGCCTGCTCGGCACCCGCGAGGCCCTCAACGGCGATGCAGCCGAGATGGCAGCGCGATGGGGCGGCGAAATCGAACCGTTGGTGCCTGCTACCATTGCCGGCGCGGACATCATCGTCGACGCGATGTTCGGGGCGGGGCTTTCACGGCCGCTCGAGGGGAGCGCCGCGGCCGTGGTCGAGGCCATCAATGCGGCCGGCAAGCCTGTGGTTGCGGTCGACGTGCCGAGCGGCCTCGATGGCACGACAGGCCGCGCCGATGGGCCAGTCGTGCGGGCAACACGCACGGTCACGTTCTTCCGGCTCAAGCCCGGGCACCTGCTGCTGCCCGGCCGAGTGCTGTGCGGCGACGTGCGGCTTGTCGATATCGGCATCCCCGCGAAGGTGCTGGAGGAGGTGGCGCCGCGCACGTTCGCCAACCAGCCTTCGCTGTGGGGGTCGGCCTATCCCTGGCCACGCCTGGACGGGCACAAGTACACGCGCGGGCATGCGGTCGTGGTTTCCGGTCCGCCGGACAGCACCGGCGCTGCACGACTGGGCGCGCGCGGGGCGCTCCGGATCGGCGCTGGCCTCGTGACGCTCGTCGGCACGGGTGCCGCGACCGCCATCAATGCCACGCACGCCACGGCCGTGATGGTGCGCGCGCTGGCCTCGGACGCGGCGCTCGCCGAGTTCCTTGCCGACGAGCGGCGCAACGCAGTGCTGCTCGGCCCCGGCGCCGGCGTTGGACCGGCAACGGCCATAACGGTCGTGACCGCACTGAAATCCGCATCGGCTGCCGTGCTGGATGCCGACGCGCTCACCTCGTTCGCGCCCGAGCAGGAAGAGGCTCCCGTCAAGGCCGCGGGGCTCGGGTTCATCGTGCGGGGATCCGACCCCGGCCCGAGCAGGGAGGCGCTGCTCGAGGGTATCAGGGCACGGCAGGCTCCGGTGGTCCTCACGCCGCACGAGGGCGAGTTCAAACGCCTGTTCGGCGAACTGGCGGGCTCCAAGCTTGACCGCGCGCGCCGCGCTGCCGAGCTGAGCGGCGCAGTTGTGGTGCTGAAAGGTGCGGACACGGTGATCGCGGCACCTGACGGCCGCGCCGCCATCAACCACAATGCCCCGCCCTGGCTCGCCACAGCAGGCTCCGGCGACGTCCTGGCCGGTTTCATCACGGGGCTGCTGGCACAGCGCGCACCGGCGTTCGAGGCGGCGTGCGCAGCGGTGTGGCTGCACGGGGAATGTGCCAACGTCTATGGCCCTGGCCTGATCGCTGAGGACGTGCCCGAAACCCTGCCGCAAGTCCTGCGCCGGCTAGAGCAAGATCGTTTCTGATCGAAGCGCTTCGCTTCGATCATGGAACGTGAATCTTGCTCTTAAGTGCATGAATAGAGCAGGATTACGCTTCGGCCGCCACCTTGCAGTTGAGGCAAAGTGATTCAATCCGAAGCGATCCTGCTCTAGTGCCAGACGAGGGGCGTCGCGGCTGAGCCCACCTCAAGCCCGGGCAATCACACGCTCGATCTGGTCGGAGCCTTCGCGCCAGGCCAGCTCGCCCCGCCGCAGCATGTAGTTGACGTGAGCCTGCACCTCGCTGAAGGCGAAGCTCATCTGGTGCGGGTCGAGCTGGCGGGAGAAGAGCACGGGCACTAGCTCGGCCGCCGAGCGCGGTGTCGTACGGCAGGCCTCGGCGATGGCGTTGCATCGCATCTCATGGTGGGCGATCAGCTCGTCGCTGCGCCTGTGGAGGCCATAGAATGGCAGCTGGTGCCCCGGCAGCACCAGGGCGTCGGCAGGAATCCGATCCTTGAGCTCGTGCAGCGACCGCACGTACAGCCCCAATGGGTCGCCATTGGGATCGACCGCCCACACGCTGATGTTGGGAGTGATCTTGGCCAGCACCTGGTCGGCTGCGAGAAACACGTTGTCGGCCTCGCAATGGAGCATGACCTGCTCGGGGGCATGGCCGTTGCCGGTGAGAACCTGGAAGCTGCGCCCGCCGATCTGCAGCGTGTCACCCCCAACGATGCGCGTGAAAATGGGCGGCAGCCCGGAAACCATCCTCAAGTAGCCATGGCCCTGCGTGGCGACGCGCTGGGTCGTTGCCGCATCGAGCCCGTGGCGCAGGTAGAAGTCGCGATAGGGCTTGGCATCGAGGGCGCCTGGGCTCAGCGAGATGTTGAGGCAGCCGAGATACGATGTCTGGCTCGTCAGCAGGGGCAGGTCGAACCGTTGGCATAGCCAGCCTGCCAGACCGATATGGTCCGGGTGGAAGTGCGTGACGATCAGGCGCGTGAAGCGCCGCCCCGCGAGCGGCCCGCGGGCAAGTGCGTCCCAAACCGCGCGCGTTTCGTCATTGCCGATGCCGGTGTCCAGGATCGCCCAGCCGTCGCTGTCGTCGATCAGGTAGACATTGATGTGGTTGAGCCGGAAGGGCAGTGGGATGCGCGCCCACAGGATGCCCGGCGCCACCTCGATGGTCTCGCCTGGCGCCGGCGGCTCCGGCGAAGGGAAGACCAGGGACGCATCGGTCGCCGTTTTCAGCATCTGTTGCATTCAACCCATGTTCTGCTTGACTCACGTTTATCCTGGCATGGAAGATTTTGCACTGCACCTAAGCGCCGCACAGTGGAGGTGAGCGCCTGCCGCGTGGCGGCTTCCGGTTGTTTGGGATGAGCGAGCCGACCTATCGCGCCGTCGTATGCGAGGAGCTTGGGCACCCGGAGGGCCTCCACGTCCGCCGGCTACCGCGTGCCCCGCTAGGCCCTCGAAGCGTGCGGGTGGCCATCAGGGCCGCCGGGATCAATTTTCCCGACGTGTTGATGATCCAGGGACGCTACCAGCACCGCCCACCTCTGCCCTTTGTCCCGGGCCTTGAAGCTGCCGGCGTCGTCGACGAGGTGGGGACCGGCGTCGAAGGGCTTGCCGCCGGTCAGCGAGTGATCGCGCAGATGCGGACCGGTGGGTACGCCGAGGAAGCCATTGTCTCTGCAACTCGGATCAGACCGCTGCCGGAAGGATTCTCGTTCGAGGAAGGTGCGACCTTTCTTGTGGCACACTTGACCGCCTATCACGCCCTCGCCACGAGGGCGGCCGTCGGCCCCGGCCAGACGCTGCTGGTCCTCGGAGCCGCCGGTGGCGTGGGTCTGGCAGCAGTGCAGGTTGGCAAGGTGCTCGGCGCCCGCGTATTTGCCGCCGCATCGACGCGCGAAAAGCTGGACATTGCCGCACGGCATGGAGCCGAGGCTGGGATCGACTACAGCAAGGAGCCGGTGGCCGATGGCGTGAAGCGCCTCACGGCAGGGGCGGGCGTGGACGTGCTGTTCGATCCCGTCGGACTAGCGCAAGAGGCCGCGCTGCGCTGCCTTGGCTGGAACGGTAAGCTCATCATTGTCGGGTTCGCCGGCGGGGCCATACCTGCCTACGCGGCCAACCGCGTCCTGCTCAAGGGGTGCACGGTGATCGGCGTGCGCGCCGGGGAGGCGGGGCGTCACGACCCGGCCATGCGCAAGCGCGAGTTGGCGGCGTTGCATGGGTTGGCGGAGCAGGGAATGGTGCGGCCGCATGTGTCGGCGCGCTTCCCGCTCGAGGGCTTTGCCGAGGCCATGCGAGCGCTCGAGGGTCGCAAAGCGATAGGGCGGGTCGCCCTTGAGATCGGCTCGGGATAGACGTTCAGCCGGCAGCGCTGCCGGGCGGATCGGCTTGTGTGGCAAGACCGGTGGCCTGCCTCATCTCCCTGATCTCCCTTTCCATGTCGTCGAGGCTCTCCTCGATTCTCCGGCTTAGAGCCTCGGCCTGCGCGATGGCTTCGGTCAGCTCGCGGTATGCGACCGCTGGATCCGCTGATGGGTTGATTCCCGGTTCCATCTGCCCTGAACGTGACCGAGGGCCGTTTGGTTCCCTTCAGGTCCAATTGCGGGCTCTTGCTCACCAGGTGCCGCCTCTGGCATGGTTTTGAGGGGCGACCGCTGCCCCTCGAAGACCCTTGCGCTCAGGCGGGGCTCGATCAGGGAGAGCGCCCGTTGCACGAACGGTCAGCCGAGGGCGACGCCACTGCGCAGTACGCGGGGCTGGCCATCCGCTTCCACGGCGTCGGCATCGATTTTCCGGTCGCCGGCGGACGCAGCTATCCCGCCGTCTCCAGCACCGACCTGAGCGTTGGAGCCCACGAGTTCGTCTCCATTGTCGGTCCGACTGGCTGCGGCAAGTCCACGCTGCTCAATGTGGCCGCCGGGCTGCTTGCATCCTCCACCGGCCGGACCTTCGTGTTCGGATCGCCGCTGGCGAGCCTCAACCGCCACGCCGGCTACCTGTTCCAGCAGGACGCCGTCATGCCCTGGAAGACCGCGCGCGACAACGTGGCCATCGGCCTCGAGGTGGTGGGAGTGCCGCGTCGCGAGGCACTGGAACGGGCGCAAGGCTGGCTCAAGCGGGTCGGACTTTCCGCCTTCCATGACCGCTATCCCCACCAGCTTTCCGGCGGGCAGCGGAAGCGCGTCGGCCTGGCGCAGGTGCTGATCCGCGATCCCAAGATCCTGCTGATGGACGAGCCGTTCGGGCCGCTCGACGCGCAGACCCGGCAGATCATGGGCAACCTGCTCCTGGACCTGTGGGCCGGCGACCGCAAGGCGGTGCTGTTCGTCACCCACGACCTCGAGGAGGCGATCGCGCTTTCAGACCGCGTAGTTATCATGTCGGCGGGGCCGCAGGCGCGCATCATCGGCGACCACGCCATCGATCTCGGGCGCCCGCGCGACGCGTCGGAGGTACGGTTGGCTCCCCGTTTCCACGAGCTGCACAAGACGATCTGGGGGCAGCTGAGGGGCGAGGTGCTCAAGGCCTACGGCGGGGAAGTAGCATGAGCCGGGTCGGGCTCTTACTGCTGCAGATGCTGGTGGGCGTGGTTGCCATAGGCGTTTGGCATGTCGGGTCGAGCGTACCGATCGGCGGTATGTACTTCCTGCCGAAGTTCTTCTTTTCGACGCCGGCGGACGTGGCGATGCGCGTGTGGACACTGTTTGCAGAGGGCACCGCCAAGATCGCTACGTGCGAGGAGGCCATCGACCTGACGCGGCTGCTCAGCATCTCGGCGCCCTGCTTCGGCAAGACGGTGTGGCAGCACCTCCTGATCACGCTGACCGAGGGGCTGCTGGCGTTTGTCATCGGGGCCGTTGCCGGCGTGGTGATCGGCTTCTGGCTCGCGCGCCATCCGCTGTTGTCGGCCGTCTTCGACCCCTACATCAAGATGCTCAATGCGCTGCCGCGCGTCGTTCTGGCCCCGATCTTCCTCTTGTGGCTGGGCCTCGGCATCTGGTCCAAGGTCGCCTTGGGGTTCACGCTGGTGTTCTTCATCGTGTTCTTCAACGTGTACCAGGGGGTGAAGGAAGTCAGCCCCACCATCCTTGCCAATGCCCGGATGCTGGGGTTCAACGAGCGCCAGCTGTTCCGCCACGTCTATTGGCCCTCGGCGCTCTCCTGGATGTTTTCTTCGCTGCACACCTCCGTGGGATTTGCCATCATTGGCGCCGTGGTGGGCGAATACCTGGGATCGGCGGCGGGCCTCGGCTACATGATCCAGCAGGCCGAGGGTACCTTCGACACCACGGGTGTGTTCGCCGGCATGGTCATACTGGCTGTGTTCGTGCTGATCATCGACTGGGGCGTGACGCTGGCCGAGAAGCGCCTGCTGGTGTGGCGGCCGCCCTCGGCCGCCGGCCAAGGCTGATTCAAACTGAAACTGGGAGGAAGGCAATGAATGTGCTCGAGACGGTGCGGCTGGCCGCCCTGACTCTCGTCCTGGCGGCGGGCGCTGCGCAAGCGCAGGCGCCGGAGAAGAAGGACGTCAAGCTCGGCGTCGGCGGCGCGCCCGCGCTCTACTACCTGCCGCTGGCAGTGACCGAGAAGCTCGGCTACTTCAAGGAGCAGGGGCTCAATGTCGAGGTCAACGACTTCAAGGGCGGGGCGCAGTCGCTGACGGCCCTGGTCGGCGGCTCCGTCGACGTGGTCACGGGCGCCTACGAGCACACGCTGCGCATGCAGGTCAAAGGCCAGGACATCCTGGCCGTGATCGAGCTCGGGCGCTACCCCGGGATCGCGCTCGCCGTAAAGACGGATCGCGCCGACAAGATCAAGTCGGCGGCCGATCTCAAGGGCGCCAGGGTCGGCGTCACCGCGCCCGGCTCGTCGACCAACATGATCGTCTGGTACCTGATGGCCAAGGCAGGCCTGAAGCCCGATGACGCCTCCTACGTCGGCGTCGGCACAGGCCCCTCAGCGATCGCCGCCATCCAGAAAGGCGAGATCGATGCCATCTCCAACATCGATCCGGTCATCGCCAAGCTGGAATCGACAAAGGACATCATCGTCCTCGCTGAGACGCGCACAACGGAGGGGACGACCAAGGTGTTCGGCGGGCCGATGTCGGCCGCCGTTCTCTACATGAAGCGCGACTTCGTGGAGAAGAGCCCGAACACGGTGCAGGCCCTGGTCAATGCCTTGTACAAGGGGCTGAAGTGGCTGGAGAAGGCCACGCCCGAGCAGGTCGCCGACGCGGTACCGAAGGAGTATTGGCTGGGCGACAGGGAACTCTATACCGCGGCCGTCAAGGCCAACATGCAGGTCTACTCCCGTGACGGCATCGTCAGCGATGGCAGCCAGAAGCGCTCGCTCGATTTCCTGCGCCAGTTCGACAAGGAGATCGCTGCCGCAAAGGTCGATCCAGCCAAAACCTGGGATGACCGCTTCGTCAAGAAGGCCGCGGCAACGACCAAGTAACGCCGCACGCCGCGCGACACACGAGCGCACCAAACGCTGCGGGAGCGGGGCGGGCTTCGGCCCGCCTACCGCAACTGCGCCTCCGAAACGCGCCGCAGCAGCTCCTCGGTCAGGTGGCGAAGCTGGTCCCCGGTTTGGCCCGGATACTTGGCCCAGTAGGAGCGCGCACGCGGGGAGAAGTAGGCGGCCGCCTGCAGGGGTGTCACGCGCAGGATCGGCTGCCTGAAGCAGCGGTTGTCGGGATCCTGGCGCAGCCAGCGGTCGTACTGGTCGTCGTCGGCGGACTGCGGATCCTTCATGTTGATGATCACGCCCAGCAACTCCGCAAAGCCCATCTCGGGGTTGCGCTGGCGGAACTTGCGCAGGAAGGCGAGCCCGCGCGTCGAGATGTAGTCGGGCCTGGTGGGCGACAGGTAGAAGTCTGCCTCGCGCAGCCAGCACTCGGTCACTACGGACAATCCCGGTGCGCTGTCGATGAAGACATAGTCGTAGACGAGGCGCGCTTCGTTGAGGCAGGTGCCAATGGTCCTGCGCAGCTGCGCGTCCCGCTCTCCCTTCGACACTTCGCGCTCGAACAGCGTCAGGTTCGTGTCGCTCGGCAGGAGATCGATGGTGCGTGCATCGTCTACGTCGGATACGCCGGCGATCACGAACTGGCGCCAGTTCGCCGGCGTCTCCTTCAACACAGAGGCGATCAGGTAGTCGACGATCGACTGCCCTTCGTCCTGCAGCGCGGTCAGCTGCTGCTGCGGCAGCAGCATGTGGCTGATGCTGGCCTGCGCATCGGAATCGATGACAAGAACTCTCTTGCCGTGGAAGGCAGAGAGGGTTTCAGCAAGTGCAAGGACTAGCGTGGATTTTCCGACGCCGCCCTTTGCATTCATGACGGTAATGGTGTTGCGCATTCCCAAGCCAAACTGTCCCGCACAGTTTCCCCTAAATGACCCCGGCCCGGGCGGGATCATACTCGGCAGCGCGGCGCGTCTCTAGACGGAAACTTGCAGGGGAGCCAACGGTCGCTGCCTGTGCGGCCAATTCGCCGGGCGCCGCCCATGCTTTGTTCATTCCACCCACACCTTGAGCGGCATGCCGCCCCCGGGGGAGAGGGTCACACGCGCTGTCGGGACGGGCTCATGGCCATCGGCGACGCCGAACCTGGCCGATTGCAGCATCGTGGCCAGCATGGCGGTCGCCTCGATCATGGCGAAGGCCATGCCGATGCAGATGCGGGGGCCGGCGCCGAACGGCATGTACTGGTAGCGCGAAATTCCAGCTTCCTTGTCAGGGGCAAAGCGCGTGGGGTCGAACAAATCCGGGTTGTGCCAGCGCGCGCGGTGGCGATGGAGGGCGTAGATGGGAATGAAGACGGACATGCCGGCCTGGATGGCGTGCGGGCCCAGCATCGTATCGGCCACCGCCTGGCGGCTCATCATCGGCACCGGGGGGTAGATGCGCATGCTTTCCTTGATGACCTGCTGGGTCAGGACCAGCTTGTCGATGTGCTCTGCCGTCACGGGAGTGCCGCTTGTCACGTGCGCGATCTCGTCCTTGAGCACGGACGTCCACTCCGGCGACTGGGCCAGAAGAAAGAGCGTCCAGGTCAAGGCCTTGGCGGTAGTGTCGTGCCCCGCCAGGTAGAACGTCAGCAAGTTGTCGATCAACTGCTCCTCGTTCATCGGCGCGCCCGTCTCCGGGTCGGTCGCGCGCATCAGACGGTGCATCAGGTCATCGCGCTCCTGCGCCACCTCGCGACGCTCGCGCAACATCGCTGCAACGGAGGAGCGCAGGTTGTGGATGGCCTGCTGCTGGGCGCGGCGCCCGGGTTTGGGCAGCCACTTGGGCGCATTGGCGATGGCATAGAGCGCCGACCAGCCGCCCGCCCTCTGGAACAGGCCGGTGGAATGCTCGACCGCAGCGCCGACGGTCGCGTCGGCCGACGGCAGCAGCGTGGCCGAGATGACGTCGAACGTCACTCTGGTCATATCGCGCTCGATTTCGTGCGTGGAGCCTTGGGGTGCGCTACTCCATCTGGCGAGCAGCTCGCCGGTTGCCTTCACGAACGTCGGGACGAAGGTCATCAGCTCGTGGTGCCGGAACATGGGCGCCGAGGTCTGGCGCTGCCATTTCCACTCCGCGCCCTCGCTGGTCAGGATGCCCTTGCCAAGCAGCGGGCCCAGGATGCGGATCTGCAGCAGCTTCTGGAACTTGTCGCGCTGGTCGAGCAGCACCGCCTTGATCAGGCTCGGCTCCGTTATCCATACGGCGGGGGTCCTACCGCCGAACGGCACGAAGTCCTGCTCATAGGCGGCCTGCGGCACCACCAGCAAGGGATTGCGCACGAACTTCGCCACGAACGCCAGGCGGTTCAGCGGCTTCGCTGGCGGCTTGATGTGGGCCGGCACCAGCCAGGGCGCCGGCAAACGGGCCGAGGTCTCACTCGATGCCAGGGCGATGGTCGGCATGGCGGCGGTCCCGTGTCGAAGCAAAGGCGCGTGCGACGGACCACAGGCGCTGCGCCTCAGACTAGCCCGGAGTGGCGAGCAGGTCGAGGAAGGCCGCATTGAATTGATCGGCCGCCTCGTACATGACCCAGTGCCCCGCGCCTTCGATGAGGCGCACCTGGAGCTCAGGGTGATGCCGGCGCAGGATGGCAAGGCGGCCCTCGAGCGAGGGACGGGCGATGATGTCGCGCGCACCCCAAATGGTTTTCAGGGACGCGGTGACGTCAGCCAGCGCGACAGAAAGACCGTCGGTGGCCGCAAAGGGGCGGCTGCGGAAACGGGCCTGCTTGATGTTCTCGGCCTGAAGATGGATGGCCAGAGCATCGATCTTGGCCGGATCGGCGAACATCAGCACGGCCAGGTTTTGCCGGTACACGGCCGCAACTTCGCCAGCGCTCATGCCCGCCCGCGTCTTGGCGAACGGTTCGCGTGGGTCGGCACGCAGGCCAAGAGCAGCTACGCCGATCAGGGTCAGCTCGCGTACGCGCTCCCCGAGCCGGGCGGCCACAATCCCTGCCACATGCCCGCCGAACGAGAAGCCGGCCAGCCGGAATTTGTGGTTGGCAGGGAACAGCTTTTGGAGCCCGGCAATCACCACCTCGGCGATGCTCGCCGGCGTCCAGGGCTTGGGCGGCATGGCGGATGAGCCGAGGCCTGGGATATCGGCGACCCACAGCTCGTAGTGCCGTGACAGCTCGGGGACATTGCGGATCCAGTGCGTCCACGAGCCCGAGCCACCGTGGAACAATATCAAGGGCTCGCCGCTGCCCCACACGCGCCAGACCATCGAGCCATCCCCGCAGGGTGTCTCTACTTTGTGCGCCGTGCGGGTCATGGCATCGACGACGGTGGTCGGATCGGCGCTGGTTGTGAGGGCGGGGCGCTCGGGCGGCAGGTTTGTGTCTTGCATGCTCGGGATGATGCTGTGCCGCCGGCATTTGGGCAAAGGATCTCTTAGCAGGGTGCGCGGATGCGGAGCCGTCCCAAGAAAGCTCCCATGTGTTACTCAGGAGCGTCTGGAAGAGCTGCGAGGAAAGCCATGCCTGCGGATAGGAAAGCCACCAACAAGCTCAGGATCGCCGTCATTGCGGGTGACGGGATCGGCAACGAGGTGGTGCCGGAGGGCATCCGCGTGCTCGAGGCCGTGAGCAGCCGCTTCGGGCTGGACTATGCCTGGGACACCTTCGACTGGTCGTGCCAGCGCTTCCAGAAGACGGTCGCGATGATGCCGGCCGACGGCCTCGAGCAGATCGCCAAGCACGACGCCATCTATCTGGGAGCCGTCGGGTGGCCGGGCGTGCCCGACCACGTCTCGCTGTGGGGCCTGCTCATCCCAATCCGCCGCGGCTTCCAGCAGTACGTCAACCTGCGTCCGGTCCGGCTCTTTGAGGGGCTCAAGTCGCCGCTGGCCGACCGCAAGCCGGGCGACATCGACTATTGGATCGTGCGCGAGAACAACGAGGGCGAATACTCCTCCATCGGCGGGCGCATGTACGAGGGCACCGAGCTGGAAGCGGCGATCCAGCAGGCGGTATTCACCAAGAAAGGTTGCGAGCGGGTCATGCGCTATGCCTTCAACCTCGCCATGACCCGCGAGCGCCGCGAGGTGGTCTCGGCCACCAAGTCGAACGGCATCTCGATCTCGATGCCTTACTGGGACGAGCGCTTTGCCGCCGTCGCCAAGGAATACCCGCAGGTCACCACCAGCCAGTTCCACATCGACATCCTGGCGGCGCACCTGGTGCGCAATCCGCACTGGTTCGACGTGATCGTGGGATCCAACCTGTTCGGCGACATCCTCTCGGACCTCGGACCCGCCACGACCGGCACCATCGCCATCGCACCGGGCGGCAACATCAATCCCGAGCGGGAGTTTCCCTCCATGTTCGAGCCGGTGCACGGCAGCGCGCCCGACATTGCCGGCAAGGGCATCGCCAATCCCATCGGCCAGGTATGGTCCGGCGCCATGATGCTCGAGCACCTGGGGCACACGGAGGCGGCCGACGCGATCGTGAGGGCGATCGAGCGGTTGTTTGCCGAGACCGACGTGCGCACGGCCGACATGGGCGGCAAGGCCACGTGCCACGAGATGGGGTCGGCATTGGTCGAGCTCGTGGGCCGTGCCTGAGCAGATCGCGTCCTTTAGGCGGCCAGCTTTCCCGCCTGCATTCCCGGAAGCCGAGGCCCGGCCTCGCAAAGGCCGGGGCCGAGGCTGTCCGGGATCTTGCTGCAGTGTCCCTCACCACGCGCTCACCAGTCGAACCCGTACTCCTCGAGCAAATCCCCGAACAGGTCTCGCCAGGTTGGGTTGTGCTTCTCCACGAGCGCGATCTTCCAGTCGCGCCGCCAGCGCTTCATGGCCCGCTCGCGCTTGGCCGCCACGCGGGCGTCTGCATGAGCCTCGAAATAGACGAGCCGGTCTACCCGATAGCGCTTGGTGAAGCCCTCGCGCACATGCTCGCGATGCTGCCATGCCCGGCCGGGGAGATCGCTCGACATTCCAACGTAAAGCACCCCGCGCGGGCGGTTCGCCATTATGTAGACGTGGTAGACTTTGTGCGGCCTCTCGGGCATGGCTCGGTGCTCCGCAGCAGCGGCAAGACCCCGGAAGCCGCGCCAAGGCGCGGCTTCCGGGGACGCAGGCGGAGAGGATTGCGGCCTGTCCAATGCGGCGGCAAGTGGCTGGGGCCGAGCCGACCGTCAAAGGGAACGGAGTCGGGGCGTTCGTGTATCGCCCCAATTGAGCTATAAGGCCGGTGTCGAGTTTTTGGCGCGCCCAATCCGGTGGCGCACCCTGGGAAAGGCTGCTCGATGGCGCAACGGCTGGCAGGCGCTCTGTTTTGGTGGCTGGTCGCGCTGACGGCGGCGGGCGCCGCCGATGATGCGGGCGTGCTGCGGGCGCGGGAGGCGGGGGCAGCGCTGGCGCGCGGCAACGTCGACCAGGCGATCGCGCTCTTCACCGAGGCCCTCGACGACAAGAACCTGCCCAACGAGCGGCGCGCCACGCTTCTCACCGACCGCGGCGTCGCCTACGCGCGCCGCCAGAGTCCCAGGGAGGCGATCGAGGATTTCAACCGCGCGATCCAGCTCTATCCCGAATTTGCTGCGGTCTACAACAATCGGGGCACCGTGCTGCTGAGCCTCGGGGTGGCGCGCGAGGCGATCAAGGATTTCGATCGCGCCCTGACGCTGGCGCCGGGCTACGCAGCAGCCTTTTCCAATCGCGCCGGCGCTCACGTGAAGCTCGGTCAGATCGACCTGGCGATCGCCGACTACAGCAAGGCCATCTCGCTGGTGCCCGTGAATCCGGCAGCGTTCACAGGTCGCGGCCGGGCGCATCTTGCCGCCGACCGGCCGCAGAGCGCGATCAGAGATTTCACGCGCGCGGTCGGCTTCGATGCCCGCTTCAGTGCCGGGTATCGCAACCGGGCCGAGGCCAAGCTGGCGACAGAGCGCTACGACGAGGCGATCGAGGACTTCAGCCGAGCCGTCGCCTTCGAGCCGCGCAGCGCCGACCTCTATCTGCTTCGGGGCTCGGCCTACCTTGACGCCGGCAACACCGCGTCCGCCATCAGGGATTTTGCCACGGCCGTCGATTTGAGCCCCCGCAGTGCCCAGCCGTACGCGCAGCGGGGCCTTGCCTACGCCAAGGCCGAGGCCTTCGACGATGCGCTCAACGATTTCGCGCGTGCCAGCGAGCTCGAGCCGCGCTCGCCCAGGGCGTTTGCTTACCGAGCCTGGGCATATCGCCAGCAGCAGCAGCCCGAGCTGGGCCTCAAAGACGTTGAGCGCGCGCTCAGGCTCGATCCGAACAGCGCCGATGCCTACTGGGCCCGCGGCGAGATCCACGAGGCGCAGGGGCGCTCGGCTCTCGCCATACCCGACCTCAGGAAAGCGCTCGAACTCGATCCGCGCCTGAAAGATGCTGCCCGCGCCCTGGCGCGGCTGGGCGTCAACGTGGGTGCGGAAGGCTCGGAGATTGCGGATGCGGCGATGGAACGCTGGCGAGTCTTCCGGAAGGGGCGTCAGTTCGTCGCCAGCAGCGACGAGTTCCCGCGCCTGAAGATCGATCTGGAGATGATGGGCAAAGGAGAGCCGCGCATCCTGGAGTGGGAGGTCAAGCGGCCGCCGTTTGCGGGCATTGCGGTGCTGCGTTTCCACGCCGGCACGGTCGACGGGCCGCGCGGCGCCGAGGACATCGAGCAGGCCGCGATCGTCGATCTGCAGACGAACGCGGTGGTGGCCGTCGAGACGCAACGCCGCGGGACCAGGGTAGCCGACTGGACCTGGGACGATGGCAAGCTCGTCGTGGCCAGCGCTGATGGCATCAAGGACGAATTTCAGCTCAGGCAGGGCAAGGCCAAGGACGCGCCGCCGCCCGCTGCTGCCCCGAAGCGCTATGCCGGGGAGCAGCCGAAGGGCTCGCCGTTCTGGTCGCCATGGGGCGGTGACCAGAAGGGTCGCAAACCCAAGACCCTGTTCGACCTCCTGTTCGGGAAGTAGCGGGCCTGGCAATGACAGTGGGCCTACTGACCGGGTGATAGAGGGTCGCGCGCTGGACAGCGGGCCACAACGAGTGCCAGCAGGTTAGCTGGCCGGGGTGATGCCTCCATCGTGCTCAGGTTTGCCCATGTGGCGGTGTGCCGCCGGGCTTGCGGGGTTCGCCGCCGGCCGCTATCCACTTCGCGCGTCAAGCAGCGTCAGGACGAGACGTAGCACGCGTCGAAATCTTCGACAGCGGCAAACTCTACAACGACGAGCAGGTCGTCGGCGCCGTGCAGTCGGGGGCGATCGAGATGGGGTCGGCCGTCATCAGTCAGATTTCCAAGCGGCTGCCGGCCGCGGACATCATGGAGCAGCCTTTCCTTTTCAACTTCGAGGCCCTGACGCGGGCCGCCCTGAGCCCCGAGAGCCACCTGAGGCAGCTGATAGACAAGGCCGTCCTGGAAACCATCGGCGTGCACGTGCTGTGGTGGCAGAACGCGGGCACGCAAGTGCTCCTCTCCAAGGGGGTGGACATCACGGAGCCGAGCCGGCTCAAGGAGAAGAAAGTGCGTGTTTTCAGCGACACCATGGCGAGTTTCGCCCGGCATTGCGGCGGAACACCGCAGGTCCTCTCCATCACGAAGGTCCACGATGGGCTCAAGCAGGGCACCACCGACGTGGCGATGATCGCCACCGTGGCCGTAGAGACGCGCGAGCTCTGGAAGGTTGCCGACACCAACGCACGGGATATCAAGTACGTGGTAGCGAAGCACTCAACGAGAAAATGAAGCCCTCGGGTGTAAATTCCAATCGCAAGGTGCCGAGCACCCGCAATTTCGCGATCACTTCAGGCTCCTCCAAGATAGCGGTGATTTCGGCGTGGAGCCGCTTGACAATGTCGGCCGGCAGCTTCGGCGGGCCAGCCACACCCAGCCACGAGGTCGCCTCATAGCCGGGGATCGTCTCGCCAACGGTTGGGACATCGGGCAGGGCAAAGAACCGCGTCAGGCCGGTCGTTGCAAGCGCGCGGAGCTGGCCGCTCCTCACCAGCTCCAGAACCAAGATCGGTGACTCGAACGCAAAATCGATGTGCTTGCCGAGCAACATGGTCGACACCACCGCGCCGCCTTTGGTGGCAACGTGCTGGAGGTCCACCTTCGCCATGGCCGCGAACAGCGCCCCGGCCAGGTGCTGGGTCGTACCCGGCCCGGCAGACCCGTAGAACATCGGGTTGGAAGAGGACTTGGGCGTCTTGATCAGGTCGGCAACTGACTTCACCGGGTGGTCGTCGCCCCAGCATCTACGCCAAACGCAGTAACAATCGCAAATGTAAACATTATGACCACCCCCGCAGCGGATCAATGCCGGAAGCATGTCCGCCTCTGTCGGGACGGTCAACGCTCCGAGGTGAGATTTTTGTTAAGCCGTGGCCATGAGGTCACGTAAACAGCACGATGGCCTTACGGCTCGGCAACAAAGACGGGGATTTGGCGGGCCGTGCGTGCCTGGTATTCCGCGTATGGCGGGTAGGCCGCGACGGCTAGTGTCCACAGACGATCCCGTTCCGCCTTGTCCTTGATCTCGCGCACCTGCATCGGACGGACCACGGTCTCGTCGCGAAGCTCGACATGCGGATTGGCGCGCAGATTGTGCACCCAGACCGGATCCTTCGGCGCTCCGCCCTGCGAAGCGACGAGGACGTAGCGATCGCCGTCCTTAACCCGCATGAGGGGCGTTTTGCGGATTGCACCAGTTTTGTTGCCTGAGTGAGTCACGATGATCACAGGCAAGCCCGTGTCTCGCAGGGTGATGCCTTTGGTGCCGCCGCTGCTCTCGTAAAGCTCGACCTGCTCACGCACCCAGTCTCGGGGGCTTGGAACATACTTTGCCATAAACCCAACCTCTACATCGGTGTCGCCAATTTATCTTCCCTGGAGGTCTCTACCAACCAGGAAAGCGGCACGGCGGGTTCGCTTGCGCCCCGATTCCTGCCCGTTCGCGCCTCGGCGAACCGTTGAGAGTGCCAGCAGCAGTCGGCTCGAGCGAACGCCAATGTGGACGCTGCCGGTTCACGGGGCAAGCGCGGGATGAAGCGTTACAATGGCGGCGGCATCCAACTCGCTCTTGCCTTGGGCGATCAGGTGGCGGTAGAGCGTCAACGCCTGCGTCGCCATCGGCATGGACACCTGCCGCGCGCTGGCGGCCTGGTGCAGCATTTCCAAATCCTTGAGGACCTGCCGGGCAAAACCGCGTGGTGCGAAGTCGCGCGCGATCATGCGCTCGAACAGGATCGGCAGCAGGTTCGAGCCGGCGTGGCCAGACGCCAGCGCCGCAGGGATCTTCGTGGCATCGACGCCATAAGCCTCGGCGAGACGCAGCGCTTCGGCGATCACGCAGTAGTTGGCAAGCACCAGCGTCTGGTTGACGAGCTTGGTGGCCTGACCGGAGCCGATGCCGCCCAAGTGCGTGAAGCTGCCGAGCCTCTCCATCACGGGTTTGATGCGGGCGATGGCCTCCGCCTCGCCACCGGCCATGATGGCGAGCGTGCCGCTCGCGGCTGCGGCAGGGCCACCCGAGACCGGAGCATCGACGAAGCTCACGCCAGAGGCTGCCGAGAGCGCGGCTGCGACGCGTTTCGTCGTGTCGATCTCAGTGGTCGAATGATCGACGAGCACCTTGCCCTGAAGCTGCCCGGCCGAGCTGACGCCGGCGGTCCCCAGAACGACTTCCTCCACGGCGGCCGTCGTCGTCACCGACACGAGAATGATATCGGCAGCGCGAGCGACCTCGGCGGGGGATGCGCAAGCCTGCACGCCTCGTTGGGCAGCGGCAGTCACTTTCTCCGGCACGATGTCGTAGCCTGCGACACGATGGCTGGTTTCGATCAGCCGCCCGGTAAAGGCCTCGCCCATGAGCCCAAGACCGATGAACCCGATGACAGGCATGCTCATGTGGCCTCCTTTGCGAGGATTGGAAAAGGGTGGATGGGTCTGTAGCCCTTACAACCGATAGATGCGCACGGCGTTGTCGTGGAACAGCTTCCTGCGCGCTGCGTCGGGCAACTCCCGCGTGATTGCGAGGAAACTGCCGTAGATTTCATCGAACGTGGCAACCAGCGAGTCGACCGGGAAGTTGGATGCAAACATGGCCCGCTCAACGCCGAAGATGCGGATGGCATCGTGCACCACGGGCCCTTGCAGCTCCGCGGTCCAACGCTGTCCCGGCACCCCGAGGCCGGAGATTTTCAGCATGACGTTTGCGTGTGTTGCCAGCAGGTCGGTTGCGCGCCGCCAGCCCGCAAGGCCTTCCGGGCTGCGGTCGGCAGGCAGGCCGGTGTGATTGACGATGATGGTGGTGTCCGGGAAATCGCGGGCGAGATCGGCCGCGGCATCGAAGTGCCACCAGGGCGTCTGCAAGTCGAAGTGCAGCGTGTGCTTGGCGAGCAGGGCAAAGCCCTTCCGCCATTGCGGGCAATCCATCGAGCCAGGCGCGCCGCGCCGGGCGTCCCTCCACTGGGCCGCTGATTTGGGTTTGTGGCGCACGCTCCTGACCAGGGGAAAGGCGGCCTGCTGCTCGATCACATCGACGGCGTCCGCGCGGTCGAGCCAGGCCTGGGCCACCATGGCGTTGGGCAGGCCATGCCGTGCGGCCATGTCGTGCACCCAGCGTGTCTCGGCGATGGGGTCGCTGCTGTCCCACTCAGCTTCGACGTACACCGTCTTGACGACATTGAAACGGCGGCTGTCGCGACGATAGTCGGCCGGCAGATAGGCCTTGCGGATCGCCGAGGTGTCGCCGTAGCGGAAGGGCAACATCGGCTCGGCGCGGAGCCATGGATGAGCCTTTAGCTCGAGGTCCCAGATGTGGTGATGCGCATCGGCGATCGACAGTCGCGCTGCATCGTCGGTCATGGGGCTACGCGTCCTGCTGCACGGCCCCGAGCCCCAGCGCTGTGCGCGCGTCGGCGAGGCTCACGCGCCGCGTCGGACCGGCCGCGGCCGCGATCTGACGCCCCATTTTGGCAGCCAGCAGGATCGCATTGCGGCCCGCGCCGATGCTGGCAATGCCTTTGCCGGCGATATCGTAAGCGGTGCCGTGGGCCGGCGTTGCAATCGGCATAGGGAAGCCGCCGAGCAGCGTCACGCCCTTGTCGAAGCCGATCAGCTTCATCGCGATCTGGCCCTGGTCGTGGTACATGGTCAGCACGGCATCGAATTGTCCGGCGCGCGCTCGCACGAACACAGTGTCGGACGGATATGGCCCGTCGCAGACGATGCCTCTCACCTTTGCTTCCCGCACCGCCGGAGCGATGATGTCGATCTCCTCGCGGCCGAAGTTGCCGTTGTCGCCGGCATGCGGATTGAGCGCCGCTACCGCGATGCGTGGCGGGGAGAAGCCGGCCGCCGCCATGGCGGCATGCGTCAGCTCGAGCCCTCTCACAATGGCTGGGATGGTGAGCAGTCCAGGCACGGCGGCGAGAGGCACGTGGCTCGTCACCCGCGCATTCCACAAGCCGTCGAGCACATTGAACTCCCGAGCCTCGCCACTGAAGCCGATGGCGTTGGCGGTGAACGAGATTTCATCGTCGTAGTCGGGCTGTGCCAGTCGCATGGCGCCCTTGTTGAAGGGTGTGAAGGCCACCGCGTGGGCCGCGCCCGCTTTGGCGAGCGCCAGCGCGGAGAGGTAGTTTTCTTTGGCGAACACGCCCCCAGCGCGAGAGATCTCGGCGCGCCTGATGGCGGCGGGGTCCAGGTGGCCGAGGTCGACGAGGACGGGGCGGCCGGGGGTCTCGGGCAGCGGTGCGTGGGCGCCGACCATCTCGATATCGAGCGCGACGTTGGCGATCTTGGCGCCGTCTTCGAGCACCCGCCGGTCGCCGATCACGACGAGCCTGGCGGCGTCCCGCACATCCCCGATCGCCAAGAGCTTCGCCGCCAGCTCTGGGCTGATGCCGGCCGGGTCGCCCATCGCCAGGGCGACGGTCGGCGTTGCCTGCCCTGACGCCTTGGCCGCCATGCCGGGCTCCTGCGGTTGCCGCTGGTACGCAGGAAAAGGCTAGCACCCCCGTGCCGCCGACCTCAATGTCGGGAGCCGGGAGGCGGACGGACGTCTCGCTTGCACGCTCGGCCGCCCGACGATGCCGCGTTTACGACCAGTCAAACCTGGACATTAAGCGTTCGGCAGCGCCGCGCCTCTATAACCAAGCAACCGCCCGCCTGTGCTTTCTACGAACAGGAAGCGTCGATGAAGCGCGTTTTGCTATGAACGGCGGCCCTTTGCTGCAACGCAGTGGTTTTTCGTCCAGCAAGTTCAGGGTTGCGCTGGCAGCGGGTTACGGGCGAAACTTGCCTGTCAGACCAATGGCGTCCGAATGGCCGATGGTGATTGCCGCTGCCAAGACGTGCGCTGGTCGCGCTAGAATTCCCCGCAGCGGCTGCAGGTGCCAAGGCATGCGCGAAGGCTGGTTCTCGGGTTGGCGCGCGGGCATTGCGCTCGCGGCGGCCGCCTTTGCAGCGCTGTCGGCGGGATGCGACCAGGGTCAGCCGCAGGCGGCTCAGCAGAAGATCGCGCCGCCGGCTCCGGTCGTCAGCGTCTCCAAGCCCGTCTCAGCGCCAGATCATCGACTGGGACGAGTACACCGGCCGCTTCGACGCGGTGCAGACCGTGGAGATACGGGCGCGGATCTCGGGCTATCTCAACGAGGTGCGCTTCAAGGACGGCCAGATGGTCAAGCAGGGCGACCTGCTGTTCGCCATCGATCCGCGCCCCTTCGAGCGCGCGCTGGAGCAGGCCAAGGCCGAGCTGTTCGCCGCCACCACCAAGGTCGAGAACGCCAACCTCGACATCGTGCGCGGCAAACCCCTGGTCGAGCGCAAGATCATCTCCGACAAGACTTTCGACGACCGCATGTCGCTCATGCGGGACGCCCAAGCTTCAGTGAAGGTGGCCGAGGCCAAGGTGAAGTCGGCCGAGCTCGAACTGTCGTTTGCCACCATCGCCGCGCCGATTTCGGGCCGCATCGGCCGGTCGATGGTCACCGCGGGCAACTGGGTGAGCGCCGGCAGCGTCACCGGGGCGACGCTGCTTACCACCATCGTCAGCCAGGACCCGATCTACATCTACTTCGACGTCAACGAGAACAACCACATCAAATACAAGCGCCTGGCCGGGCGCGGTGTGGCGGCTGGAGCTGCCGATGTCGGCGCCCAGGTCGAAGTGGCGCTTCCCGACGAGCGTGGCTTCCCGCACAAGGGGCAGCTCGATTTTCTCGACAACCGGCTGGACCAGGGCACGGGCACGCTCAGGGCGCGCGCTGTCCTCGCCAACAAGGCGGGCCTGTTCTCGCCTGGACTGTTCGGCCGCGTTCGCGTCACGGCCGCGCCTCCCTATACCGCGCTCCTGATCCCCGACGAGGCCATCGCCACCGACCAGACCAACAAGTATGTGTTCGTCGTCGGTGACGACGGCACCGTGGCGCGCAGAAACATCAGGATGGGGCCGCTGGTGGAGGGCCTGCGCGTGGTGCGCGAGGGCGTCTCCGGCGACGACTGGGTGATCACCAAAGGACTGCAGCGCGTCCGCCCCGGGCTGAAGGTTGAGCCCAAGCGCGTGGCAATCGCGGCGTCGGAGGGGCCGCCGAGCGCCGCGGCCAAGGCAGCGGAATGATGCACCAGCCTTTCGCGCTCGCTGCTGCGATCTAGAGGGCAGCCTCATGCCGTTCAGCCGCTTCTTCATCGCCCGCCCGATCTTCGCAGCCGTGGTGTCGCTGGTGATCGCGATCATCGGAGCGATCGGGTACACCGGTCTCGGCGTCACGCAGCTGCCCGAGATCACCCCGCCGACCATCACCGTCACCACCAGCTATCCCGGTGCCAGCGCGCAAACCGTGGCCGACACGGTCGCTGCGCCGATCGAGCAGGAGATCAACGGCGTCGAGAACATGATCTACATGGCCTCGCAGTCGACCTCCGATGGCAATCTGTCGCTCACCGTGACATTCGATGTCGGCACCGATATCGATCGCGCCCAGGTGCTGGTGCAGAACCGCGTCAGCGCTGCCGAGCGGCGGCTGCCCGACGAGGTGCGCCGTAACGGCCTGACCGTGCGCAAGCGCTCGCCCGACCTGCTGCTCGCGATCCACCTGATTTCGCCAGACAGCACCTATGACCAGGTCTACATTTCCAACTACGGCCTGCTGAACGTGCGCGACCGGCTGATGCGGCTCTACGGCGTCGCCGATGTATTCCTGTTCGGCGTACGCGAATACTCCATGCGCATCTGGCTCGACCCGGAACGGATCGCCGCGCGCGACCTCACGGCGGAACAGGTGCTGGATGCCTTGCGCGCGCAGAACGTGCAGGTGGCGGGCGGCGCGCTCGGCGAGCCGCCGGTCGACTACAAGAACGCCTTCCAGATTTCCCTGCAGATGAAGGGCCGCCTCAGGACAGCTGACGAGTTCGAGGAGATCATCGTCAAGAGCGGTGCTGATGGCCGGGTCGCGCGCCTCAAGGATATCGCGCGCGTCGAGCTGGGTGCGCTGAGCTACAGCGCGCAAGGCTACGCCGACCGGTTCCCGGCGGTCATTGTCGTCGTCGACCAGCAGCCCGGCTCCAACGCGGTGGCCGCCACGCAGGGCATCAAAGACACGATGGCCGAGCTGGCCAAGAGCTTCCCCAAGGGCCTCGAATACCGCATCACCTACAACCCCACCGAATTCATCGAGGTCTCGATCCGCAAGCTCTACGTGACCATCCTCGAGGCGACGATGCTGGTGGTGCTGGTGGTGCTGCTGTTCCTCAAGACCTGGCGCGCCACCATCATTCCCGTCATCGCCATCCCCGTGTCGCTCATCGGCACCTTCGCCGTGATGCAGGCTTTCGGCTTCTCGCTCAACATGCTCACCCTGTTCGGGCTGGTGCTGTCGGTTGGCATCGTCGTCGACGACGCCATCGTGGTGGTTGAGAACGTCGAGCGGAAGCTGAGAGAGGGCATGCCACCGATAGAGGCGGCGCGCGTCTCGATGGACGAGGTTGGCACCGCGCTCATCGCCATTGCCCTGGTGCTGCTGGCGGTGTTCGTGCCGACGGCGTTCATCAGCGGCATCACCGGCCAGTTCTACCGGCAGTTCGCCGTCACCATCGCCACGGCGACGGCGATTTCGCTGCTCCTGTCCCTTACGCTCAGCCCGGCATTGTGTGCGCTGCTGTTCCGGCCACATTCGTCCGGGCACGAGGAGCGGTCGCGGCTGATGGCGCCCGTGCGCGCCTTCTTCCGCCTCTTCGACGCCGGCTTCGATGCGCTGGCCCGCGGCTACGGCCATCTCGTACGTGGCCTGGCCCGTGCGTGGAAGCCCGTACTGGTCAGCTATGTGGTGCTGCTGGCCTTCGCCGGCTGGTTCGTGCAACGGCTGCCGACCGGCTTCATCCCGAGCCTCGACCGCGCCATCTTGATCATCTCGCTGCAGCTGCCGGCGGGCGCCTCGCTGCAGCGGACGGACGCGGTCGTGCGGCAAGCAACCGAGATCCTGCTGGCAGAGCCCGGCGTCCAATACTCGAACGCCTTCACTGGCCGCAACGCCGCGACCTTCACGTCCGCGACCAACGCCGGCCTGCTCTTCCTGGTGCTCGACGACTTCGAGGATCGGCACCGGCGCGGGCTCACCATCGACAAGATCGCCCAGTCGCTGCGGGGCAAGCTGGCGCAGATCGAGGAGGCGCAGTCGCTCGTGTTCATTCCACCGCCCGTGCGGGGCATGGGGGCGGCTTCCGGCTTCTCCATGCGGCTCCAGGACAGGCTGGGCATGCCGGCCGCCGACTTCGCACGCGTCACACAGGAGTTCGTTGCCGAGGCGAACCGTACGCCCGGTATCACCAACGTCTTTACCACCTTCGCCGCCTCCACTCCCCAGGTGTTCGTCGACGTCGATCGCGACAAGGCGCAGATGCTGAAGGTGCCCGTCACCAACATCTTCGAGGCCATGCGCGTGTTCATGGGCTCGGCATACGTGAACGACTTCAATATGTTCGGCCGCACCTATCGCGTTACCGCCCAGGCGGCCGGCGATTACCGGCTCGACCAGGAGAGCGTGTCCAAGATCCGCGTTCGCAGCTCGGAGGGCCACATGGTGCCGCTCGGCAGCCTGGTGACGTTCAAGGAGATCGCCGGGCCCGAGCGCGTGCCGCGCTACAACCTGTTTCCGTCGGCCGAAGTGCAGGGCTCGGCGGGCGCCGGTGTCAGCTCGGGCCAGGCGCTCCAGATCATGCGCGCTTTGGCGTTGGAGAAGCTGCCGCCGGGCGTCACCTACGAGTGGACCGACCTCTCCTACCAGGAAGCCAAGGTCGGGCGCACGGGCTACTACATCTTCGTGCTGAGCGTGATCTTCGTGTTCCTGGCGCTCGCGGCCCAGTACGAGAGCTGGTCGCTGCCGCTCGCCATCATGCTGATCGTGCCCATGTGCCTGTTCTCGGCTGCCTTCGGCGTGTGGCTGCACGGGCGCGAGATCAACATCCTCACCCAGATCGGCTTCGTCGTGTTGATTGCGCTGGCGGCCAAGAACGCGATCCTGATCGTGGAGTTCGCACGCCAGCACGAGGAGCAGGGCAAGGATACGGTGTCGGCAGCCGTGGAGGCCTGCCGGCTGCGCCTGCGTCCGATCCTGATGACGTCGCTGGCTTTCACGCTGGGGGTGGTGCCGCTCTATCTGGCGATCGGGGCCGGTGCCGAGATGCGCATTGCGCTGGGCACTGCCGTGTTCTGGGGCATGATCGGCGTGACCTTGTTCGGTTTGATCTTCACGCCGGTGTTCTACGTGGTCATTCGCCGGCTCATTGGCGGCAAGGTGGCAGCCACCGGCCGCGGACACGCTGTGCCCCAGCCGGCGGAGTAATATCGGTGAGCGAAGCGACGATCCGCGCTCTCCAACGTCATCCCGCGAAGGCGGGGACCCTGCAGACCATCCACGCGCAATTGCCTGAGTCGTGGATTCGCTTCCTGCAATCGGACGTTGGCGGCGAACTTGCGGGCCGGCATAAGCAGTGCGCCGGGGTGGCGCTTCGATGACACTCCTATTTCTTGCTGAGGCGCGCGATCAGGCTGGAGGTGTCCCAGCGGCTGCCGCCCATCTTCTGCACCTCGGCGTAGTAGCCGTCGATCAGGGTGGCGACATCGACCTTGGCGCCGTTGCGCTTGGCCTCGTCCATGATGATGCCGAGGTCCTTGCGCATCCAGTCCACCGCGAAGCCGAAGTCGAACTTGCCCTCGTTCATGGTCTTCCAGCGGTTGTCCATCTGCCAGGACTGCGCTGCCCCCTTGGAGATCGTCTCCATGACCTTGGGGATGTCGAGGCCAGCCTTCTGCGCAAACGCAAGTCCCTCCGAGACGCCCTGCACGGTGACGGCCACGATGGTCTGGTTGACCATCTTGGTGAGCTGCCCGGCTCCGGCAGATCCGATCAGCGTCACCATGCGCGCGTAGTTGTCGATCACCGGCTTGGCCTTGTCGAACGGCGCCTGATCGCCGCCGACCATCACGGTCAGCGCGCCATTCTGCGCCCCCGCCTGCCCACCTGACACCGGCGCATCGAGGAAATCGAAGCCCTTGGCCTTGGCGGCCGCATAAAGCTCGCGCGCGATGTTGGCCGAGGCGGTGGTGTTGTCGATGAAGACGGCGCCCTTCTTGACGGCGTTGAAGGCGCCCTTGGGCCCAAGCGTCACCTCGCGCAAGTCGTTGTCGTTGCCGACGCAGCAGAACACGAAATCCGCATCTTTCGCGGCATCGGCAGGTGTCGGCGCGGTCTTGCCGCCGTACTCCTTCGCCCAGGCCTCGGCCTTGGCGCCGCTGCGGTTGTAGACGATGAGATCGTGCGCGCCTTTCTTGCGGATGTGCCCCGCCATGGGGTAGCCCATCACGCCCAACCCGATCCAAGCCACCTTCGCCATGTCGCGTCTCCTGCTCCTGAGCCCGAGGCGACTTTTAGCGAAGGATGGCGGGATTGTCAGGAGGCGCCGGGCGCCAGCGGTGCGACAGGTCAGAAGCTCAGGCACTTGCTCAGCCCGAGGCATACGCGGGCACCCTCCTCCGCCGACGGCACGGCCATCATGGCGGCACCGATGAGGGCGGCCGCGGCCGTTACAGCGAGCAGAACGGTCTTGAGGGTCAACAGGCGTCTCCGGGGCATTGGCACGGCTGTGTCACATACAAGGGGGTCGGTGCAAACCTTGTGCCGCCAAATGCGGCACTGCCGGCACCATACGGCTCTGACGCTTTGCGCCGCCTGAACGCTCTGTTTATCGCGCATTCAGGAAAGTGTGGCGTTTCCACGGCTTATGTGCATTGGACGGCCGGCCTGGCGGCCTGCTGGGAAGGCCCGGCTGGCTTGCGCCAGCGGCGCGTGAAATCGGCACGACAGGCGGCCGGCGGCTCGCCTAGATTGGCGGCGGTTGCACGGGAATAGACCATGGCGGCGCGGAAGACGATGCCAATCAGTCTCGATGATATCGAAGCGGCACGCCGGCGGCTGATGGGAGCCGTCGTCGAGACCGATTGCGACTGGAGCCGGACGCTGTCCGAGATCCTGGGCTGCAAGGTGTGGCTCAAGTTCGAGAACCTGCAGTTCACGGCGTCGTTCAAGGAGCGCGGTGCGCTGAACCGGCTCTCGGCGTTGTCGGCGGAGGAGCGAACAAAGGGCGTGATTGCCATGTCGGCCGGCAACCACGCGCAGGGCGTCGCCTATCACGCCAGCCGCCTGTCCATACCCGCCACCATCGTCATGCCGATGAGCACGCCGACCGTGAAGGTGGTGAACACGCGCCGGCACGGGGCCGAGGTCATTCTGCGCGGCGAGACGGTGGAGGAAGCGGCTGCCTTCGCACACGAGCATGGGCGTGAGAGAGGGCTCACCTTCGTGCACCCCTACGACGATCCGCTCGTCATCGCCGGGCAGGGAACCGTCGCGCTGGAGATGCTGGGTGCCGCGCCCGAAATCGATACGCTGGTCGTGCCGATCGGCGGCGGCGGGCTCATTTCCGGGATGGCGATTGCTGCCAAGACCCTGAAGCCCGACCTGCAGGTGATCGGCGTCGAGGCCATGCTGTATCCGTCGATGTACAATGCCATCAAAGGCGAAAGCCTGCCCATGCGCGGCGACACGCTGGCCGAGGGCATTGCGGTGAAGGCCCCGGGGAAGATCACCGAGCCGATCGTGCGGCGGCTGGTCGACGACATCGTGCTGGTTTCGGAGCCCCAGATCGAGAACGCCGTCAGCATGCTCATCACCATCGAGAAGACGGTGGTGGAAGGCGCGGGCGCCGCGGGGCTGGCAGCTCTCTGCGCCGGCCGCGAGCGCTTCAAGGGCCGCAACGTCGGCCTGGTGCTGTGCGGCGGCAACATCGATACGAGGCTGCTCGCCAGCGTGCTCACGCGCGAGCTGGCGCGCGAAGGCCGCCTCACCCAGCTCAGCATCGATCTCGTCGATCGGCCGGGAACGCTGGGCAAGGTCGCCAACATCCTGGGCGAGGCCGGCGCCAACATCGTGGAAGTCACACACCAGCGCATCTTCTCCGACCTGCCGGCGAAGGCGGCGCTGCTCGAGGTGGTGATCGAAACGCGCGATCGCGATCATCTTGACGAAACCGTTGCGAAGCTGAAGGCAGCCGGGCTGGAGGTGGAAGTGCGCAGCAATCCCGGAGGAGCCCACTGATGGAAGGCGCCCGCATGGTCCCGAGGGACGCCTCGACGCTGGACATGCTGCGCCAGCTCGAGCGCAAGGTGCTGTGGCTGTCGTCCTACATGATCCACCACGCCAACCACGAGGTGGATCGCGGCGACGGGCTGAAGGTGGGCGGACATCAGGCGTCGTCGGCTTCTCTCGTCACGCTGATGACCGCGCTGTATTTCCACATCCTGCGCCCTGAGGACCGCGTGGCCGTGAAGCCGCACGCGAGCCCGGTTTTCCATGCCATCCAGTACCTGCTGGGCAACCAGTCGCTCGACAAGCTGCAGAACTTCCGCGCCTTCGGCGGGGCCCAGTCCTATCCCAGCCGCACCAAGGACAAGTGCGACGTGGATTTCTCGACGGGCTCCGTTGGCCTCGGCGTCGCCGTCACCGGTTTCGCCAGCTTCGTTCAGGACTACGTGCACGCCAGGGGCTGGAGCCGCGACTGGCCCAAGGGACGCATGGTCGCCTTGATGGGCGACGCCGAGATCGACGAAGGCAACGTCCACGAGGCGCTGCTGGAATACTGGAAGCACGGGCTCGAGAACTGCTGGTGGGTGATCGACTACAACCGCCAGAGCCTCGACTCGGTGGTCTCGGACCGCCTGTTCATGAAGATGGCCGGGATGTTCGAGAACCTCGGCTGGAAGGTGGTCCTGCTGAAATACGGCAGGCTGCTGCAGCGCGTTTTCGGCGAGCCCGGCGGCCAGCGCCTCAAGGAGTGGATCGACGACTGCCCCAACATGCTCTACTCCGCGCTGGTGTTCCAGGGCGGCGCGGCGTGGCGGCGGCAGCTGGAAGAAGACCTCGCCATCCATCCCGACACGCTCGACATCGTGCGCCGCCACGACGACGCCGAGCTCGCCCGCCTGATGACCAACCTCGGCGGCCACGACATGGAGGCGATCCTCGAGGCGTTCGAGGGCGCGCCGACCGGGCAGCCCGGTGTGCTTCATCGCCTACACCATCAAGGGGCACGGCCTTCCCTTCCAGGGTCACAAGGACAACCATGCAGGCCTGATGACCAAGACGCAGATGCAGGAGCTGCGTGCGCGAGAGGGCATCAACCAGGGCGAGGAGTGGGACAGATTTGCGGGGCTGGCCCTGCCGCACACCGAGGTCGAGCGCTTCCTGCAGCGGGTGCCGTTCATCCAGAAGGGACGCCGGCGGCTGGAGGCGGCGCGCGTTCCGGTGGACAAGTTCCCCAGGATCGAGGCCAAGGGGCAGATGTCGACGCAGGCCGGCTTCGGCCGCGTGCTGGACGAGATCGCGCGCGCGGCCGGCCCGCTCGCGGAGCGCATCGTCACCACCTCGCCCGATGTGACCGTGTCCACCAACCTCGGTCCCTGGGTGAACCGGCGCGGGCTGTTCTCGATGGCCAGCCACGAGGACGTGTTCAAACAGCGCGGGCTGCTGTCGCCGCAGAAATGGGAGATGAGCCCCAAGGGCCAGCACTTCGAGCTGGGCATCGCCGAGATGAACCTGTTTCTCATGCTCTCCGCGCTGGGGCTCTCGCATTCGCTGTTCGGCGAGCGCCTGCTGCCCGTGGGGACGCTCTATGATCCTTTCGTGTGCCGCGGTCTCGATGCCCTCAACTACGCCTGCTACCAGGACTCGCGCTTCATTGTGGTGGGAACGCCCGCAGGCGTTACGCTGGCGCCGGAGGGTGGTGCGCACCAGTCGGTCGGCACGCCGCTGATCGGCATGGCGCAGGACGGGCTCGCCGCCTTCGAGCCAGCTTATGTGGACGAGCTTGCCGTCATCATGGAATGGGCCTTCGACTACATGCAGCGCGATGCGCCCGAGGACGCCGAGCAGCGCTGGCACCGCGACGAGAAGGGCGGCTCGGTCTACCTGCGGCTTTCGACGCGGCCGCTCGACCAGCCGACCCGCGCCATGACGCCTGCGCTGCGCGATGCCATCATCGACGGCGGCTACTGGCTGCGCCGGCCCGAGCCCGGCACCGAGCTTGCCATCGTGTATGCGGGCACGGTTGCGCCCGAGGCCATCGAGGCAGCAGGCCTGCTGGCCGAGGATCGCCGCGGCGTCGGCGTGCTGGCGGTCACCTCGGCCGACCGGCTCTCCGCGGGTTGGCACGCGGCGCAGCGGGCGCGCGAGCAGGGCCACCGCGATGCTTCTGCCCATGTCGAACAGCTGCTGTCCGAGCTGCCGCGCGACGCCGCCATCGTGACCGTGATCGACGCCTACCCCGAGGCGCTTTCGTGGCTCGGTGGTGTCTTGGGGAACCGCGTGCGCGCCCTCGGCGTCGAGCACTTCGGCCAGTCGGGATCGATCCCCGAGCTCTACGGCCACTATGGCCTCGACGTGAATGCCATCCTTGCCGCCGCGGAAGGCATCAGCGGCCGGCCCGTGCGGTATCGGTTTCTGCAGAAGTGAGCTATCCTGCCCTTGTTTCTGGAGCCTCATCATGACGCGACAATTTACGGCAATCATCGAGCGCGAGGACAAGGGCTACGTCGCACTTTGCCCCGAGCTGGACATCGCCAGCCAAGGCGACACGATCGAGTCTGCGCGTGCAAATGTGCAAGAGGCGTGATGATCGAGCTAGCTTCTTCGAAATGGCTGCGCCGCAAGAAATAAAGCTGAGCGAGCTTCGTGACGCATTTACGGCTAAGGCGAGTGAGGTGCACGGCTACTGCATTCTTGCAAATCACTACCATCTGCCTGTTGAACCACGCGAAGGAGGGTGAGCGTGTCTCCCTGCCGTGTAGTGTAGATAGGCTGTACGACCGCACGGTTCGACACAGGTCGCGTCAACCGCTTGCGCGGGCGCGACGGCCCAGTTATTCGAAAGGTCGCTTCTACGGTGACGATTAAGGCCGATGCACAGGTATGCACGCCGCATCTCGTTGCGAGTGAGCCGAATACATTCACCTCGAATCCAGTGTCGACGGCTAACGACTTGCCGCGTGCTGCGTCAGGAAGAGCGACGCGAGTAGAGCTTGCTCTGGAGCCGCTTGCCGAAATCCTCTCCGGACGGGACGTCGCCACGCGCATCGAAGCATGCGCCTGCTCGACGAGGCCTCGCCCGGCAAGTCCACATGGTTATGCAGAAGAAGCTGCCCAATACCACGATCACCGTGCCTGTGCCCGATCACGCGACGCTCCAGACGGGCACGCTGAGAGCCATAATCCGTCAGAGCGGCCTCGCTCGAGCCGAATTCGAGTCGGAGTAAGCCGAGCAGAAGATTGGGGCAATCGGTGGGGGCAAGGCCGTCCGGTCAAGTCCGCCGCTCCCCTTGGGAGCTCGTGGCTGATGGCCAAAGCTCCGAGAGCGGAGACCCGTCCGACCTTGCCCCGGCACCAGAGTAGACGGTCCCGCCGGATTTGGACATTACTGTGTCAGTTGTTGACACGGCCTGTGAACTTCAGTGCCTAGCTTGAGCGATTGCCGCCGTCCGTGCATTCGTTTAGCTTCGCCGCTTCACCTCAAAAGTCTTCGATCGGGAACAGCGAGATGATCGATCTCTACACGTGGTCGACGCCCAACGGGCGCAAGGTATCCATCATGTTGGAGGAGTGCGGCCTCGAATATGCCGCGCACTCCATCGACATCGGCAAGGGCGACCAGTTCAAGCCGGAGTTTCTGAAGATCAGCCCAAACAACCGGATCCCCGCGATCATCGACCGCGAAACGGGGCGCTCGCTGTTCGAATCGGGCGCCATCCTGATGTACCTCGCGGAAAAGACTGGCAAGTTCTGGCCCAAGGACCCCGACGGGCATTGGCTGACCGTCCAATGGCTGATGTGGCAGATGGGCGGCGTGGGCCCCATGTTCGGCCAGGTGCATCACTTCGTGAAATACAACCAGGGCAAGGCGCCCTACGCCGAGGAGCGCTATCTGAAGGAGGCGCACCGGCTCTACGGTGTGCTCGACCGCCGGCTCGCGGAGGCGGAATACCTGGCGGGCCCCTATTCGATTGCCGACATGGCTACCTGGCCGTGGGTGTCGCGCTTCGAATGGCAGACCGTCGACCTCAACCAGTATGCAAACGTGGCACGCTGGTACAAAGCCATTGCTGCGCGCCCCGCGGTGCAGAAGGGTTACCATGTTCCGGTCAAGCAGCCGGGCATTCCCATGCCGGCGTGAAGCGAGCATCAAACTAAGGCGAGGCTCCCCATGGACAAGCAAGGCGGATTCGCAGGCGTCATCGCCCCGGTGCTGACCCCCTTCGGCGAGGATGGCAGCCCCGACGCCCAGCGCTTCGTGGACCATGCGCACTGGCTGATGGACGAGGGCTGCACGGGATTGGCTCCGTTCGGCACCACCAGCGAAGCCAACTCGCTGGCCCTCGACGAGCGCATGGAGCTGCTGGAGGAGCTGGTGGACGACGGCATCGAGCCGGCAAAGCTCATGCCCGGCACCGGCACTTGCTCGCTCGCAGACACCATAATGCTGACCCGCCACGCCATGGACTTGAGCTGCGGCGGCGTGCTGATGCTGCCGCCGTTCTATTACAAGGGTCCGAGCGAGGAGGGGCTGTTCCGCTATTTTGCCGAGGCCATCGAGGGGGTGGGCGACGACAGGCTCAAGGTCTACCTCTACCACATCCCGCCGGTGGCGCAGGTCGGCTTCTCGCTGCCGCTCATCGGCCGCCTCGTCAAGGCATTCCCAAACACGGTGGCGGGCCTCAAGGACTCCTCGGGCGACTGGAGCAACACCGCCGCCATCCTTGCCGCCTACCCCAAGCTCGAGGTCTTCCCGGGCTCGGAAGTGTTTCTGCTCGACGGCCTCAAGCACGGCGGCGCCGGCTGCATCTCGGCGACCTGCAATGTCAGCGCTGGCGCCATCCGCAACGTCTACAACAACTGGAAGGGCGCCGACGCGGACAAGCTGCAGGCCGGCATCACGGCGCTGCGCAAAGCCATCCAGGCCTATCCCATGATCCCGGCATTGAAGGCCCTGATTGCGCACTATCGCGGCGATCCTGGCTGGGCCAAGGTGCGCGCGCCGTTCACCGAGCTTGCCGGCGGCAGAGGCCGAGAAGGCGATCCGCACGCTCGCCGACGCCCACGGCTTCAAGCTCGACTTCGCCAAGGCGGCGTAACGGGCGTGGGCTAGCCGCCCGCCTGCCATTGCCTGATCCACTCCAAGGGGTAGATCAGCATGACAATATTGAGCAGCAGGTTGTCGCGGATCAGCAGCAGCATGCCGATCTCGGTGGCGATCAGCAGCAGTACCGTGACCCAGGGGGGCAGGCGTGCCGCGATCAGGAAGCCCACCACCATGGCCAGCATGTCGCCGACCGAGTTGATGACGGAGTCGCCGAAGTAGTTGAGGGATATCGTTTGCGCCCGGTAGCGGTTGATGATGAAGGGCGTGTTCTCGAAGACCTCCCAGGCCCCTTCGATCAGGACCGCAAGCACCAGCCGCGCCCCCACCGAGAGGCGGCCGCGAAAGAGGGCCCACAACAGCCAGTAGAAGATCATCCCATGCAGGACGTGGCTGTAGGTGTACCAGTCGGCCAGATGCTGCGACGTCTCCAAATCCGCCTTTGCGGCGTGCCACAATTTGACATAGCCGCACTTGCAGATGGGGATGCGCCCCATCCATAGTAGAATGCCCGCTGTCACGGCGATGAGCGCCAGGGCGATCAAAAGCGCGGCGGGCAGCGTCAGCCTGGGTATGGCGAAACGTGGCATCTGCGCACCTTGGCACGGGTGCGCGGGGAGCGGAACTAGGCAAGCCGGTGCTCGCCAACGTCATCGTTTGCGCCGCGGTAGGACGGCCACAGGCGAGCTTACGGGCAAGTATCTCCGTGCTTGGCCTTTTTTTGCCCAACCCAGCCCCTAAATGCTGCCTTGGGCACCAGGAATCGGGATTATGCGGCAGCTGATCGTCACCATCTCTGCCTTCTGCTTGGCAGCGCTGCTGGCACCGAGTGCCGCCGCCCAGTGCAAGCGCGAGGACTTCGCCAAGGCCGTGGATGCCGCTGGTGCCGCGCTGCGCAAGCTCAATGCCGAGAACACCCCGCGCCTCAAAGACAAGATGCGCCAGCTCAAGGGCAAGATGCGTTGGCCGGAGGTCGGCTACGAAGAGAAGGCCTACGAGGCGCTGCAGGACGAGCGGATCGCCGCGTACGATGCCGGCGCCAACGACCTGCTGTCGCGCAGTCGATGCGCTTGGCACGGTCGATCCATCCGCCGAGCCGGACTGCGCCAAGCTGCAGGAACTGGCCGCGGTCAGCCTCGAGCTGCAGGCGACCGTCAAGGCAAAATCCGCCTACCTCCTCTCCAAGCTCGATCAGATGCTGGGCGAGGCTCCGGCAGAGGCGCCGAGGCCCAAGGGGACAGACAAGAGCGCTGATGCGAAACCCTCTCCTCCTCCGCCCCCAACGAAACCCACATCCCAACCGCCGGCCGTGGGCGACTGGTCTGCCAAGACGAAAGGCAAGACCGCAGGCGATCAGCCGCCCCAGGCCGCGATTGCATCGCCGCCTCCGCCACCCCCTCTGCCCGTTTCCCCGCCGCCCCCACCGGACAGCGTCAGCCCTACCGACGAGGGCTACACCATCGATGAAATTCGCGTAGCGAGCGCGGGATTCTTCGGCCAGTTGTCCGCCAATCTCGGCTCGGTCATAGAGCATGTATTCCGCAAGAGCGGCCGCCCTACCGGTTACGTCCTGGGCACCGAGGGCGGCGGCGCATTTCTGGCCGGCGTTCGCTACGGCAAGGGCAAGCTCTACATGCGCAGCGGGGGCACGCAGGAGATCTTCTGGCACGGCCCCACGCTCGGCGCCGATGTGGGCGGCGAGGGCTCCAAAACGCTGTTCCTGATCTACAAGCTCGATGCGCCCGAACAGCTCTACTCGAGCTTCACCGGCGTGGACGGCTCGGCCTATCTCGTGGGCGGCGTCGGGGCGACGCTCGTCACCAACGGCACCGTGGTCATGGCACCCATTCGCTCGGGGATCGGGCTGCGGCTGGGCGCCAGCATCGGCTACATCCGGTTCACGCCCAAGGCGACCTGGAATCCGTTCTGAGGGGAGGGCATGCCCCTCGCGGTGGACGTTCCTTTTTATCATCGACACTGGGGCGAAGGACCCGATTGCAGTCTGCGCTTTTTCCTTGCGTGCCCATTGTGGCGCTGGTCTTGATAAGCGGGGACAAGAACAATGCCTGGCCTTGCCCTGGGCCAGCGATAGGCGTGAGGGGAGGAGCGCTGCGGCCATGCAAATGCGCGACACGCTTCAGCAGGTGCAGGCCGCATCGTTGCGCGATGAGCTGGCCGCCGCCTTCGCCATCGCTCCCCGCCATGCCGACGCGGTAATGCGCGCGGTGATGCCGGAACTGACCTGGCACTTGCAGAAGAACTCGCTCTCGCGCGGCGGGCTCGCCGATCTCATCGAAGCGCTGGGCAGCGGCCACCACGTCGCTTATCTGAGCGCTGGGAACGTCTTCCGGGACGAGGCGGCGCGGGCGGACGGCAACGCCATCCTCGGTCACTTGCTGGGCTCCAAGGACGCCAGCCGAACGCTCGCGGCTCGTGCTGCGCGCCAAAGCGGCCTCGCCGCCATCCAGGTGCAGGCCATGCTGCCGCATCTGGCCGCCGTCGCCATGGGCGGGCTCGCGTTGCGCGCCCAGACGGGCCTCGGCGAGATCCTCGCGCAGGTGCCTCCGCTGGGCCGCCTGAGCCAGGGCAATGCGCACGCCGACCTTGCCGGCATCCTGCGCCGGCGCTGCGGCGCCGGGCGCTACTCGCCCCGCGCACTGCCAAGGGCTGGTGCATCGCGCCATCGCCCGCGCTGCGGGCTTCCGCAGCCGCAGCGTCATCGCCTGGTACGTGCGCTTCATGATCGGGCGCACGGCGGCGCGGCTGCTGCGCACTATCGCGCCTCGTTCGGGAGCCGGCGCGGCGCCTGCGACGGGAACAGCATCTGCACATCGTTAACCACGACCGGCGGCAATGGTAGGAAGGCCAGCCTGGCACTATCATGCTTTCCGTGGGGAGCGTTATCGTCGCAAGGAGATTTGGCCCATGAGGTACCTGGCATTGGCCGCTTTGGCGGGCCTGTTGGCAACGGCTGCTCATGCCCAGACGGGCGATTGCAAGGCCGCCGCGGCGCAGAAAAAGCTCGCCGGCGCGGCGCTCACCAGCTTCATGAAGAAGTGCGAGGGCGACGCCAAATCCAAGTGCGCTGCTTCCGCAGCGCAGAAGAACCTCTCTGGCGCCGCCAAGACGAGCTTCACCACCAAATGCGTCAGGGACGCGGTGGGCGGTTAGCTGCCGCCAAGCCGCTAGAGCAAGATCGTTTCTGATCGAAGCGCTTCGCTTCGATCACGGAACGTGAATCTTGCTCTCAAGTCATATGATCAGAGCAGGATTCACGCTTCGGCCGCCACGTTGCAGTCGAGGCAAGGTGATTCAATCCGAAGCGATCCTGCTCTAGCTGCCGGCTCAGTAAGGCCGGCAGGGACGCGCCTCGAGGGCGCAGCTCCAGTTGCTGCCGTCGCGTGAGCACGTCATCTTCCTGCTCACCGCAAGGGAATAGCGCCCCCACGGGTCGCCGTACTCCCAGGCCGTGAACTCGGTCCACGCGGCGATAGCGGCGCGCTCGGCCTGCAGGCGCGTGGTCCCCGTGCCGTCGCCATTGTGGAAGTGGTCGACCAGGCAGGTCTTGCGCCCGATCTTCACCCACGTATGAATGCTGGCCATCCCGGTCTCTTGCGCCTGGACCGCCGCACCCGCCTGAAACGCCCCGACCAACGCCAGAGCGCACGCGCCAACCAACGATTTTTTCATCGGCCCACAACCCCTGCTGCCAGTGATTGCGCCCACGCTGCCCGATTCCGCCGCGGGATGCGATTGACCGAGGGTCGCACACACAACTTTTTTGGCTCCGCAGCAGTTTTTGCGACACACGTTGGAGGTGGCCCCACTCCTTGCCGTGCGGCAAAAGCTTCGCACGAGCGTCGAGACACCACCACCACGCGTGCGCCAACACCGTTAATTCGTGCCTACTTGGCCGCCACCACCGCGATCTCCACGAGCATGCGCGGGTCGGCGAGCTTGGCCTCGATGCAGGCGCGGCCCGGCAGGTTCTCCCCGCCCGTCCAGGCGATCCAGGCCTCGTTCATGGCATCGCGGTTGCGGATGTCGGTGACCCAGATGGTGGCCGACACCGCCTTGGTCTTGTCGCTGCCGGCGAGCTTCAGGAGCCGGTCGATCTCCTTCAGGATTTGCTGCGTCTGGCCTTTCACGTCCTGCGTCACGTCGTCGGCGACGACGCCGGCGGTGAAGACGAAGCCGTTGGCCTCGACGACCTTGGAGTAGATCTTGGATGGCTCGTGCCGCTTGATGGTCATGACGCTTCCTCTCGTGTTGGTGTCACCGGTCGTCTTACCATGACGCCGGGCCGCTGCCATCGGCGAGCATGCGTGGGCGCGTCCGGCTCCTGGTCTCGCAATTACTTCGCACCGCCTTCGCCCTTCGCCTGCGTCAGCCCCAGCTCCGCCTCGAGCTTGCCGATCTGCTCCCGGAGCGATTTCTGCTCCTGGCCGCGCCGCGCGATCTGCAGCTGGATGGCACCCACCTCGCGGTTGAGCGAGGCGCGCTGAGCAGGGTCGTTCGCGGGGCCGTACTTGCGATACGTGTCGAAGATGCGCTGCTGGTCGGTGCGGTTGGCGTCCTCGATCTGGCGCACGCGCTCCTTGATCTGCGCCAGCTCGACGAGCCTGGCAGTCTGCTGCGGGTCGGACTTCTTCTTCAGTTCCTCCTCGACCTGCCGCAGCCGTTCCTTCAGCGCTTCGCTCTCGGGTCCTGGAGGCGCGGGCGCGGTCTTGGGCAACGTGCCCGGCGCCGATGCCAGGTGGAAATAGAAGTCGCCCGTCAGCGCCGAGTGGTCCCAGGGCACCTGCTTGCCGTTGGTCGATGCCAGCACCTCCTTGCGCACCTCGATCATGACGCCGGTGAGATTGCGCCCCGGCTCCTTGACGCCCTTGGCCAGCGCCGTCGTGAAGGGCGAGTTGCGGCCCGACCCGTCGAGCGCCACGTTGCCCGGCTGCGTCGAGTAGGCGATGAATGTGCCCACCCCCGTCTGCACCTGCGCCAGGCCGCGGCCGATGCTGGCCGAGCGCGTACCCATGGAGCGCGCCAGGTTGCGCGCCAGCGGATTGTCGCGGCAGGCATCGAGGAACACGATGTTGGTCTTGCCCTCGCGCTCCAGCTCCATCTGCCTCATGATGAAATCGAGCCCCACCGCCTCGAAGTCGAGGTCGCGCTCGTTCTTGAGCTCGGCATCGATGGGGACCAGGTAATTGCGCCCCGCCACCTGCAGGCCGTGCCCGGCGTAGAAGAAGATGGCGGCCTCCGCATCGGTCAGCACGCGAGTGAAGTCGCGCACGCTCCTGTCGAACGAACGCTTGTCCAGATCGAGCCCCAGGATCACCTCGAAGCCCAACTCCTTGAGCGCGGCCGCCATGTCGCCGGCGTCGTTCACCGGATTGGGCAGCGCGGCGCTGTGTGTGTAGGCCGAGTTGCCGACCACCAGCGCGGCACGCTTCTGCGCGGCAGCGGGCCCAGCGAGCAGGAGTGCGGCCGCGATGACGAAACAGGAGGCGGCGAGGCGAACAGCAATCGAGCGCGAGCGGGAGCAATGCACCATGGCCAATCCCTCTTTTCGACCCCGCCACCTCTTCTGACCAGCCGATTTCGACAACTCCAAGACCGGGTGTCTCCGGGCACGCGCCACCGGCCTCGCCGGCTGCTGCCGGCGAGGGTGCGACGGGTACGCGGGCGCCTTGCGGCAGCCCAAGGACCGGTACCGAGCCGGTCCGGGAGGCGTCGGGTAAGCGCCTCCCTGGGAGCCCCGTCGGGCTCCCTGAGACCCCTTGCGGGGTCCCTGGGGCCGCCCTGCGGCGCCCGCGTTGCGGCGTTTCGTCGGTCCCGGCTGCTCTGTCAGCCGACGGCACGCCTGTTGACGTTGCCGTCCGTGGCACGCCGAGGTCCTGGAGCTCGGCCCTCTCAGCACGAGGGCCTACCGTCCAGTTCGCCGCTCCTTGCCACGTCGGATGCTGGTACCAACGCCCTGTCGCAAGCAAGGATGCGCATGATGGCATGGCGGCAGATGTGCGGGGATAAGCACGGGCGATGGCCCCCATTCGCCATCCGCCGTCAACCTTAACGGGGCCCCGACTCCGGGTGGGAGCTAGTGAATGGAGCCGCCGCGCGGATACATCCGCGGTTGAAAATCATCGTACCTCAGCCGCGGCGCCCGCCGCCCGCCTTCACCTTCTTCGAACTCCACGATCTCGAACTCCTCCAGCCTCCTCAACGACCGAAGTACATTCGTCTTTTCCCGACCTGCTTCCTTCGCAAGCTCGGTGACCGAGTTCAGCTCCTTGTGCCTCAAGATCTCGATCAGCATCATGTTCTGCTGGGAAAGCACACGTGCCAAGGCTTCAAAGGACGTGAACCACACCCGAGGCTCGCTGGGCAGCGGCTTGTGCTTCCCCTTCGCGATCGCCAGCATGCGCCCATGGATGTACTTTCGCGACGCGATGCCGATGTGCAGGATGCGCTTCGTCACAGCACGCCCTCCTTCTTCAAGATTTGTCCACGTCAGCGAAGAAATCCTGCAACGGCTTGTACGGCGTCGTGAACTCATAGGGCACCGGCCTGTTGCCTCGCCGATTGATGTGGTCATGCGCCTTCGGACGCCGCGACCGCGTTGCCGGACCGCTGCCCACAGCAACGGCATGAGCGTTGTTGTAGCCCAGCACCCGGTCGTCGTTCGCATCATGCAAGCTGAGTGAGTATTGAAACCCGTGGGGCCTCTCTTCACTGACTTCCACACGCCGAACTCGAAACGTCACCCAGTAACCCTTCTCGTACCCGATCCACTGCCGATCCAGGCTCAGGAAGTAGTTCTGTCCGTCGTCACGCTTCGAATCACTCCCGCTCATGGGTGATCCTCTGATGATCACCCATTGTGGTGTCAATACGGCCTGCCCGGTAAAGTTTCTCTAAACGCGCGCCACTTGCATCTGCGACAGCGTCGGACGACTAGGCGCATCATGCCCATCGTGCGTGACCGCGGCGCCGCATTCTCCTCCCCCGCGTCGAAGGCGAGTGAGTAGGGCGCAATAAGGCGATAGCCGCATTGCGCCGATCGGCGCGAACCCCAGTGCGCCGCCGTTCGTGGAACGGGGTTGGATCGGTGCAATGCGCTGCCGCTTATTGCACCCTACGCCCGCTGTAGGGCGCAATAAGGCGATCAGCCGCATTGCGCCGATCTACGCAAACCGCAGTGCGCCGCCATCTGTGGAACTGGGCGGATCGGTGCAATGCGCTGCCGCTTATTGCACCCTACGCCCCCTCTCGCGTTGAGCCGGCCGTCCCAATGTCATAAGTTGCGGGCCATGCCCCAACCCATCCACATCATCGGCGGCGGCCTCGCCGGCAGCGAGGCGGCGTGGCAGGTCGCCCAGCTCGGCGTGCCCGTGGTGCTGCACGAGATGCGCCCGCACCGCGGCACCGAGGCGCACAAGACCGACGGCCTCGCCGAGCTCGTCTGCTCCAACAGCTTCCGCTCCGACGATGCCGCCACCAACGCCGTCGGCCTGCTGCACGAGGAGATGCGCCGCGCCGGCTCGCTGATCATGGCGGCGGGCGACCGCCACAAGCTGCCCGCCGGCGGGGCGCTCGCCGTCGACCGTGATCACTTCTCCGCCGAGGTGACGCAGAAGCTCGCCGGCCACCCCCTCGTCACCATCGAGCGCGGCGAGATCGCCGGCCTGCCGCCGCCCGAGTGGGACAGCGTCATCATCGCCACCGGGCCCCTCACCTCGCCGGCGCTCTCCGCCGCCATCCAGCAGCTCACCGGCGAGAGCGAGCTCGCCTTTTTCGACGCCATCGCCCCCATCGTCCACCTGGACTCCATCGACGAGAGCATCACCTGGCGCCAGTCGCGCTACGACAAGCCGGGTCCGGCCGGCACCGGCGCCGACTACATCAACTGCCCCATGACCCGCGACGACTACGACCGCTTCCTCGATGCGCTGCTCGCCGCGGAGAAGACCTCCTTCAAGGAGTGGGAGGCCTCGACGCCCTACTTCGACGGCTGCCTTCCCATCGAGGTGATGGCCGAGCGCGGCCGCGAGACCCTGCGCTTCGGTCCCATGAAGCCAGTGGGCCTCAGCAACCCGCACCCGGGCACCGGGCGCCCCTACGCCGTCGTGCAGCTCCGGCAGGACAATGCTCTGGGCACCTTGTGGAACATGGTCGGCTTCCAGACGAAGCTGAAGCACGCCGAGCAAACGCGCGTGTTGCGCATGATCCCCGGTCTCGCCAACGCCGAGTTCGCGCGCCTCGGCGGCCTGCACCGCAACACCTTCCTGAACAGCCCCAGGCTGCTCGACGGCAAGTTGCGCCTCGAGGCCGAGCCCAGGCTGCGTTTCGCCGGCCAGATCACGGGCTGCGAGGGCTATGTGGAGAGCGCCGCCATCGGCCTCCTCGCCGGCCGCGCCGCCGCCGCCGACCGCCTGGGCCAGGCCTGGGTGCCGCCGCCCCCCACCACGGCCTTCGGCGCGCTCCTCGCCCACATTACGGGCGGGCATCTCTCCGTTGAACATGCGGGCGAGCGCGGCGATAGGACGTCCATCGAGCCCCGTTCCTTCCAGCCCATGAACGTCAACTTCGGCCTGTTCCCGCCCCTAGACGCCCCCTCGCACGACGCCCAGGGCAACCGCATCAAGGGCAAGGACCGTGGGGTGGCCCGCAAGCGCGCGCTCAGCGCCCGCGCGCTCGCCGATCTCGACCGCTGGCTTGCATCTCCGCGCCGCGCGGCTGCGGAGTGATGCTGGTTCCACACTTGGCCACGTCGTCCCCTCTCCCCGCTTGCGGGGAGAGGGGACAGGTTCTACCCCGCCGGCCCCGTCGCGACGGGCATACCGTTGTCCGCGCCCCACTCCACCCAGGAGCCGTCGTAGATGGCGGCATCCGGCCGTCCCAGCAGCGCCAAGCGCCAGCGCGATGACGCCCGCCGTGACACCGGACCCGCAGGTGGCAACCACCGGCTTGGCCGCATCCACCCCGGCCCTGGCGAACAGCTCGCGCAGCTCCGCCGCCGGCTTGAGCGTGCCGTCCTGCTGCAGCAGCGTGGCGAACGGAACGTTGCGCGAGCTTGGGATATGCCCCGTGCGCAGGCCCGGCCGCGGATCGGCATCGCGGCCCTCGAAGCGCCCTGCGGCGCGCGCGTCCACGATCTGGGTGGTCTTGTCGCCGATCAGCGCCTTCACCTCGGCTGCATCGCGCACCAGCTCGGCGTGAAAGCGTGGCGTGAAGTGGCGTTCCGTGCGCCTGCGGCGGCTCGCCGTCCTCCAGCGGCCGGCCCTCGGCCTTCCACTTCTTCAAGCCCCCGTTCAGCACCGCCACGTCGTCATGTCCCATGATGCGGAACATCCACCAGGCGCGGGCGGCCGAGTAGAGCCCCTCGCTGTCGTAGACCACCACGCGCATGCCATCGCCTAGCCCCATCTTCTTCATGCGGCTGGCGAACTTCACGGTGGAGGGGAGCATGTGCGGCAGCGGGTTCTTCTCATCTGAGATGTCTTCGATGTCGAAGAACAGGGCGCCCGGGATGTGCTGGGCCAGGTACTCGCCCTTCGCATTGCGGCCCGTGGTCGGCAGATGCAGCGAGGCATCGAGGACGACGAGGTCGGGCGCATCGAGCCGCTCCGCCAGCCAGCCCGTTTCCACCAGCCACTTGGTTGCAGGGTCCTGCATGCTCCTTGTTTCCTCCGTCAGGCGAACGCGACGCGGATGCGCCGGTTCAGCTTGCCCTTCTTCTCGATTCTCGTGACGGCCACGCGGCCGATCTCGCCGGTGCCCTTCACATGCGTGCCGCCGCACGGCTGCAGGTCGATGGCGCCGTCCTCGCCGATGGCCACCAGCCGCACCCGGCCCGAGCCCATGGGCGGCTTCACGGCCATGGTGCGCACCAGGCCAGGGTTGGCCTCCAGCTCCGCATCGGTGATCCAGCGCTCGCCGACCGGGTGGTTGGCCGCAACCAGCGCATTCAAGTCGGCCGTCAGCCTGTCCTTGTCGACGGCGGACGCATCCTCGATGTCGAAGTCGAGCCGGCCCTCCTCGGCACCCACCTGACCGCCGGTGACCGGAAACTTCACCAGCGCGCACAAGAGGTGCAGGCAGGTGTGCATGCGCATGAGCTTGGCGCGCGTGTCCCAGTCGAGCACGGCGCGCACGGCCTGCCCCGCCGACGGCAATGCGCTGCCCTCCAGTGCCACATGCACGATGGTGGCCCGATCCGCATCGTACACCGTGGTGGCGATGGGGCAGACACCGCCGCCCTCGATCTCGAGCGCACCCTTGTCGCCCGGCTGCCCACCCGCAGACGCGTAGAACACCGTCCGGTCCAGCACGATGCCGCCGCGCTCGTTGACGGCGAGCACGTTGGCCGCGCAGTCACGCAGATAGGCGTCGGCCCTGTAGAGCTGTTCGGTCATGGGGTGTCATCCCGGCGCTTGCCTGCCCCGGCGGACCGGCCGGGGTCGCCAGGATCCATCGTGCCGCGTGCTCTGGCGCTTGCCGACCGCTGGATCCCGGGCACAAGGCCCGGGATGACCGCGGTTTCTTCTTTTGCTGTCACAGCACCTAAACCTTGTCCGGATCGACGAACATCTTCGGCAGGGGTGCTGGACTGGCGGCGAGCCACTCCGGCACCGGCAGGTTCTTGGATTTCAGGAATGCCGGATTGAACAGCCTGGATTGGTAGCGCGTGCCATAATCGCACAGCAGCGTCACGATGGTGTGGCCCGGCCCCATCTCCTTGGCGAGCCGGATGGCGCCGGCGACATTCACCCCCGTCGAGCCGCCCATGCACAGCCCCTCCTCCTCCAGCAGCTGGAAGCAGATCGGCACCGATTCCGCGTCCGGGATCAGATAGGCGTGGTCGACCACGGCGCCTTCGATGTTCTTGGTGATGCGGCCCTGCCCGATGCCCTCGGTGATGGACGAGCCCTCCGCCTTGAGCACGCCGGTGGTGTAATAGCTGTGGAGCGCCGCGCCCGGCACGTCGGCCAGCGCGATCTGGATGCCCTTGCGCTTGGCCTTGAGGCCGTCGGATACGCCGCCAAGCGTCCCCCCGGATCCCACTGCCGACACGAAGCCGTCCACCTTGCCTGCCGTATCGGCCCAGATCTCCTCCGCCGTCCCCTCGACGTGGGCCCGCCGGTTGGCGGTGTTGTCCCATTGGTTGGCCCAGATGGCACCGTTGGGCTCGGTCTCTCCGAGTTCGCGCGCCAGCCGTTCGGAGTAGTGCACATAGTTGTTGGGGTTCTTGTAGGGCACGGCCGGCACCTCGATCAGGTGGGCGCCGAGCAGGCGCAGCGCGTCCTTCTTCTCCTGGCTCTGAGTCTCGGGAATGACGATGACCGTGCGGAAGCCCAGCGCATTGCCGATTACGGCCAGGCCGATGCCGGTGTTGCCGGCGGTGCCCTCGACCACCGTGCCGCCGGGTCTCAGGGTGCCCCTCTTCACCGCATCCTGGATGATGAACAGCGCCGCCCGGTCCTTCACGGACTGGCCGGGGTTCATGAACTCGGCCTTGCCCAGGATGGTGCAGCCTGTCTGCTCAGAGGCGCGCTTCAGCTTGATCAGCGGCGTGCGGCCGACTGCGGCGGCCACGCCATCGGCAATGGTCACGAGGGCGATCTCCCCTGGATGTGTAGGTTTTGCGTCAACCCTAAATATGGGGGTGGGAGCGCGCAAGCGCATCGCCTGCGTGGCCTGAACAACGTGCACAGGGCCGAGCAGCCCCCCGCAGGCTGCGCGCTGGCGGACATCTTTTCAGGATTGATTTTGCGGGACCGTGCCCGATATATGTCCCCCCAGCCCCACAACGAGGCGCCGCGGCCGTTGGGGCGCCGGGCAGGCGGCGCGGGTTTGGCGGGCGTGGCGGAACTGGTAGACGCACTGGATTTAGGTTCCAGCGGCGCAAGTCGTGGGGGTTCGAATCCCTCCGCCCGCACCATTCCAAGCCTCCGAAAATCGTGCGGAAGCTGGCTAGCGTAAGGGTCGCAGTTGCGGCGAGCAGGGCAGAAGAGATGCAAGTTACCGAGACGAGTTCCTCCGGCCTCAAGCGCGAGCTCAAGGTCATCGTCGCGCAAGGTGAGCTCAACGAGCGGTTCAGCGTGCGCCTCGACGAGGTCAAGGACCAGGTCCAGCTCAAGGGTTTCCGCAAGGGCAAGGTGCCCAAGGCGCATCTCTCCAAGCTCTACGGCCGCTCCGTGATGGCGGAGGTGGTGCAGCAGGCGGTGGAGGAAACCAGCCGCAAGGCCATCTCCGACCGCAACGAGCGGCCGGCGCACCAGCCCAACATCAACTTCGGCGAGGACAAGGACGAGATCGAGCGCGTGCTCACGGGCAAGGGCGACTTGGCCTACACCCTGTCGTTCGAGATCCTGCCCCAGATCACGATCACCGACCTTGCCGCGCTGAAGCTGGAGCGGGAGGTGGCGGACGTCACCGAGGAGGCCATCGACAAGGCCGTTGCCGATTTGGTGGAGCGCTCCGTCAAGCACGAGCCCGAGGCCGACCGGCTGGCAGGCAAGGGCGACCGGCTCACGATCGATTTTGTCGGCCGCATCGAGGGCAAGGAGTTCGAGGGCGGCAAAGGCGAGGACGTCCAGCTCGTCGTTGGCGAAGGTCAGTTCATTCCTGGCTTCGTCGAGGGCCTCGATGGTGCCAAGGCGGGTGAGGAACGCCTCGTCAAGGCGAAATTCCCCGAGGACTACCCGGGGCGGGAAGTGGCGGGCAAGGATGCCGAATTCACCATCCAGGTGAAGGAGGTCGCCAAGCCCGTCCGGCCTGAGGTCAACGACGAGTTCGCCAAGACGCTCGGTGCGCTGTCGCTGCCGAACCTGAGAGAGCTGGTGCGGGCCAAGATCGGCGGCGAGTATGCGGCCGTGGCGCGCATGAAGCTCAAGCGGCAGACGCTCGACGCGCTCGACAAGGCGCACGAGTTCACGTTGCCCGAAACGCTGGTGTCGGGCGAGTTCGAAGGGATTTGGCGGCGCTTCTCGCAATCTCTTGAGGCCGAAGGCAAGACTATGGCCGACGCGGGCAAGCCCGAGGACGAGCTGAGGGCCGAGTACCGCAAGATTGCCGAGCGGCGCGTGCGCCTGGGCCTGGTGATCGGGGAGATCGGCGACAAGCAGAAAATCCAGGTGAGCCAGGACGAGCTCAAGCGCGCCCTGATCGAGCAGGCGCGCCGCTATCCGGGCCAGGAGCGCTTTGTCTACGAGCACTACGAGAAGAATCCGGCCGCCCTGGTGGAGCTGCGGGCGCCGATCTTTGAGGACAAGGTGGTGGATCACATCCTCGAGCAGGCCAAGCCGCTGGAAAAGAAGGTGACGGTTGAGGAGCTTCTCAAGCCGGTAGACGGCGAGATCGACGATGCTGCGCCAGCACACCACCATCACGACCATGATCACCACGGTCATGACCACGACCATCACCACCACGACCATGGCCATGACCATGACCATCATGATCACGACCATGGGCATCACGACCATGGGCCCGGCCATCACCAGAGCGGTGACAAACGATAATCACGCTTGAACGCGCGACGATTCGACCCAATCTTGCATTGGCGACGTTGCTGCCAACGACCTGCAGGGGAAAAGATGTCCAGCTCGATCCCGCCCACCAGCACCTTCTGGCCCACTGTCATCGAGCAGACCAACAGGGGTGAGCGCCCGTTCGATCTACCGTCCCGCATGCTGCAGGAACGGATTATTTTCGTGGTCGGCGCGATCGAAGACACGATGGCGTCCTCGATCTGCATGCAGCTCCTCTTCTTGGAGTCGGTGAACCACAAGAAAGAGATTGCCATGTACATCAACTCACCCGGCGGGGTTGTCACCGCTGGGATGGCGATCTACGACACCATGCAGTTCGTCCGCCCGCCCATCTCAACCCTATGTATTGGTCAGGCGGCGTCCATGGGCTCCCTGCTGCTGTCTGCCGGCACGCCTGGTATGCGCTATGCGCTTACCAACGCACGCATCATGGTGCACCAGCCGTCCGGCGGCTTCTCAGGCCAAGCCAGTGACATCGAGCGGCACGCTGAAGACATCATAAAGATGAAACGGCGACTGAACGAAGTATATGCGAAGCACACGAAAAAGAGCTACGAGTTGATTGAAAAGACCCTCGATCGTGATTTCTTTATGACTGCCGAGCAGGCAAAGGAGTTTGGCCTCATCGATAAGGTGTTGGAGAAGAGAGACGATGCAGATGGTCTGCTTGCCGGGGGCAAGACATCCTAAAATAGGCTGAAATGACCGGGCGGCGCACAGTTTGGGCCTGCGGATGCAACCCGGCCCTTCATGTTGAGGGGCTGAACTGGGCCGCGAGCCAGGGTGTGGCGCTTTGGCGTGCACCTTGCACGCAGCGAGCCTGCGCGGCGCAGGTTGGGCATAGTGGCCTCTCCGAGACGCACGTGGTGGGCGTGACAAGAGAGATGTTAATCCAATCTTGATCCCGGCGCCGCTAGCATGCTCAGATTGGGCCCGACTGACCTGCGGCCGCGCACCAAACGCAGAAGTTGTGGGGCAGAGCGATCGGCCCCGCGGACGGGGTGATTGATCGTCAGGAAGGATGCGTCGAGAGAACCGGATGGCCCAGGAAAAGAACACCCTCTACTGCTCCTTCTGCGGCAAGAGCCAGCATGAGGTTCGCAAGCTGATTGCGGGCCCGACCGTGTTCATCTGTGATGAATGCGTCGAGCTGTGCATGGACATCATCCGGGAGGAGAACAAGAACACGCTGGTCAAGTCGCGGGACGGCGTGCCGACCCCGAGCGAGATCTGCTCGGTGCTGGACTCCTACGTGATCGGCCAGGACCATGCCAAGCGCGTGCTGTCGGTGGCCGTGCACAACCACTACAAGCGCCTCAACCACGCCTCCAAGAACAACGACGTCGAGCTCGCCAAGTCCAACATCCTGCTGGTCGGTCCCACCGGCTGCGGCAAGACGCTGCTGGCGCAGACGCTGGCGCGCATCCTCGATGTGCCCTTCACCATGGCTGACGCGACCACCCTCACCGAGGCCGGCTATGTCGGCGAGGACGTGGAGAACATCATCCTCAAGCTGCTGCAGAACGCCGATTACAACGTCGAACGGGCGCAGCGCGGCATCGTCTACATCGACGAGATCGACAAGATCTCGCGCAAGTCCGATAACCCCTCGATCACGCGCGACGTATCGGGCGAGGGCGTCCAGCAGGCGCTGCTCAAGATCATGGAAGGTACCATCGCTTCGGTACCGCCCCAGGGCGGCCGCAAGCATCCCCAGCAGGAGTTCCTGCAGGTCGACACTTCCAACATCCTATTTATTTGCGGTGGCGCGTTTGCCGGCCTCGAGAAAATCATCTCCAGGCGCGGCCGGGGCTCCTCGATCGGCTTCGGTGCCAAGGTCACCGGACCCGATGAGCGGCGCACCGGCGACATCTTGAAGGGCGTCGAGCCCGAGGACCTGCTGAAGTTCGGCTTGATCCCCGAGTTCATTGGGCGCCTGCCCGTCATCGCCACGCTCGAGGACCTCGACGAAGCGGCGCTGATCCAGATCCTGACCATTCCAAAGAATGCCCTGGTCAAGCAATACCAGCGCCTCTTCGAAATGGAGGATGTGCGCCTCACGATCACGCAGGATGCGCTCAAGGCCATCGCCCGCAAGGCCATCGACCGCAAGACGGGCGCACGCGGCCTCAGGTCCATCATGGAGGCGATCCTGCTCGACACCATGTTCGAGCTGCCCACCCTCAAAGGCGTTGAGGAGGTGGTGATCGGCCCCGAGGTTGCGGAGGGCGGTGCGCGGCCGCTGCGCATCTACTCCGATCGCGTTGGTGAAAAAGGCTCGAGCGCCTGAGGCGTTGGAGTCTTGAGCTTTGCAGTAGGGTGTGGGTGGGAGGAAACGGGTCGCAGGCGCAATTGCTGTGGATTGTTCGGTCACGTCGGTGGCCCTTGATCTGTGGCCGTTGAGCGACCATGTTTTCCTGTTAGTTCGAATGCCGACCGAAGCCGGCAGACCTGCCTGAACAGCCGTCGAGGCGGTGCTCGCGTGCATTGGTCGGCGCCCTTCCCGAAGCAAAGCGAGATGGCGCCGAGTGTTGCGCGGATGAGACGCTCGTGCCCTGTAACGTGCCAAGCCACTTGGCCAGACTAGGGTCGTGCCGTAAGCCCTGAAATGGCTCTAGAACGAGAACAGACATGAGCGAAGCAAAGCAAGGCAAAGAAAAGGGTGGCAGAGAGGCTTATCCAGTCCTGCCCCTCCGCGACATTGTTGTGTTTCCATATATGATCGTGCCGCTTTTCGTCGGCCGCGAGAAATCGATCAACGCGCTTGAAGAGGTCATGCGTGCGGACAAGCAGATCCTGCTGGCCGCGCAGAAGAACGCAGGCGACGACGATCCAGCGCCGGACGCCATTTACCAGGTGGGCACGCTGGCCTCGGTTCTGCAGCTCCTGAAGCTGCCCGACGGCACTGTGAAGGTGCTGGTCGAAGGCACCGCACGCGCCAAAGTGGTACGCTACGCCGACAACGCGGATTATTTCGAGGCCGAGGTCGAGCGCGTTGCGGAGTCGGTCGGGTCCAAAGACGAGATCGAGGCGCTCGCGCGCTCGGCCGTCTCGCAGTTCGAGAACTACGTCAAGCTGAACAAGAAGATTTCACCCGAGGTGCTCGGCACCATCGGCCAGATCGAGGACTACTCAAAGCTGGCCGATACCATCGCCTCGCATCTCGCCATCAAGATCGCCGACAAGCAGGAGATCCTCGAGGTCACGACCATCTCGGAGCGGCTCGAGCGCGTCTACACGCTGATGGAGAGCGAGATCTCCGTCCTGCAGGTGGAGAAGAAGATCCGCTCCCGCGTCAAGCGGCAGATGGAGAAGACGCAGCGCGAGTACTACCTGAATGAGCAGATGAAGGCCATTCAGAAGGAGCTCGGCGACGGCGACGAGCGCGACGACATCCAGGAGTTCGAGGAGAAGATCGAGAACACCAAGCTCTCCAAGGAAGCCCGCGACAAGGCTCAGGCCGAGCTCAAGAAGCTCAAGCAGATGAGCCCGATGTCGGCCGAGGCCACGGTCGTTCGCAACTACCTCGACTGGCTGCTGTCGATCCCCTGGGGCATCAAGGGCAAGGTCAAGAAGGACCTGAACGAGGCCCAGGAGATCCTCGACAAGGAGCACTACGGCCTGGAGAAGGTCAAGGAGCGCATCGTCGAGTATCTCGCCGTGCAGTCGCGCACCAACAAGCTCAAGGGTCCGATCCTCTGTCTCGTCGGTCCGCCCGGTGTGGGCAAGACCTCGCTCGGCATGTCGATCGCCAATGCCACGGGCCGCGAGTTCGTGCGCATGTCGCTCGGCGGCGTGCGCGACGAGGCCGAGATCAGGGGTCACCGGCGCACCTACATCGGCTCCATGCCCGGTAAGGTGATCCAGTCCATGAAGAAGGCGAAGCGGGTCAATCCGCTCTTCCTGCTGGACGAGATCGACAAGATGGGCTCGGACTTCCGTGGCGATCCGGCGGCGGCGCTGCTGGAGGTGCTGGATCCGGAGCAGAACCACACCTTCAACGACCACTACCTGGAGGTCGACTACGACCTCTCCAACGTCATGTTCGTGACGACGGCGAACACGATGAACATCCCGCCGGCCCTGCTGGACCGGATGGAGATCATCCGTCTCGCCGGCTACACCGAGGACGAGAAGGTCGAGATCGCCAAGCGGCACCTCATCCCCAACCAGCGCCAGAACCACGGCCTCGAGCCGGCGGAGTGGGAGCTGGACGAGGAGGCTCTGAAGGGCATCATCCGCCGCTACACCCGCGAGGCGGGCGTGCGCAACCTCGAGCGCGAGATCGCCAAGCTCTCGCGCAAAGCGGTGAAGGAGATTCTCATTGGCTCCACTACCGCCGTGAAGGTGACGCCCGAGAACCTCGAGCATTACCTAGGCGTGCCGAGGTTCCGCTACGGCGAGGTGGAGCTGGAGGATCAGGTCGGCATCGTCACCGGGCTGGCCTGGACCGAGGTCGGCGGCGAGCTGCTGACGATCGAAGGCGTCATGATGCCGGGCAAGGGCAAGATGTCCGTCACCGGCAACCTGCGCGACGTCATGAAGGAGTCCATCCAGGCCGCCAACGCCTACGTGCGCTCCCGCAGCGGGGACTTCGGCATCCAGCCGTCCCTGTTCGAGAAGAAGGACATCCACGTGCACGTGCCGGAGGGTGCCACGCCGAAGGACGGGCCGTCGGCCGGCGTCGCCATGGTGACCGCCATCATCTCCATCATGACCGGCATCCCCGTGCGCAAGGACGTTGCCATGACCGGCGAGATCACCTTGCGTGGCCGGGTGCTGCCGATCGGCGGCCTCAAGGAGAAGCTGCTGGCGGCCCTCAGGGCAGGCATCAAGACGGTGGTGATCCCCGAGGAGAACGTGAAGGACCTGGCCGAGATCGGCGATGAGCTCAAATCCAAGCTCGAGATATTGCCCGCCTCGCGCATGGACGACGTCCTCAGAGTTGCAATGCAGCGTATGCCGCAACCCATTGTAATCGATGAGGAAACGCCGCCAGCCGGGGTTCCGCCCACCTCCTCCCAGGAGGGGGAGCGCGTCACGCATTGACGGTTGCCCGGCGGTGTCCTCGCCGGGCGGATAGCATCTTGACGGCGCAGGGTTTTGTGGCCCTGCGCCGCCTGTTTCTGGCCCGGTGCGGGGGCTGCCGCAGGCCCGGATCCCCCAGCAAATTGGGGCGAATCCGCACAATTTCCGCTTGACGTGCGTACTCTTTGGGCGTTGTTTCCGCCTCGCCGCTGCAACGCAGCGGTTTCCAGCCGGTTGGCCAGCGCCTGGAGCGCCCCTGCCCGCAGCCGACACTCTCCCGAGATACAAGGACGCAAAAGATGAGCAAAAAGGATTTGATCGATGCCGTCGCAGCGGCGACCGAGCTGACCAAGGACAAGGCCGGTGTTGCGGTGGACGCTGTTATCGCTCACATCGAAGGCAGCATGAAGAAGGGCGAGGAAGTTCGCATTCCGGGCTTCGGCACCTTCAAGGTCGCCAACCGCGCCGCTCGCAAGGCGCGCAACCCGCAGACCGGCGTCGAGATGATGCTGAAGGCGTCGCGGGTTCCCAAGTTCCAGGCCTCCAAGAACTCTCAAGGACATGCTGAACTGAAGCTTATTTTCTTACTTTTTCGGGCGCGCCCGCGGGGAGCCGAGCGCGCCTTTCTGTTTGAGGGCAGTCGGCATTGGGCAATAGCCAATAGACACGGCGGTGCGTGCTTGACTACTGCCTATTGCCGACTGCCAATTGCCCTGGAAGGGCGGTTAGCTCAGCGGTAGAGCGCTTCGTTTACACCGACACTCGCCGCTCAAGCTAACCCCTTGTTTCGTCTAGGCGCCTTTCTCCGTATTGGACTTGGTGGTGGTGGCGTTTGATGGCGGCCCGCAGCACGTCGAGTTCGCGGTTGATGGTGGTGGGCGGTCAGCGGTGTCGTCGCCGGCCAGCGGCCGAGGATCAGGGCTGCCTTCGGCCTTAGTTCGCGCTAGTGCCGTCTGCCGGATGTCAGCTACCTACCCAGACGCCCGTTCCAAGACGACCAACGTGACAAGAAGGCCAGCCTCGAAGAAAGTGAAGCCCGCCATGACCGAGACAAGCAGGAGGGAGACGGGGTCCATGATCAGCCATCTGTGATTGCCGCGCGGGCCGAAAGGTAGGGAGCTGACGGGTTCCGTCCATCCCCGAACTGGGGGAGACTGAAAGCTCAGGGGGCACGCGACCCCGCCCATCTCACCTCTCAGCTTCACGAAGCGGACTGCAATCGGCAGGGGACGGCTCGCCGTCGTGCGTTTTACCGACTTACCCGGATGGTCAGAGCCAAGGGCGCTCTGGCATAAGATGACAGGCTCGACGCCCTCGCTGGAGCGGTCCCATACTGGACCGCCCATCGCTCGGGACACCCATAGGGCCGCCTTAGAGCACAAGGATCAAGTGCTCGAAGCTGAGCTGAAGAAGTCCCTGAACACGCCCTGGGTAACCGGGACACCCTCCACGTCAGGGCTTTCAGCTTAAGTAGGCGGATCATTAGTGGCAGGGTGCACTGAGCGTAGAACAGCAAGCAGCAAGGGAGGGCGCCGAGCCACGTCTTTCCGCGAGACGCTTGGCTGGAGTTATCTCAACTCTGACACCACTGTCACCCGAGATGGCCAAGCGCCTCTCGACCGGCCGGGGCTTCCTTAGTCACCTTCTCTCCTCGTGGGAAGCCCCAGTCGGGATTGCTGGGGGCGCACCGCCCCAACGCCGGACCCGAAGAGATGGCAACGAGAACCCGAACAGGGCGGAGATGACGCACTACTCTTATGACCACAACCATGTTGCGCACCTTGGCCAGACAGGCGCCTACGTGATCGTCCCCGATCAGATTGCGGCCAAGCAGAAGGAGCACGACAAAGCTGGAACCGTCTTCCCAGCCTATCTGTGCAGCAGCGAAGGGGCTCGCGAGGGCGATAGCCCGCTGTGGGTGCGCGTCCACGGCGAAGCTTATGGCCTCTGGACCCCGCGGCCAGGCGACATGGTGGTTCGCGGTCTATGACCACACGCCCGCGAACGCGGATGCGGCTTTTATCAGCTAGCTGCGCAGCGCCCCGGCCGGTAAACGGCTTCACCAGCTCCGGGTCCCCTGCTGATGGCGATCTCGCCCTTCCCACACGGGGCCACGCGCACCAACCTGCTCATCAGCCAAGCTACCCTCAAGCACCTACGGGGTAGCTCAGTTCGCTAGAGTGCCTAGCTGTTAGCCACGTGGTCCCGGGTTCGAGCCCTGCCCCCGTAGCCACTCTGCCTGTGCCTTCAGGTACGCCTGGGCTTCCTGATGGGCCGCCGCTAACGCCGCCATCAAGTGATCGTATTGGTCGGTGCTGTGGCGGTTCTCGCTGTACGCCTGGGCTTCCGCGCAGGCCAACCTCGACGAGGCCATGAGAAGCGCGTAGCGGGCCACTATGTAGCGGCGAGCCGCTAGGGAGCGAACTGCCCTCGTCGTAGAGGACGCCATGAGGGCCCCCCATAGATGGAGGTAGGGAGTAGATGAAGGTGGAGAGCATCTTAGAGAGACACTGAGGGGGGACTAGAAAGGGCACCCATGACTTGCAGGGCGGCTTGCTCGGCTCGGACCTGTTCGGACATCTTGAGGAAGCTCCAAGGTGGGGAGCAACGGTGGGCGTACTGAGAGCCGCAGTGAGCGTGACAACGATGTTCTTCAGCAGCAGTTCCTCGCAGGTTGCGTCGGGCATGCGGCTCAGGTGAGCAACGAGGGCGCCTCTGGTGTTGGATCAGTGAGGCGCCCTCGTGCAGTGCGCCAAGGGCGGGGGCATTACCTTGGCGCCCACGTCGGAACTAGTCTCTGCGTCTGCTGGGCCGCACAAGCGAATGTCGCCCCTAACCTAAACACTGCGGCGAGCGGCAATATCATTCATCTGATAACAGACAGAATTGCGTTGCCCGCGGAAGACAGACCCTCGCAACCGCCGCGTGATGGGATGAACTGCCAGCGTGATGCGTTGTCATGGCAATGAAGACCTGGATGGCCGTCTACAACGTGCCATCAGGTTTGCGGGGGTAGAGCGCCCAGTCGAGAGGCTGGGCCTCTTCTTCGGTCAGACAAAAAGTTTGCGCTTGATCCACGACCGGGGCTCGAGCGCAGAGGCGTGCCAGTCCCCACACCTCTGGCGCGTCGCTGAGGGCGCCTCATCTCATCCGTGAGGCGTCCTCTTGCTCTCCTGAAGCACCGACCGACCGTCTTAGGACGCGAGCCCTCGGATGTCGCTGCCTACAGCGGCTTGATCGCCACCTTGCGGAACTTGATCACGCCCCTGTCGTGCTGCAGCGTGAACGGCCCTTCGGCGAACAGACCGTTGTGAAGCCTCCACCGTCTTCGTGCCGTTCAGCACCACAGTGATCAGCCGTCCCTTGACGGTGATCTCGAAGGTGTTCCACTTGCCTCCGGCCTTGGGCATCGGGTTCACCTCGGCGAAATTGACGATCCCGCCGGTGCCGTAGGTCGGGTCCTTGCGCTGGTCGAAGATGTTCGCCTCGTAGCAGTGTTGGAGTAATCTTGGTGAGGTCTTGGCAGCGCATGTAGATGCCGCTGTTGGCATCATCGCTCGCCCAGAACTCACGTAAATCTGGAAGTCCTTGTACGAGGTCTTGGTGAGGAGGTGCGCTGCCTCCTTGCTCGTTCTCTTGTCCGCAACAACCGCGCCGTCCTCAAGCCGCCAGTTGCTTTCGCCGACCTGGTTCCACTCGCCCATGTTCTTGCCGTCGAGCAACGTGACCCAGCCTTCACCAGTCTGGCCCGAAGTCTGGGGGACTAGTTGGGTCGTGCCGAAAGCTACGTGATGAGCCCCAAGGCGAGGGCGACTATCGATGCGCGTCGCATGGTGATCTCCTCCCTGCAGAATGATGATAGCGGATGACCAGCATCGCCTAGCCCTCGAAACATTGCTGCCTGCCGACAACGGGCCACCTACTTACCAACCTTATTTTGAGCTGGTTTAGGGCAGGCAAGCAAGAAGAGGCCCCAGCTCTTCGGCCGAGACACTCTTCTCCCCGCTTACCGATGGCGCTTTAACAGGGGTGCAGGGGGCGCCATCCGGTACCGCGACAACGCGCAACGTGGGTGAGCCATCCATCACGATACGGTGCGCAACACTGTCTGCTATCTAATAAATGTTGAAGTGGGGTTGCTGGGGCGACACTACACTCCGCTGTGTTTGAGCGCCCCGATTGTTATCCTTCGCCTGCTCAGCACGACGCAGATAGTGAGTGTGCGCTCGATCACCTGGTGATCAAGGCAGAGGCGTGCCACCTCCCCCTCTCACATTTGACAGCGTCGTCTCCGAAGACGCCTCATCCTCCCCAGGGGGCGTCCTCTCGCTTTACAAACGAGCGACGCGCCTAGTGCAACAAGAGCCGGAAATAACCACCTGCCCCCACTGCGGACTAGTCTTGCGAGTTGAAACGCGCATAGAGGATTTCACTATTCGCTATGACGTTGACGAATGGAGACAGCGCTGCAAGGTGCCTGACCGAAGTAGTCCCGCATTGTGCCTCACGCAGGGCACTACGCCTGGCGAGCGCGAGCTGAAACCGAAGCAAACCTAGCAAAAGCACCGGGCCCTCGGCGGGACATCATCCTCCTTTCCTGTCACGATCTCAGTTCATGTCGTGGGGCCCAAAAAAAGCAGAGAGCCCGCCCTGGTGGGCGACCCCTCAAGTTTGCTCTAAGCGGCGTTGAAGGGAGCTTCGGCTCTGGTCAGTGTTGCCTCGGCGCGAGACGCAGCACCACGAAAGGCACTGCGCTCTGCCTCAGAAGAACACCACGGCTCCAGCCGGGACCATTACGGTCCACCAGAAGAGGGCCTTGAGAGTGTGACCATCTCGCCAAGTTGCCTCGGCGACAGGCGGGATGAGTGCGGCCGTCGTCGCGATCACCGGAGCTGTTAGGACAAGGTAGGTGACCCCACCGCCTTCAAGCTGCGAGCGAGTCGAAAGCTCCGTAGGCGCCTAAGCGCCGCACAGACCAGGCCGAGCAGGAGCGAGCCCAACCGAATAGCTGTGGTCATGTCTGACAAACTCTCTGTCTGGAGGTGTCTGCCCGCCTTGTGGCGAGCCAGCTAGAGCGAAGGCCCTAGGTTCCGGCAGTCAGTGAGATGCTCACTGCTGTGGGCGCTTCGCTTCGTGTCCAATGCAAGGGGTCCGATCATGTCTCCCCCAAAAAGGGGCGCAAACGATCAGCGAGGTGCGCTTATAGTGTGGGCGCGATACGGGTAATGCAGACATTCACGGGGGGAAGTAGCAGGGCCACATTCGGCGGGTGTGCTTCCGCTGCGATTTGGAGGGAACAAGTCGCAGCACAACCCGCGCTTCTGCTGACGGGGGAGGCAGCAAGGAAGGGATGTGGCCCTGCACGCATAAGCTGCATTGTTCGCCCTGCGCCAGCAATACGGGCAACTACTGATCCCATCATGGTTAACTACCTACACTGGCTTAGCCGGGAGACGCTTGCTCGCCCGATGCCTAAGCGCTTCGCTACCGCCGAAGACCCCAAACCTCATCGAGCAGCGGGCCTGATCAGCGAGGGGTCTATCGACCGGGGTCGTCCCTTGTACACTCCTTCGCCTTAGTGGGATGGAGCGAGCCTCTCAGCGAAAAAACACTGGGGACCTCTTGCTGGCGGGACTAGGCCGGTCGGTAGGCAGTGGGCTGGCGCTTGATGTTGCGCAGCCGGATGGCCCGCTACACGCTGCTCCTGCCGATACCGAGCTTGCGGGCAACCTCGGTCGGACTGACACCTGCCGCCAGGCGGTCCCCCCCGAAGTGGGGAATGCGGAGGGATAACCCCTAGCTATCTAATGCTCATCGCGGCGGGCCATTCGATACCGCAGCGTCGGCGGGTCGAGCCTCGACCGTCACTGAGATCGAGCTGGATCAACGAACGCATCCATCCGACACGAGCAAAGCCAGTAGGAGTTGCGACCCGTGGACAAAACGAACGCCGGTGCAAGACTATGGCGCGTCGCGCGAACCACCATCCTCCTTGTTGCTGCCGGTCTCTCGTCCGTGCTGATGGTCAATCTACCGACGACCCTGGTCTCCCAGACCAACAATCAGGCGAGCGCGGCCCCACCAATCGTCAAAGCCTCTGACAAGTGGATAACGCTCGGGACCGAACCATCAGAGGGCCAGGGTCTAGCGAGCACCAGGGCTATCGAGCACGTAGCCGTCGAGCGGATGGAGAGACAACAGGCGCGACCACGTCGCAAACCCAAGCGGGCTCAGCTCGCCGGTCGCTCGCGGCCATCCGCGTCAGCGCAACTCCTACACGGCGGGCGTCGATCAACCGGTAATCCTGCCTGAGCCCAGCATTACTGCCTTGGCGCCACTTCTGAGCAAGGCAGCGGCGGTCAGGCAGCGTCCCCAGGCGCTCTCAGTCGCTGTACGTCTCACGACGCGAGCGCTGGTTGCGATCTGTGGGATGCTCGGCGTGCCGACGCTCATGCTCGCGTGCAAGCGTCCTGCGCCGCGCAAGCTCGGCTAGAACAGTCTCTCGCAGTCGGCTCTTTTCATCTTCATCGGCCATGCGTTGAAGTATGGCCAATGCTCATGACAGTTTCTTATCCCTGCGCCAGGGCGCCGCATCGAGCACCGCAGGTAGCTCGGGCGCCGTGCTTGCGTTCCTCGGGCCTCACGGGTCTGTGGGAGGCGTGAAGCCCTACGACGGCGGCCGGTTCCACATCGACACGGTCCGCACGGGCTTGGTGACAGTGATCGCCGACTACCAACGGCGCCATCCACGCCCCCGCCAGCCTCCTCCACGCCATCCGTATCCGCGCCAGCCCCATCCTCGTGATCGATAGAAGTAGCCACCGAGGTAGACGCGTGGTCGATAGTAAAAGCTCGAACCGTAGTAGCCGTAGGCGCGAGGCGCATAGTAGCCATACGACCGATAACCACAGCCGCAGCCATAGGCCGAAGCCGACCTAGTTCCTACGGCGAGTACGGCCGCTCCGACTAGGCAGCAAAGGATCATCACTCTGCGCAACATGGGACTCTCACCGTAGCCATCGTGGCTTCGTAGGATGCGCCTCGGGACACGCGGGACAATCAGGCGAAACCATGAGGCGCGTGACGGCAAATCGCTGAGCTGCTCATAGGTGGACACAGCGATTGGTGGTCGTTACGCGCGTCCTCTCAGGGCGTTGGGTTGAAGCGGTGTTGGCGCGCGCCGCCAATCCGCCGTGCGACAGGCCACGGGGCTCAACGCTGTTGCGGCGCGCAGTTGCCGCGACCATCGTGCGGGCCCTGGAACGCGTGGGCTCATCGTTGTCGTCCTGAGATTTCGGCTATGCCCGCAGTTCGGGCCCCGTGGCGCCGGCCAGAGGAACTCGCGAGGCTCACAGAGGGCCTGCGCGAGCAGGGCCGACGCCTACTCCACGTAGGCTTGGCACTCGATCTCGACTTTCATGCGCGGATCGACCAGCCCCTTCACTTCGACCAGCGTAGAGACCGGCAGGTTGCCGCCGAAATATGCGATGCGGCGCGGGTTGATCTTTGGTCGCTCCGCAATGTCGGTCATAAACACCTGCACCTTGACAACGTGCTCGGCACCGGCACCGGCTGCCTTCAGGCACTTGTCCATTGCGGCGATGGCAACATCGAACTGCGCGACGATGTCAGCGGGGATGCTGCCGTCGTGCGCCTGGCCGACGACACCGGCGACCCAGACGTGGGGCCCCGCGCGGGTAACGTGGCAGTAGTGACTGACCGGCGGAGGAATGTCCGAAACGATGATGCGCTAAATCCTTGGCATGGCTCACCTGGCGTTGAATTTGGTCAAACGTGCAAAGCTTAGGCATCCCGACTGCCCCATGCGACACTCACCTCGCGCCTTCGCCGACTAGGACGAAGGGCGCCCAAGTCGCCGGGTGGGCCTCGGCCGACGGCCCTCCTTGATCAGCCGTGCCATGGAACGGCGCAGCGCCTCGGCGCGGCCGATTTTGCGGTTGTCCCTGAGCTCCGCGAAAGTCCCGGTGGTGAGTTTCACCGCCGCATCGGAATCGACGTACCAGTGCGAGACCAGGAGCGCGCGGGCCTTGGCGTAGAAGAAGGCGCGCGCCAGGCCGGACAACGCCTCGGCATCCCCCTTCTCGCCAGCCGCGGTGTTGCAGGCTGAGAGCACCACCCAGTCGGCGTCGAGTTCCAGCTGTGCCACCTCGGAAGCGGTGAGGAGACCGTCGTCCTGCTCCAGGTCGGCGGCGGTGGCATCGTCCTTTGGCGGGGTGAGCAGCAGCGCCGGCTCGGCCTTGGCCTTCAGGATTGCTTCGCTCTCGCCCGCCAGCAGGCCGTGAGTGGCAAAGTGCAGCACGGACGCGCGCGCGAGCTTGCCCTCGCGGGAAAGCGCCTTGAGGTTTGACTCCGTCGCCCTAGCGCCGAGCCACACGGTATCGGCCTCGCGACCCGAGGCGCCCAGTGCCTTGGCCACGGCGCACAGCTCGTCGGCCGTCTCCGGCAGGGGCGCCTGGGTGCGCAATGAGGCGAGGTCGATGCCGCCGCGGAAAAGCGTACTGAGCCCGGGTGCGCCTTTGGCTGCCGTAGCCACGCGCAGGCGCGGGCTCTCGAGATCCTGCGGGCACGTCTGCTTAGCGCGCGCCTGCATCGCGCGCTCTCGATCCGCCGCACCGCCGTCGAGCAGCGGGTTGCCGAAGGCGATGTAGGGCTCCTGCGCCTGCGAAGGAGCGAGCTTGCGCAGTGCCTGCAGGCTGCCGACCGAGGGCAGAACGGTGACCGGCTGCTCGAGCGCCAGCCATTTGGCCTTGCGATAGTCCGGTGCCGCTGGCGCTGGGACCGCCGCCAACCGCCTCGGGTCTGGCACCTCCTTCTCCCCCTGCACAACGTGTTCCCTTCCCCCTTGCGGGGAGGGGTTAGGGGTGGGGGGATGGGTAACAAGCACGTGGAAGGGAAGCGACGTCAGCGGCCCCGACGGTACGATGATCAGGCTCTTGCCCTTGATCAGGTC
>CAWHBI010000052.1:0-224610 GCA_963827545.1 uncultured Alphaproteobacteria bacterium
CCCACCTGCCGGACACCTGGAAGAATTGCGCGCTTGGCCAGTGCGCCTGTGGGGACGGCTAACAAAGAAATGGGGTAGGGTGGTTGTGTCGGCTGCGGCTGGGAGGACCTCCCGTGGTGCGCAAGCGAAAGAGCCAAGCGCGGCCTGAACCTACTTCTGGCACCGTGGGTGACTAATCGTTGCCACCACCTCGAAGAGGAGCACCCCACCGCGCGTGTCGTCGGCATGGATCACAGTGCACCATCACATGCTGGGCGATGCGATCAGCGAGAGGGCGCAGCAGCCAGGCGGCCTTACCCATCCAATCGGCCAGGGTGCTGAAAGTGACGGAATGATCTGATGACCCGTTCCCCGCACACCCGAGACTAAACAACCAAGTGACCTTTGATCCGTCCATCGTCGATATTTGATGACATCCGACATAGGAATCATCTTACGCTCATCGCAGTTGTGCGCCGCGTCTCTGTCTCTTCGGATTGACCTAAGCAATCGGCCCAGAAGAACCGGATTCGGGGATGCCAGACCTCGCCAACTTGTGCGAAACATGCTCCACGTCATCAGCCGATGTATCTATATGTGACGGACATCGCTGTTGCCTGGTCTCTCGACAGGGGTGGGGATTCGAGCAGGCTAGCCAGGATCTCTTCGAGGCCTTCTGGCTCGGGGAATTCGAACACTTGGGGACGAAGGAGGGCTCGGAACCGTCCTCGGTTACGGTGTCGTGCTTGCCGATTGGAGATTTTGGGCCGATGACGGCGAGGATCCTTTTGCTGAGCAATGGCAGCGGCGCCGTTGTGCCATGGGCGCTCCACCCGGTCTTCTAGCGGACCAAGCATACCTCAATCTCAGCAGCTGCCCGCTCAGAGTCTTTCCCAAAAGAGGCAAGAGAATTTCTGCGAAATCTTGCTCTCCCGCCCTCTGTGGCACGGCGTTGGTTCGCCCGGCGCGGCTTGCGCGTTCCGTCGAACGTCGAGCGGCTCCTCGATCAACTCGAGGCTCCACACGCGGAGATGACAACCGGAAGGCCGCGAGGACCTGTTAGGGTTTCCAAACGGAAGGTCACAGCGTGGTACAGGACGCGGCTACAGACGCTCGTTGAGCACAAGCAAAAATCAAGTCGCAAGGAAGATGAGCGCGCGGCTCACCAGGAATTCCGCACCAGTATCCCGAGGGAGTTCATCCGGGAGCTTCGGCGGCAATTTGCTCCCGCTGAATGGCGAATGGGCGGTCGGCCCCACTCGAAGTCAGGAAATTTGGCAGAAACTCAATCGGGCGGCCAGATTGCCAAAATAGACTGCCAGGTTTGCGCTCTTCACAGTTCCGCTTGAGCACGGCGAGCACGTGTCGCTCGGCAACGATCAAGGCGGACAGGCGTGGCACCCACATCCAAGGACCGGCAAAGCGGAACGGACGTGAACCGGCCTCTCTCGGACGCTGGGTCCCCCACCCTCCAGAGTCAGGTAGCAGCTGTCCGGTCATCCTGGCACCTGGGGACACTACCGGTGAACAGGACCCGCGCCGTCGCGCAATATTCGAGATCCTCAAACCCCTAATTCGCGCACTAGCCCAGCAGGCAGCGCAGGCGTTTGCGCGCAAGCGCAGGTCCAAAAATCCGCCGCCTTCGAAACATGGAGAGGAAACGTGAGCGGCAAGGTCTTGCGGGTCCAAGGCCCCGCTCAGTCGGAAGTCCTCTTGACCATCAACGAGGTGGCCGAGCGCTGCAGGGTCTCCTCCCGCACGGTGGGCCGCTGGATTGGCAATGGCGACCTTGTCGTCGTGCGACTGCGGTGGGATCATCCGGGTTCGGCCAAAGGATCTTGAAGCCTTCATCAGGCGACATCTCACGTGATCCATCAGGGCAGCCAATGTCAATTATGACAATGACTTAGAGAATGTCGGGAATACACCTTGCCCGTAAACAGCGCGGATCAAGACTGTGGTAATTCCCGAATGTCCGCTCCTGTAGCTATCAGTCTTCCCGAGGCCGCTCCTTTCATGACCCTCAATATCCCGAAGCCGCGAACATTAAGCCGGGGTACCTTCTTGCTCTGTTCAGAGCAGAAACCCTGACGCTCGCAGACATTGTCCAACGTCTGGCCGCCGACCAAGCATTGTCCGGTGTTCGCCGACGCGATCTCACTTCGGCCGTCGGCCGCATTGCCGATGCGATTGGATTGCCGCTCGGCAGCGTTCCGGCGGACTGTGCATGGCTGCGTCGCAAGCTTACCGAGAAGATTGCGCCCGCCCGTCTCAACATCTCCCGGAAAACCTGGTCAAATGTGCTCGCGAATGGGCGGGCCGCCCTGGCGGAAGCGGGCGTCATCGAGGCGCCCGTGAGCAGGACCCCTCTCGACGCGGCTTGGCAACGACTGTGGAAACGACTTGAGGACAGAAACCTCCGCATTGCTCTAGGGCGCTTCATGCGCTTTTGCTCACGGCAGCATATCTCACCGGAGACCGTATCGGATGACACAGTTGCCGCTTTTGGTCGGGTCATCGTGGCGGCTTCCCTCCGCAAGAACCCAGAAATTGCCATCTACTACCTGACGACGAGTTGGAACAAGGCGAGGGGGCAGGTCTCGGGCTGGCCGAATGTTGCCTTGGCTGTCCCGCGGCGGAGCACACGCCTCTCCCTCGGCTGGGGCGGAGCTTAAGAAGAACTCCCTTAAAACAGACATCACCCGTTATCTGAGCCTGATGCGTTGCAACGATCCCCTCGCTGACAACGCTCCTCCATCTCCACTTTACAGAGGCAACATTCCTTCATCGTGAAACATGGAGATCCGGCGCTTCTGCACCGAGCTTGTTCGTAGCGGCATCCCCGTCGACAAGATGGCGGGCCTGGCGGCCATCGTCAGCCCTGACGTTGTTGGGCGTGGCCTCAGGACCATGATCGAGCACAATGGGGGCAAGACGTCCGGCATGATCTACGGCGTCGCGTACATGCTTAAAGGAATTGCGAAACACTATGTCCGGTCGCCACCGGCCGAACTAGCCAAGCTCGACCAATTCTCGCCGTCGGCTGAAGCCGGTCCAACAGGGATTGACCGCCAAAAACCGCGACCAGGCTTCGCCGGTTGACGACGACGCCGACGTCGGTCGTCTTCTGCATCTCCCGTACCTTGCTGCTCGAGAAAGCCAAGAATGCTTCACTCTCGCGTAAGCGGGCCGCTCGTCTGGTGGAGATCGGCCTCGCCATCGAGCTGGCGCTCATGTGCGAGCTCAGGATCAGAAAATCTCTCGCGCCTGCATCTCGATCATCATTTGCAATGGTCCCGCGCGAGCCGGAAGGGGGTGTGTCACTTGGTCGTTGAACCAGGCGAGACAAAGAACGCACAGCACCTGGAATTTGAACTCGAGGGCGATACGGTCGAGCTTCTCAGGGCGTTCATTGCCCAATATCACCCGGTCTTGGTCCCCGCCACGTCGCGATGGCTGTTTGGGCGTCGCGACGGCTCGGGCCGGTCCCCGAGAGCGTGCTCGCAAATCGCATCAGGGGAGCCATCCGCGAAAACACCGGGCTAGTCGTCAATCCGCATCTCTTTCGCTCTCTTGGCAGCAAGCTCTATCTCGACCGCCACCCCGGCGGATACGAGGTTGTGCGACGGATGCTGGGGCACAAGAGCATGTCGACCACGATCACGGCCTACACGGGTCTCGAGAGCGTTTCGGCCGCAAAGCATTTCGACAGCACGCTCCGCAGACTGCGACAAGAAACGCCGGCGCCCCGACGCAGGCGCAAACGGCTTGGAACCAAACGTCCGGTGTAACCATGATGCGGCGCGCGCTGCAGTTTGAGCTATGGCCGGACCGCGATCGACAGATGTGGCAGTTGCTCATCGCGTCCGGCGACATTCTGCATGAGGTCGGACCCGGCGCCCGCTGGCGCCACGCCACGCGTGAGATTCTGATCCGGGATTACGGCTTCTGGCTTTGGTACCTTGCCGATAGAGGGATGACCTCGATGCGACCTGCCTCAGGGACCCCCTCACGCCTCAACTCTGCGTGGCTATATCCGATCCCTTGAGGGCCTAGCGGCGTCGACCCGCTCGGCTCGTATTTGAGCCCTCTCCGTCCTGATGGCGCGGGCCGCCCCATCGACCGATTGGCAGTGGCTTCTGGCCGCCCGCAACCGGTTGGATGCGGCCGAGCGGCTGGAGCGTGGCATGCGAAAGCGCCAGCGTATTGTCGCATCGCACACGCTTTCGCCGCCGGCGTTCGCCAAATCCAGCAGGCAACTTGCGATCATGGCTCTCCCATGAGACGTGCCGTAGACTTCCGCGACGGGCTGATCATCGCGCTGCTTGCCGCACGTCCGTTGCGCATCGGCAACTTTGCAAAACTCCGCCTAGGCGATCATCTCAAACCAATTCCTCATGGATATCGGATCGAAATCCCAGCCGAAGAGGCAAAGAACGGACGCCCGATCGAGACAGTCGTGCCGGACGCGGTCATGCCGTGGTTGCTGATGTACCTGGAGACCTATCGGCCCTGTCTCTTGGCGGGCAAGGAAGACCGTCATCTCTGGATCAGCCGGAGCCGGACGACCGATCAGTTCCAAAGGCATGGGAACACGGGTCTCTGAGCTAACGTGCAAACTCGTCGGTGTCGCGGTCAACCCGCACCTGTTCCGTGACTGCGCGGCGACCACCATCGCGACGGCCGATCCGGAACACGTGCGCATGGTCACCCCGCTGCTCGGACATTCCACGCCATCCACCGCTGAGCGGTACTACAATCATGGGCGCACGCTCGAAGCGGCCGTGCTCACCAATCGAACCTACGCCGTTTGCGCGACGAACTTGGTCTGCCAAGGTATCGTCGCTTGCCGTTGCGACAGGGGTCATGACCATGCGCGCTGTCATCTACGCCAGGTATTCAACCGATCTGCAGAGCCCCTCTTCGATAGAGGATCAAATCCGTGTCTGCCGGGAGCGCATTGATCGCGAGGGTTGGACGTACCATACCGCCTATTGTGATCGAGCCGTGAGCGGCGCATCCCGGTTGCGAGCTTCCTATCAGATGCTGCTCGAGGACGCGCGACGCGGTTTCTTCGACGTCGTTGTCGCTGAGGCGCTGGATCGTCTCTCGCGTGACCAGGAAGATACGGCACACCTCTTCAAGCACCTCTCCTTTGCGGGCGTGCAACTGGTCACGTTAAGCGAAGGTGAGATTTCAGAACTCCACATTGGCCTGTCTGGTGCGATGGGTGCCCTCTACCTCAAACAGCTCGCCAGAAGACACGCCGAGGGCTGCGAGGCCGCGTTGAGCAAGGGCGCTCAGGAGGAGGCAAGAGTTACGGCTACAGCATCGTGTCCAATGCAAGCCATGCAGACCAAACAGGGGAGCGGCGGATCGACGAGGCCGAGGCGACCGTAGTTTGCCGTGTCTTCATGTCCTACCGCGACGGAGTTTCGCCGCGCGAAATTGCCAAGATGCTCAACCGCGAAGGTGTTCCAGGACCGGCAGGCGCCCAGTGGGGTCCTTCGACCATCAATGGCAACGCTCAACGCGGAACTGGGTTGCTAAACAACGAGCTCGATATCGGTCGGCTTGTTTGGAACCGGTTGCGGTATGTGAAAAATCCGGCGACCGGCAAGCGCCGCTCAAAGATGAACCCAAAGGGCGCCGTGATCGTCAAGGATGTTCCGCACCTTCGATTCGTACCCCAGGACATTTGGGACGCAGTCAAAGCACGCCAGACGCAGATGACGCGCAATACACGTCCGGACCGGAGACGACAGGATTTTCGGAACATCAGCGGCCGAGTATTGCTCTCGGGCCTATTAAATGCGGAGCTTGCGGGTCAAACTATACGAAGTACGGCCAGAGCCGGTTTGCCTGCGCCGGCCTGCGCGATCGAGGCACCTGTGGCAATCACCTGACAGTCCGGGGCGACGAGGTTGAGGCGGCGATCCTGGATGGCCTAAGGGCAAGATTGATGCAGCCTGACCTGTTCGAGGAGTTCGCGCGTGAATTCACGGCCGAGATGAACCGTCAACGCGAGCCAACTCGGCGAGCCTAGAACGCGCGCGGCAGGAGTTGGACCGGATCAATCGCCAGATCGCGCGCCTTGTCGAGGCGGTGGCCGAAGGCGCCGATGCCAAAGCGCTCAACGACAAGATCAAGGAACTGGAGGCAGCCCGTCCGGGTCTCGAGGCAACCCTCGCCGACACACAGCTCGGCCAGCCGCTTCTGCATCCGAACCTGGCAAAGGTCTATCGCAACAAGGTAGAACAACTCTCGCAGGCCTTCAGCGACCCCAATCAGGGACGCGAGGCGTTCGAAATCGTTCGCAGCTTGATCAGAGAGGTCCGTCTTGTTCCCATTGACCGCGCGCTAGCCATTGAGTTGACCGGAGATTTGGCAGGTATCCTTGCCCTGTCAGAGGCAGGCAAGGGTGGTAGGTTCGCAGGGGCGAAGGCATTGCAAATCAAGGTGGTTGCGGGGTAGGATTTGAACCTACGACCTTCCATGCGCGAACTCGAGTGCGTCTGGTGACTGGCCCGAGCCGAATGCCACCGAGCGCACCCAAACCCAGCAAAATTGGCCATTTTGCCCAGGCGACCAGCCCGAGCAGCCACAAGGCACCCCCTAATTCACCGAGGAATTTTGACCGGCGGACCCTTACGAATGCGTTGCTCTACCCCTGAGCTACTGCGGCATACCAGAGATTCTGAACGGTGATGGCCCCGAATAGCCCTTGGAGACACGTATGGCAAGGTCAGCGCTGCTGGCGCGGGATTCCGCGCACACAGCAAACGCGGACGAGATGGGTGAAAAAAAGAAGGGCGCCCCCCCAAGCGGGTCCGACGCCCCGTTGCTCCTCTTACGCTGGTGCGGGGTCAAGCGTAGGTTGAGCAACGCCGTCAATTGTAGGATGACGCGCCTCATCCGCAAGTTGAAAGATATGAGACGACACAAACCACAATACGCGGCCCACCGAGTGGTCGTGTTTTGCGCAAACTTTTACGTTGGAATCAACGTGCTAGAGGAAGGATGCCTCTTGCGGAGCCACGCGACGCAACTTTTCACTTCTGCTGCGTTCCGTGCAGAGCTGAGATGCGAATGACGCACGGCACTGCAGCCGCTCACCTGCAACGCACCTTACTTGCAGCCTACTTGCAGCGCGAAAACGGGCCGCGATCGAGGTGGAGATGATCACGGTGCGCCGCATTGTACTCCGGCCCCAGCACGACACGGAAATATGCGCAGGCGCGGCGGTGTGCTTCCCTTAGGAAACGGCCTTCCGCGCCCTCGTTGCGCCAGTGTCCGCGCACGGTGATGGAGCGTCCGTCGGCCAGCGCGAAGCCGCCGATGTCGGTCGCGTTGGCCGTGGCGTGCTGGCTGCGCATGTCCTTCCAGAGCGGGTTGCCGATGATGTTGCGGCACGAGTAGCTGCCATAGCTCTGGATTGAGGTGACACGCTGGCCGAGGATTTCCTTGGCGAGCGGTTGGACCTCGTACTCGAGCCATAGGGCCAGCGCCACGGCCGCCTCGCAGGTGAGCTTGTCGAAGCTGGCGCGCACGCCGCCCGCGGAGGTGAGCCGCACGCTGTTCACCCAGCCGCAGCCGTTCTTGACGGGACCATCAGGGATCTGCTGCGCCTCGACGTGGGGGGCCTTTAGCGTGCGCGCACACACGCTAGGGTAATACTTGATGCTGGCGAGGCGCCAGTCGACCAGCCAGGGGTCGCCGCGAGCAAGGTCGATGAGCGGGAGGGGATTGACATAGGGCGGCACCAGGCCCTGGCGGAACACGATCGCAGTGGCAGTCGCCACCACAACGAACAAGAGCACGCGTAGCCAGCTGGCGCGGCCTCGCAACAGCGGATCGGTGCTCCCCCTAGGCATGGAGGGCATCTATAGAGACCGCGGCGGGAGCGGCCAAGGGTGAAGCACGGCGAGCCGCTCTGGCTATTTCAGCGATCTCAGGAAGCGGATCATGGCGGTGTTGACCTCATGCGGCCGCTCCTGCTGGGTCCAGTGACCACAGCCCGGCAGGATGATCGTGTCCTGCAACTGCGGGACGTGTTGCTTCAGGGCCGGCAGGAGCTGGTCCATGCCCTTGAAGGCCAGCACGAGGTCGCGGTCGCCGGCCACGTAGAGCGCCGGCACCGTCACCTTGGCGCCCGTCCACGCGGACAGCAGCTCCCAGTTGCGATCGATGTTGCGGTACCAGTTGAGACCGCCGCGGAACCCGGCACGGCGGAACTCGCCCGCGTAGAAGTCGATGTCGTTTTCCGTGATCCATGCGGGCAGGGTAGCCGGAGCCTCCGGGCCACCCAGAAAGCCGCCGGCGCGCGGCACCATGCCGACGCTGCCGCTCCCCGCAGTGCGCGGCGGACGTGGGGCGTCGCCCGAAGCCCAGTAGAGCACCTGGCGGATGGTCTTGCGCGGGTCGCGCTCGAACTCGGCCTCGGCCACGCCCGGCTCCTGGAAGTAGAGCTGATAGAACATGGCATCGTCGGACTTCGGCATGACGGTAGTCGGCTGCACGGGGCCGCGCGGCCGGAACGGAACGCTCAAACCAATCACGGCGCGGAAGCGGTCGGGGCGTAGCAGCGCGGCGTGCCATGCGACGGGCGCGCCCCAGTCGTGACCCACAATCACAGCGTTTGGCGCGCCGATGGCATCGAGCAGGCCGACCATGTCGCCAACGAGGTGCAGGAGCGTGTAGCTCTCGATCGACTCGGGCTTGTCGGTCTGCCCGTAGCCGCGCTGGTCCGGCGCGATGGCGTGGAAGCCCGCTTCCGCCAGCGCAATCAGCTGATGCCGCCACGAGTACCAGGACTCCGGCCAGCCATGGCACAGGATGACGGCGGGACCCTCTCCCGCATCGGCCAGATGCATGCGGATGCCGTTGGCGGTGACGAACCTGTGCCTGATGTCCATGGGCGGCCCTCCTGCGAGCACACTGGCAACGTTACCGCGTGGCGGCGCCGGTCGCCAGGATCGGCAGACAGCTGGCGCGCGGCATGCAGCATGCTAACGTGCCCCGAAACACACGCACATCGACGAGGGGAACGCACATGGACTTCAAAGGCAAGGTGGCCGTCATCACGGGCGCAGGCAACGGCATCGGGCGGCAGGCGGCGCTCGCCTTTGCCGCGCGCGGGGCGAAGGTGGTGGCGGTCGACCGGGACGCGACCGGCGCCGAGGGCACGGCCGGCATCATCCGGCAGCAGGGCGGCGATGCACGCGCCCACGCTGCCGATGTGACCAAGCCTGCCGATGTGCAAGGCTACGTTGAGGCGGCGCTGGCGGCCCACGGGCGCATCGACTGCTTCTTCAACAACGCGGGTATCGTCTGCAAGGTTGCGCCCATCGCCGAATACGACGTGGCGGTGTTCGACGAAGTGATCGCTGTCAATGTGAAGGGCGTGTTCCTCGGCCTGCGTCACGTGCTGCCCGTCATGCTGAAGCAGAAATCGGGAGCGGTGGTGAACACGGCCTCGGTGGCGGGGCTGGTGGGGACGCCCGGCATGGCGCCCTATGTCGCCTCCAAGCATGCGGTGATTGGACTCACCAAGTCGGCGGCCGGCGAGGTGGCGCGCAGCGGCGTGCGCGTCAACGCGGTGTGTCCCGGCCCGATCGACACCAACATGATGCGTACAGTCGAGGCCCAGCTCAATCCGTCGGACCCCGCCGCCGTGGCCAAGCGCTACCAGGCGGGGCTTCCGAGCGGCCGCTACGGCACCGCCGAGGAGATTGCCAACATCGTCGTGTTCCTGTGCTCGGACCTCGCCAGCAACATCAATGGCGCGCAGTACGTCGCCGATGGCGGCCGCACGGCGGTGGGCGGGTCGGTGACGGCGGTGACGGAAGCGGAGTAGTATTTCCCTCTCTCCATGCCCCTTCGGCATGGGGAGAGGGCTAGGGTGAGGGGCGGCAAAAGGCTATGTCGGTGCTTTGTGCCGCCCCTCACCTCATGCCGGAGGCATGGCTCCGCCATGACCCTCTCCCCGCAAGAACGGGGAGAGGGAGACCCATCCATGGCCCTGGCTGACCAGCCTCAGCGATCCCATATTGTGGTGGCTCGCCGGAATTCGGCGGGCCGGAGAGGACCTGTACCCCAAGGACTGATCGATGCCTATGAACTTTGCCAAGACCGGTTTGCTGCTGGCCGTGCTAACGGGCATTTTCGTGGCCATGGGCGGGCTCGTGGGCGGTGCAACCGGCATGGTGATCGCCTTCTTCATTGCGCTCGCTATGAACATGTTCAGCCTGTGGCAGTCCGACAAGCTGGTGTTGCGCATGTACGGCGCCCAGGAGGTGGATGCCAGCTCCGGCGGCCAGTACTACGCCATCGTGCGCGACCTAGCGGCCAAGGCGGAGCTGCCGATGCCGCGCGTCTACATCATGGAAAGCCCGCAGCCCAACGCCTTCGCCACCGGCCGCAACCCGCAGAACGCCGCCGTATGCGCCTCGACCGGACTGATCGAGATGCTCTCGCCCGAAGAGGTGTCGGGGGTGATGGCGCACGAGCTCGCGCACGTGAAGAACCGCGACACGCTCACCATGGCGGTGGCCGCCACCATCGGCGGTGCGATCTCCATGCTGGCGCAGTACCTGCAGTTCGGCGCGCTGTTCGGCGGCCACCGCGACAACAACAACAGCGGCATCGGCTGGATCGGCGCGCTGGTGGCGATGATCGTCGCACCGCTGGCCGCGATGCTGGTGCAGATGGCGGTGAGCCGCTCGCGCGAGTACCAAGCCGACCGACTGGGCGCCATGATCTGCGGCAACCCGCTGTGGCTGGCCTCCGCGCTGCGCAAGATCGAGCACTACGCCCGCGGCATCCCCAACGAGCAGGCCGAGGCGGCGCCGGCCACCGCGCACCTCTTCATCATCAACCCGCTGACGGGCCAGGGGATGGACAATCTGTTCTCCACCCACCCGAACACGGACAACCGCATCGCCGAGCTCGAGAAGCTGGCGGGCGAGCTGGGGCCGGGGCCTTCGCGCGTGTCGCGCTCAACCTCGTCGGGTTCCGGCACGGGCGGGCCCTGGGGCGGCGCCGCTGAAAGTCCGCGCGGGCCGTGGGAGTGAAATCGCGCATGTGATGCAATTGAAGCAGCACCCTGCGGTCCTGCATGGCAATTCGGTGCGGCAGAGCGACGGCTGGCGGGGCGTGCGAGGCCGGTTACCGGTCCCGGGTGGACTCCTCTCGCCTCAGATGGGGAACGCCGCGCGTTTGGCACCGCCGCGTGGCATCGAACCACGGGCCTCCTGACCCACAATCAGGCGCTCTACCCTCCCCTGGTATCTTGTGAGATGTCCTGAGAAGAAAATTCCCTTGCCGCACCTGAGTGTTCCGCCGCTTCCCTCATCTCAATACTTCTCAAGTAGGATCCCGCACTCTCGTCTCCTATAACCCACGGATAACCCACGAGGGGTCATGGGAGGCAGCGATGGCAAAGCGCAGTCAGGCACTGATTGGGACCGACAGAGAGTGCGCAGCAGTGGCTCTTCCGCCGCCCGGGCGCCTCGTTGCCGAGTACCGGATCAAGAACTGCCCCGGTTTGGTGCTGCGGGTCACCGGAAAGGGCCGCCGCTCGTGGGTACTTTGGCTCAAGCAGCTTGCGACGGGCAAGTGGCGGAAGCTTCTGCTCGGCGCCTACCCGGCGGTGACGCTCGCCAAGGCCCGCGCCGCCGCGCTGAGACACAAGGCGGATGCTATCAGTGGCGTCGACCCCTTCGCCGCGCGCAGCGCCAGCAAGGGCGTGCTCAACGTGCGCGAGCTGGGCGATCTCTTCATCCGCCGCTATGCGCGACCGCAGAAGCGCACGTGGCGCGACGACCAGCGCCAGCTGGAACACGACATCTATCCGACGCTCGGGGACTGGCGCTGCGACCACGTAAAGAAGACCGACCTCGTGCGCGTGCTCGACCGCATCGCAGATCGCGGTGCCGGGGTGCAGGCCAACCGCACACGCGCGCTGGTATCAAAGTTGTTCGCCTGGGCCGTGAGTGAAGGCTACCTGGACCAGAGCCCAGCAACGCGCATCGCGGCGCGGGTGAAGGAGACGCCGCGCGCCCGCGCGCTCGACGAGGGCGAGATCGTAGTCTTCTGGAACTGGCTCGAGCAGAGCACCATCGACATCGCCACGCGAGACGTGCTGCGTCTGCTGCTGCTGCTCGGCGCGCGCGTCAGCGAGGTCACTGGGATGCAGCGGGATGAGCTGGTCTTCAACGGCCCGGGTGTGCTTTGGACGCTGCCTGCGCCCCGCGCAAAGGCCAACAGCGACATCCTACGGCCGCTGGCGCCGATGGCGCGCCGGATTGTTGAGCGCCGCCTCAACGCGACCAACAGTCCCTTCGTATTCGCGAGCCCGACCGACCCATCGAAGCCGCTCTTGCGCTACGCGCCATTGCAGGCGATCCGGCGAGCAGCGGAGCGTGGGCTCGTGCCTGCCGGCTTCACGGTTCACGATTTGCGGCGCACGCTCGTGACGCAGCTCGCGGCCCTCGGTGTTCCCGAGCAGGTGATGCGCAAGCTGCTGGGCCACCGGGCCTCCCGCGACGACATCACCGCGTCGGTCTACAACCGGCACAACTACTTGGTGGAGATGCACCACGCGCTGGCGCGCTGGGAGCGACGGCTGACGCAAATGCTCAAGGCGAAGCCCGTGGCCGGAATGCAACAAACGCTAGCGCGGCAATAGTGTCAACACGCATAGTGCAATATAGCATGTATATTATGCAAGCGGATCAGCTACGAAACTAACACGCTGTGTTGCGAGCATAATTTGGGCAAACGGTATGTTTGAACATACTTTATAGAATATGTCGCAACATATTTTTAGGGCATATTATCGTCAACCTTGCAAGTTCTCAGGGCCTCGCTAATATATACGCCAATTCTCACCAGGAAAGGGAGCGGGGATGGCGAGACCGATCAAGCACGTCGAGGCGTTGCGCCAGCTGCAAGAGCCAATCGAGGCTTTGCGGGTGCTAGGGCTGGAAGGCACGTGGCGACAACACCGGCGGTAACATCGCCTCGCTTCGCACCAAGGGGTTCAGGATCGTCACGGCGTACCCGTACTGCGACGAGGAAGGCCAGCTCCTGTACGAGATCGTGCGGCTTGAGAAAGGCCTCAACGGCACCAGGGAGAAGACATTCCGGCAGCGTCGCCCGAACGGCAAGGACGGCTACATCGAATCTCTGGGCGGCGTGCGTCGCGTCCCGTATCGGCTCCCCCAACTCGCAGTTGCCCTGGAGCAGGAAGTTCATATCTGCGAGGGCGAGAAAGATGCCGACACGCTTGCGAAGCTCGGGTTGTTGAGCACCTCAGTTGCAGCCCCCAGCAACTGCGACTTGGAGCCCTTTCAGGGGCGCACCGTCTACATCCACGAGGACAATGACGTATCCGGCCGCGTGAAGGCGGCGAAGCTGGCGGAGGCCCTGGCGGGCAAGGCTGCCGAGATCGTCATTGTGCGCTATGTGGATGCCGGTGAGGGCGGCGACGTTACCGACTGGCTCGCCAAGGGCAACGATCTGGAAGCCATTCTTCTGCGGTGTGAGGACGCACGGCGCACGAGGGACACGTCGGCGCCAGCGCTTGAGTTCGACACCGACATCACCATCGACACCCGCGTCGATGATATCGTCAAGGGCCTGCTGCGCCCCGGCGACCACGCTGTACTCTACGGGCCACCAGCAGTCGGCAAGACCTTCGTAGCGCTCGACCTAGGTTACCACGTCGCACATGGGAAGGATTGGCATGGTCACCGTGTACGCCAAGCGCCGGTGCTCTACGTGGGTCTTGAGGGCATCCGTGGCCTGCGCCACCGCATCGCCACCTATGCCCGGCATATGGGCTCTGCCGGTAAGATGTTCGCCCGCCTGACGATCCACACCCCGCTCGGCAAAGGGGACGCCGGCGATGTCGGTCAGGCGGCCATCATCAAGGAGGCGCGGAACCTCGCAACGGGGGCCGGCAAGCCGGTCGGCATCATCACCATCGACACGCTCGCCCGCGCAATAGCTGGCGACGACGAGAACTCGGCGGACGCAATAGCTGCGTTCATGGAGCGAGTGAGCACCATTGCCCGAGAAACCGGCGCGGCGGTCGTCGTCGTCCACCATCCCGGCAAAGACGAGAACCGCGGCATGCGCGGCCACAGCATCCTGGGTGGAGGGCTCGAAGTTGTCATGAAGGTCACCACCAGCGCCGGCAAGGTGCGGGAAGTTGTCGCCGCGAAGGTAAAGGATGGGGAGGATGGCCCGCTGTTCTCGTATCGGCTGAAACAGGTCAAGCTCGGCATCGATGACGACGGCGACGAAATCACCAGCTGCGTCGTCGAGGCTGTGGCCCAGCCCAAGAAGGAGGCGCAGCCGCCAAAGCCCGAGAGCTCGGCCGATAGAGCCCTCACTGAGCTTGAGCAGCTGATCATTGCCGACCGGGGCGTTGTGGCTCGCGGACACGAGCGTGCACCGGATGGCGCGGTGCTGATCAAAAAGTCTGACTGGCGCGATGCGTGCCGAGCAAAGACCCTGTCGGATGGCGTCCCGGGCAATGAGAAGAAGGCGTTCCAGCGGGCCGTTAGGACGCTGGCCTCCGGGAACCTTATCGGCGACTTCGGGGACGAAGTCTGGCTCATCAAGTCCTCCAACAGTGTGTGAGAACAGGGGGACAAAAAAGATGTCCCCGGCGTACACTGAGTGTCCCCCTAAATTGTCCCCCTGTTTTGGGCATTCTTCGGACTAGGGGGACAAAGCAGACCACGCAAAGAACCAATGGAATCGAGTTTCGAGAGGAAGGGGACAGGGGACATGACGGGGACAAGAGGGAGACATGTCCCCGCAGGGAGGGGTGGGGGACATAGGGGACACAACCCTATAAGGGTTGTGTTCCTGTCTCCCTCCCTGTCCCTCTGGTCTCCGGTGCGGTATCCGGCAGGAGTGAAAGGGCAATGCTGAGCATGCAAAGCAAGGCAGGCGCTCACCGTCATGGTGCAAAGCGAGTGGGCGGAGCGGCGTTACGTGGTCAGACCGCAACGCGACGGCTCAAGCGCACCTTGAAATCGTGACCCAACCCCAGTGCGGACTGGCGAAGACCAATGGCCCTGCATCTCCGACTTGCCCGGCGCATAACTTGCCTTTTTCTCGTCTCGCTCGCGGCGATGAGTGCCCTGTCGTAGGCTGATGCGTAATGGGTAGTGAACCCGCGCGTCACGACGTTCTTCCTCGCGAAGATGGATTTGGATTTCGTGGCCAATTCCTCTCTATCCATATCCAGTGCTGCGAGCGTCTGGGCGAACTTGGGCGCCCGGGATGTAACGGCTGCGAGCGCTGCGAGCACCTTCAGCGGCGATGCGCTTCCCATGCTGCGTGCGATCAGATGGACCTGCGTTGCGCCGCTCTGATCGAGCACAAGCTCCAGGAAGTTCTTCAAGTATCCTTCCGGTAGGCGCGCGCTGGCCCTGGGGGCCATCTATCTTGGGTTGTCATCCTTTGCATTGGCGAGGGCGCGATCTTTGGCTTCAATGACCAGGCGGAATATCGCCGGGTCACCGCCTCTGTCAGGGTGGTGCTTCTGGATCTCTCGGCGAAAGGCGTTCATCACGTCGGCGCGTGTCCACGGCGCCTTCAGACCGAGCAAGTTCGCCTCGTTCGCAATTGTCCGTTCCAGACGCTGACGCGCATTGGCTCGTCTGAATGCCTCCGTCTCAGCGTGAATCTTTTCGGATTGCCTCACCTCGGCGCGCTTGGCAACCTCTGTGTAATATGTCTTTCGCTCGCATTGAAGCCGCCCGCCCCGTTGAAGGGCTTCGCGGTCAAGTGAAATCTGCGCGCCGCATAAACCATCGCGAATGAAGATGCGCTTCCGCGTGATCTTGGTAACCGGATGCGCCGTCCATGTGTCTTGATGCGCCCACTCGTCGGAACAGTGGCGCGTCCAGATGGCGCCGAGGTTGCCTCGCCCTTTGATGTAGTCAGTCATTTTGCAGCCTCTTATTCGAACTCCGTTTCAGCTCGGGCGCGTCGATGCCGATCAGGCGGATTTCCTGATCGCCCACGCGCAAAGAGTTGCCGTCGATGGCGGTCGCCGTCTGCCCGTAGCCCAAACGCGGCATGCTATGGCGCTCTGGAAAGAAGCCGCGCCGACGAGCAGGGCAGCGCGCGCCGAAGATACCTCCTCCTCTTGAACGGCAGAACGTTGCTCATCGTTCTCGTGAAGTACAAGCTGCCAATCACCACCACCGCCTGAGGGCGTCTTCACGGTCATCGTCGTCGCATCAGGAAGGAGAAAAGCATTATCGAGCCGATAACCCAGACCCACCCTGGAATCCGGGAAAGGATATTGCTGTTCGGCGAGGCCGCACGCGAAGTGCTGGGGTATGGGTGCTGAATTGTTCCCGTGTGCGTCGGCGGACGTGGCGTTGTTCTCTGAAGGGTTCGTAGTATATCTTGATTGCGCGTTTTGGAAGCTGGAATTGGTCCTACCGGTGATGGCGGACTCTGCGATAAAATCGTCCTTCCTTTCGACCGTCCCGCTACTGTCGGTCCTGTAGGGCGCGATGACGCCCCGAGGATATTGTCGACGATGGTCGGGTTTGACGGCCTTGCCGTGGTACTAGACGCCGTCCCAGCAACGCCAAGTCGGAACTTTGCCTCTCGTTCGGTGAGCTGGATGATCTGACCATCCGACGACGCGGTTATCCCGACGCTCCGATTCATGGGATGAGGCGCAACTTCCGAATGGTGGCGACCAGTTTCGGTGGAGATCAGCTTGGGTTGTCCACGGTCGGCACTCATCACCATGATGACGGTGGCAAGCTCCTGCGCCGATGCAATGATATGGCCTTCCGGGCCAGCAGAGGTGCCGCCCACAGGCTGGAAGCGCCCAGAAACGCCAAGCACAGCGCGTGACGCTGGCGATCTTGAGGTGGGGCCTGGGGAGAGTACCCCGAAAACAAACGTCAGCCCTGCGGCCCGCTAAGCCGATTTCTGGCGATATTCAGTTGCCGCTGCATCTAGGTGCCGTCGCCTGGCGAGCCGGGCCGAACCAAGGCTAACACCGAGAATGCGGGCGGCCTTTTCGTCATCGCCTCCAGCCTGAGCGAAGGCCAGGGCGAGTTTCGCGCGCATCACCGGGTCGCTCCAATTTGCCTTCTGCGCCCGCTTCGCGTGGATGGCCTTGGGTTTGACCAAGGGACGGCGCGCCTTGACTTCGCACAAGGCTTCGGCCTTCGCAAAGGTTCGCATCGCACTATGGCGACGGTCGGGATCAAGCCCGTTGAATGCCATCAAGAAGTGGTCGCTGCGAAGGTAGGCGCGGAGGCCATCGACATCACCACGACCGGCCAGTCTGTGGAGGGCCATTGAGATCAGCTGGAGACAAGCTCTAGGTGTGGTCATTGCGGATGCTCAGCTTACTGTTTGCCTCTCGCCGGACGCGACGCGATTTTGGGGTGTTCCAGTAACGCGTGCGGCAATCGCAGACGTCTCATTAGAAGCCGCCCACGCATGGGTCAACTTGCCTGCTGGACGGTCGTCGGTGCAGTCACCGGCCATCATCCGACTGAAATCCTGGTTGTCATCCGCCGCACTGCGACCGTTCCCTCGGGCGGCTCAGTGGCAGCCAGCGCGAGGAGCCGATGGAACGGCCCGCCATCTGCTCGAAGGTCGTCGAGGATTACCAGGCTCAGCCACGTTTGCAGGTTCCGCCAGGAACTCTGACAGCGACAGCGTCCGCACGTTTCACAAGTCGTTATTACAGCAGATGAGCAATTTTGCTGCGGCTGGTGCCCAGGAGAGGATTGGGCCGCCAGCGCCGTATTCCTCTGAAACTAAAAGGAAATTTCGACCGCGATGAGTGTCGTGTGTAGCACTGGTGTGCACCAATGACAACAGCTCCGGGTCGGACTTGGATTTCGCGCATCATTTCATCTTCGGTAGCGCCTCGACCAACACACCGATTGTCCATTTTCAATGCAGCGTCCGGCCAGCGAGCGACGGTTCGTCGGCGCCTGCCGCGAATACCCAGGCGATGCGTTCGTCCCGGCAGACCTGGTCAAGCCGATCCATGAGCTTAGCTGCCTGCTTCTTGTGCGCCTCGACCGTCACACTCGAGAACGCCGAGCGAGCTGCTGTGGCGGCAGTCAAGGCCAGCCCCCCGTACCAGGCATCGAGTTGTTCGCTGATGTCGAGCATTCCAGACGACACCACGAAGGCCGACCCTGCCAGGCCGCACAGCACGGTGCTTTCGGTGTCCCTGAGGGGACGCTCCAGATGCTCACGGCGGGTGCGTGTGCGGATCGTTGCTGGCCAGTCCACCCGCTCGGCGAGCTTGCCGATGCCATGCTCAACAAGGCTCTGATCGCGGTCGTTGAGGGAGTGGTGACGGGCCATCTGAAGTGCCCCTAGGGCTGCCTGGTGCCCGCGATACACGCGACCTTGCAGCGACTTCAACTGGCGGACGCTGTCGGCCACTGCATCGACTGCGAGCTGGATCGTCCACAACGCCGCCCGGCTGTGCTTGGCTTCCGTCGTCCGGGACGTGGTCCCCTTCGCCTTCGTGCCCATTGCCATCCCTGTTCACGCAGTCTCAGTCAACTCGGCGACCGCGTGGCCACCTGCGGTGTCCGAATGTCGTGCGGATGGCGATCCGTCGCTGTCGCCTCCCATACCACCTGTCCGTTTTGAGCGAGATGCTGGGCCGCCAATACCGAGTGTCGTCGCGAGCCAACGCGGCTGAGGATCAGGGCTGCCTTGGGGTTCGGTAGTGCCGTCTGTTCGGATGTCAGCTACCCAACTACCCAGACGCCCGCTCCAAGACGACCAGCGTCACAAGAATGCCAGCCTCGAAGAAGGTGAAGCCTGCCATGACCGAGAGAAGCAGGAGGGAGACGGGGTCCATGATCAGCCGATCTGTGATTGCCGCACAGGCCGACAGGTAGGGAGCCGACGGGTTCCGTCCATCCCCGAACTGGGGGAGACCGAACGCGCCGCCAGCCCAGGTCCCGTCCGGGTCGTTGAGGAGGAAGAGGCAACGGCAATTTGATGAAAGGTCAACAAGCTTAACGGATGCAGTCGGGTTGTCCGTCCCAGGGCAGACCCATGCCGTCACTCAGGGGTTGCCCCGATTGATTTCGGGCCGGAGCAAGGCGAGCGTCAGATGCCGGGGTTACTCAGGAGACTGCGTGATGAAGAAGCTCATCGTCGCGGCCGCGCTTGCTGCGTTCGGCGCAGGTGTGGTCCTCCCTGCCGCCCCGATCATCGGCTCGAACGGTGCGTTCGCGGCCCAGAAGTCGTCCGCGAAGGCAAAGAAGAAGAAGAGCGCCAAGGCCAAGCCAAAGGCGAAGGCTGGCTCCACAATGTGACGCGGCCTCCGGGACGCTAGCAACCCGCCCGGTCGGCCACCCGTTCGCCCTCATCCTCCGCACCCTCGGAGGGTAAGAGGGCTGACGGCTGCGGTGCCCATGCAGTTCCTCGCAGGTTGCGTCGGGCATGTGGTTCAGGAAAGCAAAGAGGGCGCCTCTGCTGAGCGAGTGAGGCGCCCTCGTGCAGTACGCCAAGGGTGTGGGGCCTGGCGCCCGCGTTGCAACTATCTCCGCGTCTGCTGGGCCGCTCAAGCGAATGTCGCTCGTGGCCTAAACACTCGGTGAGCGGCTCCAACATCCATCTGCTAACAGATAGAATTGCGTTGCCCGCAGAAGACAGACCCTCGCAACCGCCGCGTTCACACATCCTGATGGGATGACCTGCCAGCGTGAGGCGTTATCATGTCAGTGAAGACCTGGGTGGCCGTCTGCGACGTTGCCATCAGGTATGCGGGGGTAGAGCGCCCAGTCGAGAGACTGGGCCTCTTCTTCGGTCAGACAAAAAGGTATGCGCTTGAGCCACGACCGGGGCTCTAGTGCAGAGGCGTGCCAGCTCCCCACACCCTGGCGCGTCGCACTGAGGGCGCCTCATCTCATCCGTGAGGCGTCCCTCTTGCTCCCACAGCACCTATCGATCCGGCAATCGTCCGGGTTTTGGCTCGACCTCGCATGCCGCAGACAAGCCATACAAGGTAACGGAGAAGAGGCCCAGCCCTTCGGCCGAGACACTCCTCTTCCCCGCCAACTGATGGCGCTTTGCACAGGGGGTGCAGGGACGCCATCCAGTGCTCCAACAACAGATCGTCCCACGATAAACGCGCAACGCGTTGGGGCCGTCGATCACGATGGAGTGTCCAACACTATCCACTATCTAATAAATGTTGGAGGTCGGTTGCTGTCGCGACACTGCAGCCCCAAAATTCTTGGCGCGTAGGCGCTTGCCATTCTTTCGTTGCCAACTCGACACAGACAATAGGTATGCGCTTGATCCGCCGATCCAGCGCACAGACGTGCCAACCCCACACCCTCGGCGCGTCCCTGAGGGTGCCTCAACCCGCACTGGGGCGCCCTCTCGCTTAGCAGCAGTGCGACCAAGCAGTAAGAGCCCGCCCTTGCGGGCGAGCCCTTTCCCTGCGGCCTTTGCCTTTTGCTGACTACTTCCGCGACAACAAGAGCGCGATCACGACAACAACACCAGAGATGGCAAACCCGGCCAAGTGGAACATGAGGCCGGAAATGAAGAAGTCGAGCATGCGCGAAACCTCTCGCTGTGTAAGCTGACTGGCATCGTCAGGCCCACGGCATCGCCCGTGGACGACGGATCGGAACCTCGTGAGAAGCTCCGTTCCGTTTCGCCTATGCTGCTGTGAAGGGAACGACGACGTTGTCGTTTGCCCAGCGCCGGACCAGCGCCGCAGCTTGCGCCTTGGCGTCTGGCATCTTCGGTGCGCGAGGTTTGCGCCTCGCAGCGTGACGCCTCTTCGACAAGGCCGGTTGGCCCGGCTTGAACCGGCCCGAGAGGCCCGTCCAGAGCGCCATGAAGGCGACCAAGTCGAGCGCCGCAGGGAGCAGCCACACCGGCGCCTGAAGAGGACTGTCCGCTGTCGCCTTGCTCTCTGCTGAGAGCAGCTCCCGTCTCCCAGCGTCCACGTCAGCCTTCGCTGCCGCTTCTGCTGCGAGCTTGGTCCTGCAAACTGGACCGCACTGCTTCTGAGCCCGCGCCGCGTTGGCCTCGGCTCGTGCCTGGACCAGGCTCGCTTCGCTCTTGGTGAGTGCTGCCTGGGCTCGAGTTGCAGCGCTGCGAAAGGCACTGCGCTCGGCCTCAGCACCGGCCTTTGCACCGTGGACGCGCTCGGCAGCGCTGAAGAACACCACGGCACCAGCCGGAACCAACGTGGCCCACCAAAGAAGGGCCTTGAGAGGTTGACCGCTTCGCCAAGTTGCCTCGGCGAATGGCGGGATGACAGCGGCCGTCGCCGCAATCACCGGGGCTGCCAGGACCAAGTAGGTCACTGCACCCGCTTCGAGCTTGAGAGCGAACTCAAAAGCTCCGTAGGCGCCTAGCGCTGCACAGATCAGGCCGAGCAAGAGCGAGCCCAGCCGAATAGCTGTGGTCATGCAAACACTCTCTTTGTTTGAGGTCTGCCGCCTCGTGGCCGACAGCTAGAGCGAGCGCCCTAGGTTCCGGCAGCCGGTGAGATGCTCACTGCTGCGGGGCGCTTCGCTGTTCCAAATGAAGGGGTCGGACCAAGTCTCCCACGTAGTGGGGATGTGAGTGCCGTGGCGGAGCGCCATCTACGTCTCGCCACTGCCGCCTTTTGGCCAACCCCTAAGCAGCACCAAAGACGCCATGCCGCCCGAGCCCGAAGATGACCTCGTGTTGACCACTCAGAAGTCCCTGATCATTTCCTTAGCGCTACTGATCGCGTGCGCGATGGTGTTTTTCGGCGCGGAGTGGTTCACTCAACCGGACGCCGAGGTGCTTCACCAAATCCTGAGCAAATAGCCGGGGGGCAACAGCAGGGCCACACTTGGCGGGGTCCTCGCGCTGCGATCCGGGAGGGAACCAGTCGCAGCAGACCCCGCGCCTCTGTTGACGGGGGGGACAACAGGGAGAGGGTGTGGCCCTGCGCGTCCAAGATGCGTTGTGCGCTTTGCAACAGCAATTGGGGTCTCTACTGACCTCCGTATGGTTAACTGCCCACTCTCAGGCGAAAAACACTGGAGACCTCTTGCGGGCGCGACTATGCCGCTCGGTAAGTCGTGGGCTGACGCTTGATGTTGCGCAGCCGAATGGCGCGGTAGACGCTGCTCCTGCCGATGCCCAGCTAACAATACCTACGGTTATAAGGGCGGCGACGTCATCTACGTCGCGCCCTGCGCGGGCGCGTGGATTGAAACTTTCCTGATCGAGCGCGGGATCATACCGATGGGGCATGTCGCGCCCTGCGCGGGCGCGTGGATTGAAACTCTGTGAGCGAAGCCAGGGGCATCGTGCGGGAGGTCGCGCCCTGCGCGGGCGCGTGGATTGAAACGTCAACATCGCGCTCAACGTTCGGGTGCTGGCGTGGTCGCGCCCTGCGCGGGCGCGTGGATTGAAACCGATCCCGATCGGCGCAGCCTTGGCGTCGGCCCTGCGCGGCGCGTGGATTAAACGAAACGACCACACTTGTTTGCTGGTCTGGTCGTGCCCTGCGCGGGCGCGTGGATTGAAACTTGCCGATGATGTGGATGATGCGGTCCAACAGCTCGTCGCGCCCTGCGCGGGCGCGTGGATTGAAACTCTTCCCATGACGTGATCGAGAAGCGCCACCCATGGTCGCGCCCTGCACGGGCGCGTGGATTGAAACCTCACACCCATCCTCGCATGGGAACGGTGGGCCAGTCGCGCCCTGCACGGGCGCGCGGATTGAAACAGCATCGACGGCCTGCTCATCGCTCCGCTGTTCGTGTCGCGCCCTGCACGGGCGCGCGGATTGAAACCCCATGATTGGAACTGTGTCTAGCTCTTACCACACGGTCGCGCCCCGCGCGGGCGCGCGGATTGAACTCGGTGATGTCGCGCCCCGCGTCGGCGCGCGGATTGAAACACCCCTGAACCAGCCAAGGCGGGACGGGGCCATGTGGTCGCGTCCCGCGCGGGCGCGTGGATTGAAACATGATTGCCAAGATGGCTGTTGGTCACGGCAAACTGCCGCGCTCGGCGCGGGCGCGTGGATTGAAACAACGATATCACTGATTGGGCGCCTGACCCGGCTACGGTCGCGCCCTGTACGGGCGCGTGGATTGAAACCACCCAGGCCCTTAACTCGCTACGACGCCCGGCAACTCGGTCGCGCCCTGCGCGGGCGCGTGGGTTGAAACTATGACGCCAACTGCTCCAACACCCGCATGTACGGTGTCGCGCCCCACGCGGGCGCGCGGATTGAAACAGGTCGACTTGCTTAGGCATGCTGGCGGCCACGATGTCGCGTCCTGCGGGGGCGCGTGGATTGAAACAATCACATGCTCACTGTCGATCAGTTCAACAGATCGTCGAGGCAATTTTGCCTCTAATTTTGCGTCAGAATTTGCCTAGGAAATAGAACAGGTGACGCCAATCCGCAGCGCCGCGCACCACATCCGCGAACTGGCGGATGCTACCGCGCTGTTTCTGAAAGCTTCCGGCCACGTCGGAAATCGGCCGCTATTGTGAACGGGCTTGAAGGTATCGGCCCAACAGAGTTCGGCTGCAGCATGAAGTTCGTATCGACACCACTGTTCAACATCGTCGCGCAAGTCCGCGCGTGGTTCAGTCGGTCGCCTGACGTGTTGAGCACGCGCTCCGTGTCAACCCAGATCGCGCCTACGCCAAAGCGTAAGCGACTGGGCCAACGCCACCCGACGTTGTGGTTAGCTAGGAGCAGTGACGCACGCAGGAAGATGTGGTGCGGGCCGGTGGCGGTGGCCGCTACCATCGGCGTCGACGTTACGGCAGTGTGCCGACGTGATCAGAGCGTCACCGGAATGGCAAGCCGGTCAAAGGTACTCATCCCAACGAGTTGCAGCTGGCGTTCCGACACTTCGGCTATGACATGGCATTCGTTGCCGACCTGCGCAGCAGTCCCCCGACTCTCGCCACCTGGGAGCGCGAGCGAACAGACATGGAGGCAGCCTACGTTGTGATCGTCACCGGTCATTGGGTGGCGGTTCGCGGCAGGTGGTTCTGCGATACGTTCACCCACGGCGTGCCGGTCAGGATCAAGGATGCGCCTCGGCGGCGAAAGCGGGTGCAGTTCGTTTACCAGATCACGGTCGCTCCGCAGTGAGGGGACCCGAGAACGCCTCGGCATCGACCTTCTTACCCACCGGCCGAGTTGCAGCGCGTTGATCGCCCTTTCGAGCTGCGTCGGCCGCCAGTGTCCTCCGCGCATACGTGATCAACATTCACGCTCGGTCAGCTTCCTCGCTCGCCCACCAATACGAACGGGACCCGGAACTCTGGCTGCACCTCCCTCGGCTCGCCTTTGGTCATCACTTTCGCCATCGAGCGGCGCCTCATTCCCGCCGCTGCCCTACAACGCTGCGCACCAGAACAGCGGCCCGTCGCCAATTGAAGAATCGGGGTACGCAACTGCAGTAGCGCCGGTAGGGCTCGCCGTAGGCCACTTCGAGCCACGGCTCCTCAGCCAACACCATAAGGGCATAGACGGCCATCATGGCTGCGCAAAGCACATAGGTTGGCGCACTGTCTGCGGCAAACGCGAGGCAGCTGTACACAATGATGAGCATCGCGTTCTGCGGATTGCGGGTCCAGCGATAGATCCCGCTGGTGACGAGCCCGTCCTGCGCGCCGTAGCTGTTGTCCTTGCCCAGGACCCGGAACGAATAGATGAAGAGTGCTATCGAAAACACGAGCAGTGCGAAGGCGACTAGCCGCAACCACATGGGGAGGCCCAGGTAGTTCGCATGGGTCGTGATGGCCACTGCGAAGCAGAGCACATTGAGCGAGCGGAACAGAGGCCAGAACACGTAGCCTTGCCAGCTACCCGAACCCGGCGTCGGCCAGATACGGAAGGGCGGGAGCAGCAGCGTGAACACAAGCAAGACCAGCAACACTACTGCCAGCACCGCTCCGATCATAAACAACACGGTCGTCATGCTGATCCTCTCCGGCCGTCTTGTTTGGTGTCCGGGTACACTCTAGACCGGGCGAGCAGCACTGCAACGGCTTCACGCAACAGATTGTCGATTGCCAGCAATGGTGCGAACATTCGTTCGGCGTCACCTGGGAGGCTTTGCCCCATGATCTACGAGTTTCGCACCTACACCTTGCACCCGCGCACGCTCCCTGAATTTCTAAAGCGCTGGACCGACGCGCTGGAGCCGCGCCTGAAGCTCTCCCCCCTCGCCGCCTTCTGGTACACCGAGATCGGCCCGCTCAATCAGGTGATCCACGTCTGGCCCTACGAGAATACGCTGGAGCGCTCCAAGATCCGCGCCGACGCCATCCAGCGCGGCATTTGGCCACCCAAGACCTCGGAGTTCATCGCCGAGATGAAGTCGGAGATTTTTGAGCCGCTGCCCTTCTCGCCCCCGCTTGCCCCCGCCAACCAAGGCCCCTATTTCGAGATGCGTACCTATGTGTTGAAACCCGGCGGGACCCCCAGCATGGCCCAGCGCTGGGGGGAATACCTGCCCGGCCGCATCAAGCTCTCGCCGCTGACCGGCGTTTTCACTTCCGACATCGGCGGGCTCAACCAGTGGATGCACATCTGGGCCTACAAGAGCCTCGACGAGCGCATGGCCGTGCGCAAGAAGGCAACCGCTGACGGCCTCTGGCCGCCGCCGGGCGACAGCCCGGACCTGAAGCAGGAGACGAAGATCCTGCTGGCGGCCCCGTTCTCGCCGATCAAGTAGGCCGTTTGCAAACTATTCGTCCCTCGTCCAGCTACACTTCTGGCCGGGACTCCTCACACTCAGGGATGGCCGCGAGAACGGCCTGGTGGCCGCCGCTAGCATATCTCGCGCCGCTGCGGCAGCGCTGATCGACAACAACAGCAGCTTCATGAAGGTTGTTGTGCGCGAGAGTGTACCGAAAATCAGGATAAGCGGTACAGGTGCAGGACGCTTGTGCAGAGAAAACTCAAACTGGCTCACGCCTGCCGTGGACTCGACGCCCCACGGTGTCTGCGTACGATGCGCACGACCTCGCGCCCGTTGTGTTTTCGTCGTCCCGATAATGATGCACGCGATGACGCCCAACTGCGGATAGTTATTGGCTGCATCGAGATAAGCCGTCGTCACTACCGGCACCTTCTCCACAAACAGGTGCTCGTGGCCAAGAGTGTCTATCAGTTTTGGCCTTTGCGCTCCCTTCTCATTTGCGCTCCCTTCTCACAAGGGTGAGCTGGGAGGCGTGGGGAGACAACACGTTGCAATTGAGGCAAGGTGCTGCAATTTGCAGCAATGCTGCTCCAGGTGGAGCGGCACGCTTTTGGCTGGTGAAATTAACTGTCACTCCGATGACGCCATGACGGGAACCAGGGCTCTGTGCAATCGGTAAGGAGACGAGGGGTCGGAGCAGTGAACGGCTCACCGTGGACAATGCCAGCAGCCTGGCTCTTTTGGTAGCTGCCTTGGCGGGGGCAGTGGCCTACGCCGCGGTTTCGAAGGCGCCTCCCTCTTCGCCATCACAACAGGTCATCGAAGTCGCCAGCAGTACCGCGCCGACAGAAAGCAAGCGCCTGCCGGAGCCAGAAGCTCCGCCCGAACCTGCGATTGTCATTGTTCATTCCCGCACTCCTCCTGCGGAAAAGACCGTGCGGCCACAGCCGTCCCTCACCGGTGATCCCGTGCACTTCGTGCGGGAGGTGCAACGAGAGTTGAGGCGCGTCGGCTGCTACCATCAAGCAATAGACGGCGAGTGGGGCCCGGCGACCCGACGGGCGATGAAAGACTTCACCGACCGAGCGAACGCTGTACTGCCGCTCGATCGACCCGATCCCGTTCTCCTCGCCCTGCTCCAAAGTCAATCGAAGGTCGTTTGCGGCGACACCTGCCCGGCCGGCCAGGATCACACCAAGGACAACCGCTGCCATCCCAGTGCGCTACCAAGGGATGCCTCGACCTCCCCCGTTGCGACCACGGCCTCTGTTGCGCCGGCTCGCCGCGTGCCCCGACGTTCGAGCAACTTCGGATTCGGGTTCCTCGGCCTATTCGGTTGGTAAGCGGAGCGAACACCGCACTAGAAGGTCCGGCTTGGCCTGGCCGCGAGCTGCGATCTCCCCGCCGTAGTGACCGAGCCAAACTCGCGCTGCATGCGGATCAGCGTTCCGGCGCAAGTGTGCAGCACTGATGCGTTATGCGCGCAAGACTGTTACCAAGCTGTAGCTGATAAACGAGCTGCCAAAGGTCGCGAAAACAACCCCTTTTGACTCCTTTTACTGCTCGTCCTACGGCAGCTTGAGCCCGGCAACGGACGTTCGGCGGCCTTGCCCCATTGACGCCGGCAGCGCGGGCATGCGCATCATCGGGGCCGACCAAATACGAACTGGAGACACACGCACCGTTGGGTACCCTCACTATTCGCCTCGTCCGCAGGATTGCGGTGGGGCTTATCGCCGGGGCCCTTGTCTGCGATGCGGCGTTTGCAGCCGAGGGCCCGGCCGGCAAGGCCGTCGGGCACGAGCCGGCCATCGGCGCGTCCGAGGCGGCTTTCGAAACCTTCCTCGACCGGCTGATGCTGGCCGAGTTGGACGGCCGCGACCTGGCGGCCAATCCACGCTCGACGGCGCTCGGACCGTTTCAGTTCATCAAGGCGACCTTCATCGAGGTGGCGCGCCGGCACTTCACCGCCGAGGTTGCGCCCCTCAGTGACGAGCAGCTCATCGCCCTGCGGACCAACCGGGACTTTGCGCGCCGCGCTGCCGCCGCCTATTCGAAGGACAATCTGGCGCACCTCTCCGAGCAGGGGCTGAAGCCGACGTTCGGCCACCTGAGACTGGCTTTCCTGGTGGGGCCTACCGCTGCGGTGCGCCTTCTGCGGGCGCAGCCCGAGACGCAACTTGCAGAGATTCTCAGCCCTCCGGTGCTTGTGGCCAATCCCTTCATGAGCGGCATGAGCGCGGCGGAGCTGATTGCCAGGACCGCACAGGATATCGGCGAGGCCGGTAAGCGGGCCGTCGCTCTCACACCCGGCGCACGTTTGCGCACCGGTGCACGGATCGTCCCGGCGCCCCTCGAGCAAGGACCGCCCATCGCCGTTCACTGCAACCCGAAGCTCGTGAGCTGCCACCGCTGGATTGTGCTGCAGATCGCGGCGCAGCAGCGGCGGCGCTCGGCAGAGGCACGAGCTGCGGCAGCAGCGAGGAAAGTGCAGCGCCCCGGCGTCGTTTATTGAACCGCCGAAATAACCGGGTGCACAGCGAGCTGGGGTTCACGTCCTATGCGCAGTTGGCTGAGCTTGCGTTCTGGGCCGTGGTCAAAGACAGCAAGGACCCCAGCGTCATTCAGAGCTATCTCGAGGCCTTTCCGGAACGGCCAAGAGTGGGCGATGCCCACTGACAGCCCAAGCTTCGCTTCTCGGGAGACCAACCCGACGACTGAGACATGGAATAGCGCCACGTCTCGACCCGATCGCTCGGAAACGGCTCATCGTCCTCTCTGACCCACCCTGCTGGCGTCAGATGAAAGAACCCTTGATCACTATCGTATGACATGTCTCAACCGGACGCTCCTCGACCAATGCAGCGCGTTTGCGGCTCAATATCCTCTGAATGCTGCGAGAATTTTCTGCTGCTCTTCCTCCGTGAATCGCGCCAAAATCTCCTCCACTTTTTGTCGCGTTTCCGCCTGCGTCGGCTGCCGACGGCGCGGCCGTGGCCCCCGGACGTAATACCCAGAGCTGGTCAGTTCCTTGTACGCATCATTAATTTGGCCGATGGTTTTGCGGTGCGCCCGGCAGAACGCCGCGATCCGCTTCCGCAGAGCCCTGATCGCCGCCGTGTCGGCCTTGTCGGGCAGCCGCTCCTCGAAACGCAGGCCGCTGTCGAACTGCAGCGTGATCCGACCATTGGCAACGGTCGCCGTCAGAGGATCGGTTGCGATTCGACTGGTCATTGATCCCTTCTCCATCCTCTATTTTTTGGCTGGAAGGGATTGGATGAGCCCCATTTGCGGCTATATCGCGGCCTTGTGCTGCTCCTTTGTCAGCATGCATCCGACATGGTGTCGGAGGCCGGCGGACGTAGCGCCTGCCTACCAGAGGTATGAGCTCTCCACCAGCTGAAGCTCTCTAACCAGCTGAGCTCCTCCACCAGCTGAAGCTCTCTACCAGCTGAAGCTCTCTACCAGCTGAAGCTCTCTACCAGCTGAAGCTCTCTACCAGCTGAAGCTCTCTACCAGCTGAAGCTCTCTACCAGCTGAAGCTCTCTACCAGCTGAAGCTCTCTACGCTGAAGCTCTCCACTGAAGCTCTCTACCAGCTGAAGCTCTTCTACCTACCAGCTGAAGCTCTCTACCAGCTGAAGCTCTCTACCAGCTGAGCTCTCTGCCAGCTGAAACTCTTTAACAGCTGAGCTCTCTTAACAGCTGAGCTCTCTGCCAGCTGAAACTCTCTAACAGCTGAAGCTCTCTACCAGCTGAACTCTCTACCAGTTGAGCTCTCTGCCAGCTGAAACTCTCTAACAGCTGAGCTCTCTAACAGCTGAGCTCTCTGCCAGCTGAAACTCTCTAACAGCTGACGTCTCCACCACCTTGGGCTCTCTACCAGCTTGGACTTTCCACCAGCTGAGCTCCATACTAACTGTAATACTACCAGCTGCGTTTCTAATTACCTGTGTACCGCACCAACTGAGCACCTTAGAATCTGTGCCTTATATAACCATGAGATCCCTAACTATTGGGGCAAACGCTGAAACATGCAGTTGTCGCGATGGCGCCACAAGTCATTGAAATCCCTCGTTATGTTGCCGCCACGATTTCGTCAAATGGATACCAACGGAAAAACAAACAGGCGCTCCCCTTGTTTCCCGATACAGTAACACCATTTAATGGCTCGCTGGAGGGGTGAGCGAAAGGAGAATCCCAATGAAACCGAACCAAATCCATATTTTGGATACCGGAATATACATAACGGCTCTTCACGTCGATAGTCGGGACGCAGCCCGGTATGTCGGTGCGCTTCCTGAGGATCAACGCGGCCACGCGGTAGCTCAAGCCGTCGAAGTTGGCGTCTTCTGTCTCGAGCGTGCGCGAGCTGGCCAGGATTTCGACTTCGTTAGGCGCGAAGTAGACAGCCTCCTGTCTGGCGTCCAAGGCGCGCTTCAGCAACTACCCGCGCAGACGGAAGCGCAAATTACGGCCAAGATCGGAACAGGCGAAGGACAGGTCCTTGCACCGATCAAGGAGTTGGTTACCGAATTGTCGAAGGTAGCTTCCGACAAAGTCAGTGACATACGCACGCTGCTCCAGGAGGAGATCGACCCTCGCAAGGAAACATCGTCACTAGGCAAAGCGCTGGGTGCCGTCCGCGAGTTGCTCGATCCTAAGCGAACCAGACTCTGTCCAGGCCACCCTAGACGCGGCGATCAAGCGTGTGGAAGACGAAAGTGGGCCTTTGGCAAAAGCTGTGCGTGAGGTTGTTGGTCAAGCCCTGAAACCCCTTGAGGAAAGAGTCGCCGATTTGTCTAAGGAGGTTCGCGGCAAGGAAATGGCTGCGGAGGTTCTTGAGCAGACAACACTGAAGGGAGCGATCTACGAGGATGCAGTTGTAGAAAAGCTTCAAACTTGGGCACAGGACCAACTAGGGGTGGAGGTTCATCATGTGGGCACAGACAATCAACCAGGTGACGTCGTGGTTGTAGTCCGCCAGCCAGACGGGAATGACTTCCGTATCGTCATTGAGGCTAAAGATCATCAAAAGTCTCTCGGCAGGAAGGTCGTCCACGATATGCTGAAGGGCGCGATGGTGCAGCGAAATGCCAGCTCCGCAATTTACGTCGCTAAGAATCCTGGGGGCCTCGCCAAGGAGATTGGAGATTGGGGGGTAGGGAGCCAGTGGGTCGCTTGCACGCACGAGCTTATGATGATTGCCATTCGCTTCCTAATCATCGAGGAACATCTGCGGCAGAAACGGAGTGCATCTCCGACCGTGGACACGCATTCCATCGAGGCGCAGGTTCAAAGCGTGCGGACCAGCTTGGTCAAGATCAAGAACATCAAAACTAAGGTGTCAAACGTGCATAAGACGGCTGACGAGATCGCGGATGAAGCCGACGCTCTCCGGATTGAGGTTAACGAAGCACTCTTTGAGATTGAGACTGCTTTGAAGACGACTCGACCAACAGTCAGCACGAATGGACATTTTGACGAACGTCCAGTTGCCTAACTCAATTGCCCCGCGTCCCAGCCGGCACGCGGGGCACTTGTCCAGGCTCCCACCTCACCGGCGGCCTGCACCTCGACCAGGACGCGGCCGGCGCAAACCGAGACGTCCCACTTCGAGGTGATCGACGCAACCATGGCGTCGTCCTCGATGACTTGGTGGGCGACGAGCAGATCGAGCAGCGCCTTGCAGCTGACCTTGTCGAGATCTCGGCGCTAACTCAGGGCACGGTCCCTTTGCAGTGGCGCTAGCGCACCGCTGCAGTCCAACAGCAGCCGATCCGCGACACTGGCTCAGGCCCAACCTTGCGCCCGTGTGTGCGAAGCAAGTTCGAGCATCAACAGGCTGTGGCGATCCGGCCGCGGTCGCGTCTATCGCAGCCCGCGCTATGCCGCCTGGCTGAAGGAAGCCGGCTGGGAGCTCGTGCGGCATCGAGGCGGCCATCGACCGCATCAAGGGCGATGTGCGCGCGTCTGACGTGTTCGTGCTGTTCCTCGCCGGCCATGGCCGCAACATCGCCGGCACCTACTACTTCCTTCCGTAGGATTTGAGCTTCGAAGGCGGTCGCACCGTGATTAGCGATGGCGTCGGCCAGGACAGGCTGCAGAGCTGGCTTGCAAGGATCCCGGCGCAGAAGAGCATTTTGATTCTCGACACCTGCGAGAGTGCCACTGCCACCCGCAGCCTCGACATCGAGCGCGAGACCGCCATCGACCGGCTGCGCTACGCAACAGGACGCAGCGTGATAACGGCAGCCAGCAGCGCGGCCTATGAGGGCTATCAAGGCCACGGTTTGCTCACCTACTCCATCCTCGACGCCTTCAAGAAGACCGATGGTGGCGGTGACGACCTGGTCGAGCTGCTGCAGCTCGCCGCGCATGTGGACCGGCAGGTGCCGATCCTCAGCCAGAGGGCGTTCGGCGTGCTGCAACGGCCCCACAACCGAATCGAGGGCAACTTTCCTCTCGGGGTGCGTAGGGTGGCCTTGACGGCGCCGGCCACCGCTAAGGCCGACCCCTCCACACCCACACACGTGCTAGTACGCGAGGAGCGAGTGCGGGAGCGGCCAACCGCCGAAGCGCAGGGTGATCCCGCGCTGCCGCCGGGAACGCTACTGCGGGTAATCGAGTTCGAGGGCGGCTGGGCTATCATTGCCCGTGACGGTGAGAGGCTCGGCTACGTGCCGGTGGAGGCGTTGGTCAGGATGCAGTAGTGCATTCGACCCCGCATCGAGACGAGAGTGTCGCCCTTGCTGCGCAAGATGCCAGATCAGGCGCGGCCCACTACGGCAAGTAAGGAGGATAGCAGCAGCACGTAGGGACAGCGAAACAACACGTCTTTCCTACTTCGCTCTCTTGCCATCCGGGGGCGTTTTGCGGCGGGATTGGTCCAATGATGGCTCGATTGTCAGACCTCGAACACGGCGCATCATAATTGGGCTTACCAGGAGCGAACGGCTGTGCCGACGCACGTCTCAGCCGCTCTTCGCTGAGTGGGCTCACCAACCGCTTCGGCGACAAGTGGCAAAGCAGGACACCTCGCTGGGGCCGTCGCGCCGGCCCCCCTTGTGAGTCTGTACCGCTTGTCAGGATAAGCGGTACAAGTGCAGGGGACTTGTGTAATCAAGGGTTTCGCTGTACCGTATTTCTGTACCGTGTTTTATTCGCTCAAGAGGTCATGAATGTTGATCGGATATGCGCGCGTTTCTGCAGCTCACCAGAACCTCGACCGCCAGATTGCGGCGCTGCGCGCGGAGAAGTGCCAGCGTATCTTCCGCGAGAAGGCCAGCGGCAAGGGCACCGGCGGCCGCCCCCAGCTCGAAAAGTCAATCGACGCGCTTGGCAAGGGCGACATCCTGGTCGTTGCCGAGTGGGACCGCGCCACCCGGTCGATGATGGACGGCGTGCGTCTCATCGAACGCATCGGCGCCCGTGGTGCCATGATTAGGGTCCTGGACAAGCCCCACCTGGATTTGACCACGCCCATCGGCAGGGGGTTCATCGCATTCCTGAGCGCCATGGCCGAGGACGAGCGGGAGCGCATTCTCAAGCGTGCCAACGGAGGTCGAGCTGCCGCCAAGAAGCGGGGCGTCAAGTTCGGGCCCAAGCCAAAGCTGGCCGCGCATCAAGCACGGGAGGCCGCCAGGATGGTGCGCGAGGATGGCCAAAGTCTGCGCGCCGTCGCTCACCACTACCATGTCGGCCATTCGACCATCGTGCGGGCTCTGCAGCGTCATACCCTATAGGTTGTGCAAGGGCGCGCACGCGACAAAGGACATCGTAAATGACCCAACCGCTCCCAAAAACCAATCTCGTCGCCCTTCAACAGGAGACCGTCCGGCGCGAGTGGCTCAAGCGCTTGCGCGAAGGGGGCAACCGTCAGTGCGTCGGGCTCTATAGGGAGATCGAGGTCACTCTCACAGGACGGTATGCAACTATTGCAGCAATCTCTCCTGTCCGGGTGTGCGCCATGGCACTGCTCGGAGAGATCGTCCACGGATCGCAGTGGTGGGTGAAGGCGAAAGCCGAGTCGCACATCAACTTGCCCAACATCGGCGCCATGGCCGGGCTCTCGCTCTCGCAGGTCGAGCGCATCATCAACCTGAACGACGGTGGTCGATGCTCCCACACCGGCGAGATAGTCCGCCCCCACACCTTTCGCCAAATCGCCTGCGTGGTCGAGAAATGGTTCCCGCAGTGATTGCGGCTGACGGTAGCCTCATGGTTGCGATCTCCATCTGTCGGTCGATGGCGCTGTCGAGCATCGCGACAGTCGGTGTGACCCCGGCGCGATCAGAAGCAGTGCATTTTGTCGCCGGTATCAGAAGCAGTGCATTTTGTCGCCGGTACCGGATCAAGGTGGATGCGTAGCGTTACCATACCAGCCAGGAGGTCGAAAGGCGGCGCAACGTGAACGAAGCCGTTCTTGACCGTCCACGGACCGAAGCCATCAACCTCTAAGCGCTCCGCTACCGCTATGGTGCGATCCTGTTGCCACGCTAGCGACCAGTTTGTGGCATGGTTGCTCAACCGCCGCTATCTCCCAATGATCACCACCTTGGTCCCACATAGGGAGGTTCGTAGCGGGCATCGGCACAGTACTGGCCGTTCCAATAGCGGTACTCGCCGCAGTTGCTGGGACGAGGAGGAAGCCATGCAGGTCCCTGCGGCGCATAATCGGCCACGGGTGGAGGCTGATACCCATAGGACTGCGGAGCGTAGTAAGGGGCGGGGGGTTGCGCATAGTAGCGCGGTGGACCGTAAGAGGCCGGTGGCGGATAGTGGGGCGGGGCCGCATAGCGGCTCGCGGGCGGACAGGGCACACCGTATTCGTCGCAAGCACCTGCACTGGCGGACGATGCGATGAGGGTTGCACCGGCGAGGACGCAAACAGCATCCAAAAGCATCCTGGGCATGTAGACCTCCAAGAACGGCTTGCCCGACGGTGCCCCAAGTTGACGATACACCGGAGGATGAAACTCGCCCGCGTTACGCCCGAGAAGGGTTAAGAAGGGTTAGTCAGCAATGCTCGCCGAGGCTGACGCAGGACGCTTGCGATCTGGCGGATGGTCCTGCAGCGATACGTCCGCGTCCGCAGCCGGTGCAGCGGTGAGATTCGCGAGTGCAACAGCTGCGGCCCGCTGTGTCACAGCAAGCGGGCCAAGCGTCTGCATCTCGATGCGATGCATTTCATGGGATTATCGGATTGCCCCCAACACCGTCAGGATGAGACTAGCGACGGGTTTCGCTTGGCAGCGCCAATGACACGACCCTCAATTGCAGGTTGCACGGGGGCCGCTAACAGCTTTTAGCGGAGAGGGCGGCCCTGAAGCGGCGGCGCGAGTGAGACCAATCAGGTCGCCGCCGCAAACCAACAACGGCCAGCCGCCGGTGAATTGCTACTCCGGTGAACTGGCCGATGCCTGCTTTCGCCTTGCCGGTGGCTCCTATTCAGTCGCCATGAGGCGGAGGGGCGGCGGCTCTCGGATAGTGAAGGGCCGGTGAGTGCGGCGGGCCATGGTTGAGCAGCACCCTCTATCAAAGCAAAAGCCATACGGATGCAAATGCGTGGCCCGGCCCCGAACGGCATGTAGTGATAGCGGGGCAATCTTGGCCTCGTTTTCCGGCGCAAATCGGGTCGGATCGAAGCGGTCAGGATCGGACCAAATCAGTAGTGACTGGGGATCGTCTGGCCCGCACCCAGAACCTCACTAGCACCCTTGGGCCGAGGCTGCGCCTTGGGGATCTTTGGCAGGTCCATGTCCACCTTCTTGTAGGGGATGCTGTCGAGCAGATGCCGGATCAGGTTTAGCCGGGCGTGGCGCTTGTTGTCAGCGGGGACGATGTGCCAGGGCGCCTCCGGCGTGTGAGTTGCCTTGATCATGCGCTGGTAGGCCGCCGTGTAGTCCCACCAACGCCGCACCGACTCGGTGTCCATCGGGCTCAACTTCCAGTGCTTGACAGGGTCGTCGATCCTGGCCTCGAACCGGCGCCGCTGCTCGTCCTGGCTAACATCGAGAAAGTACTTGCGCAGGATAATGCCGTTCTTGACGATCATCTCCCGCTCGACCACGGGGGCCAGCTCTAGGAACCGCTCGTATTGCATCTTGTTGCAGAAGCCCATCACCCGCTCGACCCCAGCCCGGTTGTACCACGAGCGGTCGAAGAGGATGATCTCGCCTGCCGCCGGGAACTGCGCCATGTAACGTTGGAGGTAGACTTGGGTTTTCTCGCGGTCAGACGGCGCTGGTAACGCCACGTGGCGGTAGACGCGCGGGCTTGTGCGGGCGGTGATCCGGCTGATCACGCCGCCCTTGCCCGCTGTGTCCCGGCCTTCGAAAACCACGATGATACGCGCTCTTTTGGCTTGGACCCAGGTCTGCAGGCGGACAAGCTCGACCTGCAGCTTCGCAAGTTCTTTCTCGAATTCCTTGCGGCTTATTTTACTGGGCGGGGCCGCCGCGTTGGGTGCCTCGTGCTTCTGCTTGTTCTTTCCCACCTGGGAACGCTCCGTAACCGCTACCCGACCCGACAGTAAGTCCCTGCTTCCCTGCAATCGGCTCCGTGCAGCCTCCGAACTCAGAACATTTTGGAACCTCCACCAACGACGTCGTGTGCACCGACGCTGTAAGGCTATGAAGGTTTCGTTGGCAATTCAGTTAGCCTCATTCCTTACGATGAAGTGCTACCACTTCGGAAAGTAGGGCCGTTCATGATTAATTCGACCGACAACCGGCCTTGGCCCGCGTGGCTCTCATATTTCCCACCGGCCCGCTGGTTAGCAGAGTACCGCGCCGCTTGGTTGCTCAGTGATGCCGTCGCTGGCGTCACGCTGGCCGCCTATGCAATCCCGGTCTCTCTCGCCTATGCCGGGCTTGCAGGCCTACCTCCGCAGGTCGGTATATACGGCTACCTGCTGGGTGGTCTCGGCTACGCTCTGCTCGGGTCGTCGCGTCAGCTCGCAATCGGTCCCACTTCCGCCATTTCACTGATGATCGCAGGAACAGTGGGTGCGATGGCTGAAGGCGACGCGCAACGATACGCTCAGATCGCCAGTTTGGCGGGGTTCACTGTAGCTCTGCTTTGCTTACTCGCCTGGCTGCTGAGACTCAGCGTGTTTGTGAAGCTCATCAGCGATAGCATCCTCGTTGGCTTTAAGGCTGGTGCGGGGTTGACCATCGCCCTAACTCAGCTGCCCAGTCTATTTGGCGTGCCCGGTGGCGGGCATAATTTCCTTGAGAGGCTAGTGCTGCTGGCCGGGCAATTGGGCGAGATAAGCTTTCTCGTGCTCGCGCTTGGTATCGTCGCGATCTTGCTGCTCTTGTCCGGTCAGCGCTGGTTCCCCGGTAGGCCGGTCGCACTCGGCGTCGTCGTGTTATCGATTGTCGCTTCGTCCATGCTTGGGCTTCCTGCTCTTGGGGTGGCGACAACAGGGCATATTCCGGCAGGTCTTCCCTCCCTGGAAGGCCCCGCGCTGCGCATACGCGACATTGAAGGGATTGTTCCGCTCGCTGCCGGATGCTTGCTGCTCGCATATATCGAAGGCGTTTCCGCCGCCCGCACGTTCGCAACCAAGCATGGGTATAGCTTAGACCCCCGGCAGGAGCTGCTTGGCGTTGGCGCAGCGAATCTCGCGGCGGCGCTGGGACACGGTTACCCCGTGGCGGGCGGATTGTCGCAATCCGCTGTCAACGACAAGGCAGGCGCGCGCACGTCGCTTGCTCTTGTCTTCGCGTCAATGACGCTCGCCCTATGCTTGCTGTTCTTAACGGGGCTGCTGGCAACCCTGCCCAAGGCAGTACTGGCCGCTGTGCTGCTAACGGCAATTTTGGGGTTGTTCGATTTTCCTAGGCTGCTCCACATGTGGCGCGTAAGTCGGCTCGACTTCTACGCCGCAAGTACTGCCCTGGTTGGCGTGTTGCTCTTTGGCATTCTGCAAGGCATTCTTATCGCTGCATTGGCCTCTATACTCCTCCTGCTGGCCCGTGCGTCCCTCCCGCACGTAGCTTTTCTCGGCCGCGTTCCCGGCACGAAGGTCTACTCTGACATGGCGCGGCATCCCGACAACGAGGAGCTGCCCGGCGTGATCGCATTCCGACCAGAGGCGTCACTCATCTACATCAATGCCGATGCTGTCTTGGAATCCGTCCTCAGCCGTCTGCGCGCAAGCGGATCGTCCAATATCCGACTGCTGGTTTGCGATCTCTCGGCATCGCCCTATATCGATCTCGCCGGATCGCAAAAACTGAACGAGCTGCATGGCGAGCTTGCCTCTCTCGGGATCGCATTCCAAATTGTCGGAGCCCACGGGTGGGCGCGTGACCTTCTGCGCGCCGACGGCATAAGCGATAAGGTCGGCGAACTCGACCGTACCGTGACGCTCGATGATGTGCTTTCCGGCGGTGCACAAGCAACAAAGCTTCGAGCTTCTGAAAGATAGGCCCCCTCAGCCGGAGTGGTCGCGCGCCGCGCAAGCGGTCAGAGCTTTGATCACGTGTGGAATGAATGGCTTCGTCATCACGTCCCTGCCCGGCGATGGCGATAGTGGGACTGCCACCGCAGCCGTGGCTTTGACCATGCCGGACCTGCCGCGACGACGCGTGCGCTTGGAGAGTTGGCCAACTTGAAGACGCTCCACGCCAGGGCGCCGTCAGCCTGGCTGGCCAGAGACCCGCTAAAAGCTCGGCTTCGTCGAAAAAGGCGTCAATTGGAGTTCGTGCGTCCAACACGACTTGTCCTGAGTGTGCAGATAGTAGAACGCCTCCGCGATCTTCACAGGATTCATGATGATCTCCGGGCGCTGCCGAGCGTGCGGCAGGACGCGGGTGCCGGGCGAATCGATAAGGCCATCGATGACGATGTTGGCCACATGCACCCCATGCTCGGAGTACTCCTCCGTCAATACTTGTGCCAGCGTGCGCATCATGACGCGCGGATAGTACAGAGACTGGCCGGTCATGCGCTTGCGTCCGCGCAAGGATGACGCGTTGTTCGTAATGAGGAAGGTACCTTCGCCGCGCTTGCGCATGGCAGGCAGCACCTCCTTGGCGACCAGGAACGGACCACGGCTGGCGATGTGTTGGGCCGTCTCGAACATCTCGACGGGGATGTGTTCTAGCAATTCCTTCTCGGGCGGCAGGTCGCGCCCTTCGAGGTAGCCTGCATTGTAGACCACGACATGCGGCTCGCCGGCCTGCTCCCGGATCGTGGCGAATGCTCGGGAGATGGATTCGTGCGATACGAGATCCATCTCGACGATCATGACCTCGCCACCTTGCGCTCTGATGGCCTGCCCCAAGGCCGACGCATTGGCAGCGGCCCGGGTCGTCAGCGCGACGAAGAAGCCCTCCTTGGCGAACTTCTGGGCAACGGCGCCGCCGATACCCCAGCGTATGCCGACGGGCACGTCGCTGTCGTCGAGAGCCTTGCCATGCGCCAGTTTGGTATTGCGGCCGTCGGCCTGCCATTTTGAGGTCGCCCCGATCACGACGGCGACCTGTTTGCGGGTTGGGGTCATGATGCGTACCTTCCCATCGCGGTTGCGTTCTTACCATAGCCAGTTTGATGGCCGATGTGCATCGGTCATGTCTTACAGCCCCTGCGTAAGACCGTGTATGACCTGCTTGGGTTCGCCGTCGCGGACACGTGGTCATGGGCGACGTGATGACGACGGGAACACCGACAGGAGGGTAATCAAACCATGGTGGAAAGCGTCTTTGCGGACCTCAAAGTCATCGACTGCGCGAGCTGGATTGCAGGTCCGGCGGCCGCGACTATCCTTTCCGACTTCGGTGCCAATGTCATCAAGATCGAGCCACCAGGCGCAGGTGACCCTTGGCGTGCGTTCACACCTGTCCCGGGCAAGACCACCGACTATTGTTGGCAGTTGACGTCCCGGAACAAGCGCAGCCTTGCTATCGACCTCAAGCATGTCGACGGCCTGGCCGTTCTCCACGTGCTCATCAGCACCGCCGATGTCTTCGTCACGAATTTTCCGTTGCCGGTGCGCGAGCGCCTTAAAATTGCAGCCTCGGATCTGCTAGCGGTCAATCCCCGGCTGATCTACGCCTCGCTCACCGCCTACGGTGAACAGGGTGAGGAAGCCGCGAGAGCAGGTTTCAACTCGACCGTCTATTGGGCCCGGACAGGGTTGATGGACATGGTGAGGGCCACGGAGGATACCGAACCGGCGCGCTCCGTCCCCGGCATGGGTGACCACCCCAGCGCCACCGCGCTCTATGCCGCCATCGTCACCGCGCTGTACCGGCGGGAAAAGACCGGGAGAGGCGGCGTTGCGCAGTCCTCGTTGCTCCAGAACGGCGCATGGGCCAATGCCTGTTTCATCCAGACTAGGCTTTTCGGCGAACACGTGCCGCATCGCCCGCCGCGCGCCCAAGCGCCGAATCCGCTAGCCAATCACTACCGCTGCCGTGACGGACGTTGGTTCCTCATGGCTCTGTTCAATGAGCAGCGACAATTGCACGGCTTTCTGGCGGCGATTGGCTGTGCTCGACTGGCTGATGATCCACGTTTTGCGACGGGTGCGGCTCGAAAGCAGAACGCCAGCACGCTCGTTGCAATCTTGGATGAGGTGTTCGCTCGGAAGGACCTGGACGAGTGGCGCACGATCCTGGGCGCGGCGGGGGTAACCTTCGGAGTGATGGGGTCAGTGGATGAGACCAGCGACGATATGCAGTTCCAGCGGATCGGTGCACTCGTGCCCTTTGCCGACGGCGTGGACCTGACAGTGTCGTGCCCATTTCATTTGGACGGCGAGACTAAAGTGGCACCGCGACGTGCCCCGTCGGTTGGACAACATACAGACGAGGTCCTGCAGGAAGTGGGGTATTCGATGGGCGATGTTGAACGGCTGCGCGCACTGAAAGTAATTGCCTAGTCTGTTTTCTGCACACTCGCGTCGCAAGGCAAGAGCGTGGCTGGGCACACTTTGGTCCGGCAGATGCATGCCGAGCATGATCCGGCATTCGCGCTGTTCAAGGCGCAATTTCGCGCACTACCCGTTCCAGTCCCTTCGTGATACGTGCGAGCTTCTCGTAGTCGACCTTGTCGGGCGTGTCGCTTGGCGAGTGATAGTGTGGGTATCGAAAGAGCGCTGTGTCAGTGACCATGATCGCAGGAAAGCCGAACGACCGGAAAGCCCAGTGGTCGGACCAGCCGATGCCGGGCACGAGGGCATCGGGCGCCACGCCGCCAATCGAAGGAAAGGCCGTGTGTCGGCGGAAGGAGGCCATCACCTCGTGCAGGAAGCTGCGTGAGCCCGGCAAGCCCACCAACGCGATAAAGTTGGCTGTTGATGGGAAGATCAACCCAAACGGGACCGGATATGTCTGTGAGCCCGGCGTCTCTGAAAAGGCACCCAGCGTCTCCAGCGAGATCATGCCGCGCACCTTCTCGCCGCGCTCCGACACCAGTTTGGCATAGCGCCAGCTCCCCATGTCTGGCGTCCGGTAATAGGGGGGCTCCTCGTTCACGAACAGCAGGAGGCGCAGGCGCGTGCGCTGGGGCTGCCATTGCTTCAACAGACGCGCCAACTCCAAGACGGCTGCCACGCCGCTGCCGTTGTCGTTTGCCCCAGGAGCATTTTCGAACGAGTCGTAGTGCGCGCCGACCACGAGCGAGTGCGCTTCGGCGGATTGCGCCTCGAGCTGCACCTCGATATTGCGGACGGCACGGCCCGCGACCGTGAAAGCCTGACGGTTGACCACATAGCCCAGCCCTTCGAGCGTGGCCTCGATGTGCTGGGCCGCACGCTCCAATGCTGCGTAATGCTTGACGTTGTGAGGCACGCTCGAGGTGGCTACGACGTGTTTCTTAAGACGCAACATGAGGTCTTGTTCATCGCCCGTCGCTGGTGGCAACGGTCCGGCGTGCGGACGGCCAGGGACCGCCAGCGCGTACCACAACGCGAGCGCAAGCAACGCGACGGCCCCAACTCCGACACACAGTAGAACCAGCAACATTCGCATCGAGCTCGGTCCGAATGCGCTTCAGTGAACATTCATCTTGCCACAAATGGGGTGGCGCGTGCTTGTCGGCCCTCAGATTGGAGCTGTTGACGACAAGGGCTCTGCCCAACCAAGGGCTGCGCAGCTAACTGACCGACGACACTAAAGATGAGGCAAATTGCCTCTAATTTTGGGGCAGATTTTGCCTACCGCAGTTGCGCTGATGCTGGCTTCACGACGAAGGCCCTAGTACCCAACGAACTGACTGTTGATACCCCGCTGTTTCTGTGCGCGCTTTCCGACGGCTTCAAAGATGCCGCGCGAGCCATGCAGAGCGCTGCAGGTCGGCATTGGCTGCGGGCAGCCCCCCGCCGCTCAGCTGGAGTTGTTTCTGAACGCGCTTCGTGGTGGTTGCTCTGGCGTCGTCAGGGTCTTCATGGGGGGTACCCTTTTGTAGGCCAATGTCAGGGGCCGGTGTCCAGTTCCGCGCAAAGCGATCTCGAGATAGTTTGCTGCGGTCGTCTGAACTCCCGTCCTGGTAATCTTCGGCAGCGGCTGACGGGAGGCCAGGCCGATAACCACCCGAATCGGTTAAATTAGTTCCGAACCAGCGCTATCGCCCGACGCACTAGATGACGCACCGTAGAAGCCTCACACGACATCTGCCACATGACAGCACCGACGATGAAGAAGCCAGACCCGGCGCTGATCTTTCTGCAAGCGGACGGGTTCTCGCGGGCCTACAACATGCTGGCCGATCAACGCCACCTGTCACCGTCTGAAGCGGCGACGATAGGCTACCCTCAGATTGTAATCTCAGCCTTCGCTATCGAGCTCTACCTCAAGTGCTTGATCTGCATCGAGACCGGAAAAGCGCCTCGAGGTCACCACCTCAAGCAACTGTTCGACCGTCTCTCGCCAGAAACGCGGAGGCGCATTTGCGCAATTTGGGACGGTGAGGTCAAAACTCGCCGTGCTTCACTATGGGATGCGATGGAGGCTAGCAGTCCGACGGCCACCGGGCCCGTTCCTCGCGCCCTACCCGAGGCGCTCGCATGCGGTAACAAGGCATTCGAAAAGGTGCGCTACATTTACGAGGGCAATAACGCCGACGTGATTTTTATCTTGACAGATCTTCCCACTGTGCTCCGCCGCGTGATCGTTGATAAGCGGCCTGAGTTGCGCAACATCCGCCGTAAAGTGCAGGTCAGCGGGCAGATTGAATCGGCTACGGCGTGTTCGTCTTCTTCTTCTTTGTCATCTTCGGGCTCGCCTCCGACTGACCTCGGATAGTTTGCGGCGGTCGTCTGAAGTCCCCTTCGACAATCGGCGACGGCTGCTGATCCCCCTGTGGGGTCGAGCTCGCTCAAGGCATTCGTCGCGCACGGCCGAAGAAATCGCGCTGTGCGTCACGTGCAGTGTTACGCGGTATCTAAAGCGTTGATTGTCGGCACCTGACACCAAATCGCTGATCCGGTGGAGGCTAGGCGTGTGTGCCCACGCCCTCGCAGCGGTGGTCCGTAGGTAGCGCCTGTAGTGACGCGCCAATCAAACATCACGCGGCGAGCGCGACGGTAGCTCTTGGTTCCTTGTGACGCGCACATTGACCGCGCCGGCCGCATGAAGGCGACGGGTACGGCATGCGGTGTCGGCACCCTCGCTGACCCCGCGATGCTTCGTGTTGGGGCAAGTTGATGGGCCACTCCAGCGGATCGCCTTACCAGATGCCCGAAGACTAGCTTGCACGCCCTGCGAGCTTCGGCTCGTCGCCTGCTTCCCGTGTTGCTTGCGCCCTCGTCTCGCCTGTTGTGCCCCTGCGGGCTGGCCGACCTCGTACTGGGTAAGCGTTGCCGGCGCGGCGCCGTGGGCGTCCGATGCTTCCGTTCCAAGTCGTATCCACTTGTCTGAGGCTCGAACAATCGGCGGACCTGCTTCCACTTGAGTGTTGGCTAGGGACATGAGCGATGTTGGCAGGTGCAGGAGGGTGGTCCCAGCGAACCCGACCCCAACGAGCAGCATGCCAGTTCGGACAGCACTCCAACTGCCTCTATCCGAAGCTTTCTGTGGCCGGCGATCTGCTGACATGTTTCACACTCCACCTGAACGTTCGCGCCGATGAAGGGAGGTCCCGACCCCGGCTGCGCACAACCCCTGTCTCCGCTTACTTTGTACGTGTGACCGGCGTAGAGTGGACTAGACGCAGCCGAGCCCGGGCGTCCACTTTTGTGTGAGCGACCCGTGATGGGCTCTTAAGTGGTGGGGCGGGTCCTGGCTCAGCTGCCCCAGTGGATGCCCTCCTTTTCGCTCTGTGCCCCGCAACACAGCGAAGCTTCCGCTGTCGCCCCATCTGCTTGACCATCGGTTGAAAGGGGACGGGCCTATGTTGGTGCAAGCAAACGCAAAGGACGCGTTCGGACCTGCGCTTTTGAGGCCGCTGAATGCACTCGCAAAGACCTGGCAGAGGCTGATGTCAGATTGGAGTGACTTGTACCAGCCGGAGAAGCACTACATGCGAGGTCCCGGCCCGAAGTGGCGTGAGAAGCGTGCTCGACAAGAGTGCACGATGGCCACTCGCTCGTGAGGTCGTCGCCTAATTTTTTCCATGCCACGATCCGGTGCGGCCTTATCGACGTACCGCTTACAAATGCGTGTCGAAGCCAAAAGTGAGCCCACATTGGGCTCGTGCTGCGTCCCTCCATCTTCTTCCTCCCCGCGAACCAACCCAGCGTGGCCGCTCGCCGCCAAGGCGTTCACCGAGGAACGAACGCGCCGACGTGATCTGGGGGTCTGCACCTACAAGTGCGCGCTCAGGATCTGGCCAGACTGTGCCCGTTGCCTAACCCATACAAGCAGCGCCGGATCAGCTAAGATTCGATTCGTGAAGAAGGGATGGGGCATGAATCGTACGTTCAACCGCAACACGCAGATTGTTTCGGTGTGCCCCGGAGCATGCTCGGCTTTTAGTTGGTGCCTAAACACCGCACAGGCGCTGTCGGCCGTTTGAGGCAAAGAGGGCCAATTGGGCAAGCGGGAGGACCAGAAATGAAATTCATTGGCGCAGTGTGTCTTGCGCTCGCAATTGGTGGGTGCGCGGTGGAATCCGATGGTTCGAGCCTGACACGGAATACGGGCCTGTTGGGCGGCCCCCTTGAGGCAATCTGGGGCACGCCTCTTGAATTGCGCTTGGAACGAGAGCGACTTCGGCAGCAGGAGGTCCAACAAGCCGCCGACGACGCAAAGTGTCGCGAGCTCGGCTTCAAGCGAGGGACGGAAGCCTACGGTAACTGTCGCCTCCAAATCGAACAGATACGTGCAACTCGGCAAGCCGCAGCTCGAACGGGACTGCGCGGAGCCAGGCAAGCCCAATCGTCACAAGAACCTCATCAACAAACAGGGAAGGTCTACAGTCGTGATGAGTGCATAGGGCCTGTTATTATGGGGCGCTGTGAAGGTGCAATATTGCCCAGCAAGGCCTATCACCCAACGTGTCACGGGGAATGGCTCAATGGCCAATGCACAGGACCAATGTTTTAGTCGTCCAAATTGAACACCTCGCCACCTAACAGACGGGCCGTGATCGCGGACGCGATGTTGCCTGAGCGCGTCGGCGGGCACCCACCCGGAAAGCCGATCACCAGCGCTGCGGATATCGAGTTCGAGCCCGTCATGGGCAAGTTTGCCCAGGTCGTGTGGGCTCGGACTGTGGCCGTCGCCGAGGCACTCCACTACGAGGACGAGCAAAGCGGCGACTGGGCAAATCCTGATGCGATGATGCCAGCGTGCCAGTTCCCCACAGTGAGGGCGGGCGCCTCACCTAACCCCTGAGGCGTACTCTGGCTCGATCCAGACGCACTCATCCACAACGGCTCATTGAACGATGCACATCCGATGCAATGGGCGCCATTCGTGGTCGTGGGTGAAGGCGCAAGATGAAGCGGAAGGTCGGCACTTCAACCGTGCCAAGTTCTGGAGTTGACTGGCTGGGGCCAGACCGCTGAGCGCGGAACAGCATAAGGGACAAAATTCTGCGCGGTCACGCCTAGCGCGCGTACTGCGCGGAAATGCCTACGTTGGCTTAAAAATTCTTAACAGGCTCGGTGGCCGATTGGACCGGAGCTGCCCTAGCGCATTCGTACCTCAAGCGGCATGCCGCCGGTCGGCCGCAATGTGACGCGGCTCACGGCCTCGGGTTCGTGGTCGGGGGTGGTCGCAAAGCTTGCCGCGCGCACGAGCGTCGCCAGGATGGCAACACCCTCTATCAAAGCGAAGGCCATACCGATGCAAATGCGTGGCCCGGCCCCGAACGGCATGTAGTGATAGCGTGCAATCTTGGCCTCGTTTTCCGGCGCAAATCGGGTCGGATCGAAGCGGTCAGGATCGGCCCAATGGCGCCTGTGACGCTGGATGGCGTAGATCGGAATGATGATCTGGGTGCCGGATTTGATGGGCACACCGGCGAGGTCGGTGTCGACGGTCGATTGCCGCGACATGATCGGCGCCGGTGGATAGAGGCGCATGCTTTCCTTCAGCACCTGTGTCGTGATCACGAGCTTGTCGATGTGGTCGGGCTTGATGGGGCCGTCACCGGCAATCTCGCGAACCTCCTCCAGGATGCGGTGCTCCCATTCGGGCGCGCGGGCGAGCAGATAGAGGGTCCAGGTGAGGGCTTTCGCCGTGGTCTCGTGACCGGCCAGGAAAAAGGTGAGCAGGTTGTCGATCAGGAGGGCGTCCGACATCTGCGCGCCGGTTTCTGGGTCCTTCGCATTTGCTAGCCGCTGCAGGAGGTCGTCCTTGGCCAAAGGACTGCTGCGGCGCTCGGCGACGAGGGCCGCCACGGCCGATCTCAGGCGTCGTCGCGCCAAGTGCATCTTGAGCTTGCCTGGATGTGGCATCCAGGACGGCAGACCAAAGTTGGCATAGGCCATCTGCCAGCCGAGTGGCTTCTGAGAGTCGACGCTAGAGCGGGCAATCAGCGGCCCGACGTAGGTTTCGCCACCCGGAAGCAGCGTGTGCGAGATCACGTCGAAGGTGACCAGGGTCATGTCACGGTCGACATCGCGTACCGCTCCACTGGTGCCTTCACGCCATTGGGCCAGCAAGCGCTCCGACGCCTCCGCAATGGTCGGCACAAAGCCGAGAAGGTCATGGTGGCGGAAAACGGGAGCCGCCGTCTGGCGCTGCCATTTCCAGTCGGCCCCCTCTGCAGTCAACACACCATTCCCGAGCAGCGGCCCCAAGATGCGTTGTGTGATGGCTGTGCGGTGGAATACATCGCGCTTATCGAGCAGCACGGTCTTGATCAGAGAGGGCTCGGTGATCCAACACACCGTGCGACCGGCCCGCCCAGCAAAGACGATCCCCTCTTCGTAGACCGCTGCGGGAAGAATGCGGAGCGGGTTGCGCAACAGTCGTTGCGAAGAACGACAGGGTTCCAACTGGCTCGTCGAGTGGAGCAACCCGTGGCACAAACAGCGGCTCTATTGGCGGCGCGGCGGGACCAGACGGCTGCCGAGTAGTGGTAGACGTGGTTGCGATCATGTCGAGCCTCTCGGCGCACAGATATCCGTGACCTTGGAAGAAACATTGGCCAGCCCGCACTCATAGTGGCGTAGATCACGTGCTGGGGCCAGCGTGCAGAGCATTATCTTTGGTCCCGATAATGCCAAATTGAGGGACCGAATTGCGCGGTTCTCATCGCTGACTAAAACCCCGCCGAATATGCAGTACACGTAAACGCGGATTTGCGCCGTTAATGCTGTTTAACGCGAAGCAAGATCCTTGATTCAGGCAGAGTGCCTCTGGGTGCCGTATCAAAGAGTTCTACGGGCAGGTGCGGCACGCTGTCGCCGATCCAGCTGCCGTAGCCTTCAGCGGCGGTCCGCGAAGCCGTGCGAGCTTGTCGCCAGCATTGCCACCTGGGGCTCAGCGGTGCCAGAAAAATGGGCGCCTCCGTTATTCAAAGGCGCCCTCAGTTCAAGGACGAAAGAGAAGTGCGCGTTATTTGATGACGCCCGACTTCGCGGCGCTCTGGAACTCGTCCCGAGACACCTTCCCGTCCTTGTTGGTGTCGATCTTAGTCAGGTCCGCCGGCATCTGTCTCGGTGCCTTCCAACATGCCGTTGCGTGAGCACCCACCTTGTTGCGAGATACCATCACCGTTAACCAACAGCCTATAGAGCTATGAAATCGCAACACGCCCAAGCATGGCGCTGGTGGCAGGGTCAGCACCAGCAAGCAGCTTCGTTAGTGCGGATCGGCGAAGCGTGCCACAAGCGCGGGGTGCAAGGTCTGTGCAATTCCAGGGTTTTTGCGGAGTGTCTGCGCGTTGCGCAATTGTCATTCTTATCGACCCATGGACTTGGTTGGAAGGATGCTCGCATGTACAGACTGCTCCTTGCATTGGCGACCACGGTGCCCCCCTGTTCGCGCTCGGCAGTACATCTGCTGCAGCATGCGGTTGCTGCGATTGTGGGTGCAGGGCCCAGGGCTACTACGGCTACGCCTACGCGCCCAGCTATTACGGCTCGTACTATGGGGCACGCCCATACTACGGCTATGGCGGGGACGGTTACGGTTACCGGCGTGATTGGCGCGGATACGGCTACGGTGCGGGCGGGCGCGGATACGGCTACGGTGCGGGCTGGGGCGGATACGGCTACGGTGCGGGCGGGGGCGGATATGGCTACGGTGCGGGCGGGGGCGGATATGGCTCCCGCGCGGCCTTGCGCCGGTGGTAGGCAATCAGCGGCAATACTCGATGAGCCGTCCAGGCACTGTTCTGCTCATCGTCAGTTAGCTGACACCCTCGTAGTAGCCGAGCTTCTGCCGCTCGCTAGTGTTCCGCCGTTCAGGTGTGGGGTCCATCCTGAGCTGATCCGAGCGGCCAGCTCCGAAAAGTTTGCGCTACCTTCGACCTTCATAACCTAGCGAGCCGGGCCTGAGTGGGGTGCGGGGTACTTGAGAAGGGCTCAGCCCCCACCTCCAAGATCCTGAACTCCCTGGCCCCTTCATGGGGGGTCGAAATGCGCACCAGCATCATTGCGCAAACCGGGTTCGCTAACGCCACTTAGCGGACGCGACAGTTTCGCCCGAGTGCAGGCACCGCTGATGGGCATTTGGAAGAAGACGAGGCTTGGTCAGCTGAACGCTCCAGGCCACGATGGGTCATGCGCTGCGTCGCGACTACAAATGGCTGCCTTACTACATGTCACGCGCTGCGGCCTAGCGGGATGATCGCGCGGATTACGGCTTTGCTGGCAGAGGACTCGAACTGTAGCTCGCCACCCATCCGGCCTACCCGCTCGCGCATGCTGGCGATTTCCATGCTCTGCGTTCGACCAAAAGAGCCGACCTGTTGAGGATGAAAGGCACGCCGCCAGGTGGAGGGGTGTCTTTGGCGATGCCTTCGACTGTGAGCAGCACGTCGCGGTTGCCAGATGTCGATACTGGAGCGAGCCTGATCCGCGACGCCTCGCCCGGCGATTCCCGACGCACCGTGTCCAGTGCTTGCTCTACGAGACGAAAGAGTGCCAGTTCTGCGTGGTGCGGCAGCCGCCCCAGGTCGGGCGATACTTCGAGATCGACCTTGGTGGCATTGCGCCGCGAATATTCATCTGCGTATTGGCTGAGCGCCGTCTGCAAGCCCGCCTCGTCCAGTAGAGGAGGATGAAGGAGATACGAAACCGCGCGCACCTTGCGAATCGATTGTTGCAGCAATTCTTCAAGATGCTTCAAGGTGCTCCTCGCTTCGGGCACCCGCCGCTGGGCGTCTGCTGCCGTCCAGGCGGCCGCAACAAGTGTCTGAGCGATACTTTCGTGCAGGTCTTTTGCGACCCGCCGCCTCTCATCGTCCCGAGCAGCCAGCAGATAGCGTGCGAGTTCACGTATCACTTGCTCGGCGCGGCGCGCGCCATCCACGGACGCACCGAGCAGCAGGACCGGCACGGAGAGTGCAACGAGGAAAAGCTGTAGATCGAGGACATTCTTCTCCGGATCAGCGCCAACAAACATGCCGGTACCGTCCAAGGCCGACCAGATCGTACGCCACCGTAACGATGAGGACGGCCCCGCTTGCACCCTTTGCTCCAAAGCGGACGGCCGCCCATATGATTATCGGCAACGGCAAATAGAGAAGGGCAGGCAGCAATCCCGCGCCCTGCAATCAAGGGGGCCGCGTGCCCGACCAGGACACACGTGAGCGCAAGGCAAATCGCCACCAGCAGGGCTTCGCCCTGTCGCCAGCGTGAACTCGACCCCGCCAAGTCGGTCCTCCACTCAGCACAGGTAAGGATTGCCGGACCAAGCGTAAGGCTGGCGAGGGCATTTGCCAGATACCATTGTGCCCAAAACAATCCATAGGACTCCAACGCGGCGCCCTCTGAGATGCGCACAAAGGCGCCGCCGAGAGCCGCCACCCCAGGGCTGACGACCGCCGTGATCACGATGTAGACGCTCGCTCTCTGAAAACTGTCAAACCATGGCGGCCCGCCCAACAGACCGCGCACCCCGGCAGCACTCAGGAAGGCCACCATGCAATTGGTAGCGAAGGCCACGGCAATCTGAAGCATGGGCATTCCCACTTGCAGCTCAGCAAGAATGTGAGCGGGAATTGCCGCAGCCGCGTAATGCCACCAGCGCTTGTAGGGAACGAACAGGAGGGCGCAAAAAAGTATGACGTTCGGCGGCCAAAACGGTGCGAAGATCCGGTCTGACAGGGTACCCAGAAAGAACGCCGCCTGCGCCCCCAGGTAGTAGGCGATGCTCAGCAGCAGAGGCCCCTTCAAGAGCGCGCCCAGGGAGCGCCACCTTGTATCGGCGGCACGCAATTTGTCGAGTTGGGCGGCTAACCCATCGAAAAAGTAGGAAAGGGGCACATCGAGTGCATTCGCCAGTTCCTTCAACTGGGAAGCCGTCATCCGATCTTTGCCGGACTCGTAGGTTTCCAATTGCTCAGATCGCATGTTGAGCTGTGCTGCTAGACTTTGCAGCGAGCGGCCACGATCCACCCGGCATTGCCGAATGCGGGAGCCGACGTACGCGTCAACGCCTTGTGCGGCCACATTGAAGTGCGGTGTTGCGGCTCCTTCATTGAGGCTCATGGCACTGGCTCTGCCCGCGCTAGCGAGTTCGCGAGGACAACCATATCCAAGAAAGCCAACGAAGTCTTGGACAAGACCTGGGGGTACATCCCTAGGTGCTGTTCCGTTTCGCCGCAAAATGCGCAGGTCCGGCAGGCAGATCCACGTCTTGCACCGTGCGATCCGTCTCAGACAGCGCAGCCTCAAGGTCACGCATTTCCTGCACCAGCTTTCTGATCGCCTGAGCTCGATCCCGGTACAGAGAGTACCTTACATGGCCGTCAGCGAGTGAGAAAACGACGCGCTTGTCTGGGAGGTCCGCCAACAGGTAGAGCACACCTGCAAGAGTGACCGGGTTCGTGACGGGCCTGCTGAAAACAATCAGGCCTCGCGGCCAGTCCTGAACATGGACGTATCCCAGCGTCTCCACGGCGTGGGCAATCAGGGCTTGCTCCGCAAGGTCATTGGCTAATGCTTGTCGCAACGCCTGAAACGGCGATCTTAAGGTCTTGCCTTCGCAGTCGACGAGGTAATGAGTGGCTCGCATCCCGCCCTCAACCTGCCCGTGTGTGGCACGTTTTCGACCTAAGGAAATCTTAGCGAGAAGGAATTTCTGAGCACATCAGAATAGTGGCGAATTTTGTCAACGTCAGTCTATGCCATTTGTTCCCGCTCGTCATGGCGAGCACAAACAATTCTGAACGCGTCCCACGTAGGGGATCGCCGTCGGCTAGTTCATGGCAACCGCATAAATGCGTTTACTACAGCCGGAATCCGATCAGAGACGCGATCCATGGGAGCCTCGGGCAAGAACGGGAGCGCATCCTCGCTTGGCAGCGCCAATGACACGACCCTCAATTGCAGGTTGCACGGGGGCCGCTAACAGCTTTTAGCGGAGAGGGCGGCCCTGAAGCGGCGGCGCGAGTGAGACCAATCAGGTCGCCGCCGCAAACCAACAACGGCCAGCCGCCGGTGAACTGCTGCTCCGGTGAACTGGCCGATGCCTGCTTTCGCCTTGCCGGTGGCTCCTATTCAGTCGCCATGAGGCGGAGGGGCGGCGGCTCTCGGATAGTGAAGGGCCGGTGAGTGCGGCGGGCCATGGTTGAGCCGTAATTCCGCGCTCGGCTTGAGGCAGATCAACGGAGGGAATTGTTGTGGCAAGCGTCGTCAGCATTTGCGGCAGCCTGCGTAGAGGCTCCTACAATAGAATGGTCATGGCCGCGCTGCCGGGACTCGCGCCGACAGGAATGTCCATCAAGGAAGCTCCGTCGTTCGAGCAGCTGCCGCTCTATAACGCGGACATTCAAAACTCGAGCGGCTTTCCGGCAGCGGCGACGATCCTGGCTGACGCACTGCGCTCTGCTGACGGCGTAATCTTCTGCACTCCGGAGTACAATTTTTCGCTTCCGGGCGGGCTGAAGAATGCCATTGACTGGGTATCGCGCATGCAGAACCAACCATTCGCGGGAAAACCTGTCGCGATCCAATCAGCGTCGCCGGGCCCGTTGGGCGGGGGACGCGTGCAGTATGATCTGCGCCGGATGATGGTGTTCCTCGATGCCCTTACCTTGAATAAGCCGGAAATCTTCGTCAGCAACTGCGCTACAAAATTCGATGACAAGTCCGGTGAGCTGAAGGACGAGACCACGCGCAACCTGATCGGGCAGCAGCTGGAAGCATTCGATAAATTCATCTCCAGGCACGGTGGAAAGGCCTAGACCAACTCGTCACGATGGTGGCGGCTCGGATGAAGATCTCCTGATCCGGCGCTCACCATCATTGACCTGTGGCCCAACAGACGGGATAACTTCAACTCTGTGAACCATTGGGGACCTTGAGTTGGTGTTCCTAGCGAGCACCGGCATTTTCTTTACTCGCGATGCGCGCGAACGGAAGGAACCGAAAGCTTGGGCGAAGTTATTGTCCTGGGCACTGGCCCTAGCATTGCGCTCGGTCCCATTCCACGCGCTTCCTGGGCAGCAATGCGGGCGCCGACTTAACAATACTTAACAACAGCCGGAAAGGATTGGCGGCCAATCGGCCACTTTTTTGGGGCTGACAAAACTCCCCGCTTGCCGGGTGCCACGACTGGAGAAGGTGGCGCTTCCGACTGAGTAGACAATCGGAGAGTTCATCAGCTCCTACGCCCGTTTTGTCGAGGGATTGGCGGTATTTCACGCAGCACCTGCTCGATCTGGTGGCCGAGGCGCTGTAGCGCGGTCCGGTCCAACACGAACGAGTAGTAGTGGGCATCGACGGCGAAGCTCACCACGCCAGCGCGTTCGTTTCCGGGGTCGCGCGCCGCGCAAGCGGTCAGAGCTTTGAGCACGTGTGGAATGAATGGCTTCGTCATCACTGATGGCTTTGGCATGGCAGGCCGGGCCGCGCTGTGCCGCAGGGCACAACAGAACGGTGAAGGCGGTTGTGAATGCCTTCTCTCCTGACGAACGTACCACCGGCCTCCCCGACGCAGACGTAGTCTCCCGCGCGAAGTGGACGGATGCCGCACCGGGCCTGCTGATGGCGTGCGTCACCACTCGGAATGGCGAGACCAGAAGCCGCGAGTTCGACTTGTGTTCTCGCGTGACCGAATTGAAGGACGCTGCAGTAGCGACGAGCATCTAACGCGCGTTAGCCGTGAAAGTGGTGGCTGCTTGCTCTGGGGAGTTTGCTAGCGCCAGCCCGTGGTGCGCTTGGATAGTGGTCTGCTATGGCCTCATGCGCCGCAAATCGGGGTGTGCTTTCACGATGCGAGATCCGCTGCGCCGGACACCACATTATCTTTGGTTCTGATACTGCCTAGTTCGAGGGACCGAATCGCGCGGTTCTCATCGCTGACTAAAACCCCGCCGAATATGCAGTACACGCAACCACGGATTTGCGCCGTTAAGTGCATTTAACGGCACGTCGTTCCCAAAGGGGAAACAGGGGTGAGTTTGCTCTCGATCTGTACCAGCGCCACCTCCGACCGAATCAAGGCGGAGGCTGGCAAGGTTGGACAGTCGCGCGGCGAGATTCTGCGGTTCACACGGCTGCATCTTCTCCGCAATAGAGAGATGCCGAGCCAGCAGTACCGGTGGGGGCCCGCACCACGATCAGCCGCTGGCTCAAGCAGTGGGAGGCCTCGGGCCTCGCCCTGCGCCGCATGACCCAGGGATAACCCACGGGTGGCTCGCAGCTTCGATGATTTGCGAGAAATCGCCTGTAAATTTTGGTACCGCCGTCACGGATCGAACGTGAGGCCTCCTGACCCACAATCAGGCGCTCTACCCACTGAGCTACAGCGGCACTCGCACATCCTTGGTCGAACCGGGGCGCCAAAAGGTTCAAGACCCTGCCAATCCTATGCCGCCGGGGGGCCCAGGCGGCACCGGGCCAAAAGTGGGGCGCCAGCACTAGCGCATGCCACATCCATAACGTTAATCTTGCTATGGTTTGTATGCGAGGCTAGCCGCCCTCGCCGATAGAGACCGCGTGCGCCAGCCGGCTGTTTCTCGACGTTCGTGATGAACCTTTATTCAGATCGCCGCGACACACTTCGTGCAAGGCGTCTGATCGGGCTCCAAGGATGACACGAGCCGCCGACGAGGCCTCGCTGATTGGGCGAATTGCGGCCGGAGACGAGACCGCTCTGCGGGCGCTTTTCGCACGTCATCAGACCCGCGTTTTCAGGTTCATCCTGCGGCTCGTCCGCAACGCGGCCGTGGCAGAGGAGCTGACGAACGAGGTGTTCCTGGAGGTCTGGCGCAGTGCCGGCAGTTATGCAGGAGCGTCCTCCGCGGCGACGTGGATGCTGTCGATTGCCCATCATCGGGCCGTCAGCAGCCTCCGCAAGCGGAGGGAGGAAACTTGGGACGAGGACGCGGCCGCGGAGCTGCCTGACACGGGCGACAATCCCGAGATGGTGGCGCAGAAGGCGGACAAGGGTGCGATCCTGCGCCGATGCATCAACGCGCTCTCACCCGAGCACAAGGGCATCATCGACCTCGTCTACTATCACGAGATGTCCATCACCGAGGCGAGCGAGGTTCTAAAGATCCCCGAGAACACCGTGAAAACGAGGATGTTCTACGCCCGCAAGCGGTTGTCCGAACTGCTGAAGGAGGCGGGGATCGATCGAGGTTGGCCATGAGCGAGCAAACGACAGAAGAGATCGAGCGCGAGGAGATCGAGATGCTCCTGCCCTGGTATGTCACGGGCAAGTTGGATCGTACCGACGCGGCAAGGGTCGAGAGCTATCTCGCTCGGCATCCGCGGCTGGCGGCCCAACTCGAGCTGGTAGGCGCGGAACGGGATGAGACCGTGCTCGCCAATGAGGCGCTGGGCCGGCCGTCGGCAACTGCCCTCGACCGGCTCATGGCCTCGCTCCCGGCTGCCAAGCCGGGGCTCGCGCAACGCATCGCCGGGAGCGCGCTGTTCCAGCGGGTGAGCGATTTCTTCGCCGCGCCCACGGCGCGCGGCGTGCAATGGGCCAGCCTCGCCGCGGCGGCGCTCATTGTCGTGCAAGCCGCAGCCATCACCAGTCTCGTCGTCCGTGACGGCGGCAGCACCTACGAAACCGCTGCCGGCCAATCGGTGGGCGGCGGCCAATGGACTGCCGATGGCGTCTCGGCGCTCGTCGTCTTTGCGGACGATGCCAAGGCTTCTGCGATCGCCGGGCTCATGACGGAATTCGATGCTAGCATCGTGGACGGTCCCAAGCCCGGAGGCGTGTATAAGATCAGGCTGCGGACGGCGGACCGGTCGCAAAGCGCACAGGACGCGCTTCTGCGGCGGCTGGCGGAACGGCGCGATATCGTCCGGACCGTGCTTCCGAGCAGGAATTGATGGCCATGACGAAGCAATCGACATTGCCAGGAATATCCAACCGCTCCGAGCGCAATCAGGACGCGCACCGCGCAGGGCGAGTTACATTCTGGCTGGCTTTAGCACTCGTGCTGCTGCTGCCGGTGGGGACCGCCTGGGCGGGAAGCCCGGAGTTCGGAGCAAGTATCGACGGCCGTCCGGCGGCGAGAATTGCTGTCCAGCCGGCGCAATTCTCGTTCAAGCAGCGAAACAATCGCTACATCACTGCGGGAAAACGGCATTCTCGCCGATTTGACCGACCCAAGATCGCGCCATCGAATGGCAAAGACTGGCAGAAGGATACATCGTCGCGACCGCCGCGCGACCCGCCGCAGCGGGGACGTCCCGACGGTCATCGGCATCGTCCCCACCTGCCGCCGCTTTACGCTTATCCCAGGACCGTTACGGAACACGCCGACTATCTTGCGTCACTGCCGCGCCGCGCGCAGCAGTCCTCGCAAGGCCCGGGGCAGACGCCTGCGGTCGAGCGGCAGATCGTGGTGCTCTTCAGCTCGGACCGGTCGCTGGGTGTCCGTGATGGCGTGGCCCGCACGCACGGCCTGGAACGGCTGAGCAGCCAACCCCTTCCTCTGCTGGATGCGCACATCGGCCTGTTGCGCATTCGCAGCGGTCGGAACGAAGCGGCGGTGCTGGCGGCGCTGCGGCAGGACAGCCGCGTCCGCTCGGCGCAGCTGAATCAGCGCTATTTCCATACCCAGGGCCCGAGCCAGGCGGCAGGCGCGAGCCAGCAGGCCAGCCCGATCGCCCAATACGGGCCGCGCAAGGTCAACCTGCCGGAGGCGCATCAGCTTGCGCTCGGCCGCAAGGTGGTGATCGCCGTCATCGACTCACGGGTAGATGCGGCGCATCCCGACCTCAAGGGCGCAGTCGTGCGCTCGTTTGACGTGGCCGGCGGTGCGCCCGACACGGCGCCCGATTTTCACGGCACGGCCGTCGCCGGGATCATCCGCGCGCGCGGCATCGTCGAGGGCGTGGCGCCGGAGGCCGAGATCCTGGCCGTGCGCGCCTTCCGCATCAGCCGCCCCGGCGCGCAGCCGGAAACGAACACTTATGCCCTGCTGGCTGCCGTCGACTGGGCCGTCAGAAACGGCGCCAAGGTCCTCAATATGAGTTTCACCGGGCGCCAGGATGCCGCGTTGCAAGAGGCCCTGGAAGCTGCCGATCAGAAGGGCGTCATCCTGATTGCCGCGGCCGGCAACGGCGGGCCCAAAGCCGCGCCGGCGTTTCCCGCAGCCTATCCGGGCGTCATTGCGGTGACGGCGGTCGACGAGGCCGACCGGCGCTATCAGCATGCCAATCGCGGCAGCTACATTGCGGTTGCGGCCCCGGGCGTGGACATCCTGGCGCCTGTGGAACGGGGCAGGCACTCGTATCTATCGGGAACCTCATTTGCTGCGGCCTACGTCAGTGGCATCGCCGCGCTGCTGCTCGAACGCAATCCGAACCTGGACGCGAGGTCGCTCGCCGAGCTTGTTGCAACTGGCGCCGACGATCTTGGACCGGCCGGCCGCGACGACGACTTCGGCGCCGGTCGCGTCAACGCTTACGGCTCGCTGAAGCTGATGGGGAACGGTGTCGCCGCCAGGTAGGCGCCGCAAATTCTGTGCGGCTTTTTTTGCCGCGTGACCGCAAGCTTTCCCAACACGCCACCCGCCTCCCGGCCGCCATCGATCGCGCGCGAGTGCGATTGTGCAGCGACGCGGGATCTGCCGCGAGTGCCGTCGTTTCCTGCAGATTCCGGACTGCCCTTGCCGCACTCGGCTTCCAGGGTGACGAGTGAGTACGTCGGCCCAGCGCCGACCTGGTCTAGCAAATTAGCGCCTGAATATCTGAACCGGACCGCGAGTCGCTGCGACCAATGCTCAGGGACCCATGATGGGCCCTTGGATACGCCGCAACATCAACCAGCGGGCTGGTCCCGCCTTTCTTAAGGAGTGCATACATGACTGGCTTGTTCACGTTGGTCCGCAACGGGGCGATGGTTGCAGCAGCGACTGCAGTGCTGGCTCTGGGAGCGCCGGCCGTTGCCACTGCGCACGGCAAGCATCATCATCACCATCATGGCCATCACCATCACCACGGCCATGGGCATCATCACCACCACCATGACCACTATCACTGCCGCCGCGTGTGCCATGGTCACCTGCACTGGCATTATGGCCACGTGCACTGCCATGGGCATTGGCACAGGCGGTGCCACTGGCACCACTATTGATGTTGCCCAAGCCAGGCACCAATCCTTGACTTGGCTGTGAGCGTTGGGCTCACAGCAGTGAAAGCAGTGCCCAACTCGAGCCGGCGCACCTTCATGGTGGCCGGCTCCTTTTCTGTGAGCTGTGGGGTGCCTGCAGTGCTACCTCGGCTGCGGCACGATGCGGATGTAGGGCTTGGGCGCCTTCCAGCCCTGCGGGTACTGCTTCTTGGCGTCCTCGTCGGAGACCGAGCCGGCGATGATCACGTCCTCGCCGTCCTTCCAGTTCACCGGCGTCGCCACCTTGTGCTTGGCCGTGAGCTGCAGACTGTCGATGACGCGCAGCACCTCGTCGAAGTTGCGGCCCGTCGTCATCGGGTAGACCAGCACCAGCTTGATCTTCTTGTCGGGCCCGACCACGAACACGTTGCGCACCGTCTGGTTGTCGGCCGGCGTGCGCCCCTCGCTCGAGTTGCCGCTCTCGGCCGGCAGCATGCCGTAGAGCTTCGAGATCGCGAGCGTGGGATCGCCGATCATCGGATAGTTGGGCGCGTATCCTTGCGTCTCCTTGATGTCGTCGGCCCACTTCGCATGCCGGTCGGTGGGGTCGACGGAGATGCCGATGATCTTGACGTTGCGCTTGTCGAACTCGGGCTTGATCCTGGCCATGTAACCGAGCTCGGTGGTGCACACGGGCGTGAAGTCCTTGGGGTGCGAGAACAGCACGACCCACGAGTTGCCGATCCAATCATGGAACCGGATGCGGCCCGTGGTGGTGTCAGCCTCGAAATCCGGTGCGGTGTCTCCAATCCTGAGACTCATCCTTCAACCTCCTGCAATGACTAGTGCCCGCCCGCTCGCCAGCGGCCTCCGCGGGAGGCCTTAACGTTCCCAGGTACAATTAGACACCCGGGGGCCGCCGCTTTCAACATTAACGATCACTTGCGGCTCCGGTGTGGCGCCTTCCGCTCGAAGGGAAAGCTCCGCTGCGGCGCAATGCCGTCCTCCCCGCACCACCGCAAGCCGAGCAAGAGCGGCAGCCGGACTAGCCGAGACCGGCCGAAGCACCCACGAGCACGAGTCATAAGGGCCCGAGTCGGTCGCGCCCCAAACGTTAAGGAGAGACTAGCGGCCCGCTTATCACTTCCGGCGCTGAATTAACTGCAAGTTATGGTCTGGCCCCTAGTCTTCCCCGCGGAGCCGTCGCAAGGGGAAATCGGTTCGCATCATGCTGAGCGCGTCTGCAGGGCCGGGAGTCAACAGCACCCTGATGGGTGAGTACTCCGCGTTGCTTGCGGACGCGGTTCTGCGGCAGCGGGCGCGGGAGGCCGAGCATTCGGCGCGCGTCGAGACCGAGCTGGCGAGCAAGGTCAAATCCGAATTCATCGCCAACATGAGCCACGAGCTCCGCACGCCGCTGAACACGGTGATCGGCTTCGCCAAGCTCATCGCCGAGTGGGAGCGTCGGCAGCTCTCCGGCAGTCAGGTCGCGGAGTACGCCGACCTCATTCGCGACGCCGCCACCCACCTGCTGGCGGTCATCAACGACATCCTCGACATCTCCAAGCTGCAGAGCGGCAAGTATACGCTCGACGCCCGCGAGGTCGATTTGCAGGAGATCCTGCGTGCGGTGTTGGCCGGCTTCAAGCGCACGGCCACGGACCTTGGCGTGATGCTCGATGCGCGAATCGATCCCGACGTGCCGACCGTGCGAGGCGACCCTGCCAAGCTGCGTCAGGTGTTCGGCAACCTGGTCAGCAATGCGATCAAGTTCACGCCGCCCGGCGGCGCCGTGCTCGTAGGCGCGAGCGTCCTGCCCGACGGTGGCGCCGCGGTCAGCGTGCGCGATTCCGGCGTCGGCATGACGCAGGACGAGATTGTGGTGGCTCTCACGCCCTTCGCCCAGGTGGACGCCAGCCATTCGCGCTGGCGCGAGGGTGCCGGTCTGGGTCTGCCGATCGCCAAGGCGCTGGTTCAGCTGCATGGCGGCGGGCTCGAGATCCGCAGCGCCAAGACCCTCGGCACCGAGGTGGTGATCACCTTGCCGTCGCGCTTCCACGTGTCGGTCATGCGCGGCCGCGACGTGGTGCTCGGCTCCGGCGACCTGATGCCCTAGGTGGATACGATGGAACGAGAGACGACGCCGTTTGCTGCGCCGGAGGTGCCGGTGGCGGACCTGCACGATGCCCCGATCGGCCGTATCGTGTCGGTCACGGGCTCGAAGGCCATCGTGATGCTCGAGGGCGGGCAGGTGGGCGAGGACAATCGCCTGCGCGAGCCCAAGCAGCGGCCCGAGATGGGCACCCTGTTCGCCATCGACACGACCAACACGGCAGTGCTCGCCATCGTCTCGGCGCTGAGCGTGCCGGTGCCGGCCCAGCGCGAAGGCGAACGGGAGTTGTGGATCGCCGAGCTCGGCCTCGTCGGTGAGCTGTGGAAAGGCGGGGACGGCCGCGCCGCCTCGTTCAATCGCGGCGTCTCCGTCTATCCGGCGCTCGGGGACCGCGTGCGTGTCGCCTCCCAGCAGGAGCTGGAGCAGGCCTTCTGTGGCGACAAGAAGAACTCGGTGCGGGTCGGCTGCATCCGCCAGGACCCCACCATCTCGGCCATGATCCGCGTCGACGACCTGCTCGGGAAGCACTTTGCGGTCCTGGGCACCACCGGCACCGGCAAGTCGTGCACCACCGCGCTGATCCTGCGCTCGATCCTGCAGAAGAACCCGGCCGCGCACATGGTGCTGCTCGATCCGCACAACGAGTACGCGACGGCATTCGGCGACTGGGGCGAGGTGATCAGCCAGCGCAACATGCAGCTGCCCTACTGGCTTCTCAACTTCGAGGAGCTGATCGAGGTGCTGATCGGCAATCCGCAGGATCGCAAGGCGGAAGTGGAGATCCTGCAGGAGCTGATCCCGATGGCCAAGGGCCGCTACGGCTCCGGCCGGGCCGGCTCGCAGCAGGGCCTGCGCCGTTCCGCCGACATGAAGTATACGGTCGACACGCCGGTCCCCTATCGCATCTCCGACCTGATGGCGATGATCGACGAGCGCATGGGCAAGCTCGAGAACAAGAGGGACCTTTCGCCCTATCGCAACGTCAGGTCGCGGCTCGAGATCATCAGCCTCGATCCGCGCTATGCCTTCATGTTCGGATCGCTCACCGTCTACGACGGCATGGCGCAGATCCTCGGGCGCATCTTCCGCGTGCCCGTGAACACGAAGCCGATCACCATCCTCGAGCTCACCGGCCTGCCGACCGAGATCATCAACGTCGTCGTGTCCGTGCTTTGCCGCATGACCTTCGACTTCGCGCTGTGGAGCGAGGGGCAGGTGCCAGTGACGCTGGTGTGCGAGGAAGCTCACCGCTACGTGCCGGCCAATCCCCACCTCGGCTTCGAGCCCTGCAAGCGGGCCATTGCCAAGATCGCCAAGGAGGGCCGCAAGTACGGCGCCTCGCTGTGCATCGTTACCCAGCGCCCCGCCGAGATCGACCCCACCATCCTGTCGCAATGCAACACCGTGTTTGCCCTGCGCATGTCCAACGACCGTGACCAGGAGATCGTGAAGTCGGCGATTGCCGACACGGGGTCGGGCCTGCTGGAGTTCCTGTCCGCCCTCGGCCAGCGCGAGGCGATCGCTTTCGGCGACGGCGTCTCGCTCCCCGTTCGCATCAAGTTCGACGAACTGCCGAAGCATTGCATGCCGCGCAGCTCCACGGCTCGCTTCACCGAGAAGTGGCAGAAATCCGTGGGCGACGAGGGTTTCCTGGAAGCCATCGTCGATCGCTGGCGCAGTTCCTCGAGCACCGCCGCTACGGACGAAAAGCAGAACGTGGCCATGTTCGCCGAGGCCATGAACATCCAAGGGCCCGGTGCGGAGGCGCCGCAACCGGCACGGGATGCGAATGCCCCCCGTCCAAACGGCTACCCGCCCCAGCCCGGACTTGGCCTCCCCGACAGCGCCCGCGGTAACGGCATACGCCGGCGCGAGGATGCGCCAGCACCCCGCCCCGCTGCTGCACCGGCCCAGCCGGCCGCAAGCGATACCCTGCGCAGCATCCGCGAGCGCCTGCAGCAGCGGTGAGCGCGTGTCCCCCGGCGCATTCGCCAAACGTGCTGATTCTTGAGCCAATCCCGCGGCGCTGCTAAAGGTTCGGCAGCGGCGGGAGGCACGATCGTATGCCTATCATTCACCCTGTGATTCTCTCCGGCGGCTCGGGCACGCGGCTGTGGCCGCTGTCGCGGGCGATGTACCCCAAGCAGTTCGTCCGCTTTTCGAGCGACCAGACCTCCAGCTTTCTGGCCGCTACGCTAAGGCGCCTCCCTACAGAGCAGGACTTTGCCCCACCGATCGTCGTCTGCAACAACGACCATCGCTTCCTGGTCAAGGACGAGGCCGAGCGGTCGGGCATCCGTCCCGGTACCATCCTGCTCGAGCCGGTTGCGCGCAACACGGCACCTGCCATCGCCGTCGCCGCCCTTCTCGTCCAGCGCACCGATCCGGCCGGCATTCTGGCGGTGATGCCGTCCGACCACGTCATCCGTGACGAGCCTGGCTTCGCCGCAGCCGTGCGCCGGGCAGCGGAGGTCGCGGCAGCCGGCAGGCTTACCCTGTTCGGCATAGCGCCCAGCGCACCGCACACGGGCTACGGCTACATCCAGCGCGGCGCGCCGCTTGCTGGCTTCGACGGTGCCTACGGCGTGGCGGCCTTCACGGAGAAGCCGGATCGGAGAACCGCACAGGACTACCTCGCGGCCGGCGACTACTACTGGAACAGCGGCATCTTCGTGCTCGGCGCCCGCGCTTTCGTGGATGAGCTCGCCCGGCTCGAGCCTGCCGTTCTCGCTGCGGCCAGGCAGGCCCTGGCTGAGGCGCAGGACGATCTGGGGTTCCTGCGGCTCGGTGCCGAGGCGTTTGCGAAAGCGCCGAGCATCTCCGTCGACTACGCTGTGATGGAGCGGACCAGCTCGGCGGCGGTACTGCCCATAGACGTGGGCTGGAGCGACGTCGGCTCCTGGTCGTCGCTGTGGGAGCTGAGCACGCGGGACGAGCAGGGCAACGCGGTGCACGGCGACGCTGTGCTCCAGGCGACGGAGGGCTCCTACGTTCACTCCGAGCGCGGACTGGTGGCAACCATCGGCGTGAAGGACCTTGTCATCGTCGATACGCCCGATGCGCTCCTGGTCGCCGACCGGAGCAAGACACAGGACGTTGCCAACATCGTCGCCAAGCTCAAGGCGGCGGGCCGCAAGGAGCACGAGAGCCAGCTGCGCAACTACCGGCCGTGGGGCTTCTTCGAGACGCTCAACGTGGGGCCGCGCTTCCAGGTGAAGCTACTGCATGTGAAACCGGGCGGGAAACTGTCGATGCAGATGCACCACCACCGCTCCGAGCACTGGGTAGTCGTGCGCGGCACCGCCAGGGTGACGATTGGAGACGAGGAGAAGCTCGTGCAGGAAAACCAGTCGGTCTACATCGTCGCCACGCAGTGGCACCGGCTGGAGAACCCGGGCAAGACAGCGCTGGAGATCATCGAGGTCCAGCTCGGCGGTTATCTGGGCGAGGACGACATCGTGCGTGCCGACGACGTCTACAATCGCGCGCCCGACGAGACGAAATGAGCCGGGGTAGCCTCAGTGCTTCGTCTCGCTGGCCGGCACATCCCCTAGCTTTCGCTCCTCTGGAAGGCCGACCGCTTCCCCGCCGGCCGCATGCTGCGGAGCCGGCTCGTAGAGCTTGCGCTCGTAGCGGCTGTAGCTCAGGGGAATCGTGCCCAGATAAAGCAGCGTGACCAGCGTCAGCGTCCCGTACGGGTAGGTCAGCAGCAGGGCAACGACCGCGGCAGCACCGACGAACACGGGCAGCACGTAGTCGCCGGAGATGCGTTCGTCGAGGAGCTTGCCGGAGAAGGTCGGGATGGTGGATACGAGCAGCAGGGCCATGGCCAGGACATAGAGGGCGATGAGCCAGGGCCAGGTGCGCACGTCGAGACCGAGACCATCGAGATACAGCGGGAGAAGGACGGTGATGGCACCCGCCGGCGCAGGCATGCCGGTGAAATAGTTCATCTGCCACTTCGGCTTCTCGGCGTCGATCATGGAGTTGAAGCGCGCCAGGCGCAGGCCCATGGCCACCGCGAAGACCAGGGCAACGATCCAGCCGAAGCCACGCGGCAGGCCGCCCAGCCCCCAAACGAAGACGATCACCGCAGGCGCAACCCCGAAGTTGACGAAGTCGGCGAGGCTGTCGAGCTCCGCGCCGAACCTGGACTGCGCCTTGAGCATGCGGGCGAGGCGGCCATCGACCCCGTCGAGCAAAGCTGCAACGACAACAAGCGCGATCGCCATTTCATAGCGCAACTCGACTGCCATGCGGATGGCCGTGAGCCCGGCGCACAGGCTCAGCACCGTGAAGAAATTGGGAACTACCATGCGCAACGGGACCTTGCCTTGGCGAAAGAGCGGGCGGCCACGGCGGCGGCGCTCCTGCGTCTCCAGTCTCGGCAGCACGGGGTCCATGACGATCCTCACCTTCCCGCTTGGGGCGCTATTGGCGGCGCGCTTCTCGTTCCAACTCGCTCGACTTGAGATCGGCCAGAACCGTTTCGCCTCCGATCGCCCGTTGGCCGACGGCCACGAGGGCGCCGTGCTCGGGCGGCAGGTACAGGTCGACGCGCGACCCGAAACGGATCAAGCCGAACCGCTCGCCGATCCCTACGCTATCGCCCTCTTTGGCAAACGTCACGATCCGTCTCGCGATAAGCCCGGCAATCTGCACCACCGCGATCTCGTCCCCGCTTGCGGTCGTGATAACGAGCGCACGCCGCTCGTTCTCCTCGCTCGCCTTGTCGAGGGACGCGTTCATGAAGCTGCCTGGCACGTATATCGACCGGGTAATGCGACCCGCCACGGGCGAGCGGTTGATGTGAACATCGAAAACGGAAAGAAATATGGAGACGCGCTTGCGCTCGACATCGCCGAGGCCGAGCTCGACCGGCGGGCGCACACGTTCGATCGCCGCGATGCGACCGTCCCCGGGGGCGACCACCAGGCCGTCGCGCAGCGGCGTCACCCTCGGCGGATCACGGAAGAAATAGGCGATCCAGGCGGTGATCAGCACGGCGATCCAGGCGAGCGGTGGCCACAGCAGGAACAGCAGCAGCGAGACACCCGCACCCATGGCCAGGAACTTGTAGCCGTCGTTGTGCACCGGCACGATGCTGTCGGTGATGGTATCGATCAGGCTATGCCGCTCGGACACGAACTCTCCCCGCGTAACGTGTGCTGGGCCCTGCGCGAGCCGCTAACCCGGACCGCTGCATATGGGCCGCCGTGGTGCGCTACTGCATCGGCACTGCCACAAACCGCAAGTCCCCCTTGGCATCCTCGATGCGCAGGAGCACCGCATTGCGGCCGGCCGTGCGCATCCTTTCGATACCCTTGACGACGTCGTCGATCGACGTAACAGCCTCCTGCGCGACCTCGACGATGACGTCGCCCACCTTCACGTTCCTCTCGGCGGCGGGGCTGGCCGGGTCGACCTCGAGCACGATCACGCCCTTGGTGGTCTTGCCGAGACTGTGCTTGGTGCGCAGCTCATCGGTGAGCGGCGCCAGCACCAGGCCGATCAGCGAGCGCCCCAAGGGCCTGGCGCCGCTATCCTTGTCCTTCTCCTTGCCCTTGCTCCGGCTCTTGGGGGTGAGCCTCACGCCCGCCTTGCGCGCAGGCTCGGCCTCCTCAGTCAACCGCCCCACCGCGACCTTCACAGTCCTTCTCTGCCCCTTGCGCAGGACCTCGACCTCGACCTCCTTGCCGATCTGCGTCTGCGCAACAAGTCGCGGCAACCCGCGCATGGTGGTGACGTCCTTGCCGTCGAATTTCAAGATCACGTCGCCGTCCTGGATGCCGGCCTTGGCCGCCGGCCCCTCGCGCGCGACGCTGGACACCAGCGCACCGGTGTTCTCCTTCACCCCGTAGGCCTCTGCCAGGTCCTCGGTCACCGACTGGATGTTGACACCGAGCCAGCCGCGACGCGTCTCGCCGTAAAGGCGCAGCTGGTCGAGCACGACCATGGCCGCATCGGAGGGCACGGCGAAGCCGATGCCGATCGAGCCGCCCGTCGGCGAGATGATGGCCGTATTCACGCCGATCACATCGCCGTCCATGTTGAAAAGCGGGCCTCCGGAGTTGCCCTTGTTGATGGCGGCGTCGGTCTGAAGGTAGTCGTCGTAGGGGCCGGAATGGATGTCGCGCTGCTTGGCGGAGATGATCCCCACCGTCACGGAGCCACCCAGCCCGAACGGGTTGCCGATCGCCATCACCCAGTCGCCCACCTTCAGCTTCGCGGAAGAGCCGAAGGACACCTGCGCGAGGGGCCGCTTCGGCGTGACCTTCAAAAGCGCCAGGTCGGTCTTGGTGTCCTTGCCCAGCACCTTCTCGACCTTGAGCTTGGTGCCGTCACTGAAGTTGATGATGATCTCGTCGGCACCTTCGATGACGTGGTTGTTGGTGACGACCAGGCCCTCCTTGCCGTCGATGACGAAGCCTGACCCCTGCGCCGATATGCGGCGCTCGGCCGGGGACTTGCTGCCCTTGCGGTTGAAGAAGTCCTCGAAAAATTCCTCGAACGGGGCGCCCTTGGGCACTTTCGGCAGCGGCCCGCCGTCCCCACCCTTGAGGTTCTGATTGGTCGAGATGTTGACCACCGCGTCGATCAGCTTTTCCGCGACCGGCGCGACGCTGGCGGGCCCGCGCGTCTGTGCGACGGCCGGCCCCAGCAGGAAGGCCAGTGTCCATAGTCCGAGGCCCACAGCGCTAGCCGTGGACCGCCGGCGGGGAGCCTGCGGTGCCGGCATTGTCGCCCCATGCCGCATCGCACTCGGCACCTGGGATTGCAAAGGCCCGCTCATGGCCACATCTCCTGCCGCTCGCTTTCGATCATCCTTGACAAGCTGCCGCTGACGTCACCGTCCGCCAGCACCCACCATCAACCCCTGACCAACCACACTATAAGTACACCGGCCACTACCGCTGCGGTGCCTGCCGTGCGCAGCGCTCGCTCGGGCGTTTGTGCCGCCGCCGCCAAGAGCTTCAATCCCAACTCCGGAGCGGCAGCCCAGAGCAGCCCCTCGATCACCATCACCATTCCAATCGCGACCAGCAGATCGCTCATCTTTTCGGCTGACCGCCCGCAGTGTTGCCGCTCGGGTTCCCGAAGTACTTGAAGAACTCGCTATCGGGCGTCAGGAGCATGCGCGTGTCTGTTCCCCTCTCGCTCTTCATGCCCAACTCGTAAGCTTGCATGGAGCGGTAGAAGCCGAAGAAGTCCGGGTCACGGCCGAACGCGTCCGCGAAGATGCGATTGCGCTCGGCATCGCCGTCGCCGCGGATGCGCTCACCTTCGCGCGTCGCGTCGGCGATGATGACGGTCTTCTGGCGATCGGCGTCGGCCTTGATGCGGTTGGCGGCACCGGTGCCTTCGGCGCGGAACTCGTTGGCTTCGCGCAAACGCTCGGCGCGCATGCGGTCGAAGATGTTCTTGGAGTTCTGCTCTGGCAGATCGGCGCGTTTGATGCGCACATCGACTACCTCGAGGCCGAATTCCTTGCCCTCATCGTTGACCTGCTGCGCGATGCGCTTCATGAAGTCCTTCGCGATTGTCGCGCACGACCTCCTGGAACGTGGCGCCGCCGAGCACGCGGCGCAGGGACGACTCGATGATCGGGCCCAGGCGCGAGCGCACCATGCGCTCGTCGCGGACCGTCTGATAGAACAGCAGCGGGTCGGTGATGCGGTAGCGTGCGAAGGCGTCGACAACCAGGCGCTTCTGATCGGATGCGGTGACCTCCTGCGATGCCGTATCGAGGTCGAGAATGCGCTTGTCGAAGAAGTCGACCGTCTGCACGACGGGAATCTTCCAGTACAGCCCGGGGTCGGTGATGATCTTCTCCGGCCGGCCGAATTCGAGCACGATGGCCTGCTCGTTCTGATGCACGATGAAGAACGCGAAGTAGGCGATCACGGCCACAATGCCGAGCGCGATCACGATGAAGGCGGAGAACGCTTTCAGCATCAGTTGGCCCCGTCCTTGCGTCTTTGCACCTGATCGAGCGGCAGGAAAGGCACGACGCCCTGGCCGGCCTTGCCGTCGAGAATGATCTTGTCCGCTCCGCCGAGCACGCGCTCCATGGTCTCCAGATACAGTCGCTTGCGCGTCACCTCGGGCGCCTTCTTGTACTCCTCGTAGACCTTGAGGAAACGCGCCGTCTGACCGGTGGCCTCGGCAACGGTCTGCTGCTGGTAGCCCTTGGCGGTCTGCAGGATTTTTTCGGCCTCACCGCGCGCCTCGGGAACGATCTTGTTGGCATAGGCGAACGCCTCGTTCTGCAGCTTCTCCTTGTCGGCGCGCGCCGCCTGCACGTCGCGGAAAGCGTCGATGACCTGCGCGGGCGGGTCGACCTTCTGCAGCTGCACCTGGTCGACGCGGATGCCCGAACCATAGTTGTCGAGGACTTCCTGCATGAGCTTCTGCACGGCCTGCTCAGTCTTCTGGCGGGCTTCCGTCAAGATTGGGGCGATGTTGGATTGGCCGACAACCTCGCGCATGGTGCTCTCCGCCACCTCCTTCACGGTGGTGTCGGGATTCTGGATGTTGAAGAGGTACTTTTGTGCATCCTTGATGCGCCAGTAGACGACGAAGTCGACGTCGACGATGTTCTCGTCCCCGGTCAGCATCATGCTCTCTTCGGGTCTGTCGACGACCCCTCCCCGGCCGCCTGTGCCGGTCCGCATGCCGATCTCGATGATGTTCTGCCGCGTGACCTTGGGCAGCCTCACCTCCTCGATCGGGTAGGGCATGCGGAAGTGCAGCCCCGGCGCCTCTTGCCGGTCGACCTTGCCGAAGCGCATGACGACGCCGAGTTCGTCCGGCCGTACGGTGAACGTGAATGCGTAGTAGGCGACGACAGCCGCCACGGCCACGGCGATCAGGAAGAGGAAGGAGCCGGGCACGCCCGCGCCGCCGGGCATGACCTGCTTCAGTCTGTCCTGGCTGCGCTTGAGCAGTTCCTCGAGGTCTGGCTGCTGGGAGCCCCCTCCCGACGGACCCTGACCCCAGGGGCCGCCGCCACTGCCTCCCTTGCGCCCGCCGCCACCTTGATTGCTCCACGGCATAAGTTCACCTTTCCGGTGCTGTCATGTTCGCGACTGGACGCCGCCCGCCCGTGTCCGCCGACACAAAAACGGGTTCCCACCCTTCCACCTGCAACGTTCGGAGGAATTCGCGCATTTTCTTGCTTATAGGCCACACCTTGGGCAGGCGCAAACTCAGGCTCCCGCTTCGGTATATGGCGACGGTAGGGGCCACAAGCTAGGGCGGATTGGCGTCAGCGCACGCGATCCAACACGATGAAATCGGCAGGAAATTGATCACCCGCCGCCCTTTGCATGGGTTCGCGCGCGGTCTCCCGCCAAGCTTGTGGGTCGAAAGGCTCCAGGAGGACGTCGCCTGAGGGACTGCCGTGCACCAGCGTGAGATAGATTCGCTCCGTCAGCGGCAAACTGGCGCCAAACACCTCCGCACCGCCGATGACCATGACTTCGTCCACCCCCCGCTTGCCGGCAAGCAACCGCCCGAGCGCAAGCGCCTCAGCGACGGTGGCCGCAACATGGACCCCGGGTGGGCTGAAATTGGTCTGCCGGGTAACGACGATGTTGTCGCGGCCGTCGAGCGGCTTGCCGATCGATGCATAGGTCTTGCGACCCATGATGACCGGCTTGCCGAAGGTGAGCTTGCGGAAGCGCTTGAGATCGGTCGGCAGGCGCCAGGGCAGCTGGCCGCAGCGGCCGATCACGCCGTTCTCAGCCATCGCGACGACGAACGCAACGATCATGTCCGATGGCTCACGGGGATCAGGTCGTCAGGGACGTGGAACCAGTTGCGATGGCCCCGGCAGGGGAGGAAAGGCAGGGGGCGGGGGTTCCTGAGGAGCCAGGCGAATGAGCCCCGTGCGTACCAGGGGCTGTCGCACTGCTCCGCGACTTCGACCAGCTCCACGGAGCCGATGATGCCGCCGGTCGCGAGCTCGTCCTCGCGAAGCACGATCGACGGCTCGCCGGCGGCGCCGAGCGCATGCGCGGTCTTTTCGAAATCGAGCCTGGTTGCCTCGAGGCTCGCATGCACGAGAAAGCGCCCGCGGAAGTGGCAGCGCCGCGACCTGTTCTCGACGTCCTTGCCCGCATGGATGATGGCCCAGGCCCATGCTGGGCGAATGCTGAGGGCTTTCATTGCGTCAAACCGCCACCTCTGCCTTGATATGGGGGTGCGGGTCGTAGCCCTCCAGCCAAAAGTCCTCGAACCTGAAGTCGAAGATCGAGCGCACGGTCGTATTGATCTCCATCGTAGGGAGTGCGCGCGGTGTGCGCGTCAGCTGCAGATCGGCCTGCTGCAAGTGGTTCAGATAGAGGTGCGCGTCCCCGAAGGTATGGATGAACTCTCCGGGCTTCAGTCCCGTGACCTGCGCCATCATCAGCGTGAGCAGAGCGTAGCTTGCAATATTGAATGGCACGCCGAGGAAAACATCGGCGGAGCGCTGGTAAAGTTGGCAGGACAGCCGGGCTTCAGCCACATAGAACTGGAACAGGCAGTGGCAGGGTGCCAGCGCCATGTCGGGGATGTCGGCCGGGTTCCACGCCGTGATGATCATGCGGCGGCTGTCGGAACTGGTCTTGAGGGTCTCCACCACCTCGCGCACTTGGTCGATGCTGTGCCCATCGGGAGCTGTCCAGGACCGCCATTGCTGGCCGTAAATCGGGCCTAGGTCGCCATTCTCGTCTGCCCACTCGTCCCAGATCGAGACGCCATTGGCGTTCAGATACTTGGTGTTCGTGTCGCCCTGCAGGAACCAGATCAATTCGTGGATGATGGACCTGAGATGCACCTTCTTGGTCGTGACGAGGGGGAAGCCCGCGCTCAGATCGAAGCGCATCTGGTGGCCGAACACGCTGAGGGTACCGGTGCCCGTGCGGTCGGTCTTGCGCACGCCTTGGGTGCGCACCCGGCGCATCAGGTCGAGATATTGCTGCATGCCCCCAAAATAGCGTGATTCCGTGCGGGTCAAAATGGCGTCAGCCCGGGGCGGGCAAGTCGACGAACCGCAGCGCCAAAACAATCAGTGAATTGTAGAGCGCGTGGCAGAAGATGGCGACACGCAGGCTGCCCGTTCGCCACAGCAGCCACGAGAAGAACAGTCCGATAATGAACACCTCGAGAATGCCGATGATGGAATAGCCGTGCAGCGCCGTCCACAGCCCCGTGGCGATGAGGGCGGCGCCCCAGAATCCGAGGCTGGTGCGCGCCAGCGCCGACAGCAAGAAGCCACGAAACAGCAGCTCTTCCGACAGAGGTGCGCCAATGCCGACCACTGCCGCCGTCAATGCCCAGTCGGGGCCTCGCACGAGATTCACGAAGGGGCGCAAATCCGTCGTCAGGTCGTGGCCCATGAGGTTGTGCTGAACGATGGCCAGTACGACCTGCAAGCCAGCTAGGGCGAGGATCGCCCCGGCGTAGGCGCGCCAGCCACCTGCCGGGGCGCGGAGGGCCAGCACGTCACGCGCACGCCCCCCGAAAAGACCGCTCGCGACCAGCGTCAAAGCGACAACAAGAGCCTGCCAGACGGCAAAGACCTTCAAGGCCACCTCGGACGTACCGCGCCCGGCTCCGGGCATGGAGATCGGAGCGTGGCCGCCGCCGAGGCTTGGCAGTGACATTATCGCGCCCACAATGCCGAGGCCCACGATGACGACGGTTGCTACCAATCCAGGGACCGGCTGCCATGGCGTGCTGGCCCGGTAGGCCGCTGGACCTCGGAACAGACCACTGGGCGAGCGAACCCCGCCACTGTGCCCATGTGCTTGATTTTCCACAGGCTCTGCTGGCTCCCGACTGCCGCGGCCGGCCGTCCGGCGGCTCGGGTAACTTTCCTTTAGCGACAAGTCTCCCTATATTAGGGGCGCCGGATTCGTCCGGCTATGGCGATAAATGGACGTCGCAATAAGCCCATCGGACCCGGGGGCAGTACCCGGCGCCTCCACCATATGCCGCCCTCCAGAAGGAGAGAGCAACGCGGCGGCATATGATGGGGGCGAACTAGGATCGACGAGGGTGTAAAGGGTGCTCTTTCGCTCGGCATGATACCGCCGTTATCGGGTCAATCAGAATAGTTGCCAATGACAACTATGCTGAGGCTGCTCTCGCTGCGTAACGCGGCGCGAAAAGCCTGAACTTCAAGCCCTGGCGTCTAGCAACGTCAGGCGCGGTTTCGGAGGGCACCGGGCAACAGAAGCCCTCCACTTGATCATTTCGCCACGGCTGGGGCCGTGGCATTTTGTCAGCTATGACGGGCGAGCGGCAAATCGACTACGAAGCTTTGGCACAGGATGCCCTGCGCGGCATCGTCCGTACGGTGCTGATGCACGTCGCCACGATCCGGCCTGCCGGGTGACCATCATTTCTATATCGCTTTCAGCACCGGGGCTGACGGGGCGGTCATCTCGAGGCGCTTGCGGGAGAAATATCCGGAGGAAATGACGATCGTTCTCCAGCACCGCTTCTGGGATCTGATCGTCAACGAGGAACGGTTCGAGGTGAAGCTCACCTTCGACGGCATCCCCGAGCGGCTCGTGGTTCCCTTCACCGCCATCAAGGTGTTCTTCGATCCCAGCGTGCCCTACGGGCTGCAATTCGAGGGCTCCGATCTTGCCAGCGGCGCAGGGCGCGAGCTCGAGCCGGAAGGGGGCGAAGCTCTGGACATCAGGCCAGGCTACGGCGCCACCCGGACGCGCAAGGGCGACGCCCTGGTCGAGGTGTCCAGGCCAAATCGCGCCGAAAAGAAGCCGCGTGTGCCCCGCAAGCCACGCACCGCCAAGAGCGAGGGGGCGGTTCAGCCCTCCGCCAAGCTGCCGGTCGCGCCTTCGGCTGGATCGGCACCCCAAGCCGCACCGCCCACCCCTGTCACGCGGCCCAAGCTGGTCGCCTCCAAGCCGGAGCAGCCGGATTCGCCGGCCAACGACACCAAGGTCGTTCAGCTCGACAAGTTCCGCAAGAAGTGAACGCGGAACCGGCGCAGGCCTTACCGTTCCAGCCATCGGGATGGCGTCGCTACGCTGGTGCCGCAGACTGCGTGCCGCACGCAATGATGCGTCGTTCTCGCACGGCGAACCTATGCCAACTGAGCGCAAACCGAGCCGCTTCGGCGTGCGGCTTCGCTGTTTGGGAGCAGGGGCGACAGCCGGAAGGAACAAATATCGCGCGTTACTTCTGACGGACCTCAATAATAAACAGAAGTCAATTATTGCGAAGCCGGCCGCCGATGCTCGCCGGAATATCCGTCTGAGGGTCTTCGAGAAACCGACGGAAGGCTAACCTCTACAGGCTTACCGCGTTTAACTCACTCGGGATGGCAACCGTGTGCAGCCACATTCGGCTGCCACCTATCTACGTGCACTGACTTCGCGTTGGGCAGTGCCCTTTCCATCAGCATCCCGAGGGAGAACCGTCATGAGTAATGCCCTTGCCACAACCCAATCGCTGCTTTCGCAAATGACGCTTAGCCACGGTCCTGTTGGCGTTCTCGGCCGCACGGTCCTGCTTTGCGATACCCTCGCTCGCCGGTGTGGCGTCGCACTTTCGATCGTCACGCCAGACGCTTTCCTGGCCGCGAACAGAGCCAACAAGTCGAGTTGGCTGCCGCTGCTCAAGCTGTTCGACTGCCGTTTCAACGACCTTTCTTCGGACAACTCGCTGTTCCTGCTGGGACGCAATCGAGAGGGCGACATCGTGGCCTGCCAGGCGGCGCGATCCTATGTTTGGGAAGGCACGAACTTCAAAGACGAAGCAGAAAGCCTGCGCATGCTCTATCGCGATCCAGCAGCCATGAAAGAGCCTGATGAGAAATACTCAGTTTCGAGCCTGGCTGCCAAAGGTACCGAAGGCCGTGTTGTCTATTCGGGCGCGGCCTGGTACCGGAGGGACTATCGTGGCAAGGGGTTGGTCGAGTGGCTGCCCCGGATCGCTCGCGCTTATGCCCGGGGCGTGTGGAACTCGAGGACGACCGTCACGATCATGTCCGAAGAAAACGTCGCCAAAGGCGTATTTCCACGTAATGGGTATCGCAACATCGAATGGGCCGTGCATCTGCGCAATAGAGACTGGGGTGATGTGCGCTACGCGTACCTTTGGCTCAAGGAAGATGAAATGCTCGATGACCTGCGGCAATTTCTAGCCGGCCACGCGGCTGGGGATGTTGCTCTCGGTGCTGTTCGCGCAGAACATCAGTCGATCTCCGCCGCGGGTCACGCACGGCAATAGCATGCGCCGATAAATGCGGCGCACCCAGCCGGTCCCAGGCCAATAGATCTCGGCGTCGATGTCGTTAACGGTTGGCCTGGGCGAAGCCAGTGCCTTGCGATGGCACTTTTCCGCCCAGGCCCAATAGCTGCGATCAGGTTGATCTTCGAACGTGCGGCCGACGGCCTGATCGAGCCAGCGCGGATCCGGGATATGCAGGCCACGCCCCAGCGCCTCGAAAACCAGCGGGCCCTGGTCGAGCGCCTTGATGATCATGAACCGCTGTTTCAGGCGGTGGGTGGCCACGCGAACCAGCTCCTCGTGGTCTGTGCGGCCGCCTCCGTGCCAGACCCGCACAAGTTCGGCCAGGGGTGAACTCGGTGGCAATTGGCTAGGGTCGACTGGCTGGGAAGCGAAGCGCGGCAGAAACCTTTCAAAGGACGTCACGGCGCCGAGGCGAGCCATGGCCGCTTCCGGCGACGTGAACAGTTCCACGGGCTCCGGCTCGCCGACGAACTCCAGGACAACCGACTTTGGCCTGTTGTCGGCCAGCCAATAGAGCACGGAAGCCAGCGCGACCTGTGACACGACCTGCAACCGAACGCGAACACGGACAAACTTCGTGCCATCCTGAACTCCGACGAAGCCCATGCTGCGAATGAGGTCGGTCGGGAGATCCCCGCAATAGTTAGCGGCGTGGAACCGTTCGCGCAGATCAAACGATTGAACGTCCCACGTTGCACCGACGTCGTCGAACAGTAGATTCCGCCTGCGCATCCCCAGAACCCGCAAAAACCCAGAGCAACATTAGATGATCGGGAGTCGGCGGGTCAATCGAGCCCGCTACGGTGCATGTGCACCCCCGCCAGGCCGGCATACACCAAGCGCCCGGCGAGGTGAACCGTGTCGTTACACTTCGATGTTGCCCGAAGCATCTTTGCCGGCCGGGAGACTACGACAACTGCTCCCTCCATCGCGGGCAGGAACAATGCGAATGGCAACGGGCCGCTTCTTCGGTTGGCGCGTCGTGTGGGCTGCATTCGTGCTGGCGGCCTTCGGCTGGGGTGTCGGCTTCTATGGCCCGCCCATCTACCTGCACGCGTTGGTTGAGCGCAACGGGTGGCCCGTATCGCTCGTTTCCGCGGCCGTGACCGTGCACTTTCTGGTGGGTGCCGTGGTCGTGGCAAATCTGCCCGCGCTCTACCGTCGCTACGGTGTGCCGCGCGTCACGAAAGCCGCGGCCATGGCGCTTGGGCTCGGCGTTTGCGGTTGGGCCTGGGCGCAAGCGCCATGGCACCTGTTCGCGGCGACGCTGCTGAGCGGAGCGGGCTGGGTCGCCATGAGTGCTGCCGCCGTCAACGCGATCGTTTCGCCCTGGTTCGACCGGGGGCGTCCAGTCGCACTTGCCACGGCCTACAACGGGGCGAGCATCGGCGGGGTCGTGTTCTCGCCCCTTTGGGTCGCCGCCATCGGCTACCTCGGCTTCCTCCAGGCCGCCATCCTCGTCGCCATCGTGATGACGGCCGTGATCTGGCTGCTTGCCGACCGGCTCTTCTCCAAGACCCCGGGCGCCATGGGTCTGCGCCCTGACGGCCCGGCTTCCCGCGACACTGCGCCCGCTGCCCTCTCCGCGCTCCCGTCACAGCCACTGCCGCGCGCCTTGCTGTGGCGCGATCGGCGGTTCCTCACCCTCGCAGCCGGTATGGCACTCGGTCTCTTCGCGCAGATCGGCTTGCTGGCGCATCTGTTCTCGCTGCTGGTGCCTGCGCTCGGTCCGCAGTTTGCCGGTCTCGCCATGGCGCTCGCGACCGCAGCGGCGATAGCCGGCAGGATGCTTGGAGGCTGGGTGCTGACATTCGGCCTCGATCGCAGGCTGGTGTCGGCGGGGAGCTATGGCATCCAGATTGCGGCTTGCCTGCTGTTCGTGCTGGCAGCGGGCCACAGCGTCCCTCTGCTCCTGCTGGGCGTGCTGCTCTTCGGCTCGGGCATCGGCAACGCGACCTCGCTGCCACCCCTCATCGCCCAAACCGATTTCAGCGAAGTCGATGTGGCGCGCGTGGTAGCGCTCATCGTCGCGATTGCGCAGGCCGGCTACGCTTTCGCGCCGGCCGCCTTCGGCGTCATCCGCGAGGTGTCGGCCGGCGCTGGCAGCGCGAACGTGCCTTTGGTCTTCATTGCAGCCGCTCTCATCCAGGCGTCAGCCGCGTTCTGCTTCCTGGCCGGGCGCAAATGAGCATGCGCCCGCCGAGCACACCGCTGTCAGGAACCCGGCGGGGCCTGCGGTCGGGCGAAGATCAGCTTCTGATACACGAGGCCGATGCCGATCAGCACTGCGCCGAGACAGATGACGGAGAATGCCCGCCAGAAGCCGCCGATGCCCGTCAAATCGTAGAGGAACACCTTGATGACCGACAGCACCACCAGCGCCGCCGACGCGAGCCGCGCCTCTGTTGATCTTCTCAACAGGCCGTAGAAGAGAAACGCGAGGCCGAGAGCCAGCCATGCCACCGAGTAGGACCAGATCTCGGGTGCGCTCGTGCTCTGCCAGACGGCGAGACGCTCGCCCTGGAAGGCATGGCGCACCTCGAGCGTGACGTAGCCGAACAGCAGGAGCAGTGCCAGCACGGCGGCGCCCGTCACGTACCAGGCGGGCCGCACGCCCCGCGCCATGCGTGCCAGCACCACGGCTGCGACGCCTGGCAGCAGATAGCCGAGAATGAGCGAGCTGAAGACGACCGGACCGCGCACGGGATCCCTGCTGAACAGCGGGTTCTCGATGAACCCGAGCCCGATCAGGGTCACACCGGCGCAGATGACGCCGAAGATCAGCGAGGCGGCATGGAACACGGGGTTCGCGCGCGCCAGGTCCATGCGGATCAGCACCGCCGCGAAGCCGAAGCCCATCAGCGCGAGCAGCCCCTGCTCGACATGGCCCGAGGTGGGGCTGAGCGGATCGCCGCCATTGAGCGCGTGGCGGATCTGGAAGAACACCAGCAGCGCGGCGAACAGCACACCCAGCGCATCGCAGAGGCGCACTGCGAGATCTTCGCCTTCGCGCTTGAGGATGTGACCGGCGGCGAGGAACGCGACGGCCGGTGCGCCGTAGCCGAGCAGCAGCCAGTTGAAAATCGGCCAGGTGCCGACGTCGGCGCCCATGATGCGCGGGTCCCAGGCGAGGCGGCCCAGCACGATGACGCCGATGGCGACGACGACATAGCGCAGCAGCAGCGATGCGGTCGGCGACAGCGAAGATCGATGTGGTGAGAGCCGTGACGGCAAAGGCGACGGTGAGATAGCCGCGATCGAGCGTCATCACGAAGGCGAGCGTCATGGCGGCCGCCACGCCAGAGGCGAAAGCGCCGATGGCGAGCCCGGTGGCCGGGGTGCTGTCGGCAGCGGGAATTTTTTGGAAGCGGTCGGCAGCGAGATAGAAGGCAGCTGCCAATACGACGGCGAAGAGCGCGAACGAGATCGAGCGGTCGAACTGGGTGACGCGCAAATAAGCCAGCACCAGCGCCAGCAGGGGCGGCACCACGCCAGCAAGCGCGTAAAGGCCGGACGTGATCGACGGGAGGGCGCGGCCCCGCCAGAGCCGCAGCGTGGCCACGGCACCGACCGACAGGGTCGAAAGCGCGGCAAATGCGAGAAAGCTCGAGACGTTCTCCGGCAGGCGCAGCACACCCTCGAGAGCCGGCGCCAGCAGGCTAGGCTCCGGCGGAGCCGTCAGGCCGGGCCAAACCGCTATACCTGCCAGGGCGACGATGCCGGCCAGCACGGCGGCAGCCGCGGCCGGGGCGCTGCGCCAGGCGGTAACGGTCAGGATGGCCATGGCGAGGACGGCAAAGGTAGTCCATTGCGCGTCCATGCGGGCGGCCGCGAGCGCCAGCACTGCCAGCAGGGTTAGCGCGGCCAGGGCCAGGGTCGCGATCCAATCGGGCTCTGCAGCAGCGTCGGGGGTAGCCAGATGCGGCTCCAGCGCCATGAATGCCGCCGCGAGCGCCAGCTGCATCGCGACGTGGACGAATAGCGCGGACGTCCACATGCCCGCTGTACCGTCGCCGACCTGGGCGAGCAGGAAAAAGCCCCAGACCACAGCGCCAGTGACGGCAGCCGAAGCAAGCCACAGCCAGCGCCTCAGCCGCGCCAGCGCATACGCCGCCCCGGCGACCACCCCGAGATAGAGCACGACGGGCCACGGGTTGGGCTGCTGCGAGTCGACGAGCATGGGCACGACAAACGCGCCAGCGAGGCCGAGACCGGCGAGAGCTGGTCCGTGCAGCGCGGCCGCGAGCATGGTGGCGATGCCGATGGCACCGAGCACCACGAAAGCCTCCGCCGGACCGACAAAATCGTAACGGGCGTGCGCGGCATAGACCGTGCCGAAGGCGCTGATGGTGCCTGCGGCCGTCAAGATGCCCGGAATGTGAGCAGCCGGGATGGCCTGCACCGGAGACGCGCGCTCGGAGCGCCGGAACCACTCGCCGGCTGCAATGAGCAGCACCGAGAACAGAACGCCGAGTGCAACCCGCACGCGCGGACCGAACACGCCCTGCTCGATCGAGTAGCGCACCAGCAGCACGCCGCCGAGCGCCAGCGCAAGCCCGCCGACCCAGACGGCCCAGCGCGTGCCGAGCCGCTCCTCCAGAGTGGCGCCAGCCGAGGGTGCGGGAGCCGCAGCCGCCACCTCGGGCACGGAAGGAGAGCTGGATGCACGCTCGGGTGTCCGGCTCCGGCGATGCAGGTTCCGCTGCCACGCTGGGTGCCTGTTGGGCCTCCACGTCGGAGGCAGCCGCGTGGGGATCGCGCGCAGCGACATCGGGGCGCCGGCTGGCCAGGCGCTCCAGGTCAACTTCCATCTCCCGCTGCCTTGCCGCCGCTCGCGCAAGTGCCAGCTCGAGCGCCTTGGCGGCCTTGCGGGCGTTGAACGCCACGACCAGGGCGACAAGCGCCAAGATGAGTGCAAGCCCGTCCATGGGCACAGCCTCCGGTTCGCAGCCGCCTGACCTGCTGCAGTTTGCTTCTCAACGCCTAGTTGGCAACAATGTCAGAACGTGGTGCACGACGGGTAAACTTGCGGAAGGCGCAATAACCGGGCAGCAAGATCTCGAAAAGCGAAGCGTAATACTTGTCTAAACCTCGAGTTGCCGATGGTTTTCTTGCTCCATGGCGGAGGTGGTGCTGTCGGTGCGGACGAGGCCGGGTCAGGCGCCCTCGAAGAGGCCGCTACAATTGGCATTCCTCTTGCTCCCTTCCAACACGGACGGTTCGGGCGTTCAGTGTGGGTTCAGCCCGCACGGTTAACCTTCACTGAAGAGGGCGTCCGGCGGGGCCGGCCACGGCATTCGATGAGCGACCAGCGTTCCGATCAAAGTGGGCAGGTGCCAAGCGTTGTCGCCGTGGCAACCGCCTGGCGCAGTGCGCCCCTGGCCTGGGCGCCTCAAGCGGGCTTGGCTTGGGGTCTGGCTGGCGCCGCCGCGGTTGCGATCGCGGCCTACTTCGGGCTGGTCGAGGGCGGCATCGCCGACAGCGTGTTCGCGACCGCCGTCACGCTTTGCATTGCTGCCTCGATCGTGTGCCTCACCCGCCGCGTGCTGGCGGCGGCGCTGATGGCCGTGACGCTCGTCGCGATCGTCCGCACCATCTCCTACACCAAGCAGCAGGCGACCGAGGTCGTGCTGCATGCCTACGACCTGGTCAGCTTTCTAAGCTCCCCGGCCGCCTTCGCCGACGTCTGGTCCGGGCACGGTGCGCTGGTGCTCGGCCTCGTTGCCACGGCGCTCGCCACGACGGGAGGCATTTGGATCGCGCTTCGGGTCGACGGTACCCGCGTGTCTCGCGCGCACGCGGCAGCGGCCGTGGCGCTGCTGGCCGGCGTCGCCTGGTCGGCCGATACGGCACGGGGTGAGCGCCGCCACACCGAGTTCTACTTCGAGAACGCGTATGTCACTTTCTTCTACGCCTCCTGGTCGGAGACGGTGCAGGCGCTCTGGCGCGGACGTCTGATCGAGGCGGCGGGGCCCGGACGGGCCGAGCCCCAGCCGAGCCGCCTGGAGGTGCCGGCAAGCTGTGCGCCCGCAACAAGGCCGCCGCACATCGTTCTCGTTCATCAGGAGTCCGTCGTACCGCCAGCTCACTTTCCAACACTCAGCTACGACCGGAGCCTCGATTCCTTCTTCCATTCCTTCGACGGCAGGCTCAACAAGCTGCGTGTGGAGACCTTCGGCGGCGCATCGTGGCTGACGGAGTTCTCTTTGCTGACGGGGCTGTCGACCCAGTCGTTCGGCGGCATGCGTCACTATGTGCAACACGTCATGGCTGGCGGCGTGGCCGACACGTTTCCCCACGCGCTCGCCCGCTGCGGCTACCGCAACGTCATGTTCTACCCCATGCTGCGCCACTTTCTGGGTGCGGGAAGGTTCTTCGAGGCCGCCGGTCTTCGCGAGATCATCGATGCCAAGGCGCAGGGGGCGAGGATCGCCAACGAGCGCGACCGCTTCTACTATGCCAACGCGGTGGCCGAGATCGGCCGCCATCTCAAGGCGTCCGCCCAGCCGCTGTTCCTCTACATCCAGACCATGGCTGCGCACGGCCCCTACGACTACGCCTACATGCCGGAAGTCACGGTTGCCGGCGGTGGCCCCGGCACACACCCGGAGATGAGCGAGTATCTGCGCCGGCTCGCCATGGCGCGCATGGACTACGCCTTCCTGCGCTCGGAGCTGGTGCGCCGCTTCCCCAGGCAGCCGTTCCTGATCGTGCACTACGGCGATCACCAGCCGACGGCCACGCAATCGCTGCTGGGCTTCGACGAGAACGCTTCCATCGAGGACATCACGGCGAGCGGCAACGAGGCCGCCCTCACCACCTACTATGCGCTCGATGGGGTGCGCTACCGTCCGCCTCCGCTCCCCAGCGTGGATAGTCTGGATGTGGCCTACCTGGGCACCATGGTGCTGGAAGCCGCTGGGGTTCCGCTCTCGGATTCGCATCGCGAGCGCCGGCGCCTCATGATGCTCTGCAAGGGCCGCTACCACGACTGCCCGGCCCGCGAGGAGGTGCTGCGCTTCCACCGCCGCCTCATTGACTCGGGGCTGATGAAGGCGCTGTAGGCCCATCCCGCTGGACATGCGCCGCTCGGTCGCCTCCAATAGCCGACCTTCAGCAAATAGCGGGTCGAGATCACGCATGACACCCCTCAACCTTTTCCCCGGCGAGACGGCGCTCGTCACCGGGTCGGCCTCCAACATCGGCCGCGCCATCGCGCTCGCTCTTGCCCACGAAGGTGCCGCCGTTCGCTGCGTCGATATCGATGCAGCGCGCAATGCGGCAATCGTGGAGGAGATCACCAAGGCGGGCGGCACGGCCGAGGCCGTTACCGCCGACCTCTCCACCACCGACGGCTGGCGAGCGGCCTTGCCTCCGGGTGATCAGCCCGTCTCCATGTTCGTGCACTCCGCCTCGCCGCCGCGTCGCGAGACCGACACGGCGCTCGCTGTCTCCGAGGCCACCTGGGACGCCATGGTCAACACCAACGTGCGCTCGGGCTTCCTGATCGCGCGCGAGCTGGCGCGGCGGATGAAGGCCGGCGGCATCAAGGGCCGCTTGCTGTTCATCACCTCGCTGCACGCCGAGACGCCGCGCAACATCCCCCACTACGCCGCCTCCAAGGCCGGCCAGACCATGGTGGTGAAGGAGCTGGCCCGCGCGCTGGGTCCCTGCCGGCATCCGCGTCAATGCGCTGGCGCCGGGCGCCGTGCCGGGCGGCGGCTTCAATGCGGCGGCTTTCGATTTCTCCGACAAGATCCCGCTCGGCCGCCTTGGCGCGGCAGAAGACATGGCCAACATGGCGCTCGCCCTGCTCTCGGACCGCTTCTCGGCCTACGTGACGGGCACGACCGTGGCCGTAGACGGAGGCATCGCCCTTTACAACTGGATCCCGCTGCCACAGGACTGATGGCGTCGCCCGTGCAGCGAGCGCCACCCGAATCCCCTCTCCCCGTCGCGCTTTTTCTGCGCGAACGGGGAGAGGGTTAGGGTGAGGGCGGCCACGGGCCGCGACCGTCGTTCAGGCAAGCCAAACATGCGTCGCACCCAGCCTTGGCGAACCAACCGTGCGCGGGTGCTTCGGTCGAAGTCGAGCTCGGCCGAGCAGCGCCTTAGGTCGCACTTGCGCAACCGCAACCTCAGAGGCCTGAAGTTCGTACGGCAGGCGGCCGTAGGCCCCTACTTCGTCGACTTTCTCTGTCGCGAGCTGAGGATCGTCGTCGAGGTCGACGGCGGCACACATGGCAAAGAGGTTGAGACCGCACGCGACGCACTGCGCACGGCCGCGCTAGAGAGGCTGCGCTACCGCATCTTCCGCGTGCACAACATCGATGTCTACCAAAACCTCGACGGCGTGCTCGACAGCCTCGTCGCATTCACTGAAGGCACGCCCTGACACAAGCCGCGTCGCGCCCTGTTGCCGCCCCTCACCTCATGCCGGAGGCATGGCTCCGCCATGACCCTCTCCCCGCTAGCGGGGAGAGGGAGACCGCCCGGCCATCCAACCGCCCATTGCGCAAGGCCCGGGCCGCCGTTATAACCCCGCCAGCAATTGCAGAGGGCCGCACCGCTGCGACGGAGCAGGCCCGTTTTTCCGTTGGAGACAAGGCCCATGGCCCAGCAGCTCAGCGAGATCAAGGCTTCCGCCCGCGGTCGCTCCGGCACCGGCGGCGCCCGCGCCGTGCGGCGCGAGAAGCGCGTTCCCGGCATCGTCTACGGCGACACTGGCGAGGCGCAGACGATCGCTCTCGATGCCAACGAGCTCAGCATCATCATCGGCCGCGGCAAGTTCCTGTCCACCCTGTTCGAGCTCGACGTGGACGGCGCCAGGTCGCGCGTCATTCCGCGTGAAGTACAGCTCGACCCTGTCAAGGACACGCCCATTCATGTGGACTTCCAGCGCGTGAGCCCCGGCTCGCGCATCCGCGTGAATGTGCCGGTGCGGTTCATCAACGAGCCACTGTCCCCGGGCCTGAAGCGCGGCGGCGTGCTGAACGTCGTACGCCACGAGATCGAGGTGACGGCTCCCGCCGACAAGATTCCGGATTTCTTCGAGTTCAACCTGGAAGGCCTGGAAATCGGCCGCTCGGTGCACATCTCCGCCATCAAGCTGCCCGAGGGTGTGAAGCCCACCATCCAGAACCGCGATTTCACCGTCGCCACCATTGCCGGCCACAAGATCGAGGAGGAGCCGACGCCGGGCGCCGAGACCGCCGCCGTCGAAGGTGCCGCGCCCGCCGAGGGCGAGGCTGCCGAGGGCGCACCGGCCGCCGCGCCAGCCGACGCCAAGGCCGCGGCAGCAGCTGGGGCGAAGGCCCCTGCCGGCAAGGAGGCCGCTGGGGCGAAGCCCACCCCTGCGGCAGCCAAGCCCGCCGAGAAGGGCAAGAAATAGCCGCAGCGTGTGCTTTTGTGCCGCCTGAGCCTGCGGACTCGATGGACGTTCGCCCATGAAGCTTTTCGTCGGCGTCGGCAATCCGGGCAGCGGCTATGCGCGGCATCGCCACAACGTGGGCTTCATGGCGCTCGATCGCATCGCCGAGCACCACGGCTTGGGGCCCTGGAAGAAGCGGTTCCATGGTCTCGTGACCGATGGCCCGATCGGCGGCCGCCGTGTCATGCTGTTGAAGCCGCAGACCTACATGAACGACAGCGGCCAGGCCGTCGGCGAGGCCCAGCGCTACCTCAAGATCGACGAGGGCGACATCTACGTCTTTCACGACGAGATCGATCTCGCGCCGGCCAAGCTGAAGGTGAAGGTCGGCGGCGGCAACGCCGGCCACAACGGGCTGCGCTCGATCTCGGCGCACATCGGCAACGAGTACGCGCGCGTGCGCATCGGCGTCGGCCATCCCGGCTCCAAGGACCTGGTGAGCCACTACGTGCTGCACGATTTCGCCAAGGCCGATGCCGAGTGGCTGGAGCCGCTGCTCGACGCGATTGCGGATGCGGCGGGGCGGCTGGCCTCTGGTGACGTGGCGCGCTTTCTTACAGAGGTCGCCCGCACCCAGCAATCCGACAAGCAGGCCGACAAAGGCGCGACCAGGGCATCGGCGCAGGAGCCGGAACGCAAGCCGCCCCCGCCGCAACCTGCGCATCCGGCCGGCGAGCGGCAGTCCAAGCGCGGCAGCGCGCTCGCCGAGAACCTCAAGCGGTGGCTGCGAGGGCGCAGCCCAGAGAGTTGATCAAGAGACCTGATCCCGAGAGATCCGATCCCATGGGCTTCAAATGCGGCATCGTGGGCCTGCCGAACGTCGGCAAGTCCACGCTCTTCAATGCGTTGACGCAGACTGCGGCCGCCGAGGCGGCCAACTATCCCTTCAGCACCATCGAGCCCAACATCGGCGACGTCGGCGTGCCCGACCCCAGGCTCGACCAGCTGCGCGAGATCGCGGGCTCCGCCGCCGCCATCCCGACCCGCCTCACCTTCGTCGACATCGCCGGCCTGGTGCGCGGCGCCTCCAAGGGCGAAGGCCTCGGCAACCAGTTCCTCGGCCACATCCGCGAGGTCGACGCGGTGGCCTACGTGCTGCGCTGCTTTAGGGACCCGGACGTGACGCACGTGGAGGGCCGCATCGACCCCATCAGCGACGCAGAAACGGTCGAGACCGAGCTGATGATCGCCGACATGGAGAGCCTGGAGCGCCGCCGCGAGCCGCTGGCCAAGAAGGCCGTCACCGGCGAGAAGGAGGCCAAGGCGCAAGTTGCGCTGATCGACAAGGCGCTGGAGCTGGTCAGCGCCGGCAAGCCCGCCCGGCTGGCGAAGCTGACACCGGAGGAGGAGCGGCCCTATCGCCAGCTGCAACTGCTCACCGCCAAGCCCGTGGTCTACGTATGCAACGTCGACGAGGCCTCCATCGGCGGCAATGAGCTCTCCCGCAAGGTGGAGGCGCGCGCCAAGGCCGAGGGTGCCGGCTGCGTCGTCATCTCGGCCAAGATCGAGGCGGAGGTGGCCGCGCTGGAGCCTGAGGAGCGCGCCTACTACCTCGAGCACCTGGGCCTCAAGGAGCCCGGCCTCAACGCGCTGATCCGCGAGGGCTACCGCGTGCTCGACCTCATCACCTTCTTCACCGCCGGCCCCAAGGAGGCGCGCGCCTGGACCGTGACGGCAGGCGCCAAGGCGCCGAAGGCCGCCGGCGCCATCCACACCGATTTCGAGAAGGGCTTTATCAGGGCCGAGACCATCACCTTCGACGACTACGTATCGCTGGGCGGCGAAGTCGGCGCCAAGCAGGCCGGCAAGATGCGCCTCGAAGGCAAGGACTACGCCGTCAGGGACGGCGACGTGATGCTGTTCAGGTTTGCGAATTGAGGCGCTTGTCATCCTGGGCCTTGTGCCCGGCGACAAGCGCCGGGATGACAACGTTACCCCACCGCCCCCGCCGCCGCCCTGCCCGCCACGCGCCCCGAGAAGATGCAGCCGCCGAGGAACGTGCCTTCGAGCGCGCGGTAGCCGTGCATGCCGCCGCCGCCGAAGCCTGCGACCTCGCCCGCGGCGAACACGTTGCCGAGCGGCTGCCCGTCGGCCTTCAGCACGCGCGCTGACAAGTCGGTCTGCAGCCCGCCCAGCGTCTTGCGCGTGAGCACCCAGAGCCGCACCGCGATCAGCGGCCCGGCCTTGGGGTCGAGCAGACGGTGCGGCGTCGCCACCCGGATCAGCTTGTCCCCCAAGATAGTTGCGCGCCCCGCGGATCGCCGTGACCTGCGCGTCCTTGGTGTAGGTATTGTCGATCTCGCGATCGCGCGCCTGGATCTCACGCTCCAGCGCTCCAGCATCGATCAGCGCCGCGCCGGCCCGCTCGTTCATGGCCGCTACCAGCTCAGGCAGGGTGTTCTTGACGATGAAATCCACGCCCTGCTTCTTGAAGGCGTCAACCGGTCCGGGCACGCCGAAGCGGCGGCCCAGCACCTTGCGGATGCTCTTGCCGGTCAGGTCCGGGTTCTGCTCCGAGCCCGACAACGCGAACTCGCGCTCGATGATCTTCTGCGTCAGCACGAACCAGGAGTAGTCGTGGCCGGTCTTGCGCAGGTGCTCCAGCGTGCCCAGCGTGTCGAAGCCCGGGAACAGCGGCACCGGCAGGCGCCTGCCCGTCGCGTCGATCCACAGCGACGAGGGGCCCGGCAGGATGCGGATGCCGTGCGCGCTCCAGATCGGCGCGAAGTTGGTGATACCTTCCGTATAGTGCCACATGCGGTCGCGATTGATGAGGTTGCCGCCGGCCGCCTCGACGATGCCGAGCATGCGCCCGTCGACGTGGTCGGGCACGCCCGAGAGCATGTGCTTGGGCGGCTCGCCCAGCCGCTTGGGCCAGCTCGCGCGCACCAGCTCGTGGTTGGCGCCGATGCCGCCCGAGGTCACGATTACCGCCTGCGCTTTCAGCGCGAAGTCGCCCACCACCTTGCGCGAGGTCGGGCGCCCACGCTCGAGGCTGCTGGCTTCGAGCACTTCACCGCGCACGCCGTCGACCACGCCGCCGCTGGTCGTCAGCTCGCTCGCCCGATGCCGGAAGCGCAGCGACACCAGGCCAGCTGTCACGCCCTCGTACACGCGTTTGACGAACGGCGCGATGATCGCCGGCCCCGTACCCCAGGTGACGTGAAACCGCGGCACCGAGTTGCCATGCTCCGTGGCGAGATAGCCCCCGCGCTCGGCCCAGCCGACGATCGGGAACCAGCGCACGCCCCTGGCGTGCAGCCACGCGCGTTTCTCGCCCGCGGCGAAGCCGACGTAGGCCTCGGCCCAGCGGCGCGGCCAGTGGTCCTCATCGCGGTCGAAGCCGGCTGAGCCCATCCAGTCCTGCAGGGCGAGATCGTGGCTGTCGCGGATGCGCAGGCGCCGCTGCTCTGGCGAGTCGACGAACATCAGCCCGCCGAACGACCAGAACGCCTGGCCGCCCAGCGACTGCCCGCCCTCCTGGTCGATGAGGATCACGCGCTTGCCCGCATCGAGAACTTCACAAGCCGCGACCAGACCCGCGAGGCCGCCCCCGACCACGATCACGTCTGCGTCCATCGTCTCCTCCCGGCGCCGTTGCGCAGCGATCCCTTTTGCCGTCACCGTGCCTCGATTTGCTCGGGCGCGAGCCCCGGCGAACCGTCGCGTGCCGCCTCGGCCTGTTTCACCAGGCCGATGATCCGCTCGGTAAGCGGCGCGCGTCCCCCGTGTTTCTGTGCAAGCTTCAGGATCGCGCCCTGCAGGTAGTCGATCTCGGTCGTCCGCCGCGCTCGCAAGTCCTCCCACATGGACGAGCGCGCCTCCGGATCGATCGCCAGCATGCGTTTCGCCACCCGCCGGAACAGCCAGTTGGGCAATCTCAGGATGCGCGGGACCGCGCCCGGCGGCACGCCTTCGATGCGGGCGGGACGGATGGCCGCCGCCTTCAGCACCGCCAGCGCCTCGCTGATCTGTGCCGCGAGGATCAGCCGCCAGCGGCGGTCGGCGATCTGGGTCGCCAGCGGCATGCCCGAGAGCGCGTTCAGCGCGTTGTTGAGGTTGAGCAGCAGCTTGCCCCACAGCACACCCGCCATGTCGGCATGCTCGGCGACAGGTGCGCCCCTCGCATTCAGCGCGCTGCGCAGGCCCGGCACGCCCCGCCCGATCTGAATCGTGCCGCTGGTGGCGCGATGGAAGCGCGCCGCCTGCCCGTCGCCGTGCGTCTGCACGACATTGAAGGGCACCATGCCCGGCACCACGCGGCCCATGGCGCCGAGCCGTGCCAGCAGCACATCCACATTGCCGACGCCGTTCTGCAGGCTCACCACCGTCACGCCGGAGGGTGCGTGCTCCGCAGTCAGGGCGGCCATGGCCGCCGTTGCACCGCTCTTCACCGTCACCAGAACAATGTCGGCTTCGGCGAAGGCCGCTGCCGGATCGGTCGCAAGCTTGATCGCCGAGGGTGCGAGCGATCTGTCCGCCCCCTCGAGGTCCGAAATGCGCAGCCCATGCCCAGCGATGATCTCGGCCAGCACCGGCCGCAGCAGCAGCGTCACGTCGCGCCCCGCGAGCGCCAGGCAGCCGCCGACATAGCAGCCGATGCTGCCGGCGCCGGCAACGACGATACGAGCCTGACGACCGCTTACCATCGCGCAAGCGCATCCCTGAATTGCAGCGCCGCTGTGTCGCGTGCGGCGGGCGTCCGCTGACAATCGCCTCGCCAGCCTGTAAGACAGCCCGCAAACCGCAATAGCATGGGGCAGCAGAGAGCGCGTGCAAAAACCGATTCGTTCCGAGGCCGGCGACAAGGTCCATCACGAGGACATCGAGATCGGCAAGCCCGTCACCTTCGGGCGCAGGCTGGTGACGAAGGACGAGATCATCGCCTTCGGCCGCGCCTTCGATCCCCAGCCCATGCACACCGACGAGGAAGCCGCCAAGGCCACGCCGGTCGGCGGGTTGTGCGCCTCGGGCTGGCACACCTGCGCCATCATGATGCGCATGATCTGCGACGGGCCGCTGCGCAACACGGCTTCCCTCGGCTCGCCTGGCGTCGAGGAGGTGCGCTGGACCAAGCCCGTGCGCCCGGGCGACGTGCTTGCCTGTCGCCACGTCTACACCGACAAGCGCGTGCTGGCCTCGCGGCCTGATGCGGGCATCTCCAAGAACACGGTCGAGCTCCTGAACGACAAGAGCGAGATCATGGCCTGGTGGCACACCACCCAGCTCATCCGCATGCGCAACCCCGGCGCAGCCCCGCCTTCGCCGCACGGCGGCCCCAAGCCGGAGCGCAAGCGCCTCGTCAGCCTCTGGGAGTCGCCCATCTCGCCGTTGCAGCCCGCGCGCGGCATGTTCTTCGAGGACCGGCAGCTCGGCGAGATCACCGACTTCGGCCGCCACACGTTCACGCGCGACGAGATCATTGCCTTCGCAGGTGAGTTCGATCCGCAGCCCTTCCACCTCGACGAGGCGGCCGCCAAGGCCTCGCTGTTCGGGGCGCTGTGCGCATCGGGCTGGCACACGGCTGCGATCTTCATCCGTGAGTTCGTGAGGAACCGGTTGAATGCGAGCGCTGGGGCGGAAACCTCCGGCGGACGGCAGCCCGCCTACGGTCCGTCGCCGGGCTTTCGCGACCTGCGCTGGCCGAAGCCCGTCTACGTCGGCGACACCATCGAGTTCCGCGCCCGGCTCAGCCGAGAAGATCGACCTCAAGTCGCGGCCCAACCGCGGCATCCTCGCCAACGAGGTGCAGGCGCGCAACCAGAACGGCGAGATCGTGTTCGCGCTCATCCCGCAGATCCTGGTCGACCGCCGCGAGCCCTATCGACCGGCGTAGGTTGGGTCGAGCGTCAGCGATGACCCAACACACGAGGCGATGCGCATGGATGGTGTTGGGTCTGCGCTTCGCTTGACCCAACCTACCTGAGCTACCGCAACGCCGCCGCGATATTCCCGCCATCCACCGTCTCGATATGCCCGGTGGTGGCCCGCGCTTTTGCCAGCGCCACGAACGCCTGCGCCACGTCGGCGGCGCGTCACCTCGCGCTTCAGGAGATTGCCGCCCATGTACTCGGCCTCGCTCACGCCGCGCGCCTTGGCACGCTGCGCGATCATCCCCTCGCTCAGGAGCCCGGTCCGCACGCGGTCGGCATTGACGCCGTTGGAGCGGATGCGCAGCGCTCCGTAGTCGACCGCGTACTGGCGCATCAGCGCGAGCGTGGCGGCCTTGGGCAGGCCGTAGGGTCCAAAATCGGGGCCCGGGTTCACCGCCTGCTTGGAGACGTTGAACAGCAGCACCCCGCCGGTGCCCTGCTTGAGCATGATGGCCACTGCTGTTTGCGCCACCGCCTGGTGCGCGAAGAAGTTGAGCTCGAAGCTCCGGCGCAGCACCTCGTCCGACACGTCGCCGATCTTGCCTTGCCAGGCAGCGCCAGCGTTCGAGACGACAATGTCGACGCCACCATATCGCCGTGCGATCTCGGCGAAGGCCGCCCGAACCTGGGCGCGGTCGGTGACGTCGCAGGCCAAGGCGACGCCGTTCACCCCTTTGGCGGCAGCAATCGCGGCCTCGCCGTCGACGTCCAGCACGGCCACCGCCGCGCCTTCCGCCGCGAACGCCTTGGCCGTGGCGAGGCCGATGCCGCTGCCCGCGCCCGTCACCACCGCCACCTGACCCGTGAACGGCTTCACCACGGCGCCCTTCAGCTTGGCCTGCTCCAGGCTCCAGTATTCCACGTCGAACAGGTCCGCTTCCCCCAGCGGCTCGTAGCGCCCGATGGCCTCGGCGTCGGTGACGACACGGATGGTGTTCTCCGCCAGGTCCGCTGCGATCGCCGCATCCTTTGCCGTGCTGGCGATGCCGAACAGGCCGACACCCGGCACCAGCGCCACGCGCGGCATGGGATCGAGCTTGGCCTTGGTGTGCCCCACGCGTGCGTTCTGGCGCGCGAACATCGCGTCGTAACGCGTCGCGTACTCGGCGACCGCCGCCCGCACCGCCTTTGCAAAATCGTCGAGCCTGCCGGCTTCGGGCGCGGGCACGATCAGCGGGAAGTTCTTCGTTCGGATGACGTGGTCGGGCGTCACCACGCCGCGCTGGGCATGGCTCGCGAGATCGGCGGCGTTGACGTAGTTGAGGATCTCCGGCCCAGTCCGGAACTCGAGCACGAACCGCCTGGGCTCGCCGGCTGGTGCCGCCGGCCGCACCGCGCAGGCGCCGCGGATGATGGGTGCAATCTCGTCCGCCGATGCGAGGGCCTTCGGCTGCGCCGCCGGCGCGAACACGTTGCGCCGCCCCTTGCCCAGCCGCGCCTCCGCCCGCGACACGTGTGCGATCATGCGCTCATACGCTTCGCGCGCATCGGCGCCGAACGTGAAGATGCCATGCTTGGAGAGGATCAGCCCTTCCACGTCGGGCTTCCTCTCGAACACCTGCGCCGCCAGCTTGGCCAGCGCGAAGCCCGGAATGACGTAGGGCACGAAACCCATCGTCCCATCGTAGACCTCGGCCACCAGCTCCTCCCCATTGGGCTGGTCGACGAGGCTCAGCACCGCCGCCGCATGCGTGTGATCGACGAACTTGTGCGGCAGGAACGCGTGCAGCAGCGTTTCCACTGAGGGGTTCGGCGCGCCGGCATCCAGCAGGTTCACCCGCTGGAAGTTCACCATCTCCTCGTCGGTCAGCTCCTCGAGTGCCCGCAGCTTCCTCAACGGTGCCAGCTTCACGGCCGGCAGCCCCGCCGGCTCGATGGTGCCCATGTCCCAGCCCGAGCCCTTGACGCACAGCACCTCGTGCGTCTCGCCCAGCAGGTCCATCATGCAGGTCTTGACCGAGGTGTTGCCGCCGCCGTGCAGCACCAGCAGCGGGTCTGAGCCCAACAGCCGCGTGGTGTAGGTGCGCAGCGCCACGTCCTCGCTGATGCCCTGCCTGGCATAGCCCTCGACCGCCTTGCGGGCTTCGGTATCGTTCCAACGGCTGTGCATCTGTCGTCCTCGTTTGACGGGCTTGTGCATAGTGCACGCTCCGCCGCGGCTTGTGCCAGATCCCTTGCAGGCAGCACCGTGAGCCCCGCCGGCAATCGCCGGCGAGGGGTGCGACGGGTACGCGGGTGCCTTGTCGGCAACCGCGGGGCCTTGCGGCCCCAGGAGGCCGTGCAGACCTCCTCGGGACCCTTGCGGGCTCCTCCGGGACCTCGCGGTCCCGAGGGGTTGCCTTACGGCACCCGCGTGCGGCGATTTGTGTCCCGCTGCAAGCTTTCGGCGTCCCGCTCGCCCCATGGGAGCTTCGCGGTTGGCCTTGAGCCTTGTGGGCGGTCGCCGGCTCGGCGCCCATTGCTGGTGCTCTGCCGGAAACGGTCGCAGCGGGCCTCCTGGAGCTCGAGCCATCCGAGCCTTCCTTCCAGGCGCCGGTCGCTTGCACGTGAAGGACGGATGCGCATTTCACGTCCCGTCGCAACAAGCGACGCGCGCATCATCGCACGGCGCGACGAGAGCGGGGATAAGCACCGCCGTTGGCCCAGTCTTCGCAATCAGCGTTAACGCGCCACGAAGGTAGGGCGCAATAAGGCGACAGCCGCATTGCGCCGATCTACGCGAACCGCAGTGCGCCGCCGCTCGTGGAACACGTCGCATCGGTGCAATGCGCTAGCCGCTTATTGCACCCTACGCCCGCTGCTCGCGCCGTAGGGCGCAATAAGGCGACAGCCGCATTGCGCCGATCCACGCAAACCGCAGCGCGCCGCCGCCCGTGGAACACGTCGCATCGGTGCAATGCGCTAGCGCTTATTGCACCCTACGCCCTGCGCCCGCTCCGCCGGCATAACGCCTCGCCCCGTCACGTCACGCCGTTCAGAACCGCGTCGAAGATATCGAAGTTGCGCAACCGGCCGCCCTTGGCCGCCAGGTACTCCGGGCGCAGCCTGTGCGAGACGATGAAGGGCACCCTCTGCTCGGCAAGGCCGCCGTGCGAGCGCAGCCGATGGCCGGCCAGCCCCGAGAGGTCGTGCTCGGCGCGCGAGGACCCTATGGCCGTGCCGGCATCACCCAGCACCACGAAGTCGCCTTCCAGGTCCAGCGGCAGGCCGAAGCGGGCAGCCGCGGTTTCCCGATCCAGCACTGCTTCGACGCCTGGCAACGCGGCACTGGCGGCCATCAGGGCGCGCAGGTCGGTCACCTTGCGCATGTAGACCCTGACGAACGATCCCAGCGCCCCATGGTGACGCACGAATGGATCGGTAATGGGACAGATGACCCGCACCGCGCCCTCGCCGAAGCTGCGGGTGAGCTCCTCCTCCAGGAACACCACGTTGGGGCTGCCGTCGGCGCGCGACTTGTCGTTCATGCCGTGATCGGCCACCACGCCCACCACGGCGCCCAGCCCGATGAGCCAGCCGATGCGCTCGTCCACGGCGCGGTTGAAGGCATCGGCCTCGGGCGCACCCGGCGCGTGCGCATGCTGCACGAAGTCGGAGAGCGAGAGATAGAGCAGGTGCGCCGCGCCACGTTCCAGCAGGCGCACGCCCGCGTCGAGCACGAACAGGGACAGGTCCGCCGAGTACTGATCGGGCGTGGCCCGCCCCACCATGGCCTCGACCTCGGCAATGCCGTTCTCGGCCAAGGTCGCCCGATCGGCCCTCTCGGACGAGAAGCTGATGCCACGGAGCCCGCGTGCCAGCATGAGTCTCAGCTTGTCCTTGGCGGTCACGGCCGCAGTCCTCACGCCGGCTTCGGCCATGGCGGCCAGGATCGTGCTGCAGCGCATCAGCGCGCCGTCGGTGATCATGCGCTCCTCGCCGGTCACGCGGTCGAGGTAGTAGTTGCCACAGATGCCGTGCACCGCCGGCGGCACGCCGGTGACGATCGAGGCATTGTTGGGGTTGGTGAAGGTCGGCACCACCGCCTCGGCCTCCCCCACGAACCCGGTCTCCTGCAGCGCCGCAATGGTCGGCAGGATGCCGTCGGCGAGGCCGTGGCGGATGTAGGCGGGATCACAACCGTCGAAGCACACGACCACCGCAGGGCGCTCCGGCACCCGATAGCTCCGGCCGTTCACCTCCACATTGGCCATCTCAGGCATCCCGCCCAGGGACCTTCTCGTCCTCCACCTGCCCGCGCGCCTGCAGCCACATCATGACGCTGAGGCAGATCAGCGCCCACACGCCGCCGAGCGACCATCCCGCGAGCACATCGGTCGGCCAGTGCACGCCGAGATACACCCGGCTCGTTCCCACCAGCACCGTCAGGACGACGGCCACCGCCAGCACGTAGGCCTTACCGCGCGGTTGGCTTGCGTGCGCGCCAGCAGGGCGCCCAGCGTCAGATACACCACCGCCGACATCATCGAGTGCCCCGAGGGGAAGCTCGCCGTGTACACCTCCGCCCCGTGCGGAACCAGCTCCGGCCGCGGCCGCGCGTAAGCCCACTTCATCGTCTGGCTGATCGCCACGCCGCCCGCCACCGAGGCCAGCACGAACAGGGCGGCGTAGGCCTTTCGGGTCATGGCGAGGAAGCCCGCGATGGCCAGCACCATCAGGGTGAGCACGCCCGTGCTGCCGAGGGCGGTGAAGTCGCGCATCATCTCCTCGAGCCACTTCGGCCCGATCGGATCGGCAAGGTCGCCCGGCGTGCGCAGCGCCACCAGCAGCCATTCGTCGAAGGCGCGCGTGCTGCCGTCTCCGATCCCGTCTGCAATCTTGGCAAAGGCGAGCAGGGCGGCGGCCCCGAGGATCACGGCCGCGAGCGTCCTCCTCTCGGCGCGACCAAGGTAGGCGGTCAGCGCCGCAAGGCCCGGCCGTAAACGCAGGTGTCGGAGGAACCTCTGGAGATGCGACATCGCCGGCGATGATTGGGGCTTGGCGGGGAGCCGGTCAACGGCCATTCGGCTTGGCCGACGTCGCAAGCGAGCACTGTTTGAGCCACTGAGGGGCCCAACGGGCCAGCCCCCTACCAACTCCCGTACGTGCTGATGAGGCCCCGCCACACGGCATCACGCTCTTTGCCCAGCGGTTCTTTGCCGACGCTGGCGTTTTTTGCCACCGCCGTGATCACCATGACCAGCTTGAGCTCAGGATCGACGAATATCGATTGGCCGTAGACACCCAGCAAGGCGAACCTTCGCTTTGCGCCAGGGAAGGTCCAGAACTGGTAGCCATAGCCGAAATACGGCGTGGCCCGTCCGGGGGCGAACGCAGCGGGCTGCTTGCGCCAATCGGTGGCTTCGAGCAGGAAATCCCTGGGCAGGATTTGCTTTCCGCCGACGGCGCCGTCATTGGCAAGCAGCACGCCGAGGCGGCCGTAGTCGCGCAATACCGCATTGAAATTTCCCAGCGCGTTCTCCAAGCCATTGATATCCTTGACCCAGGTGGCATCGGCCTCGGCCCCCATCGGCTGCCACAGCCGATCTGTGAGGTACTCGGAAAGCGTTTTGCCGGTAACCGCGTTCACCACGAGGGCGATCACCACCGTTTCGCTCGATGCATAGTGAAAGCGCGTGCCTTCCTGAGCCTCGCGCACCGAAAAGGCCTTCAGTGCCGCCAGAGCGCCTTTGCTGTTGCGGATGCTAACAAACCGGGCCAGGTCGTCCTTGCCGTCGTACGCTTCTTTGAAGCGCACGCCGGAGGCCATTCGCAAGATGTTGCGAATCGAAGTTTCCCCGTAGGGGTACCCGGCGAGCGCCGGCACATATTTCGAAACCTTGTCGTCCAGCGAAGCGATCTTCCCTTCTGCCAGAGCTAGTCCGACTGCCAGGCAGACAATGGACTTGGCCACCGACTGGGAAAGGAAACGGTGAGTGGGAGTTCGGTCGTACTGATAGCGCTCGAGGAGAATTTCGCCGTCCTTGACGATCAGCAAGCCGGTGACGCGTTGACGCTGGAGGAAGTCGTCGATGCCAAGCGTGCGGTCCTCGAACTTGTAGTCGAACTTCAGCTCGGTGGCCGCCACAAGCAGCGGTAGAGGTGAGGCCGTCTTTTTGAGACGATTGTGGGGGAACAGCTTGTCGAGATTGCTGAACGACCCGACCCTTACGCGCTCCTCGAAGAACCAGTTGGCGCGGGTTCCGATCGGATAGCCGGCAGACTTTCCCAGCTGCTCCTCGTCAGGCGCGGCAACCGATTGCGAAACAATGAGGGCAAGTGCAGCGCATGCTGCAAGGTGGCGTGAAGCCGTCATTTTCATCGGAGCAATCTCCCGTCGCCTCCCGTCTGTCGTTCTATACGACACGGCCAGTGCCAGCGAGCACCCGGATCACCCGTCATCCCCGAAGCCGAGGCCTGCGCCGAGGCTATCGGGGATTGCCGCAGGTCCCACCCGTGGCAGGTCCCGGCTCTGCGCAATCGCGCTCACGAGCGCGATTGCTGGGCCGGGATGACGGGCGAGCGCCACGGCGCCCTTGACTGCAACGCTCCGCGGCCGTGTGATGCGGCCCGCAACCCGCGAATTCCGTCATGAGGCCCCGATGAGCAACCGCATGGTCAAGCTGGCGCGCCGCCCCAAGGGCATGGCCACGCGCGAGGACTTCAGGATCGAGGACGGCCCGGTGCCGGAGCCGGGCGACAACGAGTTCCGCGTCAGGATCGAATACGTCTCGCTCGATCCCGCCATCCGCGGCTGGATGAACGATGCCAAGTCCTACGTGCCCCCGATCGGCATCGGGGAGACGATGCGCAGCTACTCGGCGGGCATCGTGGAGAAGTCCAACAACTCGGGCTTCAAGACCGGTGATGCGGTGCAAGGGTTATTCGGCGTACAGCGTTACGCCATCTCCAACGGCGAGCGCGTCGCCAAGGTCGACACCTCCCAGGCGCCGCTGCAGCGCTGGATCGGCGGCCTCGGCATGCCCGGCTGGACCGCCTACTTCGGCCTCCTCGAGGTCGGCCAGCCCAAGGCCGGCGAGACGGTGGTGGTCTCGGCGGCATCGGGCGCCGTGGGGTCCGTCGTTGGCCAGATCGCCAAGATCAAGGGCTGCCGCGCGGTCGGCATCGCCGGCGGCCCCGACAAGTGCCGCTACGTCACCCGGGAGCTCGGCTTCGACGCCTGCGTCGACTACAAGGCCGGCAACCTCGCCGCCGACCTCAAGGCCGCGGCCCCCAAGGGCGTCGACGTCTATTTCGAGAACGTGGGCGGGGAAATCCTCGACACGGTTCTCATGCAGATGAACCTGTTCGGCCGCATTCCCGTGTGCGGCCTCATCTCCGCCTACAACGCTACCTCGCTGCCCGAGGGGCCTAAGAACCTGCGCGCTGTCCTCACTCAGCGCCTCAAAGTTCAGGGTCTCATCGTTTTCGACTGGGCCAGCCGCGTGCCCGAGGCCATCGCTCAGCTCGGCCAATGGCACAAGGAAGGCAAGCTCAAGATCCGCGAGGACGTGCGCGAGGGCGGCCTCGATGCCTTCCCGGACGTGCTCAACCTGCTCTACACCGGCGGCAACATGGGCAAGCTGGTGCTCAAAGTCTGATGCTTCCCGCAGGCGTTACGATCTACTTCGTCCGGCACGGCGAGACCGACTGGAACGTCGCCCAGCGCTACCAGGGGCGGCGTGATATTCCCCTCAATGGAACCGGGCGCGATCAGGCTGAGCGCAACGGGCACGTCCTTTTCGAGCTGTTCGGCGGCAGCGCAGCGTCGTTGGACTACGTCGCCAGTCCGCTGCACCGGGCTCGCGAAACCATGGAAATCATGAGGCGTGAGCTGACACTTCCAGCCCAAGAGTATCGCGTCGACGCGCGGCTCAGCGAGATCGACTACGGCCACTGGGAGGGGCAGCTCTGGAACGAGCTGCCTGCCACCGATCCCGACGGGTTTGCTGCCCGCAAGGCCGACATGTGGAGCTGGCAGCCCCGTGGCGGGGAAAGCTACCGCAAGCTGTCGGACCGTGTTGCCGGTTGGCTCGCGGAAGTAGAGCGCGATACCGTGGTGGCGTCGCATGGCGGTGTCAGCCGTGTGCTACGCGGCCTGATCCTCAGGCTGCAGCCAGCCGCCATCTTTGCGCTCGATGTACCGCAGGACAAAGTGCTGCTCGTGAACGCCGAGAGCGTCCGCTGGCTGTAGTCAGCCGCGGCCACCGCAGCGTCCAACGGCATGCCGTGGCGCAACGGCTATTGCCGCAGCGCCACTGCACTAGAGTCAGGATCGCTTCGGATTGAAGCACTTTGCCTCGGCTGCAACGTGGCGGCCGAAGCGTGAATCCTGCTCAATCAATTCATGGATTTGAGAGCAAGATTTACGTTCCATGATCGCAGCGAAGCGCTTCGATCATGGAACGATCTTGCTCTAGCGTGCGGCTACTTCTTGGCGGGCTTCTTGGCGGCCACCTTCCCGGCATGCTTGCTCTTGCCGGGCTCGCACTTGCCGGCCGTGGCATTCCATACTTCCTTGCCGCGCTCGCAGCCCATCTTGCTCTTGGCGGCGGTCGCAGGGCCTGTCGATAGCGCGACGGCGGCCAGCACGAGCGCGCTCAGAGCCGAGGTAACGATAAATGGACGCATGACTTCCTCCTGTTGTGGCCAATCTCCTGTTGCGGCCAGTGTGATCCGCACTGAATGCGGCCCCCTTCGGCATACATAGGCGGCAAATGCGGCCGTTGTCACACGATTTTCGCTGGCAGGCGGTGCCGGCATGCACGCGTGACTGGCAAGTCACACGCGTCGAGCGCGCCGACGGCCTTGGCGTCGCAGAAGGCAAGAAAGCGCTGGTCTCGCCACGGTCGGAACCCATACATAGGGCGCCGCGCGACCGACCCCGCCGGCGACACGTGGATTTGCACACCGAGCAAGACGGAGTAATGGGGCGCATGCGCGAGGGCCGTTGGCTTGGGAAATGTCCGCTGCTGCCTCTGGTGGTGGCAGCGTGTCTCGTTGGAGCTGGTGCGGGCGCAGTCGAGGCGCAAACGATGGCCGACTTGCTGGCCATCTGCCAGGACGAGGCGAAGGCTGCCCCGGACCGGATCGCGGCCTGCACCCGCATCATCGAGGACAAGGCGCAGGACGAGGGCATGCGCGCCGAGGCGCTGATACAGCGCGGCGTGCTCTACGAGCTGCGTGGCGACCGGGAAGACGCCGTCAGCGACTACAGCGAGGCGATCAAGCTCGAAGGCACCAACGCGCTGCCCTACTTCAACCGCGGCAACGTCCACGACCAGCTCCGCCGCTTCGAGCAGGCCATCGCTGACTACACGGAGGCCATCAGGCTCGATCCGAGCGACCCCGATTTCTACAACAACCGCGGCCAGACCTACGACAGCATGGGCGAGCACGACCGCGCCATCGCCGACTACACGGAAGCGATCCGTCTGGACAAGAGCAGCGCCAGGCCGTGGTACAATCGGGGACTGTCCTACGCCAACAAGGGCGACTACAAGCGGGCGATCGCCGACTTCGACGAAGCGATCAAGCGCGCTCCCGACGATGCCGATCTCTACGTTGCGCGCGGGGCGGCGAAAGAGGAGCTGAGCGATCGGGATGCCGCGCTGCGGGACTACCGCAAGGCATTGGAGATCGACGCTGACCACGAGGACGCGCTCGAGGGGATCAATCGCCTGGGTGGCTGAGCGCGGGGCCGGTCAGCCCAGAAAAGAAACGGCCGGAGCACAGGCTCCGGCCGCACAGAGGCTGATGGGAAGCGAGCCGCTTCCGCGAGATCGCCTTACTTCTTCGAGCTGGCGTCCTCGCACTTGCCCTTCTTCCAATACTTGCCGACGCCGCAACGGCCGGGGCCCTTGCTCTTGCTCTTCGCTTTCTTGCCTTTCTTGGCCTTCCTTGCCCTTCTTCTTGGCGGCCTTCTTCGCCTTCACGGTGTAGGTCACATTGTCGGCCGCAGGCTGCGAGCCGGGGCTGAGCAGCGACGCTGCCTGGAGTTCCTGCACAGGCGAGAACGCGATCGCGATCGCCACGGCGAGCAAGGCTATAAGGGTCTTTCTGATCTGCATTTCCGAGTACCTCCCGATTTCACATCGCGATACCGCAAAAGCACGTCAGCAGGCGAAGGAGCCCCCCCTGCCCGTGCGCGACAACGCAGTTGCGAGCCTAGGTAACGCTAGATGAACGGCACATGACTAAGGTGTAGTTGCACGCTGTGTTGTGGCCGAACGGCCACGTCTTTTCCAGCGCATGGTTAAGACGAAATCCAGTGCTCGATCTCTCGCAAATGCGAAATGGCAACACTCGCCGGCACAGTGCGTTGCGCTATCTGCGGCGCATCAGCTATGAGTGTTCTTGCGCCGCAAAAACGGACGCCAAATCCATGTCCCACAACACGTTCGGGCACCTGTTTCGGGTCACGACCTGGGGCGAAAGTCACGGGGCCGCGATCGGATGCGTGGTCGACGGTTGCCCACCCGGTATACCTCTGACGACTGAGGACATTCAGGTTTTCCTGGACAAGCGTCGTCCGGGCCAGTCGCGTTTCACCACGCAGCGCCGCGAGCCCGACGCGGTGCGCCTCCTCTCGGGCGTGTTCACCGACGAGGCCGGCCGGCAGGTCACCACCGGCACCCCGATATCCCTCATCATCGACAACGTCGATCAACGCGGGCGTGATTACGACGATATCAAGGACAAGTTCCGTCCGGGCCACGCCGATTTCACCTACTGGGAGAAATACGGCATTCGCGATTACCGCGGCGGCGGCCGTTCGAGCGCGCGCGAGACCGCCATGCGGGTCGCAGCCGGGGCTGTTGCCCGCAAGGTGCTCCCTGGGGTGACGATCCGCGGCGCGCTGGTCCAAATCGGCGAGCACAGGATCGACCGCGCGCGCTGGTCGTGGGACGAGGTGGAGAAGAACCCGTTCTTCTCGCCGGACCCCGGCATCGTCGACACGTGGTCGAACTACCTCGACGGACTGCGCAAGGCCGGCTCCTCGGCCGGCGCGGCTATCGAGATCGTGGCCGAGGGTGTGCCCGCCGGCTGGGGCGCCCCCATCTACGGCAAGCTCGACCAGGAGCTCGCCGCGGCCATGATGAGCATCAACGCGGTGAAGGGCGTGGAGATCGGGGCCGGCATGGCCGCAGCGGGCCTGACAGGCGAAGCGAACGCGGATGAGATCCGCATGGGCAACGACGGCACGCCGCTGTTCCTGTCCAATCACGCCGGCGGCATCCTGGGCGGCATCTCCTCGGGCCAGCCGATCGTCGCCCGCTTCGCCGTGAAGCCGACGTCGTCGATCCTCACGCCCCGGCGCACCATCGACCGCTTCGGCAACGAGACGGAAATCTCCACCAAGGGCCGCCACGACCCCTGCGTCGGCATCCGCGCCGTGCCGGTGGGCGAGGCCATGATGGCGATCGTGCTGGCCGATCACTACCTGCGCCATCGCGGGCAGGTCGGCCGCGGGGCTTGAGCCCCATGGCCGCGGGCGCCAGCCTGTCGCGGCGGCTTGCCGAGGCGGCGCCCTACAGCTACCGCCGCGACCCCTCGGTGCCCGATTTCCCTGACGACGAGGCCCTCATCGTGTTCGACGGCGTGTGCGTGCTCTGCACGGGCTCGGCCAGGTTCGTGATCGAGCGCGATGCCGCCTTGGCGTTTCGGTTCGCCACCACGCAGTCGCCGCTGGGCCAGGCGCTGTTCCGCCACTATGGCCTCGACACCGAGGTGTTCGAGACCAATCTGGTCCTCAGCGATGGCCGGGCCTACGGCAAGCTCGACAGCGTTGCCGTAGTCTGCGCACGCCTCGGCGGCATCTGGCGCCTGCTCTCGGCGTTGCGCTTCATCCCGCGGCCGGTTGCCGACTGGCTCTATGATCGCATTGCGCTGAACCGCTACACCTTGTTCGGCCGCACCGATCACTGCATGATCCCGCCGCCGGAGTGGCGCCACGCTTCATCGAGTAGGTCACGAACGCGGAGAGCTGACCCATGACCGCCAAGGCGAACGTACAGGCGCTGCTGTTCGACGTGTTCGGCACCGTCGTCGACTGGCGCGGCAGCATCATCGCGGAATTGACCCGCTTCGGCGCCGCGAAGGGGCTCAGCACCGACTGGGCCGCCTTCACCGACGACTGGCGCGGCCTCTACCAGCCTGCCATGGAGGAGGTGCGCTCGGGCCGGCGGGCGTGGACCATCCTCGACGTCCTCCATCGCGAGAGCCTGGAGACAGCTCCTCGCCAAGTACGACATCACGGGTCTGAGCGAGGCCGAGAAGGATCACGTCAACCGCGTCTGGCATCGCCTGGAGCCCTGGCCCGACGCCGTGCAAGGCCTGCAGCGCCTGAAATCGCGCTACATCATTGGCACGCTCTCGAACGGCAACGTCGGCCTGCTGACGCGCATGGCCAAGAACGCCGGCCTGCCCTGGGATGTGGTGCTGGGCGCGGAGACCGCGCGCGCCTACAAGCCCCTGCCCCAGGCCTACCTCGCCAGCGCCGAGCTGCTCAATCTCGAACCCGCGCAGGTGATGCTGGTCGCCGCCCACAACGGCGATCTCGCCGCCGCAGCCTCCGCCGGCTTGCGCACCGCCTTCGTCGCCAGGCCTTCCGAATACGGCCCGCACCAGAACCGCGACTTCAAGGCCGACCGCGACTGGGACATCGTCACCGACAGCTTCCCCGGCGTCGCCGACGCCATGGGCTGCTGACGCGGATCCCTCTCCCCATGGCTCTTCGGCATCGTGCCGAAGGCGCGCTTCCACTGCGCCGGGAGAGGCTAGGGTGAGGGGCGGCACAAAGCTCCGACCATGTTTGAGGCCGCCCCTCACCCCGACCCTCTCGTCATGGCGGAGCCATGCTTCGCATGGACGCAAGCGGGGAGAGGGGGACTCCTTCACCCGCACCATCAGCTTCGACAGGTAGGGCACCGAGGTCGACTGCGGCGCCAGGCCGGCCGCACTGAACAGGGCGTCCAGATCCTCGATGGCGTAGCTGCGGTAGTACGGCTCGTGGAAGCGCTCGGGGAACGCTTGGAGCAGGCCGTCCCAGCCCGGCCTGTCGCCCATCTGCAGACTGTCGAGGAACACGAACAGGCCGCCGGGCTTCAGCACGCGCGCGATCTCCGCGGTCACCTGCCGCCGCACCTCCGGCGGCAGCTCATGATAGAGGAAGATCGAGGTGACGATGTCGGCGCTGGCGTCGGCGAGTGGCATCTTCTCGGCCGCGGCCTCGATCAGCTCCGCCCCGCGCAGCCCATCGAGCTGGCGGCGCGCCTCGTCGAGATAGGGCTGCGACAGGTCCAACCCCTTGAGGGTCATCGCCGGATAGGTGAGCCGCAGCTGGCGCAGGAAGCGCCCCGTGCCGCACGCCACGTCGATGAGCGTCACCTTGCGCTGGTCCCGCCCACGCATGAACTCGGCGATGGGGGCGAGCGCCGTGCGGCGCATGGGACCGGCCGCCCCCATGAACAGGGTCTCCACCTGCACGTCGTAGAGCCGCGCCGAGCCCTCGGTCAGATAGCCGCCGGTCTGGAAGTGGAAGTCCTGCGCGTAGTACTCGGGCACGCCCGCGGCCGCGGGCTCGGTCTTGACGGTCGTCGCGTCCTTCTCGACACGCCTGGCATGGGTGCCTGGCAGGTCGGCGAACATCTGCCGGACGCGCGCGAAATGGCGCAGGGGCGAGCTCGCATCGTCGTCCATGGGAGGATACAGGCCATCGCGTACGGCCAGCGCGTCGCTCATGATGAGCTGCGCCTGCTCCGCCAGCAGCTCCTGCAGCGAGGGCGCGGGGCGGCGCGGCGTCGTGCGCCGCGGCTTGCCCAGCTGATCGGCGCGCCAGTCGAACGCGCGGTTGAGCGCAAAGTACCAGCCGAACCGCAGCGATTGGCCAGCCAACTGCGCCGCCATTCCGAGGTTATTGCTCATCTGCCTGCCTCCGCTGTTGCGGATCAATGGTGAATCCCGCCTCACCGAACCTCACGAAGGATCGCGCATTCTTGCGAATTGCTCAACGCACGCGAGAGAACTTCTCATGCTATCTGCTGTCGCACCCGCGCTAGGCTCTCGCGCCCACAGCAGATGGTTACTTCCATGTCCCGCCCCTCCAGCGACGTCGCCTTCACGCCCGCCGTCAAGGCCGTCCAGGCCAGGCGCGGCTCGCGCGACCACTACGCCAAGGCCGAGGCCAAGGGCGGCTGGCGCACCACCGTCAGCCCGGACCTCGCTGCCTTCCTGGCCGACGCGCGCTCTTTCTACCTGGCGACCGCCAGCGCGGAAGGGCAGCCCTACATCCAGCATCGCGGCGGCCCGCCGGGCTTCCTGCGCGTCATCGACGAGCGCACGCTGGGCTTTGCCGACTTCAAGGGTAACCGCCAGTACATCACGACCGGCAATCTCGCCGAGAACCCGCGGGCCTACATCTTCGTGATGGACTACGCCCAGCGCCGGCGCGTGAAGCTGTGGGGCCGGGCACGCGTGGTGGAGGACGATCCGGCCCTGCTCGCCCGGCTCTGGCCGGAGGGCTACAAGGCCCGCGACGAGCAGGTCATCCTGTTCGAGATCGAGGCCTGGGACACCAACTGCCCGCAGCACATCCCGCAGCTGTTTCCCGCCGAGGACGTGGGCCGCACAATCCTGCAGTTCCAGGCCCGCATCAGGGAACTGGAAGCGGAGGTGGCGGCGCTCAAGGGCGCGCCCGCCGGCGAGCTAGCCGACCGGCGACAGGTCCGCAAACACGAAGCCGTCGCGCTCGGTGATCTCGCCGGGGCGCACGGCCACGGCCTCGCGAAACATCGGCCCGGCGCTGACGAAGGTGTGGAACTCGCCGTTCTCGCCGCAGGGATCGATGCCGGCAGGAAGATCGGCGAGGAAGGCGGCATCGAAGGTACGGCCTGCAAAACTGCGATCGAGCTTGCGCGGGTCCACGCACGTCACGTGCGCCACGAGCCCGCCGTCGATCATCTCGGCGGCCAGCGCGCGCGTGTCCCGGCCCCACAGCGGGAACAGCGGGGCGATCCCCGTGCCCGCGAGCTGGCGCTCGCGATAGGCGCGGATGTCGGCGAGGAACAGATCGCCGAAGGCCATGGCCTCGACGCCCTCGGCCTGCGCCTTTGCAACGAAGGCGCCCATGATCCGCTCGTAGTCGGCATTGGGGCACGGGTAGGGGATCTCGATGAGGTGCAGCTCCAGGCCAGCTGCCCGCGCCTGCGCCTCGACGAGCCCGCGCCGCACGGCGTGCATCGCCACGCGATCGAAGGCGGCATTGATGGTGGTGAACAGGCCCATCACCTCCGCCTCCCCGCTCCTGCGCAGCATCTCCAGAGACCAAGCCGAGTCCTTCCCGAGCTCCAACTCAGCCAGGTCTTCATCATGGCCACCCTTCATGCTTTTGCGGTGTGATTGGTTGCAGGCTGTCCGCGTGTCCACCTCCCCCAATCGGGGGAGAGGACGGCCAAGGCTTACGATCGCGAGCAAGTACCGGGTTGATATAGTGCGGCGACCAACCGTCAGCGGAACACCAGTGCCCGATTGCCCGAAGCTACGCGGCCAGCTAAGTCAGTTCGTCCACCGGTCTTGCCGAGAGACTGCCCAGTATGTCCCGCTTCAAGCGCATCGTCATCCTCACCGGTGCCGGCATTTCCGCCGAGTCCGGCATCTCCACCTTCCGCGACAAGGACGGCATCTGGGCCAAGGTCGACTTCCGCGAGGTGGCGACGCCCGAGGGGTTCGCGCGCAACCCCACGCGCGTGCTCGAATTCTACAATTCGCGCCGCAAGCTCTCCGGCGGCGCCAAGCCGAATGCCGCGCACTTCGCGCTTGCCAGGCTCGAGACCGAGCATGCGTCCAGAAACGGGGGCCACGTCCTCGTCGTCACGCAGAACGTCGATGCCCTGCACGAGGCGGCGGGCACCAGAAATCTCATCCACATGCACGGCGAGCACCGCAAGGCCCTGTGCAACCATTGCCAGGCGCGCCATCCCTGGGGGCCGGAGCAGCCCGACCTGACCATCGAGCTCGCGTGCACGTCCTGCGGCAAAGCTGGCGGCCTGCGTCCCGACGTCGTGTGGTTCGGCGAGATGCCCTATCACATGGACCGCATCTACGAGCAATTGGCTGAGGCCGATCTGTTCCTCTCCATCGGCACCAGCGGCAACGTCTATCCGGCTGCCGGCTTCGTCGCGGAGGCACGCGCCAACAGCGCGCATACGGTCGAATTGAACCTGGAGCCGTCCGAAGGCGCCTCGCTGTTCCACGAGGCGCATCACGGCGCAGCCACCAAGGTGGTGCCGATGTACGTCGACCAGCTCCTGCAGGGAACGACCTAGGCTATAGAAAGAAGGGGGTGTTGCCCCCCTCGGGAGGACTCATGTTGTGGCGCCATCTGCCGCTGGCCGGCATCCTGTCGGTCATCGTCATCGCGGGGGTCTTGCGCCCACTCTGGCAATTTGTGCGCCATGGCACCTTCGGCGTCTTCCTCTTCCGCCGGGGCGGGCCCGGGCAAAAGCTGCGTGATGCCCTGCTGTTCGTGCTGGTCACCGCCTACGCAGCGCACGCCCTCACGGGTGCCAGGCAGCCGCACTGGGTTCGTCTGCTGGTGGCCGAGAACGGGGCCGCCTACGAGGCCCTGCAGGTCATCGGCGCTGTTCTCATCATCGGCGGCGTCATCCTGTTCGCGGTTGCCCAACTCAACCTCGGCGGCTCCTGGCGCATCGGCATCGACGAAGGCAGCAAGCCCGGGATGGTGAGCAGCGGCCTCTACAGCATTTCGCGGCACCCCATCTATCTAGGCTTCCTGACGGTGTTCACGGGCTACGCAGCGATGCTGCCGACCCCGCTGTCGCTCGGCCTTCTGCTCGGTGCCTATGTCGGATTTCGCACGCAGGCCTCCGCCGAGGAGGCCTACATGCTCCGCACCTACGGCGAGCCGTATCGCGAATACGCCCGCCGCGTGGGGCGCTTCCTGCCCGGCGTGGGGCGGCTGTAGGGTCGCTCCGGGCCTACGCCTGACCCTGCGTTTCACGTCAGCGATACCGAGTGACTGGCGGTCATGAACAGACGGTTGCGCTTGACGCCACCGAAGCAGACGTTGGCGCACGCTCGGGCAGGCATGAAGCCGATCGGCTTGCCGGTCTGGTCGAAGATCTTGACGCCGTCCTGCTTCTCGTTGCCCATGCCCCACCGCCCACAGGTTCCGTCGACGTCGAGCGGAAGCCGTCGGGCGTGCCGCGGGCTCGCGGTGAGGAAATCCGGCCGTTGGCGAGCTTGGTGCCGTTGTCGGTGACGTCGAACACCTTGATGACGCGCGGGTTCGCTGCGGCTCGACGATGTACACTTCGATTCATCGGGCGAGAACGCGATTCGTTCGGCCGGTTGATATCGCCAGCGGCGACCGTCGCCGACCGGTCTTGGGATCGAGCCGATACACGTTGGTCGGCAGCTCCGGCGTCGCCACGTGCCCCTCGTAGTTGCCCAGGATGCCGAACGGCGGATCGGTGAACCAGATCGAATCGTCGGACTCGACCACGACGTCGTTGGGCGAGTTGAGCGGCTTGCCCTCGAACTTGTCCGTGAGGACGGTGATGGTGCCGTCGTACTCGGTGCGCGTGAGGCGGCGCGCGTCGTGCTCGCAGGTCACGAGGCGGCCCTGGCGGTCGCGGGTGTTACCGTTGGCATTGTTGGAGGGCTTGGCGGAAGACGCTGGCGCGCCCGGTCGTCTCGTCCCAGCGCATGATGCGGTTGTTCGGAATGTCGCTCCACACGAGGTAGCGGCCATCGCCGAACCAGGCTGGACCTTCGCACCAGCGCATGCCGGTGGCGAGTTGCTCCACGCTGGCCAGGCAGCCGGTATCTGGCAAGCTCGGATCGAGGATCTCGACGGCGGGGTCCGGATAGCGCTGGTTCGGCCGCCACTGCGCCAAGGCGGCCGGCGCAAGGGCGGCCCCGGCAAGCGCGGCGCTTCCCGTGGCCATGAAGGCCCGTCGTGTCTGCTGCATGTGTTTTCCTCCTCCCGGCGCATTTTGCTCAGCACCAGCCGCGCCTTGTTAATCGGGCACGTGTCAGAATGCAGCGCTCTGGTTCACGCCTGCACCAGGCATGGCGCGATCGCCGCCTCGTTCCACTCCACGCCCGTGCCCGGCGTGTCGCGCGGGGTCGTGAAGCCCTTCACCGGCACCAGCGGGTCTTTCATGAGGTCCTGACCCCAGTCCATGAACTCCAGCCAGTGTTTCGTGGGCGTGGCGGCCAGCACGTGCGCGGAGTAATCCGGCGAGAGGTGGGAGGAGAACGGCACGGCGCGGGCTTCCGCCACGCGGGCGAGCCGCAGCCAGCCAGTGACGCCGCCGATGCGCAACAGGTCCGGCATGACGTAGTCGCAGGCGCCCATCTCGATCGCCATCTTGCCGACGCGCCAGCTCCACCAGTTCTCGCCGATCTGGATGGGGGTGGAGAGCTTCGTCGCCAGCCGCGCCTGCGTGTCGTAGTCGTCGTAGGCGACGGGCTCCTCGATCCAGGCCAGCCCCAGGCCGTCGATGGCGCGGCAGGTCTCCAGCGCGCTGGCCGAGGGCAGCCCCTGGTTGAAATCGCACGAGATGAGGATGTCCGGGCCGACGGCGCTGCGCACGGCCTTGTAGGCGGCGACCTCGCCGGCGGCGCTGTCCCGGCCCATGCGCAGCTTCATGTGGGTGAAACCGCCATGCTCGACCAGCATCTCCTTGGCTTCGCGGGCCACGTCGGTTGGCTCCATGATGCCGAGACCGCAGCTGTGATAGGTGGGCAGCGGATCGTTGGTTCCCCCGAGCAGCTTGTAGAGCGGCAGGCCGGCCTCGCGCGCCAGCGCGTCGTGGAGCGCCATGTCGAACATGGAGAGCGCCATCTGCGCCGCGCCCTCGTGGCCGAGGTGCGTGAGCCGCTTCTGGCAGGCGTCGTGCACCGCCGGCGCATCGGCGAGCGCGATCTTGCGCCCCTTGACCGAGCCGACCAGCTCCTCGAGCAGGATCGGCACCACCTTGAGGCCGATCGGCACGAACGTAAAGCCCAGCACGCGGCCCGCTCCGCCGCCTTTCAGCTCCAGGTCGATCACCAGGAAGGGCCCGCGCGTGAACCGGCCGACCCGGGTATTGAGCACGCGCCTCACGGGCACCAGGGCGCGGCGGATGCGGATGCCGGTGATCTCGATGGTTGCGGTCATAGTTGTACTCCGGTGCTTGCTCATTCCCTCTCCCCATGCTTCTTCAGCATGGGGAGAGGGTTAGGGTGAGGGGCGGCCCAAGTCGCCCGGCACTTGATGCCGCCCCTCACCTCATGCCCGGAGGCATGGCTCCGCCATGACCCTCTCCCCGAAGGACGGGATGAGAGGGACACTCACCGCATGCGCGCGCCGATCGTGACGCCCGGCGGCGCCGGAATCGAGTCCGGCACGAAGAAGTCGGGCGCCAGCTCCTGGCTCGCATCGACGCGGTACTTCTCGAAATCCTTCACGCCGTGCTCGTAGAGCAGCGTGTCGTCGATGCAGAAGCGCCCGGTGAAGGTCTTGGCATCCTGCGTCAGGATCAGATGCGCCGCGTCGCCCATGATCTGCGGCGTGCGGCTGCGGCGCATGAGGCCGTCGCCGCCCAGCAGGTTGCGCACCGCCGCGGTGGCGATGGTCGTGCGCGGCCACAGCGTGTTGGCGGCAATGCCGTCCTTCGCCAGCTCGCCGGAGAGGCCCAGCGCGATGATGCTCATGTTGAACTTCGCCATCGAGTAGGCCACGTGCGGGGCGAACCACTTCACGTTCATGTCGAGCGGCGGCGACAGCATGAGGATGTGCGGGTTGGACGCCTTCTTCAGGTGCGGGATGCACGCCTTCGAGGTGACGAACGTGCCGCGCGCATTGATGCCGTGCATCAGGTCGTAGCGCTTCATCTCGGTGGCCGTCGAGGGGGTGAGCGAGATGGCGCTGGCGTTGTTGACGCAGACGTCGAGCCCGCCGAAGGTCTCCACGGTCTTTGCCACGGCCGCCTGCACCTGCTCCTCGAAGCGGATGTCGCACACGATGGGCAGCGCCTTGCCGCCGGCCGCCTCGATCTCCTTGGCCGCGGTATAGATGGTGCCCTCGAGCTTGGGACTGGCTCCGCCGTCTTGGCGGCGATGGCGATGTTGGCGCCGTCGCGTGCAGCGCGGAGCGCGATTGCAAGGCCGATACCCCGGCTGGCCCCGGTGATGAACAGCGTCTTGCCCTTGAGCGTTTCCATTGGTTTGCCCCATATCTCGCGGGAGCGGCACGATCGCGCCTCGCGCTTTCCCCCGGAGCCAAATTCGCACGGCAACGAGCCGGATGAAAGCGCGGAAGGGGTTGCGTCTCCGATAGTGGTATGGCCTAACGCCGCGCCAGCATGGCAGCGACCATTTCGCCGATCGCGAGCGACGCGGTGAGCCCGGGGCTCTCGATGCCGTAGAGTGCCACCAGCCCGCTCTGCCCGTGCCTATCCGGCCCGTGGATGGCGAAGTCGGGCACTGGCTCACCCTCGCGGTAGAGCTTGGGGCGGATGCCGGTGTAGTCGGGGTGCAGGCGCGTGGCATCGAGGCCCGGATAGTAGCTGCGGACGAAGTCGAGGAACTTGTCGAGCTTTTCGGGCACGAAGCTGTAGTCCAGCCCATCGATCCATTCGATGTCGGGGCCAAACTTGCAGCGCCCGCCGATATCGACGGTGGCGTGCAACCCCAGCCAGGCCCCGTCGGGCATTGGGTAGATGTGCCGCTTGAAGGGCGAAGGGCCCGAAAGTGCGTAGTACTGGCCCTTGGCGTAGTAGGTCTGCGGCGGGCTGTAGCTCTCCCTGTAGCCCAGCGTCATCGCCAGCTTCGAGGCGTGCAGTCCCGCCGACAGGACCAGATTGGCGCAGGTGATGACGCCCGGCGCCTCGCCACCGGTGATGAGGCGGAAGTGGCCCTGTGGCGTGCGCTCGATGCGCTCGACCGGGCATCGCAGCACGACCGAGCCGCCGTGGGCCTCGATGTGGCCCTCCAGCGCCAGCATCAGGCCGTGGCTGTCGACGACGCCGGTGGAGGGCGAGATCAGCGCGGCCACGCATGCCAGCTCGGGCTCGAGCGCGCGCGCGGCGTTGCTCCCGATCGGCTCCAGGTCGGTGACGCCGTTCTTCGCCGCCGTCTCCCTTATGGCCGCGAGCTTTGGCCGCTGGCTCTCCTGCGTGGCGACGATGAGCTTGCCGCAGCGCGCATGGCTCACGTTGTTCTCGGCGCAGAAGCGGTAGAGCAGCTCCTTGCCGCGCACGCACAGCGTCGCGCGCAGGCTGCCCGGCGGATAGTAGATGCCGGCGTGGATCACCTCGCTGTTGCGCGAGGAGGTTTCCGAGCCGATCAGCTCGTGCTGCTCCAGAACCATCACCTCGTGGGCGGCCGCGGCCAGCGCGCGGGCAATAGCCAATCCCACCACGCCGGCGCCCACCACGATGGTTTCAACGTCTGGAGACATGCGACCCCTACGCTCCGGCTCTGCGCCTGATGGCATGATTTGGCGGGCTTATCCATTCCGGGCTTGCGTATGAAACATACAAAGAACATAATAGGTACAAATGTTCCAGGCGCGACTCAGGTTAGACGGACGCGCAACGCCCCGCTGCAGGGAGCGAGCAATGAGGAGGGCAATTTCCCATGGGTCTGTTTCAGCCGTCCAATCGCCAGGCGTTCAACCCGCACGCTCATGCGGTGGGGGAGCGTTGTCCCATGTGCGAGCAGCCCATCGGGCAGGACATTGCCCGCAGGATCGAAGCCAAGCAGCGTGAGCAGTACGAAGCCGCCTTGAGCAAGGCGCGGGCCGAGGCGGCGGCTGCGGTGGAGCAGAAGGTGGCGGCAGCGCGTGCCGAGGCCAAGCTGGCGGCCGAGACGGCGATGGCCTCGCGTCTCACCGAGTTCCAGTCCAAGCTGGCGCAAGAGCAGCAGGCCAAGGCGGCCGTTCAGGAGCAGATGCGGCGCTGAAGGCGGAGCAGCAGGCGGCTGTCGACAAGCGCGTCGCAGAGATCCAGGAGGGCCTGCAGCGGCAGAAGGAGGACCTGCAGAAGGAGAAGGACGGCGCCATGCTCGCCGCGAATGCGAAGGTCCTGAAGCTGCAATCGGAGCTGGCCGACATGCAGCGCAAGCTCGAAGGCAAGTCGGCGCACGAGCTGGGCGAAGGCTCAGAGATCGACTTGTTCGAGCAGCTTCGCACGGCTTTCGAGACCGACCGCATTCAGCGTGTCCCCAAGGGCGTCAATGGTGCCGACGTGATCCACGAGGTGGTCCACAACGGCAAGGTTTGCGGCAAGATCATCTACGACGCCAAGAACCGTGACGCCTGGCAGAACGGGTTCGCTATCAAGCTCAAGGCAGACAAGCTGGCGCAGGGAGCGGACCACGCCATCCTGTCGAGCAACAAGTTCCCCAAGGATCGCAGTCAGGTCCATTCTCAGGACGGTGTGATCGTCGCCAATCCCGCACGCGTTCTGGCGATCGTCGAGATCCTGCGTGACCAGCTCGTGCGCATGCACGAGCTGCGCGTCAGCAACGAGGAGCGCGGCAGCAAGACGGTCGAGCTTTACGCCTTCATCACGTCGGAGCACTTCAAGCAGCTTGTCGAGCAGGTCGAGGCGCAGGCCGGCAAGATGCTCGACCTCGACACCAAGGAGCAGGAGGCGCACCGGCGCATCTGGGACCAGCGCGGCAAGCTGATCCGATCAGTGCAGAAGGCGCGCTCGGATCTCGCCTTCGAGATCGACCGCATCATCGGCACGGCGGGCAATGGGCCGGAAGACGCGGCCGCGTGATGCTGTGACCACAGAATGCCGCTCGGTCGGACGTGACGCAGTAAGAAAGGGGCAGGCTCGGCGTCGCGGTATGGAGCTTCGTGCGGCAGGCCCTGCGGCCGCATTGACTTGCAAGCGCCCTTCATAGCAGGAAGACATTGGCGGAGCCCGCACATCCAGCCCGGCTCCGGATGGAACCTGACTTGCGTGCTTCGGCCCGCATCGCAATGGAAGGCGATGGCGAATGAGCGCCGCGACAGTTGATGGACGACGGGTCCTCCTGACCGGCGTCGCCGGGTTCATCGGCTTCCACCTCGCCAACCGCCTGCTGCAGTCGGGCGCCATCGTGCATGGCGTCGACAATCTCAACGACTACTATGACGTGCGCCTCAAAGAGGCGAGGCTGGCGGCAATCAATGCGCCGGCGTTCTCCTTCACGCGCGCAGATATCGCAGACCACGAGCAGCTCGGGCCGATCTTCGCGGCGTTCCGGCCGGAGTATGTGGTCCATCTCGCGGCGCAGGCCGGCGTGCGCTACTCGCTCGTCAATCCGAGGGCCTACATCTCCGCCAACATCGATGGCTTTCTCACAATCCTGGAGGCCTGCCGGGCTCATCCGGTCTCCCACCTGGTCTACGCGTCCTCGAGCTCCGTCTACGGCGCGAGCACCAAGGTCCCGTTCTCGGAAGCGGACCCAGCCGATCGCCCGGTGTCGCTCTACGGCGCCACCAAGCGCGCCAACGAGCTGATGGCGCACAGCTACGCCCATCTCTACGGCATTGCGGCTACAGGCCTACGCTTCTTCACAGTCTACGGTCCCTGGGGGCGCCCCGACATGGCGTACTTCATCTTCACCAAGGCGATCCTGGAGGGGCGGCCGATCGACGTCTACAACAACGGCCAGATGCGACGGGACTTCACCTACGTCGACGACGTGACCGAGGCCGTCGAGCGAGTCCTGCTGCACCCGCCGGCCTCGGCGCCATCGGACCAGTCCGATCCCGCGGCTGCCGCCCCGCACGCGATCTACAACATCGGCAATCACACGTCGGTGGAACTCGAGCGCTATATCGCGGCCATCGAAGCGGCCGTCGGCCGCAAGGCCGTCCGTCGCATGCTGCCGATGCAGCCAGGCGACGTGCCCGCAACCTACGCCGACGTCGATCGCCTGGCGAGCCTGGTCGGCTTTGCGCCACGCACACCGATCGAGGAGGGGATGACGCGCTTCGTCGCATGGTATCGCTCCTTCTACGGTGTGTGACCCGTTTCCGCGTCTCCCTAGCCGCCCGGACGCTTGCCTCAGGCCGCCACCCCGGACCCTTCGAGTGCCAGCACGCAGCGGGACATGCCGTCAGCGAAGTTGACCACCGGCGGGTCCTCGCGGCTGCAGACGGGCAGGCGCACGGTGCAGCGCGGGTGGTAGTGGCACCCGGGTGGCGGTTTGTCCGGCGAGGGCACGTCGCCGAGTGCCGCCGGCTTGACGCTGCGCCTGTGCGGGTCAAGCGACGGAATCGAGGCCAGCAGCGCCTTGGTGTAGGGGTGGCGCGGCGCGTTGAAGATGCGCTCGGTCGGTCCCACCTCGACGATGCGGCCGAGATACATGACGGCGACACGGGTGGCAAAGTAGCGGACCACGCCGAGGTCGTGGGTGATGAACAGATAGGTGAGCCCGCGGTCCGCCTGCAGGTCGGCCAGCAGGTTGAGAATCTGCGCCTGGATCGACACATCGAGCGCAGAGGTTGCCTCATCGCAGATCAGCAGCGCCGGGTCGACGGCTAGAGCGCGCGCAATGCAGATGCGCTGGCGCTGGCCGCCGGAGAACTCGTGCGGATAGCGCCACATGGTTGCGGGGTCGAGGCTGACCTTGCGCATGAGATCCGCCACGCGCTCGGTTTGCTCCTCGCGCGTCGTGCCGATGCCGAACGCCTCCATGCCCTCGGCGATGGAATCGCGCACGGTGGAGCGCGGGTCGAGCGCGGAGCCCGGATCCTGCATCACGATCTGAATCTTGCGGCGGTAGGGATGAAAGGCGGCCTTGGAAAGGAGCGACAGGTTGACACCATCGAACCACACGTTGCCGCCGGTCGCGTCCACGAGCTGCAGGATCGTGCGCCCCACGGTGGTCTTGCCGCAGCCGGACTCGCCCACCAGCGCCAGGGTCTCGCCCGGGAAAATCGTCAGGTCGACGCCGTCGACCGCCTTCACGTGGCCGGCGACGCGCTTCAGGATGCCGGTGCGAATGGGAAACCAGGTGCGAAGATCGCGCAGCTCCAGAAGGGCGCCGCCCGTCAGCACCGTCATGGCCGTGCTTCCCGTTCGACGAGATGGCACCACGCTCCCTGCGTCTCCGAAACCGGCGTGCGAACCGGCTCCTCGCTACGGCAGCGGTCGAACACGAACGGGCAGCGCGTATGGAAGCGGCAGCCGGCAGGCCAGTGTCCCGGGCGCGGCACCACGCCTTTGATCTCCTCCAGCCGGTGCCCGCGTGCTTCCGGTTTGGGGACGGATTTGAGCAGGCCCTGCGTATACGGGTGCCGAGGCCGGCTCAGCAGCTCCACGCGCGTACCCTCTTCGACGATCTGCCCCGCGTACATCACGGCGACGCGATCGGCCACCTCGTTCACCACCCCGAAATCGTGAGTTATGAGCAGCACCGCCGTGCCTGTGCTCGACGCAAGGTTGCGGATCAGCTCCAGGATCTGCGCGCGGATGGTGGCGTCGAGCGCGGTGGTGGGCTCATCGGCAATCAGCAGCTGCGGCCGCATGGCCATGGCCATGGCGATCATGACACGCTGCTTGAGCCCACCCGAAAGCTGGTGCGGGTAGGCGTCGAAGCGCATTTGCGGGTTGGGAATGCCGACCATGGCGAACAGCTCGAGCACGCGGCGCCGAGCCTCTTCGCCCGAAACCTTGGCGTGGAGGGTGATGGCTTCCAACACCTGGTCGCCCACCGTGGTCACGGGATTGAGACTGGTCATGGGCTCCTGGAAGATCATGCCGATCTTGCCCCCGCGGATGCTGCGCATGTCAGTCACCGGCAAGCGAGAGGAGGTCGCGGCCATCGAAGCGGATGCGGCTCGGAGGCTCGATGCGCCCCGGGCGCGGCACCAGGCGCATGATGGCCAGCGCCGAAATGGACTTGCCGCAGCCGGATTCGCCGACGAGGGCCAGCGTTTCTCTCGCCGCGATCGACAAGCCGACCCGGTCGACCACATGAACGCGGCCCGACTCGGATGGAAACGACACGGCCAATCGGTCGACCGCCAGCAAGGGCGTGCTCATTGGCCCTCCCTGCGCGTGCGCGGATCGGCGATGTCGCGCATGGCGTCGGCGATCAGGTTGACGGCCAGCACCAGCGCGAACAGGAGCACCGAGGCGCCGGCCAGGTTCCACCATATGATCGGCGTGCGCGAGAGCTCATTGCGGGCCTGGTCGATCATCTGGCCCCAGCTGCCATCCAGCCCGATGCCGAGATAGGACAGGATCGTTTCCGCCAACACCAACCCGGTGAAGGTCAGCGCAAAGGTGATGATGACGAGATGGGCGAGATTGGGGAGGATGTGGCGCAGGATGATCCTCGTATCGGACACGCCGAGCGCCCGGGCGGCATCGACGTAGTCGGCCTCGCGCAGTTTGAGCGTCTCGCCACGCGCGAGCCGGCAGAAGTGGACCCAGCCGGTGACACCCAGGGCAACACAGACTTGCACGGTCCCCTTCCCGAGCGCCATGATCAACGCGATCAGCAGCAGCAGGCTCGGGACCGACGCCAGCACCGTCATGACGAAGAACACGGCGTCGTCGATGCGCCGCCCGAAATAGCCGGCCGTCACGCCCAGCAGCAGCGCGATCGGAATGACGACGAGGCTGGTGAAGGCGCCGATCAAAAGCGCAACGCGCACGCCCTTGAGCGCGCGGTAGACGACGTCGCGGCCGAGAATGTCGGTTCCGAGCAGGTGCGCGCCCGGATAGCGCAGGGGCTGGCCGCCGTAGAACGCGACCTTGGCCAAGGGTGCGGAGTAGCTCGCTTCCTTGAAGGTCTCGGGCTGGAGGATGCGGTCGATAATTGTTCGGGACCGGTAGGCAGCAAAGTTGTCGCCGTCCTGCGCGCCGCCGACCCAGGAAATCGAATCGAGAAGCGCGATCAAGACGAATACTGCAACTGCCACGATGGCAAGGCGTCGCCTCCGCCACAGCTCGACGGCGTTCTCGCGCCAGAAGCGGTTGTGTGCGACCGACCGTGCCACGAGCCCGGCGCCGATGACGAGAAGGAGGACGATGCCATTGGAGACCCAGATCACTGAATGCCCCTAGCTCAGCCGCACGCGGGGATCGGCCAGGGCGTAGCTGAAATCGGTGAGGATCTGGCCAAGGATGAAGAGCAGGGCGCCGAGGTAGACCATGGTTCTGAGCGTCGAGAAGTCGTTGCCCTGAATGGCCTCGACCGTGAGCGAGCCGAGGCCCGGAATGCCAAAGAAGGATTCCAGCAGCAGCGCGCCGGTGAAGAGAAACGGGATGGCGATGACGATATTGGTGAGGACCGGGATCAGCGCATTGCGCAGCACGTGCCGCACCATGACGCGTGCGTCTCCGCAGCCTTTGGCGCGGGCGGTGCGCACGTAGTCGCGGTTCATCTCCTCGATGAAGATGGTCCTGTAGAGCCGCACATCGGAGCCGAAGCCGGTCACCACGCCGACCAGGACCGGCAGCGCCAGGAAGCGCGCGACAACCGCCGGCTCGGGATCGAAGCCCGAGATGGGGAACCATCTGAGCAGCATGCCGACCAGGAACTGTCCGCCGATGATGTAGAGCAGCCCGGCGATGCTCATGGTGAGCATGCACAGCACGAGCACGGCGCGGTCGATGTAGGTCTCGCGGAAGAACGCCACGAACAGCGCGACCGCGAGGCCGGTCACAAGTCCCAAGGCGAACAGCGGCACGGTGAGAGCCAGGCTGGGACCCGCGCCCTCCCGGAGCCGTCGCGCGATGGGCGCGTCGTCGGCATCGCTGCGGCCGAAATCGAAGGTGAGCATGCGGCGAAAATGCTCGAACAGCAGCGTGTCCGTGTATCGCTTTGCGTCGGACCCCGAGTGAGCAGGGTTGAGGAACAGCGGCTTGTCGTACCCGTGGTTCTTCTTCCACTGCACGTAGACTTCGGGCCGCGCCCGCTCGCCCACGGCCTTGCGCGCGATATCGTCCGGGTCGGTCACGGCGAAGAACAGGACGAACAGCAAGAGCAGCACGCCGAGCACGGTGAGCGCTCCGTAGGCGACGCGGCGGACGAGATAAGCAGCCATCAGAGGCGCTCCCGGTAGTATGTTCTGATCGCCGGGACCGCCAATGCCACGATGGCCGCGAGCACAAGATACACGGGCCATCGCACGGGTGCGTTCCATTCGCGGCGCAGACGCGCCCTGAGCTCGGGTTTCACGTCCTCGTACTTGAAGGTCGGGGCGGCGATCCCCATCGGCTTGGAGTTGACGAGCCAGGCGTGGCTCAGCGTGTAGCGTTCGTTGTGGAAGAGCTCGATCCAGGGGCGCTCCCGCTCGAGGATGGCCACCATCTGCTTGATGATCTCTGCCCGCCGATCGTCGTTTGGCAGGTTCTTCATGGCTTGGTAGAGCTTGTCGAAGTCCGTGCTGCAAAAACAGGCCGTGTTCGGCCCCTGGGTCTTCGACCGCGCGTTTTCGCATACGAGCAGGAAGAGGAAGTTCTCAGGGTCCGGGAAGTCGGCAACCCAGCCCCATTTGAAGATCTGATACGCGCCCTGACGGACCTTCTGTTGAAATTGATTGTAGGTTGTGGCTTTGATCTGCACGTCGAGGCCCAGTGCGCGCCAGCCTGCAACGAAGTACTCATACTCCAGCAGCGCCTCTGCGGTCGTGTTGCCCGTATCGAAAGTCAATCGCAAGGGCTGGCGCGTTGCCGGGTCGATGCCGTTCTTGTAGCCAGCGTCGGTGAGCAGTGCCCGTGCGCGGGGAAGGTCCACCTGGCGAAACGGATTCTCGTAGTCCTTCACGTAACCGAAAATGCCCGGCGGCAATGGCGATTGCGCGGGCATGCCGCGGCCGTTCAAAAACAGACGTAGGTATTGCTCGACATCGATGACGAGGCTCATGGCCTGGCGCAGCTTGCGCCCGCGCTCGCCTGCCGAGGCCCCGACGATGGGATCATCCATGTTGAAGCCAATATAGAAGATGGTTGGCTCCACCTCTTTCTCGAGGCGCATACCGCGCTGCTTCATCTCCGGCGACAGCTGGCCGCCGACGATGACGGCATCGAAGCTCTCCTTGATGATGCCGCCGTCGTCGTAGTAGCCCTGCAGGAACTTGTTGAAGCGCGGGATGGACTCACGTTCGCGCGTGAAATGCAGCCGGTCGAGGAACGGCAGGCGCCGGCCGGCATAGGCCGGATCGATGCGACCAGCCTCGATGTCCGTGCGATCGATTGCAGCAGGGAAAGTGGTGCCCGGCGCCGGCGCGTCGGCCTGCGCTGTGCCGTACCAGGTCTTGTTGCGCTCCAGCACGAAGCGATGCTGCTTCTCGTAGAGCGCGAGCCTGAAGGGGCCGGTGCCCACCGCGTGGTCGGCGAAGTTGTCGCGCCCGTCCTTGCCGTCGTAGTAGGCAACGGCCTCCCACGGCATGGGCGTGGTGAAGGGCATGGCGAACCAGTAGAGGATCTGCGGATTGGGGCCAGCCAGCACGATCTCCAAGTCGAGGTCACCGCGCACCACCACGCCTGCAATGCCGCCTGCCCGCCTGTATTGCTCATGGGCCGGCAATGCTGCAAACCGATGATCGGCCTTGCGAAGGTCGGTCAGGCGCTTGCCGAACTCGGCGAAGCCCTCGACGTCGGCAAAGGTGCTGGCGACCGGGCTGTTGACGGCGGGGTCGGCAAGGCGCGCGAATTGAAAGGCAACGTCCGCCGCCAGCACCTGTCTTGTCTGCCGGCCCTGCTGGCCCAGCGCGAAGCAGGGATCGTCGTGAAAGACGACGCCGCGCCGAAGCTTGAACTGATAGACTTGACGCCCGTCCGGTAGCAGCGTCGGTTGCGGCACAGCCTCGGCGAGACCCGGCATGAGCTCGTAAGGCCGCCGCAGATAGTGGTATTCGAGCAGCGTGTCGTAGACATTGCCGGTGACGACGTGCTCGGCGGTCGTATAGGCGACGGCCGGATCGAGCGTCTTGGGCGCCTCGACGAAGGAAGAGTAGAGGACCTTCTGGTCCTGATCGCTGTCGGGATAGGGATTGTTGGTGCAGCCCAGCACCGCGAGCAACCCTGCAAGTCCGGCGATTGCTGAGAGCCGCGCCATGCCACCTCATCCGCTGGCCAGCCTGTATCCCATGGGCTCCGGGCGCGATCAATACAGTCGAGCAGCATCGCGCACCGGCTGCCGCCGCAGTATCCTTGCGCCAGGACGGCGGTTTGGAGAAGACAAAATGAACGAGCAATCCATGCGCCCCTTGTCAAATCTGGCGCGCTACGAGCAATTGATGGATGTCGTCCGAAACCGGATGACATCGCGGCAATTCAAGCCGGACATCATGGTGCCGCGCGAGCACATCGAGATGGTGCTGGAGGCGGCGCGGCATGCGCCTTCGGGCGCCAACGCCCAGCCCTGGCACTTCATCGTGGTGAACGATACCGGGGTGAAGCGCCAGATCGCCGACTACTTCGTGGAGGAGCAGCGCCGCCGCGCCAAGCTCAAGATGAAGTTTCCGACGCCGAACTACCGTGGCCTGGAGACTGCGCCTGGTTTCATCGTCGTGGTGGCGGACTTCCGCTTCATGCGCGCGTTTCCCGTGCTGCTCGACGGCTCCGATCTCGACAAGCAGTACCAGCAGAACGCCGAGCGCATCCTGCTCCAGAGCGTCGCCGCCGCCACCATGTCGGCACACCTGGCCGCGGCCGCCCTCGGCTATCAGGTGTGGTGGGTGACGGCCATCGGCCAGGAGGCGGCGCAGAAAGCGCTGAAACCCCTCCTCGGCATCCCCGATGATCTCGCCGTCATCGACATCATGCTGTTCGGCGTCCCCGCCAAGCCGCCCTACAAGCGCTGGAAGAAGACGCTGCCCCAGATCATGCACTGGGAGCGCTTCGACATGGCGAACTACATGTCACTCGATCAGATCGATGCGTGGGTGCGCGAGGAGCGCCACAAAGTCATGTATCGCGACGAGAGCAAAATCGATTAGACTGCGCACCAAACCATTCGGGAGGCACCCCAAATGCGCATCGACGCCTACAACCACTTCTATCCGGCGAAGTACTACACGAAGATGGAAGAGGTTGGCAGCGACCTCAAGGACATGTTCCGGCGCGCCCGCGCGGTGAAGTCGATCTACGACCTCGACACCCGCTTTCGCCTGATCGACCAGTTCCCGGACTATGCGCAGATCATTTCGCTGCCGGCGCCGACGCTGGAAACCGTCAGCAAGGGCCGCCCCGACGTTGCGCTCGAGCTCGCACAGATCGGCAACGATGGCTTGGCCGAGCTGGTCGCCAAGCATCCCGAGCGCTTCCCTGCGTTCATCGCCCAGGCACCGCTTTCAGCTCCCGATGCCGGCGTCGCGGAGGTCGAGCGAGCCATCGGGCAGCTTGGGGCGGTCGGGGTGCAGATCTTCACCAACGTGGGCGACAAGCCGCTCGACCGGCCCGAGTATGAGCCGTTCTTCGCGGCCATGAACAGGCTCGGACTGCCGATCTGGTTGCACCCGGAGCGGGGCGCCAACCACCCCGACTATATGGACGAGAAGAAATCGCTCTACGAGATCTGGTGGACCTTCGGCTGGCCCTTCGAGACGAGCGTCGCCCAGGCCCGGCTGGTGTTCTCCAAGACGCTCGACAAGTATCCCAACCTGAAGATCATCACGCACCACCTGGGGGGCATGGTGCCCTATTTCGAAGGTCGCGTTGGGCCGGGCTGGGACCAGCTTGGGAAGCGTACCACTGACGAGGACTATTTTGCGCTGGCGAAGAGCCTCAAGAAACGGCCGTTCGACTACTTCAAGCAGGACTTCTATGCCGACACGGCGGTGTTCGGATCGCGCGCCGCCACTGTTTGCGGGCTCGAATTCTATGGCATGGACCGCGTCGTGTTTGCCTCCGACTGCCCGTTCGATCCGGAAGGGGGAACACAATATATCCGTGAAACGATCAAGATCATCGACGGCCTCGACATCTCCAAGGCCGATCGCGACAAGATCTACTTCAAAAACATCGAAAAGCTGACAGGGAAGACATTCGTGCCGCAGTGAGCCAGCGGCGACCGCATAGCGTACCCCCCAATTTGACCTCGAGGGGGCGCCTCATTACGGTCGGCCGCAACGGACCATCAAGGTTCCAAGCACGCAGGGAGGATTCCGATGCACAAGCTACTTGCCGGATTGGGCAGCCTCGCGATAGCCGCGATCACTGCCGCAGCTGCCCATGCCCAAGGGACGGTCAAGGTCGGGGTGATCATGCCCTACTCCGGCCAGTTCGCCGACCTTGCAACGCAAATGGACAACGGCATCAAGCTCTACATGAAGCAGAAGGGCGATACCGTTGCCGGCAAGAAGATCGAGATCATACGCAAGGACACCGGCGGCGTTGCGCCGGACGTCGCCACGCGGCTGGCGCAGGAACTCGTCACGCGCGACAACGTCGACATCCTCGCCGGCTTCACGCTCTCGCCCAACGCGATCGCCGTCTCCAAGGTTGCGACCGAGGGCAAGAAGTTCATGGTGATCATGAATGCGGCGACCACGGTGATCATCACCATGTCGCCCTATTCCGTGCGCACCTCGATGACCCTTCCCTCGGTTGGCGGAACCGCGGGGGCCTGGGCGTACAAGAGCGGTATCCGCAAGGCTTACACGATGGTGTCGGATTTCGCGCCGGGCAAGGACGCCGAGGCGTCGTTCCACGATGCCTTCAAGAAGGCCGGCGGCGAGATCGTCGGGTCGGTGCGCATGCCGGTGGCCAACCCGGACTTTTCCGCCTTCGTGCAGCGCGCGAAGGACTTGAACCCGGAATCGATCTTCATCTTCATACCCGCCGGCGCGCAACCTGCGGCTCTCGGCAAGGCGTTCGCTGAGCGCGGCGTCGACCCCAACAAGATCAAGATCATTGGGACGGGCGAAGTCGGGGACGAGGCCTCACTGAAGGGCATGGGCGATGCGGCTCTCGGCATCATCACCGCCTGGCACTACGATTTCAATGACAACTCCAAGCTGAACAAGGAGTTCGTGGCGGCCTACAACGCCGAGTTCAAGCGCAATCCGGACTTCGGCGCGGTCGGCGGCTACGACGGCATGCACGTCATGTACGAAGCATTGAAGAAGACCGGCGGCAACACCGACGCCGAGGCCCTCGTCAACGCCGCCAAGGGATTGAAATTCGAAAGCCCACGCGGGCCCTTCCAGATCGATCCCGAAACCCGCGATATCGTGCAGACCATCTATATCCGCCGGGTGCAGAAGGTCGGGAACGACCTGCGCAACGTCGTGTTCGACAAGGTCGAGAACGTCAAGGACCCGGGATCGGCGGGCAAGAAATAAGGCCGGTTCGCTCACGATCGATTGGTGAGGGCGGTCTGTGACTCTTGGACCCTTCTTCGGCGTCCTGTTCGACGGTTTCGCGTTCGGGATGCTGCTGTTCCTGCTGTCGGTAGGCCTGTCGGTGACGCTGGGTATGATGAATTTCATCAACCTGGCGCACTGTGCCTTCGCCATGCTGGGCGGCTACGTCACCGTGTCTTTGGTGAACAGCTTCGGTTGGCCGTTCCTGGCAGCGCTGCCCATCGCGTTCCTCGCGGCCGCCGCGGCAAGCGTGGTCCTCGAGCGAACGCTGTACCGCCGCTTGTATCGGGCGGGCGAGCTCGATCAGGTTCTGCTCACCATCGGCATTGCCTTCATGTCGGTGGCGGTTGCGGCGTATTTCTACGGAACGACCCAGCAGCCGGTGCAGACGCCATCCTACCTGCGCGGCTCCATCCCGTTCATGGGCCTCAGCCTCGGCACCTATCGATTGTTCCTGATCGGCACAGGCCTTGCGATCACGCTCGTCCTGGTGGCGACCCTCGAGTACACGCGCTTCGGCGCCCGCGTGCGCGCGGCAGTCGACAATCAGCGCATGGCGCGCGGTCTCGGCATCAATGTCGAAGGCGCGTTCGCCATTACCTTTGCGCTCGGCAGCGGGCTTGCCGGCCTCGGCGGCGCGCTCGCCATCGAGATCGTCGGGCTCGATCACTCCTTCGCCCTTGCCTATCTCGTCTATGTCCTGATCGTGGTCTCCGTGGGTGGGCTCGGTTCCATCGGAGGATCGTTTGCCGCCGCTGCTCTCCTCGGCATCAGCGACATTTTCGGCAAGTACTACTTTCCCGAGCTTGGCGCCTTTCTCATCTACCTGGTCATGGTCGCCCTGCTGATCTGGCGGCCGACGGGCCTGTTCGGGAGGCGCTAGTCCATGGTGGCCACGCCTGCTGCGGTTGCGGATGCGCACCTTTATCTAAAGGCTCAGGGCAGGTGGCAGCCGATCGAATTCGCTTTCTGGGCGGCCACGCTCCTTCCATTCCTCCTGTTCCCGAACCACCTTGTCCTGGCGAGCCAGATTGCCATCACCGCGCTGTTCGCGTTGTCGCTGGACCTGATCCTCGGCTACGCGGGCATCGTGTCGCTCGGTCATGCCGCGTTTTTCGGGCTCGGCGCCTACACGGCCGGCATCCTTTCCACGGTCGGCTGGGGCGACCCACTTATCGGCCTCGTTGCCGGACCAGCCGTCGCTGGCATCGTAGGTTATGCGATGAGCTTTATCATCGCCCACTTCAGGCACCTGGCGCTCATCATGATCACCATGGGCCTGGGGCTGCTGCTGCACGAAGCTGCAAACCAGGCGAGCTGGCTGACCGGTGGCTCCGACGGACTTCAGGGGGTGCGCATTGCTCCGCTGCTCGGCACTTTCAAATTCGATCTCTACGGGTATACGGCCTATGGGTATTCGCTGGTCGTGCTGTTCGTCGTGTTCCTGTTCACGCGGCGGCTGGTGAATTCGCCGTTCGGTCTGTCCTTGCGCGGCATTCGCGAGAATCCGATCCGCATGCCCGCCATTGGCGCCCCGAGCGCTGCCCACATCCGCAAGGTCTACACCATCTCGGCGGCGATTGCCGGCATCGCCGGTGCCGTGCTCGCGCAGACGACCAGCACCGTCTCGCTGGGTGTCCTGGAGTTTCAGCGCTCCGCCGACGTGCTCGTGATCCTCATCCTCGGCGGCACCGGGCGGCTTTACGGCGGCCTCGTCGGCGCCATCATCTTCATGGTCGCGCGCGACCAGTTCTCCGGGATCAATCCGCAATTGTGGTACTTCTGGATCGGACTGCTGCTGGTGGCCGTGGTGATGCTGCTGCCCAACGGGGTCCTCGGCGGGCTCGCGCAGTTGACGGCGTCGTGGCGAGGCAGGGCGCCGTGAGCACGCCAGGTCCACCCTCCCAATCGGCTCCTGCTCTGTCCACGCAGGGTTTGGACAAGAGCTTCGGGTCGCTCGTCGTCGCCAAGGACATCAATATCGCCATTCCGCAAGGCGCCCGCTACGCGTTGATCGGCCCCAATGGAGCGGGCAAGACGACGCTGATCAACCTGATCACCGGCATGCTACGGCCAGACGCCGGACGCATCCACCTTGCCGATCAGGACATCACCGGCCTCAAGCCGCATCAGCGCGTCGGGCGCGGGCTGGTACGCACATTCCAGATCAACACGCTTTTCCCCCACCTCAATGCGCTCGAAGCCGTGACACTGGCGGTGTGCGAGCGGCGCGGGGCGGCACGCAATTTCTGGAGGCAGCTGCCCGCCTACAAGGAAGCGGTGGACGAGGCGCATGCCATCCTCGTCTCGCTCATGCCAGGCGGCGACTGCTACCGGCTGACGCGCGAGCTCCCGTACGGCCAGCAGCGGCTGCTCGAGATCGCGCTGGCACTGGCGACGCGGCCCAGGGTCTTGCTGCTCGACGAGCCGGCAGCCGGCGTGCCCCGCGACGAGAGCGCGGAGCTGTTCGCCGCGATTGCCGGCCTCTCCCACGACATCACGGTGCTGTTCATCGAGCATGACATGAACCTCGTGTTCAAGTTCGCTAGCCGCATCATCGTCATGGTGGCGGGGAGCATTCTCGTCGAGGGGACACCGCAGGCAATAGCGGCCGATGCCCGCGTGCGCGAGGTCTATCTGGGTCGGGCGCGTCATGGCTGAGGCATTGCTTGCGCTCGAAGGTGTGCGGGCCGGCTACGGCGACGCCGTTGTTCTGGAGGACATCTCGCTCCAGATCCCGGAGCACGGCAGCCTCGCGGTGCTGGGTCGCAACGGTGTGGGCAAGTCGACCCTGCTACTCACCATCATGGGCTTCACGCAGGTGATGCGTGGCAAGGTGGCGTGGCGCGGAGCAGAGATCACGGGGGTCTCGCCGAACCGGCGCGCCAGACTGGGACTTGGATGGGTGGCGCAGGAGCGCGAGATCTTCCCATCGCTGACGCTGGAAGAGAACCTGACCGTGGCGTCGCGGCCTGGGCGCTGGGATTTGCCCTCGGTCTACGCGCTGTTCCCTCGGCTGGCCGAGCGCCGGAGCAACATGGGCAATCAGCTGTCGGGCGGCGAGCAGCAGATGCTGGCCATTGCGCGTGCACTGATGACCAACCCGGCGCTGCTGCTGCTGGACGAGCCGCTCGAAGGCCTGGCGCCGATCATTGTCGAGGAGCTCTCAGCCGCCATCCGGCGCATGCTCGTTGAGGAGGGTACGGCCGTCATCCTGATCGAGCAGCATGCCGAGCTTGCCCTTTCGCTCACCAGCGAGGCGATCATCATGGAGCGAGGGGCGATCGTGCATCGCGCGCCCTCGGCGAGGCTGTCGACCGATGCGGCGACGCTCGACCGCTTCATCGGCTTGCAGGCGGGTGAGGGCGCTGGCCCTTGAGGATCTTCAGCAAGGCGTCCATTGCCGCTGCTGCGAAGGCGTGCATATTGGCCTGACGGTCCGAGCTTCCGGTTCTTATCGTGAGAGCGCTCTGCGATGGTCCGGCGATCGCGATGCAGGCATGCCCGGCAGGGTCGCCGTAGCGGTTGCCGGTAGGGCCCGCCGCTCCAGTCTCCGACAGACCCCATGTCGAGCCGTGTTGCTCACGAATCGTGTCCGCCAGCAGCAGCGCATAGGGCTCACTCGCCGAGCGGATGCCGGACATCGCTGCGTCCGGTATCGACATCAAGCTGCGCCGGGCTTGGCGCGTGTACACCACTGCGCCACCGAGAAAGTAGGTCGATGCGCCGGGTACTGCGAGCAGCGATGCCGAGATGAGACCGCCAGTGGAAGACTCTGCAACCGCAATGGTTTCGCGGTGCTGTTTGAGCTGCTCGGCGATGTGTTCGGCCTTCTCGATCAGTTCCTGCATCCCGGTTTGCTCCTGAGAGGACACTGGCAAAGTTGCGCATAAAGCGCTGGTCCCCACGTATTTACCAGCGGCCTAGGGATTGGCCGATGTTTCGATTGCGCTTTTTGCTGCGGCTGCGGCATAGCTATGTGCGCTGCACAATAGATCGCACCGATTGCGGGCCCCTTGGATAGTCCGACCCCAGACGCCGCGCTGAAGATTCTTCTGATCGACGAGGATCCGATCCGGCGCGCCATTCTGGAAGCTGGATTGCGGGAGGCCGGCTTCCTCAACATCGTGCGCATCGAGACCACTGTGGGACTGCTCGATCAAGTGTATCGCATCGATCCCGATGTCATCCTGATCGACCTCGAGAATCCGAGCCGCGATGTGCTGGAGCAGATGTTCCAGGTGTCGCGCATCGTACGCCGCCCGATCGCGATGTTCGTCGACCAGTCCGACCGGGGCACCACGGAAGCGGCAGTCGATGCCGGCGTGTCCGCCTACATCGTCGGCGGGCTCAGAAAAGAGCGCGTGAAGGACATTCTCGAGCTGTGCATCTCACGCTTCAACGCGGTTGCGCGTCTGCAGGACGAGCTCGACCGCACCAAGAATGCGCTCGAGGCCCGCAAGGTCATCGACCGGGCCAAGGGCATCCTGATGCAAGCCAAGGGGCTGTCGGAAGAGCAGGCCTATGCCCTGCTGCGCAAGACGGCGATGAACGAGAAACGCAAGATCGCCGACGTGGCGCAGGCCGTGATCACGGCCGCGGAGCTGCTCAAATGAAGGATAGGACGAGACTGACCATCGGGTTCATTCCGCTGGCGGATGCCGCAGCGCTCATCGTCGCCGTCGACAAGGGGTTCGCCGCCCGGGAAGGGCTCGAGGTGGACCTCGTGCGCGAGGTGTCTTGGTCGAACGTGCGCGACAAGCTCAACCTCGGCCTGTTCGACGCGGCGCATCTGCTGGCGCCTGTTGCCGTCGCCTCGAGCCTTGGGTTCGGTCACGTCAAGGTGCCGATCATTGCGCCGTTCAACCTGGCCCTCAACGGCAACGCCATTACGGTTTCGCCGGCCCTTTGGGCCGAAATAGCCGAGGCTGCCGATGGCGATCTCGCACTCCCTGCGGTGTCCGCGCGCGCGTTTGCCAGCGTCGTGGCGAAGCGCAGGGCGAAGAGTGCCGATCCCTTGACCATGGGCATGACCTTTCCCTTCTCCAACCACAACTACCAGCTGCGCTTCTGGATGGCTGCGGGCGGTGTCGATCCCGACGATGAAGTTCGGCTCGTTGTGCTGCCGCCGCCGTACATGGTGGAGAGCCTTGCCAACGGCCACGTGGACGGCTTTTGTGTCGGCGCACCGTGGAACTCCGTGGCGGTGGACTTAGGTGTGGGGCGCATTCTGCACTTCGGCTCGGAGATCGTTGCCCGGATGGCGGAGAAAGTGCTTGCCGTCCGCCGCGAGTGGGCACGCGAGCATCCCGACGTCCTGACGCGGCTGGTGCGGGCGCACGAAAAAGCCGCGTTGTTCATTGCCGATCCGGGAAACCGGGACGAGGTGGCGTCTCTCCTCGCCGCACCGGCTCGCGTGGGCGTCCCTGCCGAAGTCCTCCGCCGCACTCTGGAAGGCCGCTTGAAGATGGCGCCCAACGGTGATGTGCGGGCAAGCGAGCGCTACCTGCTCATCGGACGGCAAGGTGCGAGCCGCCCGGATCCGGTGCAGGCTGCATGGACCTACGCGCAGATGGTGAGGTGGCGGCAGGCCCCGATGTCGCCCGATCTGCTCGCGGCAACCCAGGATGTTTTCCGGCCGGACCTCTACGACGCTGCGCTCGGCGCTGACGGTAGCCTCGTTGCCGGCGAGCCGGCGGATGGCATCGGTGCCTTCACGGGCCCGTCCTTCGACTCGCAGGACATCGGCAAATATCTCGCGGATTGGCCCGCCCAACGTCGAGCCTAGCCGATACAAGCACCGCTGCTGCACTGCACAAAGTTTCCGCAGAATGCGGATGCGTTGGGCAGATCGAGCGGTCCGGTACGCGCAGCTGCCAAGTCCTGGATTCCGTACAACCCATTGAAATAGAGAGACAGTTATCTACCGCTTCGTGGTTGGCACGAAGCTTGATAGGCCAAACGCAAAGCTGGTGCCAACGCCGACACCAAGCGGTCAAACGAACGACCGGTAAGCAACGCCGCTCACCTGGGGAGGACTCGCTTCAGCGGGCCTCGGGGTGCGGCTTTTTTGTTGGCAGGGGGCAGGCGCGCAGGGGCGTGCCAACGGGCCATCCGAACGACGAGAGGATGACAATCGCAATGAGCAAGATGATCAAAGCACGGACGAAGCAGGCGGGGATCAGCCGGCGCGATCTCATGAAGTCGGCGTCTGCCACCGCCGCGACTGCAGCGCTGATGACCGCCGCCAAAGCGGCGTTTCCGGCGGGCGCCTTCGCGCAAGGCGCAGGGCCTGAGGTGAAGAAGGCGATCCTCGGCTACATCGCCCTGATCGACGCCTCGGCGCTGGTGATTGCGAAGGAGAAGGGCTTTTTTGCCAAGCACGGCATGCCCGACGTCGACGTTGCCAAGCAGGCCTCTTGGGGTGCCACCCGCGACAATATCGTGCTGGGCTCTGAGAAGAACGGCATCGATGGCGCGCACATCCTCTCGCCGATGCCCTACCTGATCTCGACCGGCAAGGTGACGCAGAACAACGTGCCGACGCCCATGTACTTGCTGGCGAGGCTCAATCTCGACGCCCAGGCCGTGTCGGTCGCCAACGAATACAAGGACCTCAAAGTCACCACCGATGCCTCCCCGCTCAAGGCGGCCTTCGAGAAGAAGAAGGGCGAGGGCAAGGAGGTGAAGGTCGCCATGACATTCCCTGGAGGCACGCACGACCTATGGATTCGCTATTGGCTGGCCGCCGGCGGCATCGATCCGGACAGGGACATCTCGACCATCGTGGTGCCGCCGCCGCAGATGGTGGCGAACATGAAGGTCGGCAACATGGACGCCTTCTGCGTGGGCGAGCCGTGGAACGAGCAGCTGGTCAACCAGAACATCGGCTTCACCGCCTGCACCACGGGCGAAATCTGGTTCAAGCACCCGGAAAAGGCCCTCGGCCTGCGCGCCGAGTGGGTGGACAAGCATCCCAACGCTACCCGGGCGCTGCTGATGGCCGTGATGGAGGCCCAGCAGTGGTGCGAAAAAATGGAAAACAAGCCGGAGCTGGCGGAGATCGTCGGCAAGCGCCAGTGGTTCAACGTGCCCGTGCCGGACATCATCGGCCGGCTGAAGGGCGACATCAACTACGGCCATGGCCGCGTCGCAACGGGCACCAAGCAGTACATGAAGTTCTGGAGCGAGCACGCCTCCTATCCGTTCAAGAGCCACGACCGGTGGTTCGTCACGGAGGACATCCGCTGGGGCAAATTCGAGCCGACGACGGACGTCAAGGCTCTGGTCGACAAGGTCAACCGCGAGGACCTCTGGCGCGAGGCGGCAAAGTCGCTGTCGGTGGCGGCCTCGGATATTCCGGCCTCGCCCTCGCGCGGCAAGGAAACCTTCTTCGACGGCAAGGTGTTCGATCCGGACGATCACATGGCCTACCTGAAGTCGCTGTCGATCAAGCGAGCCGTGGTCTGACCCTAGCTGCCGGCCGCCAGCCCGTGGCCGGCGCCCCTCTCTCCGCGGAGAAAACGCGCATGAACATGCCCATGCTCAAGCCCGAGACTGCGACGGCAATTCCGGTGCGCAGCGCCGGAGCCGACGTAGTTCGGTTGAAGCCGCGCAAGCCCGGCTATGTCAGAGCGCGCGTCCTGCCGCGCTTGTCGTCAATTTCCGCCAGCATCCTGCCGCCGTTGGTGATGCTCTCGCTGTTGCTGATCGTATGGGAGCTGCTGTGCAACCGGCCGGGCGCGACGCTGCCTGCTCCGACGCTGATCTGGACGCAGGCGTACGACCTGATTGTCGATCCGTTCTTCATCGCCGGACCGCAAGACATCGGGCTCGGCTGGCGCGTGCTCACTTCCCTGCAGCGCGTTGCCATCGGCTACGGATTGGCCGGTGTCATCGGCATCATGCTCGGCACCATCATCGGCCAGTCGGTGTGGGCCATGCGCGGGCTCGACCCGATCTTCCAGGTGCTGCGCACGATCTCGCCGCTGGCCTGGCTGCCCATCTCGCTCGCCGCGTTTCGCGACAGCCAGCCGTCGGCGATCTTCGTGATATTCATCACCTCGGTGTGGCCGATCATCATCAACACGGCGGTCGGCATCCGCAACATCCCGCAGGACTACCGCAACGTCGCCTTGGTGCTGCGCCTCAACCCGCTCGAGTTCTTCACCAAGATCATGGTCCCGTCGGCGGCGCCGTACATCTTCACGGGGCTCAGGATCGGCATCGGCCTGTCGTGGCTCGCCATCGTGGCGGCCGAGATGCTGACCGGCGGCGTCGGCATCGGCTTCTTCATCTGGGACGCGTGGAACTCCTCGCGCATCCCCGACATCGTGGTGGCGCTGGTCTACATCGGCGGCGTCGGTTTCGTGCTCGACCGGCTTGTCGCGCTCACGGCCACCGTTGTCACCCGCGGCACCGCAGCCAACTGAGGGAGCCGCCTGATGTCCTACCTCAAGATCGACCACGTCGACAAAACCTTCACTCGCGGCGCCCAGGAGACCGAGGTGCTGGCCGACATCACGGTCGCCATCGAGAGGGGTGAATATGTTTCCATCATCGGCCACTCGGGCTGCGGCAAGTCCACCCTGCTCAACATCGTCGCCGGCCTCACGCCGGTGACGACGGGCGCCGTGCTGCTGGAGAACAAGGAGGTGAACGACCCCGGTCCCGATCGTGCGGTCGTGTTCCAGAATCACTCGCTGCTGCCCTGGCTCACCGTCTACGACAACGTGCGCCTCGCCGTGGACAAAGTCTTCTCGGGCAGCAAGTCACGCAAGGAGCGCCACGCCTGGACCATGCACAACCTCGAGCTGGTGCAGATGGCCCACGCCAAGGACAAGCGGCCGATGGAGATCTCGGGCGGCATGAAGCAGCGCGTGGGCCTCGCTCGGGCTCTTGCGATGGAGCCCAAGGTGCTGCTGCTGGACGAGCCGTTCGGTGCGCTCGACGCACTCACTCGCGCGCACCTGCAGGACTCGGTGATGGCGATCCACGCCCAGCTCGAGAACACCGTGCTCATGATTACGCACGACGTGGACGAGGCCGTGCTGTTGTCCGATCGCATCGTCATGATGACGAACGGTCCGGCGGCCCGCATCGGCGAAGTGCTGACCGTGCCTATGGCGCGGCCGCGCAAGCGTCTCGAGCTGGTGGCTGACGCCACCTACATCAGATGCCGGCAGCGCGTGATCGAGTTCCTCTACGCGCGCCACAAGGCGCCGGCGCTGCAAGCCGCGGAGTAGGGCGATGCGACCGCGCGTAGATTGGGTCAACCCCGGCGCGAGGCCGGGGGCAGACCCAACGCATTTCCATTTGCGGCGGTGTTGGGTCATCGCTGTCGCTCGACCCAACCTACGAACGGCGGAGTAGCGCCTATGGTCCCGTTGCGCCTGGAGGGGCGGCGGCCCGAGCGCCTGCTGGTCGTCGGCGGCGGGATGGCGAGCCTCAAGCTGGTCGAGGAGCTCGTCGAGCATTGCCCAGGCCGGTACGAGATCGTCCTGGCGAGCAAGGAGACGCATCCCCCCTATAACAGGGTGCTGCTGTCGAGCCTGCTTGCGGGCGAGGCGCAGGAGGCCGACATCGGCCTGCGGCCAGCTGGGTGGTTTGCCGAGAAGGGCATTGTGCTGCTTGCCGGCGTTGAGGTTTCCGCTCTGCGGCCGGCGCGGCATGAGGCGGTGCTGGCGAGCGGTGGGCGGTACCGCTACGACCGGCTCGTGCTGGCGACGGGTTCCCGAGCCATCCGGCTGCCGGTGCCCGGCCATATGCTCCCCGGCGTCCTCACCTTCCGCGATCTCGACGACGTGGACGTGCTGCGGCGCGCTGAGCCTGGATCGCGTGCCGTCGTGATCGGCGGCGGGTTGCTCGGCGTGGAGGCGGCATGCGGGCTTGCCAAGTGCGGCGTCGCGGTAACCCTCGTCCACATCATGCCGCGCCTGATGGAGCGTCAGCTCGACGTCCGCGCCGCGGCCCTGCTGAAGACCGCCGTGGAGAGCAAGGGCGTCGAGGTCATCCTGGAAGCGCAGACCGCTTCGATCCAAGGCAATGGCAAGGTCGAGCACGTGGCCTTGAAGGACGGCCGCGCTATCGCAGCCGACCTGGTCGTCATGGCAGCCGGCATCAGGCCTGAGACGGCGCTTGCTGAGAGCGGCGGGGTCGAGATCGGCCGCGGCATCAAGGTCGACGACAAGCTCGAGACCAACTGGCCCGGGGTCTATGCCATCGGCGAATGCGCCGAGCACCGTGGCGCCTGCTACGGCGTGGTGGAGCCGGTCTACGAGCAGGCCAAGGTCCTGGCGCGCTATCTTGCAGGCATGCCGGCACGCTATGAGGGTTCGGTGGCGGCAGCCAGCCTCAAAGTGTCGGGCGTGCCCGTCTTCTCCATGGGAGATTTCGAAGGCGAGGGCGCCGAAACCATCCGGCTGGAAGACGAAGGGGCCGCCAGCTACCGCAAGCTGGTGATCCGCGACAACCGCCTGGCCGGCGTCGTGCTGTTTGGCGACACCGCCGACGCGCTGTGGTACCGCGACCTCGTGCGCCGCGGCGCGCCCATCACGCCGCTGCGCGCCGCGCTTGCCTTCGGGAAGGCCCATGCGGAGGCGGCGTGAGCCATGAGCGCGCAGGACTTCACCGACGAGCAGCGCCGCTACCTGGAAGGCTTCGTCGCCGGTGTGCAGGCGCGCCGTGCATCGCAAGGCCTTAAGCCCCTGGGCGCGGAGGGCGGGCCCGCGCAACCCTCGGGCCCTGACAAGGATCACCTGGCCGCCATGGCCCGCTTCGAGGCCGCCGGCAAGAAGCTCTCCAACGAGGAGAAGGCCAAGCGCGAGGAGCATCCCTTCGATGCCTACGCGCGGTTCAAAAGCGAGAGCGCCAAGGGCCAGTTCCCGAAGGGCATCGACAACTTCCGCTGGCGATTCCACGGCCTGTTCTACCTCGCGCCGACGCAGAACTCCTACATGTGCCGGCTGCGCATTCCCAACGGCATCCTCTCCTATTGGCAGCTCGCCGGCGTTGCCGACCTCGCTGAGCGCTACGGCGGCGGCTATGCCCACGTCACGACGCGAGCCAACCTGCAGATCCGCGATGTGATGCCAGATGGCGCTGTGGCCCTCATCGAGGGCTTGACCAGCCTCGGCATTTCCACCAAGGGGACGGGTGCCGACAACATCCGCAACGTCACCGGCTCACCCACGGCCGGCATCGATCCTCGGGAGCTGATCGACACCCGTCCCTACGCCCGGGCCTGGCACTACCACATCCTCAACGATCGCTCGCTTTACGGCCTGCCGCGCAAGTTCAACGTCGGCTTCGACGGCGGCGGTGCCATTCCCGTACTGGAGGACACCAACGACATCGCCTTCACGGCGGTGACGGTCGCCGAAGGGGCCGGAGTCGATCCCGGCGTCTGGTTCCGGCTCGGCATCGGCGGCATCACAGGACACGAGGACTTCGCCAAGTTCGGCAATGTCTACGTGAAGGCGGACGAGGCGGTGGCCGTGGCCGACGCCATCGTGCGCGTGTTCATCGACCACGGCGACCGCACCGACCGCAAGAAGGCGCGGCTCAAGTACGTGCTCGACGCCTGGGGGCTCGACAAGTTCCTGGTCGAGGTCGAGGCCAAGCTTGGCCGTCTGCTGGTGCGGTTGCCTGCAGACAAGGTTTCGGCGCCGAACCGGCAGGACCGGCAGGCGCATGTGGGCATGCATGCGGAGAGCCGGCCCGGCAAGGTGTGGGCCGGCGTGGTGCTCCCTGTCGGCAAGATGACGGCTGAGCAGATGCGCGGACTCGCCAGAATTGCGCGCGAGCTGGGCGACGGCGATATCCGGCTGACCGTGTGGCAGAACCTGCTGATCTCCGGCATCGCGCAGGACAATGCCGAGCTTGTCGAAAGGTGCCTGCAGGAGATCGGGCTCACCTCCAAGGCCACGAGCATCCGCGCCGGCCTCATCGCCTGCACCGGCAACACGGGCTGCAAGTTCGCCCTCTCCAACACCAAGGGCACAGCGACTGCGATCGCCGAGTGGGTGGAGCCGCGCGTCGCGCTCGACACCCCCATCAACATCCACCTGACGGGCTGCCCTCATTCCTGTGCGCAGCATTACATCGGTGACATCGGCATGCTGGCGTGCCGAGTACCGATCGACGCGGCAGGCGAGGACACGGTCGAGGGCTTTCACGTCTATGTCGGCGGCGGCTTCGGGCCGGATGCGGCGATCGCGCGCGAGCTCTATCGCGACGTGAAGGTCGAGGACTGCCCGCAGCTGGTGGAGCGCATTCTCAAGGCGTATCTCGAGCGCCGCAGCGACGACAAAGAGACGTTCCTCGCCTTCGCGCGCCGGCACGAAACAGGCGCGCTCAAAGCCATGGTCGAGGGCGGTGGCAGTGGGAGGCCGCAGCATGACGATTCAGACACTTGCGCGCTCCTTCGCTCAGCGTCCTCTCCCCGCTTGCGGGGAGAGGGTCGGGGTGGGGGGCAGCTGCAGAACATCCAGCGTCTGCGGGTTCCGCCCCTCACCCTAACCCCTCCCCACGAAGAGGGGAGAGGGGAGAGGTCGCGCGAGCGGCACCCGCCCAGTCCATGATCCCGGAAGGCGCACCCTTCTCGCCGGAGCAGCGCGCGTGGCTCAACGGTTTCTTCGCCGGGCTACTGTCGCTCGATGCCAAGGCCGGTGCCGCGGCCCTCGACGGTGCGATGCCGGACGCCGCGGCAAAGGCCCTCGCCGAGGACGATGGCGCGCCCTGGCACGATGCGGCGATGCCCCTGGCCGAGCGCATGCAGCTGGCGGAGGGCAAGCCGCTGCCGCGCAAGCTGTTCGCCGCCATGGCGCAGCAGGACTGCGGCCAGTGCGGCTACCTGTGCGAGACCTATTCCAAGGCCATCGCCGAGGGCAGGGAACCCAAGCTGAATCTGTGCGTGCCCGGCGGCAAGGACACGAGCCGCATGCTCAAGCGGCTTCTGGAGGAGACCCCGGCCGCGGTCGCGCCGGTCAAAGCCGAGTTGACGCCTGCTGAGCCGAAGGCGGCAGAGCCCGGCACGCGCGACGCACCAGTGGAAGCGATTTTCCGCATGGCAACGCGCCTCAACGGCAAGGGCTCGGAGAAGGACACGCGGCACATCGTGTTCGACATCTCCGCCAGTGGCCTCGCGTACAACCCAGGCGACAGCTTCGGCATCTACCCCAGGAACGATCCGGCGCTTGCCGAAGCCGTGCGCGCGGCCCTGCGGGTGCCACCCGATTTCCCGGTCGGCGGCAAGCCCATTCGCGATGCCCTGATCGAGGACTACGCGCTGGGCCTCGCGCCGGACATGCTGTTCGAGCTCATGAGCTATCTGGTGGGCGGCGAGCGGCGGCAGAAGGCCAAGGCGCTTGCGAAAGGCGAGGACCCCGACGGCGACGCGGCGACCCTCGACGTGCTGGCAGTGCTCGAGAAGTTCGCGCCGGCGCATCCTGACCCGGAAGCGTTCGTCGAGTGCCTGGAGCCGCTGCAGCCGCGCCTCTACTCCATCGCCTCCTGCCCGCTCACCACGCCAGGCCAGCTGCATCTCACGGTAGACGGCGTGCGCTATGACGTCGGCGGCAGGCGGCGGCTGGGCGTGGCCTCCACGTTCCTCGCCGACCGGCTGAAGCCAGGCGCACGCGTCAAAGTCTACACGCAGAAGGCTCACGCCTTCGCGCTGCCCAAGGACGGCGCCACGCCCGTCATCATGGTGGGGCCTGGCACTGGCGTGGCGCCCTTCCGCTCGTTCCTGTGGCATCGCAAAGCGACCAAGGCGACGGGCCGGACGTGGCTGTTCTTCGGCCACCAGCACGAAGCGACGGACTTCTTCTATCGCGACGAGTTCATGGGCATGCTGGCCGACAAGACGCTGACCAGGCTTTCGACGGCCTGGTCGCGCGATGGCGCGGCCAAGGTCTACGTGCAGGACCGCATGCGTGAGGCTGGCCCGGAGCTGTGGGCCTGGCTCAAGGACGGCGCGCATTTCTACGTGTGCGGCGATGCCCAGCGCATGGCGAAGGACGTCGATAATGCGCTGATCGAAATCTCCGCCAAGGGCGGGCAGATGAGCGAGGCCGGCGCCAAGGATTTCGTCGCCGAGCTGAAGGCCGCCGGCCGCTACCAGGCGGATGTCTATTGATGACGCCAGTTTCTCCCTCTCCCCGCGCCTCTCCCCCTCTCCCCGCTTGCGGGGAGAGGGTCGGGGTGAGGGGCGGCAACAAGCTCCGCGCGATGCCTCGTGCCGCCCCTCACCCTAGCCCTCTCCCCATGAAGAGTGGAGGAGAGGGGACATCGACTGGCGCCCGTCCGCACCACCTGCCCCTACTGCGGCGTCGGCTGTGGCGTGCTCGCCGCCCCGGACGGCAAAGGTGGCGCGGCCATCAAGGGGGATCCCGCGCACCCGGCCAACGCTGGGCGGCTGTGCTCGAAGGGTTCGGCGCTAGGCGAGACGCTGGGCTTGGAAACTCGCCTGCTGCACCCCATCGTCGATGGAACGCGGACCACATGGAACAAGGCCCTCGACCATGTTGCCACGCGGCTCGCCGCGATCCGGGCCGCGCACGGTCCCGAAGCGATCGCCTTCTATCTCTCCGGCCAGCTGCTGACCGAGGACTATTACGTCGCCAACAAGCTGGCGAAGGGGTTCATCGGCACACCGCACGTCGACACCAACTCGCGGCTGTGCATGGCCTCCTCGGTTGCCGGTCACCGCCGGGCTTTCGGGGCCGATGTCGTGCCGCAGTGCTACGACGATCTGGAATTGGCCGATCTCGTGGTGCTGGTGGGCTCCAACGCCGCCTGGTGCCACCCGATCCTCTATCAGCGCATTCAGACAGCGCGGGCCGAGCGCGGCGTGCGGGTGGTCAACATCGATCCGCGGCGCACAGCGACCTGCGAGGGCAGCGACCTGCACTTGGGCCTCAGGCCCGGCACCGACGGCATCCTGTGGTGCGGCCTGCTCGTCTGGCTGGCCGAACGCAAGCTGATCGATGCCCCGTTCATCGAGGCGCACACGCGCGGCTTCGCATGGGCCCTGCGGCGCGCCAGCGCGCTCGCCCCCAGTCTCGATGCCGTTGCCAACGCGACCGGTGTCGACCGGCAGGCGATCGCCACCTTCTATGGATGGTTCGCGGCCACGCCGCGCGTCGTCTCCTGCTACAGCCAGGGCGTCAACCAGTCGGCCCAGGGCACCGACAAGGTCAACGCCATCATCAACTGCCACCTGGCCACGGGACGCATCGGCAAGCCGGGTTCGGGCCCGCTGTCGCTCACCGGCCAGCCCAACGCCATGGGCGGACGCGAGGTCGGCGGGCTCGCCAACATGCTGGCCGCGCACATGGGGTTCTCCGAAGGCGAGCGCGACCGCGTGCGCCGCTTCTGGAATGCGCCCAACCTGGTGAGCGGCGAAGGGCTGAAAGCCGTCGCCATGTTCGACGCGGTGGCCGACGGGCGCATCAAGGCGCTGTGGGTCATGGGCACCAACCCGGCGGTGTCGCTTCCACGTGCCGATGCGATGCGTGACGGGCTTGCCAGGCTCGAGCTGCTCGTCGTCTCCGAGAACGTCGCCGACAACGACACGGTGAAGCACGCGCACGTCCGCCTGCCCGCGGCGGCATGGGGGGAGAAGGACGGCACCGTGACCAATTCCGAGCGGTGCATCTCGCGCCAGCGCGCGTTCCTGCCGTTGCCGGGGAGCGCGCAGCCGGACTGGTGGATGCTGTGCGAGGTGGCGCGAAGGCTGGGCTGGGGACAGGCGTTTGCGTTCAGCTCGGCGGCGGAGATCTTCGAGGAGCACGCACGGCTCTCGGGCTTCGAGAACGACGGGCAGCGCGCCTTCGATATTTCGGGTGCCGCCGGAACCACCGTGGAGGCGTTCCAGCACCTCGAGCCCTTCCAGTGGCCGCGCCGCGCCGGCGCAATGCCCGCGCAGCGCCTGTTTGCCGACGGCCGCTTTTTCACCAAGGATCGCAAGGCGCGCTTTGTTGCCATTGCGCTGCCCCGGCTCGCAGCGACTGTGTCGGGCGAGCAGGCGTTCGTGCTGAACACCGGGCGCATCCGCGATCAGTGGCACACCATGACGCGGACGGGCCTCTCGCCCCGTCTCTCCACCCACATCGCCGAGCCGTACGTGGAGATCCATCCCGATGATGCCGGACGCGTGGGACTGGAGCAGGGCACGCTGGCCAGGGTCACGTCGCAGTACGGCGCGGCCATCGTGCGTGTGCTGGTCAGCCGGGGCCAGCAGCCCGGCACGTTGTTCGTTCCGATTCACTGGTCGGCCGAGAACAGCTCGGCGGGCCGCATCGGCGCGCTGGTGCAGCCGGCGACCGATCCCTTCTCCGGCCAGCCCGAGGTCAAGGCCACGCCGGCGCGCATCGCACCCCATCCCGTCACCAGCTTCGGTTTCCTGCTGTCGCGCAGGCCGCTGCGACCGCCCGAGCTGGCCTACTGGGCGCACGCCCGCGCGACCTTCGGCCATGTGCTCAACTTCGCGCTCGACGCGCCGCGCGACGGCTGGGCGGACTGGCTGCGCGCAACGCTCCCAGAGGGTGATCGGCTGAGCTTCCAGGACCCGGCTGCCGGCACCTATCGTGCGGCCGTGCTGCGGGACGGACGGCTGGAGGCCGTTCTGTTCCTCGGCGCGGACCCGAAGCTCCCCTCGCCCGAATGGCTCAAGTCGCGGTTCGCGCTTGCCGCCATACCGCCATGGCGAGCGCCGCGATCTGCTGGCCGGCACGCCTGTCGAGGGCGCCACGGACGAGGGCCCAGTGGTTTGCGTGTGCTTCCAGGTCGGCGCCAAGCGCATCGAGGCGGCTGCCGCCGCCGGCAGCCGCAGCGTGGAGAAGATCGGTCGTCAACTCGGCGCCGGCACAAACTGCGGCTCCTGCATTCCCGAGATCAGGCGGCTGGTCGCGCCCAAGGAGGTGGCCCGTGACCTCGCCTGAAATCGTCTCAGTCAGACGCCCCGGCCCGAAGCGTCCGCGCCGTATGGACCGGCTAGCGACATTGCCCCTGTTCTTTGCGCTCGGCGGCCGGCGCGCCCTTGTTGTTGGCGGCAACGAGGCGGCAGCCTGGAAGGCCGAGTTGCTTTCGGCGGCGGGTGCAACCGTCGAGGTGCGGGATCCCGATCCCTGTGCGGAGATGGAGGCGCTCGCTGCCGATCCACCGGGTGGTGGCGTGTCGATCGAGCGGCGTCCATGGTCGCCGGAGTGCGTTGTTGGGGCCGCCGTCGTGGTGGCCGCAGCAGAGGACGAGGCAGAGGCTCGTCACATTTTCAACGTGGCATGTGCCGCGGGCGTGCCGGTCAACGTGATCGACAGGCCGGCCTTCTGCACCTTCCAGTTCGGTGCCATCGTCAATCGCTCGCCGCTGGTTGTCGGCATCTCCACTGCCGGCGCAGCGCCGATCTTCGGCCAGGCCATCCGCTCGCGCATCGAGGCGCTGATCCCGTCGGGTTTCGGCCGCTGGGCCACCGCCGCCAGGACGTGGCGCGCCGATCTCAAGCGGCTCGATCTGGGACCCGTGGCGCGGCGACGCTTCTGGGAGCGGTTCACAGCGATGGCCCTGGCCGCGCCGGACCACCGACCGGTGGCGCAAGACCGCAAGACGCTGCTGGCGGAGGCAGGCGCCGACGCTGGCCCGCACGCCTCGGTAGGCCATGTCACGCTGGTCGGCGCGGGGCCCGGCGATCCCGAGCTGCTGACGCTCAGGGCTTTGCGCGCGCTGCGCTCTGCCGATGTCATCCTGTTCGATGACCTGATTGCGCCCGAGGTCCTGGACTTTGCCCGTCGCGAGGCCAAGCGCATGCTGGTCGGCAAGACCGGCTACGCGCCCTCGTGCAAGCAGGATGACATCAATGCCTTGATGGTGGGGCTCGCAAAGGCCGGCAAGCGAGTGGTGCGGCTGAAGTCCGGCGACCCCATGATCTTCGGCCGCGCGGCTGAGGAGATCGGGGCGTTGGCAAGCGCCGGCATTCCTGTCGACGTGGTGCCCGGCATCACGGCGGCGCAAGGCGCCGCTGCTGGCCTCAAGGTGTCGCTGACGCAGCGGAAAACAGCGCGGCGTGTGCAGTTCATCACCGGCCACGCCCACAGCGGCCGGCTGCCGGAAGACCTCGATCTGGCCGCACTCGCCGACCCGCAGGCGACCACCGCGGTCTACATGCCGCTCGGCACCCTGTCCGACTTGGTGGAGCGCCTGCTCGAGGCCGGCATCGAGCCTGATCGGCCGGTGACGGCGATCTTCAACGCAACGCGCCCCGACGAGCACGTCGTGGCAGCCACCGTGGCGACAATTGCAGCCCGCGTGGATGCCGAGGAGGTCGTCGGCCCCTGCCTCGTCCTGATCGGCGAGGTGTTGCGCCTGCCAGATGCCCGCTGTGAGGCTGCCCAGGGTGTTACGCCCGTCGAAGTGAAACCTCGTGCCAAGCGCACGCACAGCTAGACCGGTCTACTCCTTGAGCGTAATGCCGGCGTCGCGGATCACCTCTTCCCAGCGCTTGCGCTCGGCCGCCATGAACGCGCGGAACGCCTCGGCCCGCATGGCCGAAGGGCTGGCGCCATCGTCCTTGATGCGCGCCTGCAGCTCGGGGCTCTGCAGGGCCTCGCTCGCCGCCTTTTCAAGTCTTGCGCGGAGATCTGCGGGTAAGCCTTTCGGGGCCAGCAACCCGTACCAGGCGGACGCTGCATAGTCGGGAACACCGGCTTCCGCCGCCGTAGGCACCTCGGCAAGCACGGCGGCGCGCGCAGGTCCCGTGACGGCGAGCGCTCTCAGTTTGCCGCCGTTGATGAGCCCGGTCGCCGAGGGGATGGTAGTGACCATGAAATCAACATGGCCGCCGACCACGTCGCTGAGTGCCGGCGCGGCGCCGCGATAGGCTACATGCCGCGCCTTGATGCCGGCCGCCCGCTCCAGCAGCAGCGTTGCCAGATGGCTGGCCGAAGCATGCGAGGCGGACGCATAGGTGAGCCCGTCGGGTCGCTTCTTGGCTTCCTCCACGAGCTCTCCGAGCGTCTGCGCCTTGAACCCGGTCCCGACGACGATGACCAGCGATGCGTTGGCGATGAGCGTGATGGGCTCCAGCGTCCGCTCGGGGTCCGATTTCATGGTCTTGTAGAGGTGCGGGTTCACCACCATCGGCCCCTGGTTGCCGATCAGCAGCGTGTAGCCGTCGGGCGCCGCATTGGCCACGGCATCGGTGGCGAGATTGCCTCCGGCGCCCGGCCGGTTCTCGACCACGATGGTGCCGCCGAGCCTCTCCTCGAGCGCCCTGGCGAACACCCGTGCAATCGCGTCCGTGCCGCCACCCGCCGCGTAGGGCAGGATCAGCGTGATGGGACGGCTCGGGTAACGGTCCTGGGCCCAGGACCATTGAGATGTCAAAGCAAGGACAGCGGCCGCTGCGACCTGCAGGACCGTGCGACGGACGACGCGCATGAGAGCTCCCTCAACCGCTGTTGTTGGCGCCGATCCGTTCGGGCGGCCAAGCATTGCACAGGCACGATTGATCTTCGGCCGCGCATGGCCACAATACCGCGCAACCAATCGGGAGGCAGTCATGGACTTGCAACTTCGCGGCAAGACCGCGCTTGTCACCGGCGCCAGCATCGGCATCGGGCGAGGCATCGCGCTGGCTTTCGCGCGGGAGGGCGTGCGACTCGCGATCGTCGCGCGGCGTGTGGAGCTTCTGGAGGCGACGGCCGCCGACATCGCTGCTGCGGGCGGGGAGCGGCCCACACTCATCGTCGAGGACCTGCTGAACGACGGCGCAGCCGATCGCATCGCCAAGGCTGCGCTCGCCGGGCTCGGCGCCGTCGACATCCTGGTCAACAATGCCGGCGGCAGCAGGCCCTTCAAGCTCGACGCCGGCGAGGAGCAATGGCAGGAGGCCATGACGCTCAACTTCACGCGCCAGCGCCAACTCACCCACCGGCTGTTGGATCAGATGATGGAGCGCAAGTGGGGCCGCATCCTCAACATCACGGGCAAGTCGGAGCCCGACGGCATCAACGGCGCCTTCTGCGCCAAGGCTGCGGTGCATGCCTGGGCCAAGGGGCTGTCGCGCGAGGTGGGCAGGCACGGCATCACCGTCAACTCGCTGCCGCCGGGGCGCATCATGTCGGAGCAGATCCGCCGCAACTACACGCCCGAGTACCGGCAATGGCAGGCGGACAACGAGATCCCGGTCGGGCGTTACGGCGAGCCGGAGGATGTTGCCAACCTCGTGTGCTTTCTTGCGTCGCCGTTGGCCGGCTACATCACAGGCGCCGTCATTCCGGTCGATGGCGGATTGCGGCGCTACCAGTTCTGAGCCGCGGGCTCTGGCCCCGCGCTCGCAGACGCGGTCGGGAATGCCTGCGGTGCCGGCTCAGTGCGGCGCCTCTTCCACCACTTTGTCGGCGCTCGCCTTCTTCACCAGGTCGATGGCATGCAGGCAGTCCTTCTTGTCCTTGTAGCCCTCACCGGAGGTGGCGATCTTCTTGCCGTTGGCAGCGGTCAGGTTCCAGCGCCACGCACCCCTGGCGTCTTTCCTCACATGAAATGTCATGGGTCGAGCTCCCGACATTGATAGCCCCGGGCGGGACGAGGCTCATTTGCGGCAAGAGCTTAACTGATGTTGGCTCATGCGCACAGACATTCTCTGCGCGGCGCACCATTGGGCGATCGGAGCTGCTGGGCGCGCCCCGCCCCTCTACTTCACCATCAAGTTGCGCAGGCGGTCGTCGACGCGTTGGCAGGCCCGCGCCCACTCGCGCTTGCTCATGTGCGTGCTGGCCTCCCACATGGCGAGGCAGGTCGTGAGCGACTGGTTGGCGGCGGGCTCGGAGGGTGCCGGGGCTGCCGACGGCGGCGGCGTGGTGGGCGCCCGCGGGGCGGGCGTCGTCTGGGCGAGGGCCACGCCGGCGGCGCATCCGAGGACCAGTGTTGCTGTCAGGACTGCACGCATGGGGCTCTCTTGCTCGTGGGGTGGCACTAGTGCGAAAGGACAAACGTGCTGCTGGTAGGCAACGGCTCCTCTCGCATTCCTATCCCCTGCGGTGACGGGATGGCAAGGCGCGTGGCTGCCCGATGATCGACGCCGGATCGGGTCTCTGGTAACTCAAAGCCCCGAGTATGCATGATCGGCTGGAGACGTGAAGCGATGAAGGCGATGCTGAGCAAACAGGCGGGCGGGCCCGACACGCTGGTGCTGGAGGAATTGCCCGATCCGAAGCCGGGCCCCGGCGAGGTGCTGCTGGCGGTCAAGGCCTGCGGGGTGAACTATCCCGACCTGCTCATCATCGAGGATCGCTACCAGTTCAAGCCGCCGAGGCCGTTTGCGCCCGGCGGCGAGGTGGCAGGCATCGTCGAGGCGGTGGGCGAAGGCGTGATGGGGTTCAAGATGGGCGACCGCGTCATCGGCTCGACCATCGCCGGCGGCATGGCCGAGAAGCTGGCGGTGGAGGCGGCGCGCTGCATCCCGATGCCCGCCGGCATGCCGTTCGACGAGGCAAGCGCGCTGATCCTGACCTATGGCACGTCGATCTACGCGCTCAAGGACCGCGCCAAGCTGAAAAAAGGCGAGACACTGCTCGTGCTCGGTGCCGCCGGCGGGGTCGGGCTGTCGGCGGTGGAGCTCGGCAAGGCCTATGGCGCGCGCGTGATCGCAGCCGTGTCCTCGCCGGACAAACTTGCGTTCATCAGGAAGCACGGCGCCGACGACGGCGTGGTCTATCCGCCGGGCCCGTTCGACAAGGCCGGAGCCAAGGCGCTCGCCGACATCTTCAAGCAGGCCTGCGGCGAAAAAGGTGCCGACGTGATCTATGATCCGGTGGGCGGCGACTATTCGGAGGCGGCGCTGCGCTCGATCGCCTGGGAAGGCCGCTTCCTGGTGGTCGGCTTCCCCGCCGGCATTCCCAAGCTGCCGCTCAACCTGGCGCTGCTCAAGTCGTGCCAGGTGGTGGGCGTGTTCTGGGGCGCTTTCGCCAAGCGCGACCCCAAGGCCAACGCCGCCAACATCGCCGAATTGATGCAGCTCTATGCCAAGGGTGCCATCAAGCCGCTGATCTCGGAGCGCTACGCGCTCCCGAAGGCTGGCGAAGCGATCGCCCGGCTCGCTTCGCGCAAGGCCATGGGCAAGATCGTCGTGACGATGGATTGAGCCACCATGTCGATCGTCACGCGATGGTGGTGGATCAGGCATGCGCCGGTGCCAGACGGCGGTCGCATCTATGGACAGCGCGATCTCGATTGCGATTGCAACGATGCGGAGATTTTCCGCATCCTGGCGCGCGAGCTGCCCCGGGACGCGGTCTGGGTGACCAGCCACCTCGCGCGCACCCGGCAGACCGCTGCGGCAATTCTCGCGGCCGCCGATGCCGGCCGATTTATCGATGTGGCGCCGCTGCCCATTCCCGATCTGGCCGAGCAGCATCTGGGCGAGTGGCAAGGGCTGGAGCGCAAAGCTTTTTATGCAGCGCGAAAAGTCGGCACGCACGCGCTGTGGTTCGCGCCGGCCGACGAGCGCCCGCCGGGCGGGGAGAGCTTTGCCGATCTCGTGCGCCGCGTGGTACCGGCGATCGAGCGCCTCAACCGCGAGCATAGCGGCAAGGATATCATCGCCGTCACGCACGGCGGCACCATCCGCGTTGCGCTGGGGCTGGCGCTCGGCCTGTCACCGCAGGCTGCGCTCGGCTTTTCCACCGACAACTGCTCGCTCACCAGGCTCGATCATCTGACGGCCGACGGCGGCGAGGGGCTGTGGCGGGTGGTGGCCGTCAACCACCGGCCCTGGTCGCGCACGCCGGCGGCCGACCAGCTCGGGCACAATCCGGTGGCCATCGACAAGGCATGATCGCACTCGGGGGAAGGGGGGACAACAATGGGCCTGCCGCATTGGCGTAGGTCGGCGCGAGGGCTGCTCGTGCTCGCCTTCTGCATGTGTGCACCCACAGAGGGTGTGTCGGCGCAGGACTTGCGGCGAGCTTGTCACCATCCAGACCCACGGAAGTTCCACCACCGCCGTCAGCATCGGCATGCCTCCGGCATCGGCCCCGCAGGACGGGCAGATGGCGCTGGTCCTGCTGCCCGGCGGTCCCGGATACCTGGCCCTCGACGCGAACGGCTGCGCCCGCAAGCTGCAGGGCAATTCGCTGGTGCGGTCGCGCGATCTGTTTCACCGCGCGGGTTTCGTAACAGCGCTCGTCGATGCGCCGTCCGACCACCGCGGTGAGGATGGCCTCGGCGGGTTTCGGATATCGTCGCAGCACGCCGAGGACATCGGCAAGGTGATTGCCGCCATACGAGCGCGGACGAAAACGGCGGTTTGGCTGGTCGGCACCAGCCGTGGCGCCATCTCGGCCGCCAACGCCGCCAGCCGCCTGACAGGACCAGCCGCGCCGGACGGACTGGTGCTCACCTCGCCCGTGACGTCGGGACGGGTTGGCGGATTCAAGCCGTGGGTGGCCCAGACCGTCTTCAGCGTGCGCCTCGATGCGATCCGCGTGCCGGTGCTGGTGGTCGCGCACGCCGCCGACAAGTGCATCCGCACCCCGCCCAGCCTTGCCGGCAGCATCGTCGCCCGCACCAACGGCGCGCGCGAGCAGACCGTCACCGTGACCGGCGGTCCGGGCAGCAAGAGCGCGGAGGTGAGCGTGGAGGCGTGCGAAGGCAGCTCGCCGCACGGCTTCATCGGGCAGGAGGCGGCGGTTGCCGCCGGCATCGTCAGGTTTGTCGGTGGCGGGCGTTACTGAGAGACGCAGGGGACAGCAGCGGCAAGGTCGCTGTGACGAGACATGGTTAACACTGAACATCTCTTTGTTTCACGTGAAACAATCCATCGTTCAGTGTTAAGCATAAGGGTGTAGGGTGTAGATTGGGTCGACCCCGGCGAAGTGCTGAGGCCGGGGGATGACCCAACACGATCGGGCTACCACGTTGCCGCGTTGGGTCTGCGCTCCGCTTGACCCAACCTACGATTCAATTTGTCTCCAGCGCGATCTTCTCCCGCCGCGCGCGCAGGGCCGGCAGCACTGCGGATGCCAGCAGCACCAGCGCTATCGCCAGGCAGGTGAGCGAGATCGGCCGCTCCAGGAAGATCCAGAAGCTGCCGTCCGACAGGATCAGCGCTTTCCTCAGGTTATTCTCCATCAACGGCCCGAGCACGAACGCCAGCACCAAGGGCGCGGGCTCGTAGCCGAACTTGCGCATCAGGTAGCCCAGCACGCCGAAGGCGATCATCACGTAGATGTCGAAGATGGCGCTGCTGATGCTGTACACGCCGATGATGCAGAACAGCAGGATCAGCGGGAACAGGATGCGGTAGGGCACCTTCAGCACCTGCACCCACAGCCCGATCAGCGGCAGGTTGAGGACCAGCAGCATCAGGTTGCCGATGTACATGCTGGCCACGATGCCCCAGAACAGCCCCGGGTTCTGCGTCATCAGCAGCGGGCCCGGCTGCACGTTGTGCACGATGAAGGCGCCGAGCAGCAGCGCCATCACCACGTTGGGCGGGATGCCGAGCGTGAGCAGCGGAATGAATCCGCTACCGGCTGCCGCGTTGTTGGCGGCTTCCGGCCCCGCGACGCCGGCAATCGCGCCCTTGCCGAACTTCTCAGGTGTCTTGGAAACGCGCTTCTCCAGGGCGTAGGACAGGAACGAGGAGATCACCGCGCCGCCCCCCGGCAAGATCCCCAAGACGAAACCCAGCACCGAGCCACGCGCCAGCGGCCCCGCGCTCTCGGCCCAGTCCTGGCGCGACGGCAGCAGACCCTTGATGCGTTCCGCGAACATCTCGCGGGTGAGCTTCTGCTCGAGGTTGACGAGGATCTCGGCGATGCCGAACAGGCCCATGACGATCGGCACCAGGCCGACGCCGTCGACCAGCTCCATGCGGTCGAAGGTGAGGCGGGCAACCGCGCTGATGGAGTCGAGGCCGACCAGCCCGAGCACCAAGCCGAAGCAGGCCATGATCAGCGCCTTGAGCAGCGAGCCGTGCGACAGGTAGGTGAGGATGGAGAGGCCCAGCACCATCAGGCTGAAGTATTCCGCCGGCCCGAACTTCACGGCAAAGCGCGCCAGCGTAGGCGCCACCAGCATCAGGCCGACGATGGCCAGCGTGCCGGCGATGAACGAGCCCATGGCGGCGATGCCGAGCGCCGGCCCCGCGCGGCCCTGGCGGGCCATCTGATGACCGTCGAGGGTGGTGACCACAGAGGCGGCTTCGCCCGGGATGTTGACCAGGATCGCAGTCGTAGAGCCGCCGTACATGGAGCCGTAGTAGATGCCGGCCAGCATGATGATGCCGGCCTCAGGCGTGGCCGTGAACGTCACTGGCAACAGCAGCGACATGGCCGCAACCGGGCCGATGCCTGGCAGCACGCCCACCAGTGTGCCGATGAACACCCCGATGAAGCAGTAGAGCAGGTTGATTGGCTGCAGGGCGACGCCGAACCCGAGTGCTAGGCTCTGCAGCAGGTCCATCGCTAGTGTCCTGATCGCGAAATTCGTCCCACTGCGCGGCGAGCTCTGAACGAATTTCGCGATCTAAAGGACACTAGAAAAATCAACATGCTAGTGTGATTCAGATCGAGAAGTCCGCCCGCGAGCCCAGCCCAGTGCGATGAAGCGGACTTCTCGATCATCACACTAGCCCCGCCCGAAAATGAATGGCAGCAGCTCGCCCAGCCAGCGCTCCGCCTCACCGGCGGGGAGCTGCGTCCCGAGCCAGCGATGGAACACGATGTAGGCACCTGCCGTGATCAGGAGGGCGCCCAGCGGCGGCGCGATCCAGCCCTGGCGATCGATCGTCATGAACAGGGTGAACAGCAGCAGCACGGTGGTGGCGAAGAAGCCGAGCGCCGGCAGCAGCCACGCGAAAACCGCCAGCAGAACCACTACGTAAGGCACCAGCCACCAGCGCGTGCCGTGCCACAGGCTGGCGAGCCCGGCTGCTGCTGGCCGTCGCAGGGCAACGATCAGCGTTGCCAGCGAAAGGCCGGTCATCACCACCCCGACCCAGAAGATCATGCTGCCGGAGCCTGGATCATTCAGGGTGCCGAGCCCCAGGTCCGCGCCCGACCAGGTGACGCCGAGCGCGATCGCCAGCCAGAAGAGGGCAGCCAGGATCTCGCCGGTGCGCATAGGCCTAGTTCTTCTTCAACCCGAGCTCCTCCACCTGCGTCTTGGCCTCGTCGATCTGCTCGACCACGTGTTTCTCGTAGGCGGCCGTGTCGAGGTAAGCGAGCTCCTGGTCGAACTTCTTCAAGGCCTCGGCGTAGGAGGGCTCTTGCACACCCTTGGCGAAGGCATCCTGCAGCACCTTGACGACCTTCGGGTCCATGCCCTTCGGGCCCGCCACGCCATAGGGCGAGTTGATGATGAGGCTGACGCCCTGCTCGGTGAGTGTTGGCACGGCGGGCCAGTTCTTGGTGCGGTTCGGGCTCCAGGTGACGAGCAGGCGGAAGTCACCGGAATTCACCAAAGCGGCCCAGCTCGTGGAATCGGCGTGGGTATCGATGTGGCCGCCCAGCAGCGCCGCGTTGAGCTCGGCGCCGCCCTTGAACGGAACGTGCGTCCACTTCACGCCGGTCTGCTTGGCGATCTGCTCCATGCCGATGTGCAGGCTGGTGCCGCTGCCCGGTGACCCGTACTTGATCTTGCCGGGGTTGGCCTTGGCGTGCTCGATCAGCTCCTTGAACGTCTTCCACGGTGAATCCGAGCGGACCACCACGCCGAAGGTGTAGGCCGTGAGTCCGGCGATGTAGGTGAAGTCCTTCGCCGGATCGAAGGTGGTCTTGGTGATGAACGGCAGGCGGAACACCGTGATCGGTATCTGCGTGATCGTGTAGCCGTCGGGCTTGGCGGTGGCGGCCACCTGTGCCGGGCCTAGCGTGCCCGATGCGCCCGGCTTGTTCTCGATGACGATCGGCTGACCCAGGTGCTTCTGCGTGGCGTCGGCCAGCGCGCGCATGGCGAGATCGGTCGAGCCGCCGGCCGGCCACGGCACGACCAGCGTGACGGGCTTGCTGGGGAAGGCTTGCGCGTGTGCCGGCGTGCCGGTCGTCGTCAGACCGAGCGCGGCCACCGCAGCGAGGGTAAGCATCAGTTTCAGGCGGTTCATTGGGGTTTCCTCTGTCGATGCATTCTCTTGTGGCTTTGCCCGACAATCGGACAGTCCCATAGACCTACACCAGGCTCGCGCTTGTCAGCAACGGTGGCCGTTGGCTCATCGCGCTCGCGGGGTGGGGTACGTCAGCACAATTCAGAAGACAGGCTCATTCGAAAGGAGCGGCACGAACTTCTAATTGTGGGTGCCTCACAGACGATCAATTCGCGGAAGTGTTCGGAAACCAATCGGGATGCTGCCGGTCCCGCTGATACGCACACTGGCGCGGCGACCGGCAGCGTGCCCGGGTCAGCGAATGATGCTGAAGATGGGCAATCCATCATTGCGCTGCGTGATGACAGTGCGACGACAGATGCTGCGACGAGCCCTGTCGCGATGGTCGACTTGCACCGCGTCACGGCCGCGCAGTGCTGTTCTTACGCGCTTGCTGCATCGAGCTGCTTGATCGCCTCGGCATCCAGCCTCAGTCGCGTCGCCGCAATCAGCTCCTCCAGCTGATCGAGGTTGGTCGCGCTGGCGATCGGCGCTGTGATGCTGGGCCGCGCCATCAGCCACGCCAAGGCCACGCTGGCCGGCTTGGCCCCGGTCGACGCGGAGATCTCATCCAGTGCCTCGAGGATGCGCAGGCCTCGCTCATTGAGCTTGGACTTGGCGCCGCCGCCGCGCGGGCTCTTTCTCAGGTCTGCCTCCGAGCGGTACTTGCCCGTCAGAAAGCCACTCGCCAGCGCATAGTATGGGATGACGCCGACCTTCTCCTTCAAGGCCAGCGGCTCCAGCTCGCGCTCATAGTCGGCGCGCTCGTAAAGGTTGTAGTGCGGCTGCAGGGTCTCGTAGCGTGGGAGCCTCTTCGCCGCGCTGATGCCGAGCGCCTCAGCGAGGCGCGGCGCGGCGATGTTCGAAGCCCCGATCGCTCGCACCTTGCCTTGGTCGATCAGGGTCTGATAGGCGGCAAGCGTCTCCTCGAATGGCGTCGCGCTGTCGTCGATGTGCGACTGGTAGAGGTCGATGTAGTCGGTCTGCAGGCGCCGGAGCGACGCCTCGGCTTTCTGGACAATGTGGTCGCGGGCGAGACCCTTGCCGGTTTCCTTGCGATCCCAGCCCACTTTGGTGGCAATGACCACCTTCTCGCGCCCGCCGCGCGCCTTCAGCCAATTGCCGATGACGGTCTCGGACTCGCCACCTTTGTGGCCCGGCACCCAGACCGAATAGACATCCGCCGTATCGATGGCATTGAGACCGGCGCCGACGAAGGCGTCGAGCAGCCTGAACGACATGGCCTCCTCGGCCGTCCAGCCCAGCACATTGCCGCCGAACATGAGCGGCGCGATCTCGAGTCCCGAGCTTCCGAGCTTGCGCTTTTGCATTTGAACTTCCAGCCCCTCTGCGTACCTGACAGATCCCAACGATTTCAGCGACGACCTTCCTGGCGAGCGGGAGAACCACGAGCAGTGTCAGGAAGGCGATCGTCCATACCCCCCAAGCCACCCGGTCATCTGCCGATCAGGCCGTTCGTAAAGCCGATGCTCGTCCAAGTCGAGATGGCAGAGTGGCCGCTGACCCCGCGCGAGTGCTTGCGTCCGTTGACCACGACGCTGGCTCCAGTGGCCGCGAGGCCCTTGGCGATTGCCTTGCCGATCCCTGAAGTCGAGCCGCTGACAACGGCGGTCTTGCCCGAAAGGTCTATTCTCAACCGGCTCGTGCTGCTGGCTGTCAGACGAGCTTCCAGTCGAGCGTGATCTCGGCATTCAGCACCTTGGAGACCGGACAGCCGGCCTTGGCGCTCTCGGCGATCTTCTGGAATTGCTCACGGCTGATGTTGGGAACGCTGGCATCGAGCGCCAGTGCAGATCGCGAGATCTTGAAGCCGGGGCCGTCCGACTCGATCGTCACGGCTGCGGACGTCGAGATATTGGTGGGCGTGAAGCCGGCCGCGGTCAGCGCAAAAGCCAGCGCCATCGAGAAGCAGCCGGCGTGGGAGGCAGCGAGCAGCTCTTCGGGATTGGTGCCTTTGGTATCGCCGAAGCGCGTGTTGAAGCCGTAGGGCGTCGTGGCAAGCACGCCGCTTTGTGTGGTGAGCGTTCCCTTGCCTTCCTTGCCGGTTCCCTGCCATTCGGCGCGGGCGGTTCTGGTAATGGAGGCCATGGTGTCGATCCTCTGCTGAAGGCGGATTGCGACGGGCGGCCACAGCATCCGCTCTGGGCACGGACCCGTTCTCTGTCGTCATCCTAGCGATGATTTCTGGTGCGGCTGATCAAAAGCCGGTCATCTCTTCATGGGCGCAAACGCAGTGAACAGCGAAGAGCGGATACGATCCGCGAGTACCGCTGCGGAGCTGACAGGCGAGCTATCTCTTCTTGGACTCGGGCTGGCCGGTGTCCGCCGACCAGGAGCCGCCAATACTCGGCCCCGCGCTGGTGGCGCTGTCGTTGCCTCCAGACCCGGCCGCGGGCGAGCTGGAGGAGCGCGGCGCTCCATCGTTGCGCCCCCCAGTCGGCTTGCCACGCGGCACCACCCGCGGATCGTCGGGCGTAATCTGCATCAGCTCGCGCGTGATGCCCGGCGTGATAGCCGAGAACGGGTTGACGACCAGCTGCGGGTTCTCCAGGCCGCCCTGGAGGGCATAGGTCATGGCGAACACGCCTTCGCGGCGCGGCCCGGTGACGATGTCGCCGAACAGCGGCACCCCGGAAAACAGCTTGTTCAGCGTGGAGAGCGGCGTGAAGGTTCCACCCACCTGCAGCAGCCGCGTCCTGAAGTCGACCTTGCCGCGCATGGTCGCGCTCACCAACGGTCCTTCGATGGCCGCGTTGTGCAGCACGAACTGCCCATGGCCGATCGAGAACGGCGCGCGCAGGCTGTCGAACTCGAACCTCTGGCGCACCACATTGGTGCGGCGCGCACCCCCGCGCTCGCCCGGTCGCGCGGCCTCGGGGTTCGGCAGGTTCTGTACCGTAACGGTGTCTCCCAGGACATAGAACCTGCTCGCGGTCAGCGTCCCGGTCCTTTCGGCCGCGCCTTGGCCGTCGAGATTGACCTCGAGGTTCATATCGCCGCCAACAGCGTGCGGATAGAAGCCGACGAGCTTGAACACCTGGCCGGCGTCGTTCGACTTGGCGAGCAGCAGCCGCGGCCGGCCGGTCTCATGGCGCACACTCGCCTCGAACTGCTTGTTGCCGGCCATGCCCCCGCGCACCTCGAGCTGGGTCATCTTCCCGGCACGCTTCTGCATCGACAGCTTCACGCCGCGCAGGTTGGTTTCGTAGAGGCCCACCACCGTCTCGACCTCGGCGAGCAAATCCAGGCCTGGTCGATTGCTTGTTGGCTTTGTCTCCGATGACATTGATGTCAAAGAAGGACTGGAAGAGCTCCCGGCCATCGAAGGTCGGCCCCTTGGCGACGACCTCCCAGACGTTGTCGGCGCGCAGCTTGCCGTGCGCCTCCAGCACGCTGATGACGTTGAGCGAGAATTGCGGAAAGCGAAACTCCTTGACGCGAAAATCCGCGCCCGCGCCCATCCAGCCGGCGATCGCCACGTTCTCACCGACAAGCTTCGCATTGCGGAGCTCGGTGGGGTACACGCCGCCCTTGGCAAAGTCGCACTCGAACGTGCTGGGCCGGCCTTTCGGCTTGTGCCAAGCCAAGCTCTCCAGCACCACCTCGGCGTTCGCCAGGTCGGCGCGGAAGTGTATGCGTCGCTCGCCGCGCGCATCACTGGCGACCGTCACCTCGACACCAACATCGCCCTGCACGAGGTCGTTGATGTCGAGCCCCAGCTGAGTGCGCTGGTCACCGTCGAGCGTCGCGGTGATCCGCAGCGGCGGCTGCTGGTCGGCGGGCGCTCCATGCACATGCTGCCAGCTCGCCTTGGCAGGCACTCCTTTGATCAGAAACTCGGCGGTGGCCTCGGCCGCACCCGCCGTCATATCGACGACCAGATTGATCGCTTGGGCATCGAGCTGCCCGTGCACCTGGCGCATCCTCCCGTCGCTGACGCGCAGCTTGCCTTCGATCCTGGCGTCGTGGCGTTGCAGCTGAGGGGTGAGCGGTAGGCTGATGTTGGCACTTCCCTCGAGCTTGCCCTCGAGGCCGGCCAGGGAGACACCCGCATTCTGCCAGGCCTGCAAGCTCTCCTGATCGAGGAACTCGAGCGCCATCGACAGCGGCCCCTGCCCCCTGACGGCAATGTGGCCGGTGCGCGGCATGGCTTCTTTGAGATCAACCGTGAAGGTGCCCTTGAGCCCGAGCTTGCGACCGTCGGCAGCCGTCATGCTCGCTTCCGGGGCGGCGAACTCGACCGCGGGCCCCTCGAGCCGCAACAGCCCGCGCGGCATCTCGAGCATCGGCCACCCTTCGATCAGTGCGAACTCCAGGTTCGACCCCTCGAGCGCCAGCGAGACCCGATCGCCGCCCGTTGCTTCCCCACCGCCCGGTCCCGATCCGTAGGCAATGCGGAACGAACCGCCTTCCACGTGGCCGCGTGCGAGCCGCTGCGTCACCCATGCGCGGGTTCCCGGCGCAACCCACCCGGGCCAAAGCGACTTGAACACGGCAACTGGCATGGCCCCGATTTTGCCGTCGAAGTGCACCTTCGCGGCGCCGCTCATGTCGGACACGCCGCCCTGGGCGGTAATCTCCGTCCCGCCGGCCTTCAGCACGAACTGGTGGAGCACAGCGCGACCGCGCTCGGGCGCCAGGAAGCCGCGCGCGGAGAGGTGATCGATCGGCAGCCGCGGCAGTCCCGGAGGCTCGGCGGCAATCGAGGCCTCTGTGGACATCAGATCGAACACCCAGCCGGGTCCGTCCGGTCCCTGCGATGTGTGTACGATCGCGCCGGTGAAATGCACGCGGCTGTCGCCCCGGGAGAGCACCGAAGGCGCAACTTCGAAGCGACGCGCAGCCCCACTATAGGACAGCTCGACATGCCCGCTGTCGATGCCCATGGGCGTCGCGGTCAGCCACGGCAGAGACACCTTGCCCGGGGCAACGTCGACGGTGATCTTCCCGCTCAGGATCTCGCCGGTATTGGCCAACTCCAGCTGGGCATCGCCCCAAATCGGCAAGTCGAGGCCCTCGAGGCCCGCCAGCTGCGGAAAGCTGCGGGCCAGCCCCCGCGGAACCAGCCCCTGCACAGACACGGTCAGGTTCAGTGCCTTGGCGTTGATGTGCTCGTAGCTGCGAAAATTGAGCTCCCATGGCCCAGCGAGAGATTCGATCTTGGCGCGCCCGGCGATGGCGCTGCGGCTGCGACGGTGGTCGAGGTCGAGATCGAACTCCGGCACGCGCCAGACGCTCTTGCGGCTGCCCTGGTCGATGATCACGGTCGCAGACCGCAGGCCGATTTCCCGCAGGTAGGCGCTGGCGTGCTCTTGCCGGCGGGCTCGGCCGGACGCTTCTGAGAGCACTTTGACCAGGTCGATGCGGCCAAGCGTCCAGTCGGTGTCGGACACTGGAATGACCGGCGCCGCGGTATCGACGGGGCCGCGCAAGGCCGCGGGCTTGGTCCGCTCGCTGTCGGCCGCATCTGCCGGAGGCGAGAATTTGAGCGAGAGCGTCCCGTCGTCGGAATAAAACAGCCGGAGGCGCGCGGACATCAGATCGAGGCTCTCGGCGGCGATGCGCCCCCGCAACAACGCCCTCCGGCTCAATGAGACGGCCGCCGACGGTGCCACGACCAGCGGTACGCCCTCCGCATCGCTGACACGCACGTTCCTGAGCTCGAATTGGAGCAGCCCGCTCTCGCTCAAGCGCAAGGCCACGCTCTCGATGCTTACGCGGAGGCCGGCCAACTCATCGGCGATGCCGGATTCGATAGGGTGAACGAGCGAATTGAGCGCGACCGGCCCATGCATCAGGCGGACATAGAGGAGGCCCACCGCCACGACGACGGCGAAAACGACGGCAGCGGCAACCTTCGCCAGGGCGAGCAGGGGGCCACCGCGCGACCGCCGGCGCGATACCCCGCGCGCAGACGTCCGACGGGCCGACGTCCCAGCCGTCCTGCTGCCCCCCTCGGTTCTGCTCACATCGCTCCCTCGGTCCGTCGCTGATTCGCTGCAGGAACCTCCCGCACACGACCCGCAACCCTAAGCGCCCCGCCCGCAGATCCACGAACGCTGTCGCAACCGATGATCCACGCGGCAAACACCTCCGGGGTGCCAGGCCGGAGAAGCAGCAGTGGAGAGATTGGCGCGCCCGTCTTTCGAATCGGAATTGAGGCACAAAAAAAGACGAAAGGAAGGCACCTCGCTCAACGTCAACGGGTAGTTTCGGCCGCTGCTATGGCCTGCGCCACGTTCCATGTTAAGAGGATTCCGCCGTGGCTGGGCACGCTGGCCGCTGCGAAGAGGGGACAAGGGGCGCGAGCCGCACGCGCCTCCCAAAAACACAAGGTCTGGAGTTGCGTCTCGATGTTCACACGAAAACCCCGGAAGGGCGGCGCCGGCGCGCCGGACGGCGGAACCCCGAAACCGCCGGACGCGAGGCAGAAACGAGCCAGCGCCACCCCCTCCGTCATCGGGCCCGACCTGTCGATCGTCGGGAATCTGGCGTCGGCGGGCGAGGTGCAGATCAACGGCGAGGTGCAGGGCGACATCCAGGCGGGGCGGATCGTGGTCGGGCAGGACGCGCATATCGTTGGCGAACTGCTCGCTGACGACATCGTTGTGGGTGGCAATGTACAGGGATCGATCCGCGGCAACAGCGTGAGGTTCCAGACGGCAAGCCACATCGAGGGCGACGTTTTCCACAGGACCCTGTTTATCGAGCAGGGGGCCTATTTCGAAGGCAAGTCGCGCCGCTCCGACGATCCAATGTCGATGTAGGCCACCAGCGGCATGCCCTGACAAGGGAGATTACTCAGACCCGCAGTCGCTCCCGGGCAACCTCGTAGAGCATCAATGCGGTGGCCACCGCCAGATTGAGAGAATCGAGGCGGCCGGCCATCGGGATCCTGACGAGGCGCGTGCAAACCGCGCTGAGCTGGGGCGACAGCCCGGGTCCCTCGCTGCCCATCAGCAAGAGCGTCGGCGCACGATAGCGTACGGCGCGGAAGTCCTCCTTCCCGTGGAGATGCGTACCGGCAATCTCGCCTGGCCAGCGTGACAGCCACGCCAGAGCCTCCTCCAGCGCCAGGCGCACCAGCGGAACATTGAAGATCGAGCCCATGCTGGCCCGCACGGCCTCTCGGGAGTAGGGATCAACGGTGTTTCCGACCAGCGCCACGCCGCTGCCGCCGACCGCATCGACGGTGCGGATGATGGTGCCGAGATTGCCGGGATCGCGCACGCCCTCCAGCCCCACCCACACCGCATCACAAAGCAGGCGATCGGGTGCCGGCTCGCGCGCCCACTGCTGCTCGAACACAGCCAACATGGTCTGAGGATTGTCCTTGGCCGCAAGCTTGGCGAGCACGGCTTCAGATACCTCGAGGCATTCCGCACCCGCGCCTTCCGCCCAGCCGAGCAGCTCACGCTGTATCCCGGCGGCGCTCGCGCCGGCCAGAAATGCCAGGATCTTGGGCTTCCATCCGGCATCGCGCGCCATCACCAGCACCGAGGCGCCTTCGGCCACGAACAGCCCGGTCTCGCGCCGCACCTTGCGCATCTCGAGCGAGCGGATCAGCTTCACCCGCTCGTTCTGCAGGCTGGTGATGGCGCGCACTCCGCCGCGCGCAGGCTCAGGGCGCGGCTTCATCGCCTGTCCAACGGGTGTAGAGCGAGGTCGGCAGCAGCCTGCCGCCGGCCTCTTCGATGACGGCCAATTCCCCGCTCTGGATCACGCCTGGGCGCCCGCCCAAACATTCGCGCACCAGCCCGTCCATGGCGAGCGCCGAGGCACGGATGGCATAGGTGGTGAGCACCAGCGCCGCCCGCCCCGGCGTGAGCAGCGCGGCGCAGTCGCGCAGCAGCGCGCCCAGGTGCTGGAATACATCCCACACCTCCCCCTCTGGCCCGCGCCCGAACTTGGGCGGGTCAATCAGGATCAGATGATAGGTCTTGCCGCGCCGCACCTCGCGGGCCACGAACTTGCGCGCGTCCTCGATAATCCAGCGGATCGGCGCCTCTCCCAGCTTGGAGACGGCCTGATTCTGCTTGGCCCAGGCGATCGCCTTCTTGGACGCATCGACATGCGTCACCTCCGCGCCCGCACGCGCGGCAACGAGCGAGGCGGCCCCCGTGTAGGCAAAGAGATTGAGCACGCGCGGAGGGCCGTGTGGCACGCCGCGCATCCATTCCAGCATCCACTCCCAGTGCGGGTGCTGCTCGGGGAAGAGGCCCAGGTGGCGGAATGCCGTGAGCCGGCACAGCGCCGTGACACCCAGCACGCGCACCGGCCAGGTCTCCGGGACCGGCGTGTTCTTGCGCCAGCGCCCTCCCTCCCCGTCCTCGTCGGCGTTTGCGCTCTTGAATGCCGCGTCGGCCCGCAGCCACAGGCCGGGTTCGAGCAACGGCCGCCAGAGCGCCTGCGGCTCGGGGCGCTCCAGCGTGAAGCGGCCAAAGCGCTCGAGCTTGCGGCCATCGCCGCTGTCGAGCAAGGCGTAGTCGGGAAATCCCGCGGTCGCGACCACGCAGAGCCCGGAGGCTCCAGGCCCGTCCCCGTCTCGCAATCCTGCAGGCGCCGAACTGGATGCCATTGTCAGCGACGTGCCTCGGTCAGATTGACAGAGTTCGACGACTTAACCCCGCTCGTCAAACGGCCGGGTGATTTCAGGAGCCGGGCCCGCTGAAACTGAGCGGGGGACCTGTCGGCTCCGCGTCCAGTTGCACGGCGATTCCCTCCAAATCCGACCGTGGGGCTGGGTATTCCTTCATGACATGCGGATCGTGCCCCGGAATGATGTGACGCGGCGACGGCGCCAGCCGCTCCAGCGTGCGGTAGGCATCGAGCATCTGGCCGATGTGGAAGGCCGTGGTGAACGGTCGGTTAGTGTGCATGTTCTCGTAGTAGTGCGTGGCATCCGACGCCAGCACGACCCAACCGCGCTTGGTGTGAACCCGCACCGACTGCAGGCCGTCGGAGTGCCCGTAGGTCGGATGGAGCGTCATGCCGGGTGCGATCTCGACTTCGCCACTGTGCATTTCCACCCGGCCCCTGAAGTTCAACCGCACCATGCCGACAACGTCCTCGACGTGATAGCTGTGGCCGATGCGGGCATAGCGCATGTATTTGCCGGTGGCATAGGCCATCTCGCGCTCCTGCAGATGGAAGCGCGCGTTCGGGAACTTGTGGAAGTTGCCGACGTGGTCGTAGTGCATGTGCGTGAGGACGACGTCGCGCACGGCGCCGGGATCGACCCCCAAGAGCGACAGGCTTTCCGCCGGGCAGCGCAGGAAGGTGCGCTTTCGCTCCTTGGCCATCTCGGCCGTGAAGCCGGTGTCGATCACGTAGGCGCCACTCGGACCCACGGCCAGCCAGGTGTAGTAGTCCATGGGCATGGGACCGTCGTGCGGATCGCCGCCGATGAAGTGGTCGCGCCGCCGCGCGTCACGCGTGGCATAGCGGATGGCATAGACCTCATAGTGGGGCAGCAGAGTCTGCATGTGAAACCATCCCCGTGGTTGCTTAGGCGCGAGACAGCGTCCGATGTCTGGGCGGTTGCGTCAAATGACGCCGCGATCACATCTAGATCGGTTCGCTCGCTTTAGCCCGCTGCCGGACCTGGGTTGTGATAGCAATTGCCTGGCGACCGCATCCATGAAGGAGACCGATCCATGCAAAGGCGACGCTTCGGCAGAACAGGGCTCGAGGTACCGGCGCTGACCTTCGGCGGCGGCTGGGTCGGCGGGCTGCTGATCCGCGGCTCGGAGCAGGAGCGCGAGGGCGTGCTCAACCGGGCGCTCGCCGCCGGCATTGATTGGGTCGACACCGCTGCGCTCTACGGCAACGGAGTCTCCGAGACGGTGATCGGGCAATGGCTGCCGACGGTGCCGAAGGAGAAACGCCCGCGCATCTCCACCAAGTTCAACATCGATACGTCCGCGGGCGACTTTGCAGGCCAGATCGAGCGCTCAGTTGGCGCCAGCCTGCAGCGGCTAGGGGTGCCTTCCGTGCCGCTGCTCATCCTGCACAGCCGTGTGGTCGATGCCGCCAATCCGGCGCGGGACAATCGCAGCTTCAGTCCCCAGGAGGTGCTGGGGCCCGGTGGCATCGCCGATATCATGGACAAGCTGCGCGCACAGGGGCTGTGCGACTGGATCGGCCTGACCGGCCTGGGCGATCCGGAGCCGCTGCGCCAGGTCATGGACAGCGGGCGCTTCGACGTCGCGCAGATCTACTACAACCTGCTGAATCCGACGGCCATGACGGCCGCCGGTCCGGGATGGAACTCCACGGATTTCGGCGGCCTGCTGCACCGCTGCGCGGCGCAGAACATGGGTGTCATGGGCATCCGCGTATTTGCCGGCGGGCACCTCGCATCGAGCGAGCGCCACGGGCGCGAGGTCGCCATCACCGCCAATGCCGAGAACGCGGCGGAAGAGGCCAGGGCCAAGGCGGCGCTGGCGGTTCTGGGCTCGCAGCACGGTAGCGGGGCGCAAGCCGCCTTGCGGTTCGGCCTCGCCTGTCCGCAGCTCTCCACCATCGTGGTCGGCATCGGCGAGACCTGGCACCTCGAAGAGGCCCTGAAGGCCGCCGAGATGGGGCCTCTGCCGCAGTCTGCCATCCAGGCCCTCGAGGAGCTGCGACGCAACCACCCGGCCTTCCGCTCTTAGCGGCCGCTACCGTCCGACCTCGTAGGGGCCGCCGCGCTCGATCGCGCGCCGGTAGGCGGGACGCGCTTTCAGCCGCTCATGCAGGCGCACAAGGTTGGGATAGCCCTTCAAGGGCCCGCGCGAGCCCCCGGCGTCGAGCACGAACGAGAGCTGGATATCGGCGGCAGAGAACGTGTTGGCGACGAAATAGTCGCGGTCGCCGAGTGAGGCGCTCATATAGTCGAAATGGTTCTTGAGCTCGCTCTCGATGCGCGGTGCCAGCGGCGCGCCGGCTTCCTTGAGCCGGCTCACGTACAGCTTGAGCAGCAGCGGCAGCATCGCCGACCCTTCGGCGAAGTGCAGCCAGTGCAGGTAGGAGACATAATCGGGCGAGCCGAAATCGCGGGGCGGCGCCAGCCTGCCGTTGCCGTACCGGCCGACGAGATACTCCGTGATCGCCCCCAATTCAGCGACGGCCAGCCCCGCATCGCGGATCACCGGCGACTTGCCGAGCGGGTGGATGGCTTTCAGCGCCGGCGGCGCCAGCCGCGTCACGGGATCGCGCTGGTAGGGCACGATCTGGTAGTCGAGCCCCAGCTCCTCGAGCAGCCAGAGAATGCGCTGCGAGCGTGAGTTGTTGAGATGATGGACTTCGATCATGGCCACTGCCCCATATCTTGCGCCGCCTGCCGGGGACATTGGAGCACGAGCGTGTGCGCCAATCCAGGCCGGTTGATGATGCTGAGAGGCGGCTAGTCTCGCTTTTGCGTCCTGGATTTGCCGTTCTGACGGTTGGTGACCCGCGCGTTGCCGAGGCCCGTGCCGATGGTGAGCACGCCCCAATGCGTCCGGTCGCTGACGAAGGGGCAGCTCGCTCAGCCCCTGCACGACCGCATCGTTGTGTACGACCACCGCCGTCCTCGTCCTCGATCTCCAGGTTGTAGCTGTCGACCCTCACGCTGGGCAGCACGGCTGCCCCGTGGGTCGGCAGCGGCGTGCGCTCGTCCTTGGGCTTTGCCATTCGCCTCCGCCTCACGACATCGCGTTTCGGATTGAGAACCCTGCCTGCCTCCGCTCGCACGCGTGCCGGAGCAGGGACTGCCGGGCACGCCAATCTAACGCTTCGGCTCAGCTACAGGTTCCGGCCATGCTGCGGCAGCGCTTGCGCCAGCGGGCGCAGAGGCAGACACTCACTGCACGGAGCCCCGGCTCCAAATTGCAAGGAGGGACATCATGCGGAAGGTGAAAATGCCGGCCGTTGCCGTTCTTGCCGTGCTCATGACCACGCCAGCCGTGTCCTGCATGTTTCAGCCGGAGCGGCGTTGGTTGGCCATCGACCTTGCCCTGCCGAAGACCAACCTGAGCGACGCCGACCGCGCAAAGGTTGCGGAGCTGCGCGCGAAGGCCTACGGCCTGCTGGCTCAGGCCAGGAGAGACGGCAAGCTGGTTGACGCCGCAAAGTTCCGCGAGGCCGAAAGGGCAACGGAGGAGGCCCGCAAAATCGTCGGTCTCGAGGACTCCACCAAGGGCCTGCGGAGTTGCGGCTGAGCCACGTACGTCTTCATGCACGAAAGCTTCGGGAGGACTCTGATGACGCTCGTCGTCCGCTGGTTGCTCGCAGTCCTCGCATCGGTCCTTCTCGCGGCCTCGGTGCGCGCTCAGACCGTCACGCTCGATCCAGCCATCGTCGGCTTCAAGCTGCCCGACCAGATCGTCTGGAAGGACAATCCGTCAGGCAATCGCACGGCTGTGCTGCAGGGCGACCCATCCAAGCCCGGACCCTACGCCATGCTGCTGACCTGGCTGCCGGGAAAGATGAGCCGCCCGCATTTCCATCCCAACGACCGCTTCTTCATGGTGCTGTCTGGCACCTGGTGGGTCGGCTCCGGCCCCAACTTCGATCCCAATGCCACCGTGCCGATGCCGGCCGGAAGCCACGTGATCCACTACGCCAAGGGCGTACACTTCGATGGTGCCAAGGAAGAGCCCGCCACCATCCTGGTCTGGGGCGAGGGGCCGGCAACGAGCACGCCGTTCGGCATGCCGCCAGGGAAGTAGCACGGAACGAGGACGCAGCGCGTGGCGGGCCGATGCGGGCATCAGTCCTCCTCGTTCCGTCGCCGCTTTTGCGCGCGATAGTTCTTGGCCCGCTTGATCCAGACCTTGCGCTGCTCTGCCCGCTCTCGCGGATCGTCCTTACGGGCGAGATGGGCGAGCTCGCGCTGCAATTTGGCATAGCTGCGCCAGCGGCCTTCGTCGAGGCTGCCGTCGGCCAGCGCCGCCTGCACGGCGCAGTCGGGCTCCGTCTCATGGGCGCAATCGTCGAAGCGGCACTGGCTTGCGAGCGCCTCGACATCGGCGAAGGTGGCGGCGACGCCGGCATCCGCGTTCCACAGGCCCAGCTCGCGCATGCCGGGCGTATCGAGCACGAGGCGCCCGTTCGGCAGCAGCACCAGCTGGCGATGCGTGGTGGTGTGGCGGCCGCGGCCATCCTCCTCCCGGATCGCCCGCGTGGCCATCAAGTTGGCGCCGGCGAGCGCGTTGACGAGGCTCGACTTGCCGACGCCGGAGCTGCCGAGCAGCGCCGCGGTCTGCCCAGGCGCGAGGCTTGCGCTCAAGCCCTCGAGCCCCTCACCGGTCAACGCCGAGACCACGTGCACGGGGATGCCCAGCGCCACGGCCTCGATCCAAGCTTTCAACTCGTCGCGGTCAACGCAGAGGTCCGCCTTGGTCAGCACCACGACAGGGGAGGCGCCGCTCTCCCACGCGGTTACGAGGTAGCGCTCGATGCGGCGGGCGTTGAGATCGGCGTTCAGCGAGGCGACCAGAAGGGCAACGTCGACATTGGCGGCGACGACCTGCGCGCCTCCGCTTCCGCCCGCAGCCTTGCGCACGAAGGCGGTCCGACGCGGCAGCACATGGTGGATGGTAGCGCTCGCCTCCGCGGAACGCACCGCAGCGGCCACCCAATCGCCAGCGACCGGATAGGCGCCGGCCTCCGCGTCATGGGCGAAGCGGCCAGACAGCTGCGCAGTCGCTTCGCCCATTGGGGTTGCCAGCACATAGAGGTCGCGCTGCTGCACGATCACGCGTGCGGGAACGAGGCCACACGCGGCGTAGACTTGAAACTGCTGTCGGAGCGTGTCGCTCCAGCCATAGCTGTTGAGCACGATGGAAATCCTTCGATCGGCAAGCCATGAGGGCGCCGGCCGAGGAGATCCCGAATTGTCAGGATTGTGTGTCGGTAACGGCGCGGTGAGGGGATGTGCGGACAATGACAGTCATCTTCACCCTCCTTTCAGCGCCGTGTTGAATGCGGGCTGATGTAGGCGAGCGGGCGGCGGCCGTCAAGCGCGTGCCCGCGCTTGACGCAGCAAGCCGGGATCAACCGAAGCCTCGGTCTGATCGCTTCCACCAATTCCAGGTGTTAATCAATATCCTCCACCTCGGCGGATCCGCCGCCGGATATGCGCTGCGCCAGCGCCGCCTCGATGAAGGGGTCGATATCCCCGTCCAGAACCTTCTTGGGATCGGTGCTCTGCGCGCCGGTGCGCAAATCCTTCACCAGCTGATAGGGCTGCAGCACATAGGAGCGGATTCTGGTGGCCCCAGCCGATCTCGGTCTTGCTGGCGGCCTCGGCGTTGGCCTTCTCTTCTCGCCTCTTCAGCTCCAGCTCGTAGAGGCGCGACTTGAGCATCGCCCATGCGATGGCGCGGTTCTTGATCTGAGAGCGCTCCTGCTGGCTCGCGACCACGATGTTGGTGGGAATATGCGTGATGCGCACCGCCGAGTCGGTGGTGTTGACGTGCTGGCCGCCGGCGCCCGACGCCCGATAGGTGTCGATGCGGCACTCGCTCTCTTTGATGTCGATCTCGATGTTCTCATCGACGACGGGATAGACCCACACGCTGGCGAAACTGGTGTGGCGGCGCGCGTTGCTGTCGTAGGGCGAGATGCGCACGAGCCGGTGCACGCCCGATTCGGTCTTGAGCCAGCCGTAAGCGTTCTCGCCCTTGACCAGGAGCGTCGCCGACTTGATGCCAGCCTCCTCGCCCGCACTCTGCTCGACAAGGGAGACCTTGTAGCCGCGGTCTTCGGCCCAGCGCGCGTACATGCGCGAGAGCATCTCGGCCCAGTCCTGGCTTTCGGTGCCGCCCGCGCCGGCGTGCACCTCGAGATAGGTGTCGTTGCCGTCGGCCTCGCCGGAGAGCAGCGCTTCCACTTCCAGCCGGCGCGCCTCCGGTGCCAGCTTGCGCAGGGCGCCCTCGCCCTCCTGCACCGTGGCCTCGTCCTTCTCCGCCTCGCCCAGCTCGATCAGGGTGACGGCATCGTCGAGGTCGCGCTCGAGCTTCTGGAACGCGTTGATCGAGCGCTCCAGCGCCTGACGCTGGCGCATCACCTTCTGCGCCGACTGCGGGTTGTTCCAGAGCTTGGGGTCCTCAGCGCGCTTGTTCAGCTCCGCCAGGCGCTCCTGCGCGGTATCCCAGTCAAAGATGCCTCCGCAGCAGCGCCAGCGACTGGCGGACGGCGTCGGCGAGCTTCTCGGCTTCGGCCCGCATGGCGATCTCCTGAAGACGCGTGTAGCAGCTAACGATCGCGTCGATATAGGCGCGCTGCGGCGAGCTGTAAACGCTGAGAATTGCGCCAGCCGAAGCGCTGGGACGTTCCGTGTCAGTACACGCTGCGGCCCGTGCTCAGGCTGCGCGGCTGATCCAGCTGGTCGGGGTTGACGAAGGAACCGCTCTCGTTGGTGAAACCGATGATGGAATAGGCATCGTCGGGCTCCTCGTTGGGCTTGAAGGCCTCCATCAAGCCGTCCGCATCACTAGGCTGGGCGCGCAGTCCTGTTCGCAGACTGATTCGCGCCAGCTTGATCCCCGGCGGGATGCGAAACGGCACGGCGCGCTTGTCCACATGCACCGCCTTCATGAAGTTGGCGAAGATGGGCGCCGCGACGTGCCCGCCGGTCTGTCCCTTGCCCATGGGGCGCGGCGAGTCGTAGCCGATGAAGACGCCCACCACCAGGTCCGGCGTGTAGCCCACGAACCAAGCATCCTTCTCGTCGTTGGTGGTGCCGGTCTTGCCGGCCATGGGCACGTTGGGGAGAATTTGCCTGATGATCGTCCCGGTGCCGCGCTGGATGACGCCCTCCATCATCGATGTGATCTGGTAGGCGGTGTGCGGGTCGATGATCTGGCGCCGGTCGTCATCGGGCAGCGCCGGTTCGGGCTGGTTCTGCCACCGATCCGCCTTGCAGCTCGGGCACTCGCGCTCATCATACCGCCAGATGGTATGGCCCCAGCGGTCCTGGATGCGGTCGATGAGCGTCGGCTTCACGTGCTTACCGCCGTTCGCAAACGTCGAGTAGGCCCCCGCCATTTTGACCAGCGTCGTCTCGCCGGCACCGAGCGACATGGCCAGAACCGGCAGCAAGTCGTCATAGACGCCGAAGCGCTTGGAATACTCCACGATCATGGGCATGCCCATGTCCTGGGCGAGGCGCACCGTCATCTGGTTGCGCGATTTCTCGATGCCGACCCTGCAGCGTCGAGGGGCCGTATGACTTGGTGCCGTCGTAGTTCTTGGGCGTCCACACCTCCTTGCCGGCGCCCTGCTCGATCTCGATGGGCGCGTCGAGCACGATGCTGGTCGGCTTGTAGCCGTTGTCCAGCGCGGTGGCATAGACGAACGGCTTGTAGGAGGAGCCGGGTTGGCGCTTGGCTTGCAGGGCGCGATCGAACTGGCTTTGCGAGAACGAGAAGCCGCCGACCACGGCGTGCACCCGCCCGGTGTGCGGGTCCATCGCCAGCAGGCCGCCGCCGATCTCCGGAATCTGCATCAGGGACCACACGCCGGTGGGCTGCGTGGAGACCTTCGGGGCCACCCACACGACATCGCCCGGGTTCAGCACGTCGGTCACGGCCTTGGGAGCGCCGCGCCCCGACACCTTGGCCCATTTCACCTCGTCGAAGGGGATCTCGACCGCCTCGCGCTCGGCCGCCAGACTGCCGTCGGGGCCCCGCGCCGGGCGCAAGCCGATCGTTGCCTTGCTGCGGTCTGCCTGAAGCACCACGCCGAGCCGCCATGGCTGCAGGTCGGTCGGGATCTCGATGCCGCCCAGCCCGACGCCCCAGTCTCCCGCGATGTCGATACGCTGCACAGCGCCGCGCCAGCCGCGCTCGCGATCGAAGGCGACGAGACCGTCGGTCAACACCCGCCGCGCAATGCGCTGCATGTTGGGGTCAAGTGTGGTTCTGACCGAGAGGCCGCCGTTGACACCGTCGTGCCCACCCCCAGTGCGCTCGATACGGCCATAGAGCCCGTCCTCGCCATACATTTCAACGAGCCTGCGCCGCACCTCCTCTGCAAAGTAGTCGGCGGCATAGATTTGCGTGCCGAACGGGCGGATGTTGACCTTGAGGGGCTTGGCTTTTGCAACCCTCGCCTGCTCGGCGCCGACGTAGCCGTTCTCGGCCATCTGATCGAGGATCCAATTGCGCCGCTCGGTGGCCTCCTTCGTCTTGCGGAAGGGATGGTAGTTGTTGGGCGCCTTCGGCAGCGCGGCGAGATACGCCGCCTCCTCGAGTTCCAGCTCGGCGAGCTCCTTGCCGAAATAGTTGAGCGCCGCGGCAGCAATCCCATACGATCCGATGCCGAGATAGATCTCGTTGAGATAGAGCTCGAGAATCTTCTCCTTGGAGTACGCACGCTCGATGCGGATGGCGAGAATCGCCTCCTTCAGCTTGCGATCCAGGTCCTGCTTGCTCGTCAGCAGGAAGTTCTTGGCGACCTGCTGCGTGATTGTAGAGGCACCTTCAGGGCGCCGCTTGCCCCAGTTCTGGAAATTCTTGTAGAGCGCGCGGGCAATGCCCGTGAAGTCTAGTCCGCCGTGCTCGAAGAAGCGCCTGTCCTCCGCCGCCAGGAAGGCGTTGATCACGGTCTTTGGCACCACATTGATCGGCACGAAAATGCGCCGTTCGCGCGCATACTCGGCCATCAGTGTGCCATCGTTAGCGTGGATGCGCGTCATCACGGGTGGTTCGTACTTGGCGAGCCGCTCGTAGTCGGGGAGGTCGCGCGACGCATTCCATACGTAAAAGCCCACAACCGCCGAAACGACCACGAACAGCACCACGCCGGACGCGAATGCAAATGTGAGCAGGCCCAGGAGCCAGCTGCGCTTCTTGCGCCGCCTCCTGCGCTGAACAGGCGGCGGCGGGAGAATCTGAACAGGTCTCATCGCATTCGAATTTCCGGTCTTGCACCGCTGTTTAGTCGAGCCCGCCTGCCGCAGCAAGCGCGATACGAGAGTGTCGTGACATTAGCATGGAATGTGGCGACACGAGGCCGCTGACTATCGCCGGACCCTTGCCGATTCGCTATCCATGGAACCCCACCAGGCAGGCCAGAAATTGCCCTCATTGCGGCTGGGCGGTGCGCTTGGCGAAGTAATCACCAACCGCCGCGCCAATCGAGGCCGCCACCTGCCGCTGCCACTCCGGCGAGGTGAGAAGTTTGGCATCCTCGGCATTGCTCATGTAGCCAAGCTCGACCAGAACCGACGGGCACTGGGTCTGGCGCAAGACTTTGAATGCCGCAGCACGGGCAGGTTCCCGCGACAGCGTAATCGTCCGCTTCAGCTGCCCCAGCAGGCGGCCACGGAAATCGGCGGAGAAGTTCGCGGTTTCCCGCCGCAGCAGATCTCTCAGGATGGAATTGACCTCGGTCTCCTCCTCGTCGCGGGTCTCGGCGCCAGCCAGCAGATCGGCAGCGTTCTCCTTCTCGGCCAGGCGCTGCGCCTGTCGGTTGGAAGCCTCCTCCGACAGCAGATAGACAGACGCGCCACGCACGGCGGCCGCAGTTTCGCTCTCGGCCAAGCTGTCGGCGTGAACCGAGATGAAGAGGCTCGCTGATTTCTGTTCCGAGATCGCAAGCCGCCGGTCGAGCGAGACGAACACGTCGGTGTTGCGCGTCATGTGAACGTCGTAGCGGCCGGTGGCTTCGAGAGCGGTCCGCACTTGGTGTGCGACAGCAAGCACCACGTCCTTTTCAAGCACGCCATCCTTGAGGGCACCGGGGTCCACCCCGCCATGGCCCGCATCTATGACGATCACGGGCTTGGCACTGGGCGACCGGGACGCCTTGCCGTGAGGGTCGTCGGGCACATGCGTTTCCTTGGCGCGCAGGGCCGGCGGCGCCACCTTGGCAAGGAAGCTCGCCTCGTCCGTCGGTACCAGGTCCATGATGAGGCGCGCGCCTTTGGTTCCCGGACGGGTGGCCATGGTGTGCTTGTCGACGCGCACGGGCCCTGTGGTATCGATCACGATCCGGGATTTGCCGGATGCGAACAGCCCGTAGCGATAGGCCCGGATGACGCCCTTGCCATGCTGTCCGGTCCCCGGAGGCAGCCGAAACCCTACATCCGGCAGATCAATGATGACGCGGTAGGGGTTGGGCAGCGTGAAAACCTGGTAGGGGACGGTAGCGGAAAAGGCGAGGGCGAAACGCGTCAGCCGCTCGTCGCCTGTAATTTCGCTATGTGTTGCTGCAACACCACGCTCATTCACTTCCGTCGACCACTCTGTGGCTGGACTGGCGCGGATCTGCTCTGCCGCCTTTGCCGGGCTTTTTTTGATCTCCGTCTGGGTCGACCCGGGAGGGCTCTTCTTAACCTCTGTCGTCTGCGAAAGACCAGCGACGGGGGCAAACAGCAGGGCCAGGCAAGCGAATGCCCGCCTTAGGCCTTCCCCCCATCTTCCGGACGCGATCATCGATGTGCCTGCTCCCTCCCGCACTCGATTGCGGCAGCGACCTTAACCAGATGTTTGCCAAATCAAAGGCTATATCAAGCCGGGGCCAGCTTGGCCTCAGCCTTACTCCACAAAACTTTCTTGCTTCGTTTGGGGTGAGAGCCTACAAAACCCTCGCATAGCCGCCGCGTAGTATTGTCGGCGGTGCCCGCCCAAGGCGTGCGGCCAGGCCCGGAGCTGAAAGCTCGCCGCCTGCACCGCATCCAGCGGAGACGGGCACGCCAAACACTCTGTGGCGGTTGCAATAGCCATGGACGAAGCCCTTTGCCTGCCCGGCAAGCGCGCGGGAGTTGGCGGGTGGATTGTGGCTTCGAGCATTGCGAAGGCAGCTTTTCTTGCCCTCACGGGCTCGGCCCCACGCCGACCGAGGACCGGCGCCGGGGGCGGTGCGCGGACCACTGCTCAAGTCCGCTCGAGCTGGCCCGGTCACGGGCATCAACTCTCGAAGCAGGAGGCTTGCTTAACGGCGTCCACCGCTTCCGAGCATCAACGTGGTTCATGACGGCAACGTATTCACTTCGTAGGGAGAATGGCGGCCAGCGCAACGCTGTATGCCGGCCTCGCGGCTTCGCTTGGACGGCTGCGCCAGACATGCCCCGCTACCCCTCGGCAGCCGGGCGCACCCTTTGCCGTCGCGCTCCCCAAGACGTAACCAACATCGGCGCAACAGCGAGCGGCACAGCCTGGACTGGCTGTGCCGAGCGGCGGCGACATGCCGCCCGCCTCGGCGCCAAGGATTCCGAGACATGGAACACAAGAACAAGATGCTTATCGATGCCACGCATCCCGAGGAAACCCGGGTCGTGGTCCTGCGCAATGGCCGGGTAGAGGAGTTCGACTACGAATTTGCCGCCCGCAAGTTGCTGCGGGGCAACATCTACCTTGCCAAGGTGACCCGCGTCGAGCCGTCGCTGCAAGCCGCATTTGTCGACTATGGCGGCAACCGCCACGGCTTCCTCGCCTTCAGCGAGATCCATCCCGACTACTATCAGATCCCCTTTGCCGACCGGCAGGCGTTACTGCAGGAGGAAGCGGAAGCGGAAGCGGAAGCTGAGGCCGAGGCCGATGCGCGCGCCGAGGCGCGCGAACGACGGTTTGAGGGAGCGCAGCCCTCGGAGCCAGCGACAGAGTCGGACGGCAATGGAGCGGCGGAGGCCGCCCCGGCCGAGACTGCGATGGCGGAGCCTTTGCGCGGCGAGCAGCTCTCGCAGGCACCTCCAGCTGACACCGAGCCACCGCTGGTCGAGGCACAGGAGGCGGCCCCGGACGCCGGAAATGGCGACGCGCAGCAGCCCGACGACGAAGAGGGCCACGTCGAAGAGATCGCGGGCGACCCGGCCGAGGCGCCTGAGACAGTCGGCGCGGCGGTAGAAGTCGGCTCCGAGGATGCGCTGGAGGAGGTACCCGAGCGGCCTCGCCGGCGCCTGCGCTCCTACAAGATTCAGGAGGTGATCAAACGCCGTCAGATCATTCTCGTGCAGGTGGTCAAGGAGGAGCGCGGCAGCAAGGGCGCAGCCCTCACCACATACCTCTCGCTCGCCGGGCGCTACACGGTGCTGATGCCCAATACGGGGCGCGGCGGCGGCATCTCGCGCAAGATAACCAACCCGCAGGACCGCAAGCGCCTGAAGGCGATCGCCCACGAGCTCGAGGTGCCGGAAGGGATGGGCCTCATCATCCGCACCGCGGGGGCAGCGCGGACCAAACAGGAGATCAAGCGCGACTTCGAGTACCTGCTGCGCCTGTGGGAGAACGTGCGCGACATGACGCTGCAGTCGACCGCGCCATGCCTGGTCTACGAGGAAGGCAATCTCATCAAGCGCTCGATCCGCGACCTGTACACCAAGGACATGGAAGAAATTCTCGTAGCCGGCGAGGCCGCCCACACCGAGGCGCAGGACTTCATGCGCATGCTCTCGCCCAGCCAGGCCAAGAACGTCATCAAGTACGAGGAGCCCGAGCCGTTGTTCGCCCGATACCATATCGAGCGGCAGCTCAACGCCATGTTCAGCCCCTACGTGACGCTGCGCTCGGGCGGCTATCTCGTCATCAATCAGACCGAGGCGCTGGTCTCCATCGACGTCAACTCAGGCAAGGCCACACGCGAATTCTCCATCGAGGAGACGGCCCTGCAAACCAACCTTGAGGCGGCCGAGGAGCTTGCCCGGCAGCTGAAGCTGCGGGACCTGGCCGGGCTCATCGTCATCGACTTCATCGACATGGAGGAGCGGCGCAATAACCGCAAGGTGGAGAGCCGCCTCAAGGATGCGCTGCGCCACGACCGGGCGCGCATCCAGGTTGGACGCATCAGCCATTTCGGCCTGCTGGAGATGTCGCGCCAGCGGCTGCGCACCGGCGTGGTCGAGGGCTCAACCTCGCAGTGCCCGCATTGCCAGGGCACCGGCATCGTCCGCTCCACCGAGTCCGTCGCGCTGGCTGTGCTGCGCGCGATCGAGGACCAGCTCCTGCGTGATGCGCGTACTTCGCTCACCGCCGTGACCACGGCGGGCGTCGCGCTCTACATCCTCAACAACAAGCGCCCTTTCATCACCGACATGGAGCGTCGCCACGGCGTTACTATCACGGTCGAGGCCAGCGACCGCATGCAGGGCGCGAACTTCGCCATCGAGAAGTCGGCAACGCAGGCTTTGCCGCAGAAGGGCGCCGACCGCTCTGCGGCCGTGAACATGGAGTGGGGCTTCGAGGGCCAGGAGGGCGAGGGGGAAATGGCCGAAGAGGCCGACGCCCCGGTGGATCGGGAGACCGATGCACGGCGCCCGAGGCGACGGCGGCGCCGGGGCAAGGGTGACGAGCGGGGTGAGCGGAGCGAACGGGGTGAACGGCGCCAACGGCCGGAGCGTGCCGGTTTCGCAGCCAACGGCGGCGCAGATGACGGCCCTATGGACGACCCGCAAGGGGAGGAGGCGCGCGCTTCCGAAGGCCACCATGACCGTGTCGAGGATATTCCGGGCGCGGGTGAGCAGCCACCCGTACCGCTCGGCGAGGATGACCGCGAAGACCGGCGCGGCCGGCGCCGGAGGCGCGGTCGCCGCGGCGGCAGACGTGGCCGCGATCGGGATGGGCTCCGCAGCGAGCACTCCCCCGCGCAGGACGGCAACGGCGCCGAGCACGCGCCGGTGGATGCAGCCAGCGATGGCACCGCTGACCGACATGAGGCGCCCCGGGAGCAAGCCGCGCCGCAACCGGAGGAGCCGGCAGCAGAGCCGGCGCCTGAGCCGCAGCCAAGCTCACGCCCCAACGAGCGTCAGGAACCGGCAGTCGCCGCAGCCGCAGACGAGCAGCAATGGCACGGCCCGGTCGAGACTAAGAACGTCGAGCGGGGGGCGTCCCGCCTGCCCGAGTCCACGCCGGTGGCACCTGATCTTCCTGCCCGAGGTCCCATGCACGCGGAGCAGCGCAGGAAGACGACGATCCGTCACGGCCTGTACGCAGAGGCTGGTGGCAGCGGCGCCTTTCCGGAGAGTGACGCCAATTGTCACCTTCGAGGGAATAACGCCTGGGCTTGCTGCATCCCGACTACGGGTCCACTATGGCTCCTTTGACGGAGGGAGGGACCGATGAAGATACTTGTTCGTGCTGCGCTGGCTGCTGGTCTGAGCATGGCCTTTGCCGGCAACGCCGCTGCCGCACAGTGCATCAAAGCCGGCGGATGGGGGACGGGCGCCTTGGAAGGTTTCGCCTCATTCATGGCCGAAGCCGCGATGAAGAACTCGGCCAAGGCTAAGCTCGGCGATGCTGTGAAGATCGGTGCCGTCAGCCAGAAGTGCGAGGTGAAGGGCCTGCTCTACGAGTGCACGGCCACAGCCCGCGCCTGCAAGTAACAATCACGCGTGCTTCCCGAGGCGGGCCCACGCTCGCAGGCGCCGGGCTGCTTCCGCCATGTCGGCGGTGGTGCCGGCATAGCAGAAGCGCACGTAACGGTTGCCGCGCTCGGCGTCGAAGTCGATGCCGGGCGTGGCGGCAACGCCGATTTCCGCCAGCATCTCCCTGGTGAAAGCATGGCTGTCGGCTGTGAAATCGCCGACATCGACATAGAGATAGAAGGCGCCGTCGGCCGGCAGGATGCGCTGGAGCCCGGCCTTGGGCAGTCCGTCCAGAAGCAGCGCACGGTTCTCCGCGTAGACCCGCTTGTTGGCTTCGAGCTCATCTTGCCCCTCGAACGCGCTCAGCGCCGCCACTTGAGCGACCGCTGGCGGGGAGATGTAGAGGTTTTGGGCGAGACGCTCGATCGGCCGCACCATCGCCTTCGGCACGACGAGCCAACCCACGCGCCACCCCGTCATCGAGAAGTACTTGGAGAAGCTGTTGACGACGACCGCCTCGTCGGCGTGCGCGAGCGCGGTCTCCTCGGCCATGCCATAGGTGAGGCCATGATAGATCTCGTCGGAAATGAACCAGATTCTGTTGCGCCTGCAGGCCGCGGCAATCTCGGCCAGGCGCGCAGGCTCCAGCATGGTACCAGTCGGATTGGCCGGGCTCGCCACCACCAGGCCGGCAATCCCGTCTCGGCGCGCGGCCTCCTCGACATCCGCGCCCGTCGGCATCCAGCGCGATCCGGCTTGGGTTGTGAGTAGTACAGGGGTTTGCCCGAGCGCGGTCAGGATGTGGCGGTAGCAGGGATACCCGGGCGAGGGCAGCGCCACCTTGGCGCCAGCATCGAAGAGCGCCAGGAACGCCAGCACGAAACCTGCCGAAGACCCTGTCGTCACCACCACGCGCTCGGCGTCGATCGCGATCCCATGACGCGCGGCATAGTGCTCCGCGATGCGCTCGCGTAGCGCCGGCATGCCCAGGGCCACGGTGTAGCCCAGCGTCTCGCGTTCAAGGGCGCGTGCGGCAGCGGCCAGGGCAGCGCGGGGTGCCGGCGTGCCGGGCTGACCCACCTCCATGTGGATAATCTTGTGCCCCTGCGCTTCCCGCTCGGCCGCCGCCTGCATCACGTCCATCACGATGAAGGACGGAACTGCGCTGCGCCGCGACGCCTGCAACGCGGCGCTGATCGCGCGTGTACCCAATGGCATTTCCGGCATCGCTTCTCTCCGCTCGCTTGCGGGCCCTCAAACCGCCATGGTTGCGCCCTACTCGCCGAATTCCCGTTAGGGACGGTCGCGTTGCGCGGCCAATCGTGGCCCACGACGATCTAAGTTGGCGCACCCGCGGCAGGGGCTTATAATCGGCGCGGCTCGAGTTGCCTAGGCAGTGTGGGACCTAAGCCTCCGACAAAGACAGGATAATTGGGCTTGACGAGCTATCGACGCGAGGGTCGTAGCGTGAAGCAGATCGAACGATGCCCAGCTCGGCGTTGGGCCGTGTCGGGCGCTGGACGACAACCAGCCGTGACACTACGGGGCAGGAGCTGGCTCCCCAGATGGCGCAACGGGGCATTGGCGGCTCTCTACGCCCTGTCGGCCAGCATGGCGGCGATTTCCCCCGCTTGCGCCCAGGGCATTCCCCTGATCCGCGACACCGAGACCGAGAACCTCCTCAAGGACTACTCCCGACCGATCTTTGCTGCCGCCGGCCTTGGCTCGCAGAACGTCGCCATGCGCATCGTCCGGCACGAGAGCTTCAACGCGTTCGTCGTCGACGGGCGCAACGTGTTCATCAATACCGGCACCGTGCTGACGGCCAACACGCCCAATGAGGTGATCGGGGTGATCGCACACGAGACCGGGCACATCACCGGTGGACACCTGGCAGCGCTGAGGACCCGCATCGCACGCGACCAGACCAAAGCCCTGCTGCTCATGGTCCTGGGCATCGGACTCCTGGTGGGAGGCGCCGCATCGGGAGGCGACACGGCACGCGAGGTGGGCGGCGTCGGCACCGGCATCATGGCCGGCGGCAACGAGATGCTGATGCGCTCGCTCTTGAGCGAGCGGCGGTCGCAGGAGTCCGCGGCAGACCAGGCTGGGCTGAAGTACCTCGACGCCACGAAGCAATCCGGTCGGGGCATGCTGGAGACATTCGAGCGCTTCGCGCAGCAAGAATACGTCTCTGCCAGCTACCAGGACCCGTTCGTGCGCAGCCATCCCGTTGCCGCCGACCGCATCGCCCGGCTGAGAGATTTGGTAGCCAAGAGCCCGTACGCGAACGAGAAGGACCCTCCGGCCCTGCAGCTGCGCCACGACATGGTGCGAGCCAAAATCTCGGGATATCTGGAGCGCTCACAAACCGTCTTCAACCGATACCCCGCCAGCGACAACAGCCTGCCGGCAAAGTATGCGCGCGCCATCGCGCGCAACTGCTCGGGCAATTGTGACACGGCGATGGGGGAGGTGGACGCCCTGATCAGGGACAAGCCGGACAACCCTTATTTCTGGGAACTCAAGGGCAACCTCTATTTTCGCAGCGGCAAGTACCGTGACGCCATCCCCCATTTGCGCAAGTCCTTGCAGATATCAGGCGGCCAGGAATCGTCGCTGGTTCAAGCCGAGCTGGCCAAGGCGCTGCTTGCAACCGGGGACGGAGCAACCCTGGACGAGGCCATTGCGCTCCTGCGACGTTCCATCCTGAGAGACGATTCCTACGCAATAGCCCATCACCAGCTGGCAACTGCGCTCTACAAGAAGGGCCTGGGCCCGCAGGCCGAGCTGGCCGCTGCCCTGGGGTACTTCGCGGAAGGCAATGTCAAGCAGGCGCAGATCTTTGCCAATCGCGCGCTGATCAAGCTGCAGCGTGGCTCGCCCGAGTGGATCCGCGCCGAAGACATCGCCAAGTACAAGGAGCCGACCTGACCGACCGGTCGAACGGGGGCCGGTCAGGGGGCCATCGAACAGGAGTAGTTAATGACGCTCGCCGCCATCATCGACGCCCTCACCTCGAAAAAAGGGGCGGCCCTGCTCGTCCCCGCCATCCTGCTCCTGGGGACGACACTTGCCATCGGGCAGAACCAGCCCCCGCCGCCGACGGAACAGGCGCAGAAGGCGGAACCGGCGACGACGCCGGCTTCAGAAGGCATCGTTCCTGCCTCGCAGAAGTCGCTTCCAGCCGACACCGGCTTGAGCCCGGCTCAGCGCAAGGAGATAGAGGCCATCATCAAGGACTATCTGCTCAACAATCCCGAGGTCCTGATGGAGGCGCAGAACGCGCTCGAAGCCAAGATGGACAAGATCCAGGCCGAGCGGACAGCCGCCGCCATCAAGAGCAACGCAACCGAGATCTTCCGGCCCGCGTCTTCGCCCGTCGTCGGCAATGCCAAGGGCGACGTAACGGTGATCGAGTTCTTCGACTACAACTGCGGCTACTGCAAGCGGGCATTCACCGAGATTGCACGCCTGGTGGAGCGGGACAAACAGGTCAAGCTGATCCTGAAGGAATTCCCGATTCTGAGCAAAGGCTCGGAGGAAACCGCCAAGGTTGCGCTGGCCGCCAAGGCGCAGGGCAAGTACTGGGATTTCCACCGCGCCATGCTGGAATCCCAGGGTCAGGCGAATGAAGCCGCAGCCCTGCGCGTCGCCGAGAAGGCAGGCCTCGACATGGGCAAACTCAAGAAGGACATGGCCTCCGCCGAAGTGAAGAAGGAAATCGACGAAACACGCGCCCTGGCAAGCAAGCTCGGCATTCAAGGCACGCCGCATTTTCTCGTCGGTGACCGGATCATCCCAGGTGCGCCGGAAAACCTGCTCGAACAGCTCACCAAGCTGGTCGCCGAGGTGCGCAAGGAAGGCTGCAAGGTCTGCTAGCGGCTCAGCCGACAGTTGGTGTGCGACCCAGGACCCCGCCTGATCCTTCCGCAAAACCGGCGCGTCCACCCTTTCACAGCATGGCGAAAGCTGATAAAGGGGGCCGCCGGGCAGACGAGTTCGCGGCGCACCTCGCGTTGCCGGCTTGCACCAACAGTCTAGGCGGCGGCCAATGCCCAAGCCGATTTTCGTGCTGAACGGGGCGAACCTCAACCTCACTGGCGTTCGCGAACCTGGCATCTACGGCGCCGAAACTCTCGAGGACATCCACCGCCGCACCGAGACCCGGGCACGTGCGCTGGGCCTCGCGGTCGACTTCCGCCAGTCCAATTCGGAAGGAGAGCTTGTCGGCTGGATCCAAGAGGCTCGCGAGAAAGCCGACGGCATAGTGCTCAACGCCGGCGCCTACACGCACACATCGATCGCCATCCTCGATGCCTTGAACGCCGCCGCCCGGCCGGTGATCGAGTTGCATCTGTCGAATGTGTTCCGCCGCGAGCCTTTCCGACACACCTCATTTGTTGCGCCGGCCGCGCACGGGCTAATCTGCGGTTTCGGTCCCAAGGGCTACGAGCTCGCCATCGAGGCTATGGCGGATCTGCTGGCCAAGGCCGCGCGCGGCGGCACCGCCGCCAAACAACCCTAGGACACAAGAAGAATGCGCCCAGAGCCGATCAAGAAGGGACCGACGCAACTGATGGCGAACAACAAGAGCAAGGCCAGCGTCGATCAGGAGCTGATCCGAGAGCTCGCCAAGCTGCTCGACGAGACCGGCCTGAGTGAGATCGAAATCGATCGCGACGGCATGCGGGTGCGGGTTGCGCGCGAACTCACACTGCGGGGCGCGCCTGCCATGGCAGCAGCCGCGGCGACGCCCCAGCCGGCCCCGCCTGCGCCCGGACCCAACGTGGCCGTCGACGATCCGGCAAAGCATCCAGGCTGCGTGCGCTCGCCGATGGTGGGCACCGCCTACTTGGCGCCCGAGCCTGGCGCCGCCAACTTCGTGGAGGTGGGCACGCGCGTCGCCCAGGGCCAGACGATCCTAATCATCGAGGCCATGAAAACCATGAATCACATCCCGGCCCCGAAGGCCGGAACGGTGACCCGAATCCTGGTCGGCAATCGCCAGCCCGTGGAGTTCGGCGAGCCGCTGGCGATCATTGAATAGCCTCTTGCGGAGCCATCTCGCACCGATGTTCGAAAAGGTGTTGATCGCCAATCGCGGCGAGATCGCGCTCAGAGTCTTGCGCGCCTGCAGGGAAATCGGCATTGCCACTGTTGCCGTGCATTCCACGGCCGATGCCGACGCCATGCACGTGCGCCTGGCCGACGAAAGCGTGTGCATCGGCCCACCGCCGCCGGCGGAGAGCTACCTCAACATCCCGCGCCTGGTGGCGGCATGCGAGATCACGGGCGCCGACGCCATCCATCCGGGCTACGGCTTCCTGTCGGAGAACGCACGTTTCGCCGAGATCGTGGAAGGGCACGACATCACCTTCATCGGCCCCACGCCCGAGCACATCCGTGTGATGGGCGACAAGATCGAGGCCAAGGCGACGGCCAAGCGCCTCGGCATTCCGGTTGTGCCAGGTTCGGACGGTGCCATTGCCAACGAAGCCGAGGCCGCCAAGATCGCCAAGGAGATGGGCTTTCCGGTTCTGGTCAAGGCAGCAGCGGGGGGCGGTGGGCGAGGCATGAAGATAGCGCGCACCCCCGACGACCTCGATCTCGCGATCAAGACGGCGCGCGCGGAAGCCAAGGCCGCGTTCGGCGACGACAGTCTCTACCTCGAGAAATTCCTCGCAAAGCCCCGTCACATCGAGGTGCAGGTGTTCGGCGACGGCAAAGGTAACGCCATCCACCTTGGCGAACGCGACTGCTCGCTGCAGCGGCGGCACCAGAAGGTCTGGGAAGAGGCGCCCTCGCCCGCTCTCAATGCCGAGGAGCGAAAAATGATCGGCGCTACCGTTGCCGCGGCCATGCAGAAGCTGAAATACCGTGGCGCCGGCACGGTGGAATTCCTCTACGAGGATGGGAAGTTCTTCTTCATCGAGATGAATACGCGCCTGCAGGTCGAGCACCCGGTGACCGAGATGATCACCGGGCTAGACCTGGTCATCGAGCAGATTCGGATTGCATCTGGTGCACCGCTCACGCTGGAGCAGAGCGAAGTCACGTTCTCGGGACACGCCATCGAGTGCCGCATCAATGCGGAAAACCCCAAGAACTTCAGGCCCTCGCCTGGCACCATCACCTACTGGCACCCTCCAGGCGGGTTGGGCGTGCGCGTCGACAGTGGCGTTTATCAGGGCTACCGCATTCCGCCTTACTACGACAGCCTGATCGGCAAGCTGATCGTGCACGGCAAGAACCGCAACGAAGCCCTGATGCGGCTGAAGCGCTGCCTCTCGGAGTTCGTCATCGACGGCATCGAGACGACCATCCCGCTGTTTGCGGAGCTGGTGAAGGAGCCCGATATCGCAAACGGTCTCTACGACATCCGCTGGCTGGAGAGCTTCTTGCAAGAGCCCCCGCAAAAACCATAGTTCGATGAAAGGACTGTAGTCGGACCCTTGGGGCCGGCAAGATTTGCACATGGCTTCGCGCGACGACATTGTCATCGAAATCACCCCACAGGTCCTGCTCAAGGCCTATGCCTGCGGGATCTTTCCCATGGCCGAGAGCGCCGACGATCCCGCCCTGTATTGGATCGAGCCCCAACAGCGTGGCATCCTGCAGCTCGAGGCGGTGCATGTGCCCCGCCGCCTGGCCCGCACCGTTCGCCGGGGCGTGTACGAGATCAGGGTCGATACCGATTTCGAAGGCGTGATCTCAGGATGTGCGGCCTCACGGCCAGACCGCCGCACGACATGGATCAACCCCAAGATCCGGGCCCTCTATCGCGATCTTTTCGCGACGGGCTACTGCCACACGGTGGAGGCTTGGCACGGGGATCGGCTGGTGGGCGGCCTCTATGGGGTGGCGCTCAACGGCGCGTTCTTCGGCGAAAGCATGTTCTCACTCGCGCGCGACGCCAGCAAGGTGGCGCTGGTCTACCTGTGCGCCCGGCTGATCCATGGCGGCTTCTCGCTGCTCGATACCCAGTTCGTGACCGAGCACCTCAAACAGTTCGGCACCGTGGAGATTGACCGCGCCGCATTTCACGCGCTGCTGGAGAAGGCGCTGGCCCACGAGGCGGACTTTGCGGCGCTGCCGGCGGACGCTCCCCCCGAGCACGTCCTCGCGGCGTTCACCGGGCGCGATTGAGACGCTTCCCCGGTCGCTCCCTCACCGTGGCACACGGCGGCGCCGCGGGACGTCATCGTCGGGTGGCGGCTGCGGTATGACACCGGGCGCTGGACCGGCGTCGGGCGACCCTGCCTGGGGCCCTTTCGCCACCGGCGCACGCTGAGGCTGCGTGCACCCCGTCAGCCACAAGTCGAACACCGGGTGCTCCAGCGGGTTGAGACCCGGGCTCTCCGCAAACATCCACCCCGTGAAGATGCGCTTCTGCTTTCCGTCCAGCAGGACCTCGTCGACCTCCACGAAGGTCGCCGTTCTGGGCGGCTCGGTGGGCGCGCGCGTGTAGCATGCACGCGGCGTAATCTTGAGGGTGCGGAACTCGCCCGTCTGGTTGAGCTGCAGGGAGAGCTGCTTGACGGCTGCCGACACCTTGTCGAGGGCGGCGAACAGCGCCATAGCATTCTCGATGCGCTGGGCATGCGCCGGCACGTCGAGCAAGCACACGAGCGCGGCGAGCAGCGGAAATCGCGCCTTGCGCATCAAGCCCTTGAAGCCTGGAACCGTGGATCCTGCACCAGCCATTGCGCCGAACCTGAGGGTCGGAATGCGCGCGAGGCCCCTAGTCGGGGAAATGACGCGCGAACGTGGCGCCAGCGTGACGCGGTAGCGCCTGATCACAGGGGAGTCTTGCCTCCTTCCGCAGGAGGCTGCCAGGGCTTGTAGTCGCCTGTCGCCTTCGGCCGCTTGCCGCTGGCGAGGATGCTGCCGGGCGGCCGGTAGGCCTGGGGCGTGCCCGTCATGTTCATGCGGTGCTCCTTCTGCCAGGGGCGCGGCGTGTAGTCCTCGTCGGTTGGTGGCGTGTCGACCATGTAGTGCAGCCAGCCGTGCCATTCGGGAGGCACCTGCGATGCCTCGGCAAGGTTCCGATAGATGACCCACCGACGGGGCACGCCCAGGGGGCCGAGGCCCCTACTCTGGACATAGTAGCGGTTGCCACTGGCGTCAGTGCCGACCGGCAAGCCTCTGAACGCTGTGTAGAGGCGGTTCGACCAGGAATTGCCACCCCACCAGCTGAAGATTTCGCTGAAGATGCCCATTCTTCCCGCCTCGTTTCGGGCCTCGACGCCAGGGCTTATGGCACCACGGGGGGCTCATGTCCACGGCCGCCAGGGACCGCGGCAGAACGGCCACACGCCTGCGGTATCGGAAACGAGGTAGGTTTTTCTTCTGTTGAGGGTGCTGGCGGTCCCCGCGAGCCTCTTCGCGGCAAGCAAAAGCTCCGCCCGCGCCCTATCCCCAAGCCACGCGGACCTGCGGGACGATTCCCCCACAGATTCTGCCCAACCCGTCCCCAGACCATCTACATCTAGTGGTTCGTTCGGCTGGCACCTACAAGATGACGTTGCCCACGAATTGTCATATTCAGTTCGTCCGCGCCTGCCGCTTGGCGAGGCGCCCTCTCTGAAAGAGAGACATCCTCGGTCGCAACCGTCTTCAGTTTCTTGCGCCTGAGCCGAGCGAGACGAAGAAGAAGAGCCTTCGTCGCGCCGTCTGAGTTTGTGCCCGGTAGCGTCCGCGTCGTGATCATTCAATCGAGGGAAGCGGCGCGCGGCTAGACGCGTGCCCAGCGCATTCGCGGGGGTGCTATGCAGGTCAAACGGCGGTCCACTCGGGTGGTTGCATCCTCCCGCGAGGACGTTCTGCTCCCTTATGGCAGCGTCGATCCCCCCACCTAACCCAGAAAGTACTCAGTTGTCCGTTGCGTTGGCGTCCAACTCCTCATGCCAAATCAATGGTTCCAGCGCGCGCACCTTGTTTGTTCTGCGTCTTGCGCGCCCCAGCATCCGATCGGGGGCAAGAAATGCAGATCAAACGGCGGTTCACGACGGCGGGCAAGTCCCCCTACGAGAAGATCCCGTTCCGTCGCGCCACGTCCGAGATCAGGAATCCGGACGGCTCGGTGGTATTCCGGCTCGAGGGCTTCGCCGTGCCAGAGCACTGGAGCCAGGTAGCGGCCGACATCCTCGCCCAGAAATACTTTCGCAAGGCTGGCGTGCCCACGCGCCTCAAGCGGCTCGAGGAAACCCAGGTTCCCTCCTGGCTGTGGCGCTCTGCCCCCGACGAGCGGCGCCTTGCCGAGCTGCCGCAGCACGAGCGTACCGGCGGCGAGACCGACGCCCGCCAGGTCTTCGACCGCCTCGCCGGCACCTGGACCTACTGGGGCTGGAAGGGCGGCTACTTCTCCGGCGAGGACGACGCGCGCGCCTTCTTCGACGAGCATCGCTACATGCTGGCCATGCAGTACGGCGCGCCCAACTCTCCGCAGTGGTTCAACACCGGCCTGCACTGGGCCTACGGCATCGACGGGCCGGGCCAGGGCCATTTCTACGTCGACCACGAGACCGGCGAGCTCACCCAATCGCAATCGGCCTACGAGCACCCGCAGCCCCACGCCTGCTTCATCCAATCGATCGAGGACGATCTCGTCAACGAGAACGGGATCATGGACCTGTGGGTTCGGGAGGCGCGCCTCTTCAAGTACGGCTCCGGCACCGGCTCCAACTTCTCCAAGCTGCGCTCGGAGAACGAGAAGCTGTCGGGGGGCGGTAAGTCGTCGGGCTTGATGAGCTTCCTGCGGATTGGCGATCGTGCGGCGGGAGCCATCAAGTCCGGCGGCACCACGCGCCGCGCGGCCAAGATGGTTGTGGTCGACATCGATCACCCCGACATCGAGGCCTATATCGACTGGAAGGTGAAGGAGGAGCAGAAGGTCGCGGCCCTCGTGACCGGCTCCAAGATCTGCCAGAAGCGGCTCAAGGCCATCATGAAGGCCTGCGTCAACTGCGATGGTGAGGGCGTCGTGCCGGAGGGGCGGGCATTGGATGAGCGCTGCTTCGACGCGGCCAAGAACCCCGCCCTCAAGCGCGCCATCAAGGAGGCGCGGCGCGACCTGGTGCCCGACAACTACATCCGCCGCGTCGTGCAGTTCGCGCGCCAGGGCTACAAGGAGATCGAGTTCTCGACTTACGACACCGACTGGGACAGCGAGGCCTATCTCACCGTCTCCGGCCAGAACTCCAACAACTCCGTGCGGGTGACGGACGGGTTTCTCAATGCCGTCATCGAGGACAAGGACTGGAGCCTCACCGCACGGCTCGGCGGCCGCGCCGTCAAGGTGCTCAAGGCGCGCGACCTGTGGGAGAGGATCGGCCATGCCGCCTGGGCCAGCGCCGACCCCGGCATCCAGTTTCACACCACCATCAACGACTGGCACACGTGCCCAAAGTCCGGGCCGATCCGGGCGTCGAACCCGTGCTCGGAGTACATGTTCCTCGACGACACGGCGTGCAACCTAGCCTCGCTCAACCTGATGCGGTTCCGCGACGCGGACAAACGCTTCGACGTCGAATCATTCGAGCATGCCTGCCGGCTGTGGACCATCGCGCTCGAGATCTCGGTGCTGATGGCGCAGTTCCCATCGCGCAAGATCGCTGAGCTGAGCTACCGCTACCGCACGCTGGGGCTCGGCTTTGCCAACATCGGCGGCTGCCTGATGGCGTCCGGCATCCCCTATGACAGCCCGGAGGGCCGCGCGATCTGCGGCGCGCTCTCCGCCATCATGACGGGCGTCGCCTATACCACGTCCGGCGAGATGGCAAAGGAGCTCGGCGCCTTTCCCGGCTACGAGCCGAACGCGGCCGACATGCTGCGGGTCATCCGCAACCACCGGCGCGCTGCCTACGGCCACGCGGACGGCTACGAGAGGCTGGCGATCGCGCCGGTGCCGCTCGATGCCGCGTCCTGCCCCGACGACCGCCTGATCGTGGCGGCCAAGCGCGCCTGGGACGCGGCAATCGCGCTCGGCCAGGAGCACGGCTACCGCAACGCCCAGTCGACCGTCATTGCGCCCACCGGCACAATCGGCCTGGTGATGGACTGCGATACCACGGGCATCGAGCCCGACTTCGCGCTGGTGAAGTTCAAGAAGCTGGCCGGCGGCGGCTACTTCAAGATCATCAACCAGGCTGTCCCCGAGGCCCTGCGGACGCTCGGCTACGGTGAAGCCGAGATCGCGGAGATCGAGGCCTATGCGGTTGGCCATGGCACACTCGCGCAGGCGCCGGCCATCAACCACGCCACGCTCAGGGCGAGGGGCTTCACCGACGAGGTGATCCGCAAGCTCGACGCTTCGCTCAAGACCGCCTTCGACATCTCGTTCGTGTTCAACAAGTGGACGCTGGGCGAGGAGTTCCTCTCACAGACGCTCAAGATCGCCGCGGAAAAGCTCAACGAGCCGGGCTTCGACCTGCTGGCCCACCTCGGCTTCTCCAAGAAGGACATCGAGGCCGCCAACGAGCATGTGTGCGGGGCCATGACCTTGGAAGGCGCGCCGCACCTCGACGAGCAGCACTTGCCCATCTTCGACTGCGCCAGCCCATGCGGGCGCAAGGGCAAGCGTTTCCTGTCGGTTGAGAGCCACATCCACATGATGGCGGCGAGCCAGCCGTTCATATCTGGCGCGATCTCCAAGACCATCAACATGGCCAACGATGCGACCGTAGAGGACTGCAAGGAATCCTACATGCTGTCCTGGCGCCTCGCCTTGAAGGCCAACGCGCTCTATCGCGACGGCTCAAAGCTCTCCCAGCCGCTCAATGCCCAGCTGCTGGCCGACGATCCCGACGAGGCTGAGGAGGTCGCCGAGCAGCTCGCCGCCGACAAGCCGATGGCGGCGCGGGCGGCGGTGGCGGCCGAGCGGATCGTCGAGCGCATCGTCGAGCGGGCACGAGAGCGCGAGAAGCTGCCCAACCGGCGCAAGAGCTACACGCAGAAGGCCACCGTTGGCGGCCACAAGGTGTATCTCCACACCGGCGAGTACGAGGACGGGCGCTTGGGCGAAATCTTCATCGACATGCACAAGGAGGGTGCCGCCTTCCGCTCTTTGATGAACAACTTCGCGATCGCCATCTCGCTGGGGCTGCAATACGGCGTGCCGCTGGAGGAATACGTCGACGCCTTCACCTTCACGCGCTTCGAGCCGGCCGGCCTGGTGCAGGGCAACGACACCATCAAGAACGCCACCTCGATCCTGGACTACATCTTCCGCGAGCTGGCCGTGTCATATCTCGGCCGCAACGACCTCGCCCACGTCGATGTCAGCGAGATCGCCAACACGGGCCTCGGCTCTTCCGATCAGGACCTTCAAGAGGATCGCGGACCGCCGCCCGCCGCCAAGTATGTCTCGCGCGGGCTCTTGCGCGGGCAGGAGAGTCGGGTGCTGGCGCTGCGTTCGACCACCAGCGTGGCGGTTGCCGAGGAAGCCGATCCGATGAGCCCGGTCGCCTCGCTGCAGCAGGAGGTGACGAGCGCCTTCGCCAAATCGCCCTCGGCGAGGATGGAGAATGCGGTCACCACCTTGAAGAACCTGCAGGGTACGCTGCAGCACGAGCTGGCCGAGCTGACCAAGCCCAAGGTGGAGGCGTCCGTCACCGAGATCGCGCGGCAGCTGGCCGATCAGCTGGACGCGCGAGCCAAGGCGCGCATCGCCAAGGAGAACCTGGAGGCCGACCGCGCCGCCGAAGCGCGGGTCAAGGGCTACGAGGGCGAAAGCTGCCGCGAATGCGGGAATTTCACGCTGGTGCGGAATGGGACGTGCCTCAAGTGCGACACGTGCGGCGGGACCAGCGGGTGTAGCTGAGGAGGCAGGTAGGGCGCAATAGGCGGTAGCGCATTGCGCCGCTCTGCCCCATCCAGCAGTCGAGAACCATCAGACTTGCGCAGATCGGCGCAATACGGCTGACGCCTATTGCGCCCTACCTGCTTCGCATCTGCCGCTTCCCGGGCGCGCTGGTCGTGGCTATCATCGCGGCCATACACATCGATAACAAGGCGCCAGGGAGGACTGACCATGAGACGGCTGCTGATTGCGCTCGCTCTGACGCTGCTTACCGGCGTCGCGGGTGTGCAGGCGCAGAGCTATCCCTCGCGCACCATCACCATCATCGTTCCGTTCCCGCCGGGCGGGTCGACGGATACGGTCGCGCGCATCATGGCCGAGCGGATGCAGACGGTGCTCGGGCAGCCCGTCATCATCGAGAATGTCGGCGGTGCGGGCGGCAGCACCGCGGTGGGTCGCCTGGCGCGCGCGGCGCCCGACGGCTACACCATCGACATCGGCCAGTGGGACACCCACGTCGGCAGCATCATCTACAAGCTCAACTACGATCTGGAGAAGGATTTCGCGCCGGTCGGTCTGATCTCCATCAATCCCCAGTTGATGGTCGCCAAGAAGGCGCTGGAGGCGAACGACCTGAAAGGGCTCGTCGGCTGGATGAAGGCGAACCCGGGCAAGGGACTGTTCGTCAACCAGAACGCGGCGGCGCGCGTGACCGGCATTCTGCTCCAGCAGGCAAGCGGAACAGAGTTTCAGTTCGTGCCCTACCGCGGCGCTGGTCCGGCGATGACCGATTTGCTCGCGGGACAAGTGGACCTGCTGGTGGTGCAGGCCGCCGTGGCGCTGCCGCAGGTGCAGGCGGGAACCATCAAGGCGATCGCCAACCTGTCTCCCCGCCGCTCACCGGCCATCCCCGACATCCCGACCTCGGACGAGAGCGGCGTGCCCGGGCTCTACATGTCGGGCTGGTTCGGCTTCTTCGCACCCAAGGGCACGCCGAGCGATGTCATCGGCAAGCTGAATGCCGCCATGGCACAGACCCTCGCCGATCCGGCCATTCGCGCCCGCTTCACCCAGTTGGGCCTCGATGTTGCCTCCCGAGAGCAGCAGACGCCGGAAGGGCTTGCGACCTTCCACAGGGCGGAGATCGAGAAGTGGTGGCCGATCATCAAGGCTGCCGGCCTCACCGCGGAGTAGGTACCGCCCGCATCCCTGGTAAAATGCCAGTGTCGGGAGTGCCGGCTGGCTGCTGCGGCTCCAGGCCTGTTCAGAGCCCGACTGGCTCCAGACCTTGTGCTTCGGCCACACATCCCCCGCAAAGTGGGGCTGCCACCATAGCCGTTTCGCCGACTCGCGCTACGCTCTCCCAAGGGGATTGTGGAGTTCGCACGCCGAACGGGGCGGCACCGCCAGGATGAATGCCCGTTCAGCTTGGTCGAGGAGCCCATTGACGCCAGCGCGCGTGACAACTATGTGATGCCGCCATCGGGCTGGGTGCTCCCACGCCAACCCCAACGGCGGCACCGTTGGTTGCGTTGAATTCGCGGTTTCGGATCTCTTGCAGGGGGTGGTCATGGAACTTTCGAATTACGAACTCGTCCGGTATCCGTCAGGTCAGCTCGTTCTCACCCGGGTCAGCACAACGCCCAGTGGCGCCCCGTCCTCGGGCCCGCGCGACGTGGTGGGCGTCTTCACCAACGAGACGGACGCGCAAAGCGCGATGGCCCGGCTCACCGGCGCCAGCCCGCAGCCCGTCCCCGACCCGCGCCTCACTGCACTCGGGCGTTGAAAAGTCGCCTTCGCACCACGGACATGCCCAACGAATCAGTCTTGGGTCGGTGGGTCAGCCATGCGAGGAACGACCAATGGCCTCAACTCAGCCGGAACGGCATCCGAGTATCTATCTCCTGAGCGACCATCTCGACGCCGCATTGGCGATGGGGGAGGACCTGCTGACGGAGAAGGTGACGCTCGACGCGTCGGCCCGGCAAACGTCGGCGTCTTCCCTGCGCAGCTGGATGCGGCAGAGCCGCGACCTCGGCGATTTTCTCGCCACGGTGCGCACGCTCGAGTACGCCATGACGGCGCGGCTCTTGCAGGCGCGCAAGCGGGCCGAGGAGCTCAAACGCAGCGAGACGCGGCTGAAGCCGCTGATCGCCCTGTTCGTGGCCGGCACGATACCGCTAGCCGACGCGGCTGCCGAACTCGGCAATACTGACGCACGCGATTTCGATGCCGCCGATGCGGCGCTGACTTTCCTGCGCAGCCGGGGCCTCATCGCCCCCGATGCCGCTGGCCTCGACGGGTTGCGCGCGCTCGCCATCAGCGAGGACTACCAGATCGCCGGCCGCATCCGGCTCGGCACCCTCTTGGATCTGGTCGCCACGTTCCTCGACACGCTCGACCTGCTGTTCGATCTCTACGCGGAACCCACCGCCGAGACGGAACCCGGTGGGTCGCGTGTGCAGGAGGTGGCCGAGAGCGCGCCGGCGGAAACGAGCCGCGCGCCGTAACGCCTTCCACCACTGGTGCCTCTGCGCCGCTGTTTGCGGTGTCTGTCACTGCCCGGCCCAGTCGGCGCAGACGGTCCTCGGCTTTCGGGGACACCGAACTGTGCCGCACGCCGATACCATTGCGCGGCCATGGCAGGATTGGCCCTGGGGCCACGCGCCGTCACAGCCACCCGCGTGCGGCGAGTTGCACCCTGAGCTCGGTCTCGGCTTCCGCCAACCGCGCGGCGTCGGTGGAGCGCAGCACCAGCTGCGTGCCGGGCCTGCCATCACGCATGAACGGATAGCTGCCCATGGGCACGTCGGGATAGCGTGTCTGCAGCTCGCTGAACATGCCGGCGATCTCGCCCTCCGGCCGGTGCAGATCGAGCGCCGAGGAGAGCATCTTCCTGCCGGTCTGGAGGAACCTGGTGGCCGCCTGCAGCATCACCTGCATGATCGCCGGGATGCCTGCCATGACGATGACGTTGCCAAGCATGAAGCCCGGCGCGATCGACAGGCTGTTCTCGACCAACTCGGCGCCGAAGGGAATGCGCGCCATCCTGAGGCGCGCTGGCGTGAGCTCAACGCCGCGGCGCTCGAAGTAGGCCTTCATGGGGGCCAGCGCCCGCTCGTCCACGTCGATGCCGACACCGAAAGCCTTGGCGACGGAGTCCGCGGTAATGTCGTCGTGGGTGGGGCCGATGCCGCCAGTCGTGAAGAGATAGGTGTAGCGGGCACGGAGAGCGTTGACGGCGGCGATGATCTCCGGCTCCTCGTCTGGGACGACGCGCACCTCTTTCAACTGGATGCCGATGGCGGTGAGGTGGTCGGCGATGTGGCCGATGTTCTGGTCCTTGGTGCGACCGGAGAGGATTTCATCGCCGATCACGCACAGTGCGGCGGTGACGATGCCGTCGCCGGCAGTCTGGGCCTCATCGCTCATGAGCGCTCCTTTGAATGACCTCGATCAGCGCTTCCTCAAGAAGGCGCGACTGATTGGTAGCATTGAACCGCTCTTGGGCGGCCTTCCGCCCGGCGGCACCCATGGTGCGGCGCACTTCGGGCCGGTCAAACATGGCACGGATCGCGTCCGCGAGGTCCAGCGGCGATCCCGGTGGTACGAGCAAACCGGTCGTACCATGCTCGACCGCTTCGCCGATCCCCGCCTGCAAAGATCCAATAACGGGAATACCATTTGCCATGGCTTCCAGAATGACCGTGGGCAGTCCGTCTGCGTCGCCGGATTGCGATATTACGCTTGGCGCGCACAGAGCCATCGATCGCCGCATGCAGCGCCGGACCTCGTCGCTCGATAGCCAGCCAGTGAATGCGACGTTATCGAGCCCTCGCGCTCTATCCCTGAGGCGGGTTGCCAATGGGCCGTCGCCTACCAGAACAAACCTGATGACGCTGCCGTGGGTGGCAAGGATCCGTGCCGCCTCTATCAGGTCGGAAATGCCCTTCTTCTCAACAAACCGGCCAACGAAGAGCACGTATGGAGGATCGGCCGGTGCCTCACCCTCGAACGCGGCATCGATGTCGACACCCAGCCGGATCGTCCTGATCTTATCTGCAGGAAATCCTCGCGCGACCAGCTTGTCGCCGATGAACTGCGACACGCAGACAAACAGCGCGGCCTCGCGCTGTAAGGCCGCAAGCCTTCGCTGGAAAATCGTTGGGACGATGTTCCTGGCGTAGTGTTTGTCCTTGGTCGCGTCACCACCGTGAAAGGTTACCGCCAACGGGATGCGCAGCGCCCGCGCGATCGGCAGCGCCAAGGCGCCGCCTCGACCAAACTGGGCATGCACGATGCTCGGCCGCAGCTCATGGAGATCGGGCTGCGCCGGGAGCATGCCGAATTGCTTGAAGCCGAAGCGATCCAGGCTGCCAAGGGCACCGGGCCGACCGAGGATCAATGGTTGCGCGCCGAGGTCTGAAAGGCCTTTGTCGGTGCGGCAACCAACCCATACCGGCTTCAGGCGCTCGAATCCGATGTATTGGCGGCGAAGGAATTGAGCCTCCGACAGAGGAGCCAGCCGGTCACGGTAAACAAGAACGCTTGCGCGCTGCTTTGGGAGTTCAGCCCGCTCTTGGACCGCGAGAATCATACGCTCCTGCGCCACCACCCCAACATACCCGGCATTGCCTCCCAGCGCCGCCGCTAGCTCGGCCGGCTCTGATGCATGAGAGGCGGAAGCCCGTTCTATCCCCGCCACTTACCCGGTCGTCAAGCGCAGCCGCGCTGCTGCACCAGGCTTTCACTTCAGACGCCGAGGCTCGAACCTGGCAGCAATATGCCCGACAAGGAAGAGGCAGGCGAGTAGGGCCTGGACGGTCCTTCGGCACGCCGAGATCAGGACGACCTCAGGACGCAAACCTCGTAGTCCGGTTGCGACACGAAGCGTACCCCAAGCAGCTTCTTGCCCCGCCTGACGACGGTGCAGATGATGCGCCGGCTCCGGTCTGTGGGAAGGGTCAGGTAGAAATCGTCGGGAACCGCGTCGGCAGACGCGACCTTGATCAGCGCGCCGCCCTTCGAGCGGTTGAGCACCTTGCAGGCCACCGTGGACGTGCCCCGCAGGCCCTTCACAATGATGAGCTCGCCGCCGATCCGCACCCACGACCGCGGCGATCGGCGTCGCTCCGATCCTTTTGGGTTGTGCGTCATGCTGATCGGCGAGACTGCATCAGTGTGCTCTTACAAGACAATGATGGACTTTGCCTTAACGTCGTTGGCGCCGCGCGACCGACTGGTCCGCTCCACCGCCAAGACACTCGCCGTAGCTTGGCGCGCGCCGATAAGAGCCGGCATCTCGGCACGGCGCCCCAGAGCAACGGAGCAGAACCGGACTTTGTCCGTGACAGCGGATTATGTGACAGCTACGACCGTCCTTAGGGCTTGGCGCAGTTCAGCAAACGACACCGCGTGGGAATGATTTCGTGACCATCCAAACGTTTACTCCAGGCGGCTACCGCTTCATCCCCGCGGTCTTTCAGTACTCGGGCGGGGTGGCGGCGGAGCCCGGTTTCCGCATCGAGCGCGTGGTGCTCCGCAACCCGCTGCCGCTGCTGCTGGGGTTCGAGCGTGCCGAGGCGATCATCACGGCGCGCGGGCGTCCGCTGACGGCCTTCTGCGCCTGCGAGCTGCGCTCGCCGCTGCCGTTCTCGGACGATGGCTTTCGCGAGTTCAACGAGCTCTACGTGCGCACCCTCGCCAAGTGGGCCATCTACGACGGCAAAGTTAACCCTGTCGCGCGCAGCAACGTGTGCCCGGAAATAGCGCCGCCCGCGGAGCCGTCCCTGCACGCGTTCTCCTTCACCGTGCCAACGCAGGAGCGCGTGCCGACCTTCGTCGTTGCCGGCAGTGGCGAGGCCAGGGAAGGCGGAGCCACCTACCGCGAGCGAACCGTCCGCCACGGCGAGACCAGCCCGGACGCGCTGAGGGAAAAAGCGTTGTTCGTTTTGGGCGAGATGGAGCGGCGGCTCGGGTTGCTCAGCCAATCCTGGAACAGCACCACGGCGACCCAGGTCTACACCGTGCATGACCTCTACCCGTTCTTTGCCGACGAGATCGTCCGCCGCGGTGCTGCGCGCGCCGGGTTGACCTGGCACCTGTGCCGGCCTCCTGTGCGCGGGCTGGAGTACGAGATGGATTGCCGGGGGGTGGCAGCCGAGCATTTCGTCGAGTAGGACCGGTTGTGGTTGACAGACCGCCTTGTCCGTTCCCACACTTGGGCCCAACAACGACAAACACCAGCGAGAGTTCCAGCCTAGGGAGTGAACACATGACGCGCTTCAAGCCGGCCGCCGCGGCCGGCGGGTTTGTTGCGGCCATCTTGCTTTTCGCGTCGGCGGCGACCGCCGACATCAGGATCGGCGTGATTTACGACCACACCGGTGCGTTCGCCGCCGGCGGCTCCAAGGCCGCCGCGATCGGCAACAAGATCGCCATCGACATGATCAACGAGAAGGGCGGCATCGAGGGCCACAAGATCATCCCCATCGAGGCCGATGCGCAGTCGAAGACCGACGTCGCCATCAACGAGGCGGAGCGGCTTCTGAACGATGCCAAGGTCGATCTGCTGATGGGGGTCTACTCGAGCGCACACTGCGTGCCGATGGCGGCGCGGGTGGACGCGGCCAAGAAGTTCATGTGGGCCAACGTGTGTGTTGCTTCCGCCGTCTTCAAGGACAAGAACCTGCAGTACGTCTTCCGCCCGCAGGTTCACTCGGATCAGTTCGGCGAGGCGTCCTGCTCCTTCATCAGCGAGAACGCGAAGAGCAAGCTCAACAAGGACGCGAAGGACATCAAGGTCGCCATCATCCACGAGGATGGCCCCTACGGCGTCGGCGTCGCCATGGGCAACGAGTCCAAGTGCAAGGAGCTCGGCATCCAGGTCGTGCACAAGGAGGGCTACGCCGCGACCTCGCCCGACCTCTCCGCGCTCGTGACCAAGCTGCGGCGGACACAGCCGGACATCATCCTGCACACCGGCTACAACCCCGACATCACCCTGTTCCTGCGCCAGTCCAAGGAGGCGGGCCTCAAGTTTGCCGCGCTGATCGGGCACGGGGCAGGTTATGGGCAGATCGACAAGCTGATCGAGACCTTCAAGGACGACGTCAACTTCGTCTACAACGTCGATCCCGTCGCGGCGCAGCTCCTCGACCCCAAGACCCTCAAGCCCGGCCTCGGCGATCTCACCGCCGAGATGGTGAAGCGATACAAGGCGGAGACCAAGGCCAACGAGGTGCCGCCGCACGTATCGATGGGCTTCAACCAGGCCTGGATATTCCTCACGGACGTGCTGCCGCGCGCCATCAAGAAGCACGGCGGCTTCGGTCCGGAGGCCCTGCGCAAGGCCGCGCTCGAGACCGACATTCCGGATGGAGGCACGGTGCAGGGCTACGGCGTGAAGTTCAACCCGCCCGGCCACAAGATGGCCGGCCAGAATGAGCGCTCCTCGCCAGTCGTGATGCAGTACATCAAGGGCGAGACCAAGATCGTCTGGCCCGCCGCGATCCGCACCGTCGACCCGGTGCTGCCTCTACCTCCCGGCCACGCGTACGCGCGCTGACGTAGCGGGGTCAGACCCTCCGGGTCTGACCCCGTAGCTCCGTCACCATGTATAGTTCCGTCGCTCCATACGGTGTCAGACCCGGAGGGTCTGACACCCCAGCAACCAGCACACCACGCGTGCCCCTCCTTTCTGTCTCCGGCCTGACCAAGATGTTCGACGGCTTCACGGCCGTGTCGAAGGTGTCGTTCGACGTCGGGGAGGGCGAGATCCTGGGGCTGATTGGCCCCAACGGCTCGGGCAAGAGCACCATATTCAACTGCATCGCCGGCATGTACGCGCCGACCGCCGGCTCCATCAGGCTCGAGGGTGAGGAAATCGCCGGATTGCAGGCCAACCGGGTCTGCCACAAGGGCATCGGCCGCACCTATCAGATCCCGCGGCCGTTTCGCAATCTCACGCTGATCGAGAATGTCGCGCTCTCGGCCTGGTTCGGCCAGCAGGGCAAGACCGACCGCGCGGCCTGCTGGCGCCAGGCCGAGGAGGCGCTGGGCCTTGTTGGCCTGCCCATGGATACCACCACGACCACGGACGGGTTGGGCGCCGCGGCACTGAAGAAGCTCGAGCTGGCGCGCGCGCTGGCCACGCAGCCGGTGCTGCTGCTTGCCGACGAGAGCCTCAACGGCCTCGACCACTCCGAGATGGAGCAGGCGGCCGACATGCTGCAGCGCATCCGCAAGGAGAAAGGCATCACCATCGTCTGGGTCGAGCACATCATGGGCGTGCTGATGCGGGTGGTCGATCGCGTGGTGGTGCTCGATCACGGCGAGAAAATCTTCGACGGCGCCCCAAAGGCGGCGCAGTCGGACGCGCGTGTTGTCGAGGTGTACCTCGGCGTGGACGTGGGGGCCTGATGCTCCAGCTCCAGGCCATCGACGCAGGCTACGGCGGCTTCCAGGCCCTGTTCGGCGTGTCGATGAGTGTGAACGCCGGCGAGGCCGTCGCGGTCATCGGCTCCAACGGCGCGGGCAAGACAACGCTGCTGCGGGTGATCTCGGGCCTGCTTCGGCCGACCTCGGGCACGATGGTGATGGAGGGACGCGACCTCGTCTCCACGCCGGCACACAAGATCGTCGAGACCGGCATCGCCCACGTGCCGGAGAGCCGCCGGCTGTTTCCGCGGCTGTCGGTGCGGGACAATCTTCGCATGGGCGCGTTCATCCCCGGCGCGCGCGCGAAGTTCTCCGACCGGCTCGACTACGTTTACACGCTGTTCCCGCGCCTGAAGGAACGCGAGAGCCAGCTTGCCGGAACGCTTTCTGGCGGCGAGCAGCAGATGTGCGCGATTGCCCGCGCCCTCATGAGCGGGCCGAAGCTCGTGCTGCTCGACGAGCCGTCGATGGGCCTGGCGCCGGTCATCGTCGCCCAGGTGTTCGACTTGGTGCGCCGCATCCGCAGCGAGGGCTACACGGTGCTGATCGTGGAGCAGAACGTGCGCCAGGTGCTGAAGGTCGCCGACCGCGCCTACCTGCTGGAAGTGGGGCGCATCAAGGCTGCCGGCTCGGCCGCCGAGCTCGCCGCCAGCGACGACATCCGCAAGGCCTACATGGGGATCTGATGCAGTCTCCCTCTCCCCGCGCATCACCGACCTCGCCACACCCACCAACGGCGCGGGGAGAGGGCTGGGGTGAGGGGCAGCCGCACACTCCGACGTTGGCGTCCGGGGCTGCCCCTCACCCTAACCCTCTCCCCGCCAGCGGGGAGAGGGAATCCGCGCGGCATCTGGGGGAACCGTAGATGGACTGCCAGCTCGACATCTTCTTCCTCGAGGCGATCCTCAATGGCCTGCTGCTCGCCGGGCTGCTGGCGCTGCTGGCGCTCGGCCTGAACCTCGTCTTCGGTGTCATCGACGTGGTGTGGATCTGCTACGCCGAGCTGGTGATGGTCGGCATGTACGGCATCAACTACGCCTACAAGGGCGGCGCGCCGTTCCTCATCGCCGCACTGATCGGCATCATCCTGGTCGCGATCGCCGGCGCGGTGCTGCATTTCCTCGTCATCAGGCCGGTGCTCGACACGCCGCCCATCAACCAGCTGCTGGTCACTGGCGGCGTGCTGTTCTTCCTGCAGGCGGCAGCAACCATGGCGTTCGGCATCGACTTCAAGAACCTCGGCATTCGCCTGGGATCGCTTAACGTCGCCGACATGAGCTTCGCGTGGTCGCGCATCTGGGCCTTCCTGGTGGCGCTCGCCGGCGCCCTGGCGCTGTGGCTGTTCCTGAAGCGCACCTACCTCGGCACCGCCATCCGCGCCATTGCCCAGGATCGCCAGATCATGCCGCTGATGGGCGTCGACAGCCGCAAGCTCTATCTGGTCACTTCGGCCATCGGCGGCGGGCTCGCCGGTCTCGCCGCGGCGCTGATGGTGCTGCAGTACGACATCTATCCACAGATCGGGCTGCAGTTCGGCCCCCTGATCTTCATGATCTGCGTGCTGGGCGGGCTCGGTAACATGATAGGGGGCTTCGTGGCCGCCTTCATCATCAGCCAGTTCATCGCCGTCGGCTCCAGCTGCTTCCACACCGAGTGGGGCTACGCGGTGGCGTTCCTGTTCTTCATGGTGGCGATCTTCATCCGGCCCCAGGGCCTGTTCGGGGGCAAGGCATGAGCATCCCCCGCCTGAGCCCGGCAGCCATCGTGGGCCTGCTTGCGGTTGCCGCGCTGCCACTGCTGGTGCGCGCCTTCTTTCCGAACTCCGAAAAGTACTACCTGCACCTTCTCATCCAGATCCTGCTGTGGTCGTTCATCTACACCGGCTGGTCACTGATGGGCCGGTTCGGGCTCACTTCGCTGGGGCATGGCGCCTTCACCGGCATCGGCGCCTACACCACCGTGCTGCTCTGGAACTTCGCCGGGCTCACGCCCTGGATCGGCATTCCCGTAGGCGTATTGCTGGCCATGATCGTGGGCCTGCTGGTCGGCTATCCCTGCTTTCGCTTCCGCATCACCGGCCACTACTTCGCGCTTCTGACGCTGGCGCTCACCGAGTTCGTGCGCCTGTGCATCGTGGGATTGCGCGACTACACCGGCGGCTCGCTCGGCACCCAGCCGCAGCGCTACGGCGACGGCGTCTCGCTCTATGCCTTCCAGTTCGAGCCGGACCGCATGCTGGCTTATTACGTCGCCTTCGCGTTCTGGCTGCTCGGCCTCTACGTGTGGCTGCGCGTCGATCGCAGCATGGATCGCTACGCCCTGGACGCGGCGAGCCAGGACGAGGATGCCGCGGCCTCAGTCGGCATCGACGTCACAAGGGAAAAGCTCAAGATCACGGCGCTGTCGTCTGGCATGTGCGCGCTGGGCGGTGCGGTGTTCGCACAGTATCAGATGTACATCGGCCCGGACACGATCGCTGGCCTCGGCCTGTCCCTCAACATGGTGTTTGCGGTCATCGCCGGCGGCATGTGGGTGCTTCTGGGCCCAACCGTCGGTGCGGTATTCACCCAGGTGCTGGCCGAGGGCCTGCGCGTCGTCATCCAGGGATCGGGAACGCTGAGGAGCCTGCTCGGCAGCTCCGCCCTGTCTCTCGACCAGATGATCTACGGCCTGCTGCTGATCCTGTTCATAATCTATATGCCAAACGGCATTCTGGGCACGCTCACGAGCTGGCGGCAGCGGCGGGCCGCGCGATCACGGTAGCACGCTTGGCGCTTTTCACTCGTCCGAAGCGTTACCTTTGCGTGGGCCCACCCTGCCGATGCTCCGGGCGAAGTGGTCGGTGCGCTCGACAACGATATCACGCTGCCGATCGAGCGTGATGACATGGTAGCTGTCGTCCAGCACGATGGTTTCCACACGGCCGCCGAGCCGCTTCTGCAAGTAGATCGCGTTCTGCAAACTGGCACGATCGTCGTGGCGCGGATGCAGGATGAGTGAGGGCTGCCGAATCCGGCCGACCTCGCGACGCACCGTCTTTGCGAGCCACCGGAGCTCGAGCATGGTGCTTCCGGGGTTGCACAGCTGCCCCGCCTGAGAGCTGTCGCCGCCGTTGATGGCATCGGCGACCAGTGCGCGCACACGGGCGTCCTTGATCCCATAGGGATCGCGCTCGGCAAACACGAAAAGGTCGGCGCACCATTTCTGCGTGACCAGGCCGAACAAGCCGCTGTACCAGGGTATGCCCCAGCCATCGAGCCACAAGGTCGGCGCGAACAGTGCCAGACCATGCACGTCGGCAGGATTCTCGGCCGCCAGATGCAAGGCCAGCACGGCGCCCATCGAAAGGCCGCCAACGATGATCGTGGCACACTCCTGCTGGAGCCGCGCATGGGCCTTCTGCACGCTTCCATGCCAATCGCGCCAGCCGGTCGCGCGCAGATCCTCGTAGCCGCCGCAATGACCGGCGAGTTGGGGGCAGTAAACCGTATGCCCGGCGCGGGCAAGCCGCATCGCCACAAAGCGCAGCTCGAGCGGCGTCCCACCAAGGCCGTGGATGAGAAGCAGCCCCGTGCGCCCGCCAGGAAAATAGAGGCTGTGGTCGGCAGCATTCATGCTTCTGCCGATCGTCTTGCCGACCCTGCCGATCTTGGGGAATGCTTGACGCCGACAGGTGGCCTCGCGCCGCGCCTGGTGCCGAAGCGTGGCTTAAACCGTTGTGCCAGAGCTTCGACAACCTCCGAGATGTCCTTGACCTCGACGTGCGGTATGCGGCGGCGGCGGCAATGCTCGGCAAGCCTGCCCTTCGCCAGCACGAGATCGCATTGCCTGGCAAGGCAAAGGTCGGACTTGCCGTCGCCAACCATGATCTGGAAAACGCCCCGCGCCTCAGATCGATGCGCGCACTTGCAATTGCCCAGGCGCGCGCTGCAATCCGCGCGCCAATGCGGAAAGGCCAAACTCCAGCGGTTGTGGCCCTGCCAGTCCAGACGGTTGGCGTAGAAGGGCAGGTCCAATCCGGCTCTTCCCAGCACTCGGGCAATGACCCGATCCAGTCCATCGGAGACCACCGTGACCCCGGCCCGGATCCCCCGGCACAACCGAACGAGGCGCGCAACTGCGGGGTCGACCTTCACTGCGGTAGAAAAGTCATCGATCTCCCTTGGTGTAGCTCTCAGCAAGCGCACCTGCTGCTTCATGCAGTCGCTGGCTGACAGCCGGCCCTGCTGCCAGTCCTCCTCGATCACGCGCCAGTAGGGGTCGGCGAACCGCTCGAACAGAGCGTCCGTAGGATCATCCGGCGCGATGGTGCCGTCGAAGTCGACATAAACATGGCATTCGACCGGCATGCCGCTATGCACCTCGTGCTGCAATGCTCACAACCCCGCTCAAAGTCTGAGGCATCACCACCACATGCGTTGATGATCACCATGTGCGTCGAGCATGACACCGATGCCGATGAGCCCGCCCACGGATGATCGAGATGCCCGGCGGGGCGAGATATCAGGGGATCACTCGATTTCGATGCGGACAATCCCGGAGCCGGTGGTTCTTGATTAACCACTGCCTTGTGGGGAGCTGTTTGATCAGGGCAGCCGCGCACCGAGCTATCATCAACGCTGAAGCCCGGCGGCTCCGCCAGGGTTCAAGGGTCGGCTGGGGCAAACGGCGCTCGCCTAAGCGCGAGGACCGGCCCAGTGCGGAGTGAGTGAACTGGCCGGAGGTCGCAGCAAAAACGGTTCCCACCATGGCTTACGCAGGATCACTGAGTTAGTTCGAGCAGATCCCCACCGCGACGGCCTTGGCTATCGCTCGCAAAGGTGAAGCCGGTACTGGACTGGGGAGGAGTGTTCGGACCTTCCGTGTCGTCGCGAACCACCTTCACCTCGAAGGTCCATGCCGTCCTGACCACTACTCCTTCGATGCGCAAGGTTTGATCGCTGCCGGAAGTGGGCGATCAGCTGCCTTCGGCGCTACGAAGATCGCGAGATACCCTGCAAGACGCCGATGCAGACCTTCATTGACACGCTGCCGGTCGCCAAGGAGAAATTGATGCAGGCTGCGTGATCCAGACAGCTTCGTTCGATCGGACAGCCCACCCCCGATCAACGAAGCGCGTCAGAGCAAGTCTAAACTTCTACACTTTAGTCAATTCAGCACGCGCGGATCAGGGAAGCGCACAATGCAGCGGGCGCCAGGGCCGCGCTCGACCTCAAACGTGCCATTCAGTTGCCGGGCTAGCATCACCACCAAGCATAGCCCAGATGAACGTACATGCGCCGCCTGCAGCGTGAACCCAGGGCCGTCGTCCTCGATCGTGAAAACGTATCCGCTGAGCGCTTTGCGCAGCCCAACGCGCACGACCATCTTTGCTCGCCCGCCCAGTCCGTGCTTCGCGGCGTTCGCGATCAGTTCTTTGGCAATAAGCACTAGGGGCATCGCAGTTTCGCTAGCAAGATCGCCCGCGCCACTTTCGCAAACCAGTTCGACGCGGTCGCGCACTGGCATTTGTGCGGTGATGCAAATGGCAGACAAAAGATCCCAGCTATTGATCCGGGTTTTCCCATCGGGATCGTACAGAAAGCTCTGTGTCGCGGATATGGTGGCGACGCGCCCAATTGCCTGCTCAATGAGCTCTTGTGCCTCGGCGCTCCGCGCTTGCCGCTGGGTTTCCCTCAACACCGCATCGACCAGCTGCAGGATCGCTGCCTCCTTTTCTTCGAGGTCCGAGATAAGGGCGTTTCTCAAGTGGACATCTGTCTTACGGTCTGTGACGTCGACTAGCACACTGATACCGCCCTCCACGGCGCCGGACGCTGTCCTTATCGGCGTGGCGTGGGGAATAAACGGAAACCGTGTGCCGTCGGGCCGTTCGCCGATCGCCTCGATGCCGCGGATAGCGCGGTTTTCTCTCAGTGCCACAGCCATCGGGCAATCCTCGTGCCGCATTGGCCGGCCGTCCGGCCAATAAAGGCGCCATGTGACGCACCATCGGTCGCGGCCGATCTCGGGCCATCGGCCGACCAGATCAGCCGCAGCTTGGTTGAAGGAAGTGATCAAACCACTCGCATCGGTTGTGTAGACGGCAACCGGTAGGGCCTCCAAGAAAACCCGCAAGGGCCCGTCGTGGCTGGTGAATCCGAATGGCTTTTCCTGCATCGAGGTGTTCCGGATTGCGCACGCATCTCACGCATTCATGAATCGCTGGCTGTGCGTCGTCCTATCGATTGATCTGACAATAACGGGCTCGTTTGCGCCAGCTAGCTGATGGCAAAGCTATTCTTCCCAAAGGGAATTCGCGATGTCCATGCGCGAGCCCTGTGCAGAGGCTATTTGCTATCGGTCACCCGATTGTTGTCAATGGCTCGGCACGACACCGATCAAAGTTTCCAGGAAGGCAATTGCCTAACGACATGGTGATGGGTGACCTGCACACTCGATAGGTTATCATCATGGGGTTTCAGCAGGCGATGCGGTTTGCGGACACCAAGCATGCGGCCTGGGGGGTGCCTTGGGGGAAAGGTTCGGCCATTTGAGCGGGGCCGCCTTGTCCGTGTGGCACGAGGAGCGAGGGGAGGCCCACGATGCCAGAGCGCTTGTTCATCCAACCCCTCTACCTGCGACTGCGTGACGTTCTCGCCGAGCGCATCGCGAAGGGCGAGTGGAAACCTGGCCACGTCATCCCCAACGAGGTCGACCTGGCGCGGGAGCTAGGCGTCAGCCAAGGCACCGTGCGCAGATCGCTGGACTTGCTCGAGAGCGAGCATGTGGTCACACGCCGGCAAGGTCGCGGCACGTTCGTGAACGATCCTGGCTCTCAAGCCCATCGGTTCAACAACTTCCGCTTGGCGAGTGGTGCGGGGGCCCAAGGCGAGGCGTCAACACTCAACATCCTCATGGCCGAGGCCAGCGACTCGGAGTGCGCACGCTTGCAACTCGCCACAAGCGACCAAGTCTATCGTATCAGTCGAATTCGTTCGCACCTGGGCAGGGCGTTCATGATCGAGAGTGCATCGCTGCCCGCCGCCCTCTTCCCGCAGCTTGTCGAAAGAGCCCTCCAGTCGCACCGGTTAGTCGAGATCGCTCAGGCCTATTCCCTGCTGCTGGGCAATGCGGAGGAGCGCATTGTCGTTGGGACGTGTTCCCCGTTAGCCGCCGAGGCGCTGAACCTAGCCCAGGGAACACACATCCTGATCCTCGACCGCGTTATCAGGACGCGCAACGGGCGGCCGGCCGAATGGCGCAGAGCGGAGTGCACTCTGAATGGAATGCGCTACAAGGTCCACATGGGCTAGCATTGACGACCGGCGCATCGATCCATCCGCGCCGCAAGGTATGGCAACACGTGGTGTGCTGCAGTTGATCGCCGAGGGCCTTACGGGTGGTCGAAAGGATGGCACAAAATGCCGGATGGACCGCGGACGCCAGCTCCGGATCGTAGATCGATTGATGGTCGTGTTTGGAGGTTGTGGGTAGCGATCGGCCTCGTTGCGGCGGTCGGCATTGCCTATTTCTATGCTGCGCGGTTGAGCCTTGCTCTGCTGACCAAGCCGGATGGCGTTGCTGTGTTCTGGCCTGCCGCTGGCATTGCTGCGGGAGCTATGATTGCGCTCGGTTCCATAGCGCGGTTGCCGGTGGTCTTAGGCGTGATGGCCGCAAGCACCGTGGCCAGTCTGACAGGCGACAGGAACTTACCGGCGGCTATCGTCTTTGCTCTGTGCAACGCGGGAGAAGCTGTGCTGATAGCATGGTTGATCGAGCGCTTCCTCGGTCCGGCTTTCAACCTGGATAGCTTGCGCCGGGTCTTCGGCCTCTTCCTGGCGACCGGGCTCGCAACCGCGGTCTCTGGGGTCGGTGGAGCAACGGGCTTTGCCTTGTTCCACGGCTCACAGGGTCCGGTCGTGACCACTTGGTTCAACTGGTTTGCTTCCGACGCCATTGGCGTGATTACGGTGGCGCCCCTGATAATCGGACTTATCGGCTCCCTGCGTGATCTGCCGGACCTGCCGGAGCTGTTGGAAGGGGTGTTGATACTTGCCGTGCTTGCTCTCGCGAGCACGATCGGTTTCGGCTGGCCGACGGACAACTGGTTCACCGTCGTGCCCCTCGCCATGGTCTTGCCCCTGCTGATTTGGCCTGCTGCCCGATGCCCGCCGGTGTTCGCCGCTGCGGCTGTATTCATTCTTGGGCTGGTGATCGTTTGGACCCTCACGTTCAGCATCGGCCGTCTAGGCGATCCGAGCATCTCTCTTGCCAGTCGTACGTTGGCCGCGCAAATCTCGTTGTTGGGCACATCGATGTGCGCGCTCGTTCTCGCCGCACTATTCGCCGAGAAGCGGCGACAAGAGGCAGCGCTCACGGAAAGCAACGATCGACTGCAATTGGCCCTCGACGCGGCGGAGCTGGGTGTCTGGAGCCTCGACTTCACGACAGCTCGCTTCCAATGCGACCTCCGGGATAGCCAAATCCACAGGCATATGCCGGGGGCGCCGCCCAGGACCCCTAGAGAGGCACGGGCATTCGTGCATCCAGACGACCTGCCCGCGCTCGACAATGCCTATGCGGCTTCACGGCGCATGGGCGCGAAATACAAGGTCGAATATCGGCTCGCGCCTGTCACCGGTGGCGACGAGCGTTGGGTTGCGGCGGAAGGCACGGTCGTGCGGAGCACTGATGGGGAGCCTACGCGATTGCTGGGGGTCAGCCGCGATATTACCGCACGCAAACAAATCGACGACAGACTGCAAATGAGCGAGCGCGTGTCCCGTGAGCTGCTCGGGGCGTTGCCCGGCGCCATCTATGTGACCGATGCGGCGGGCCACATCCTCTACTGCAACCAGAGCGCGGTCGATCTGTGGGGAGGAGTGCCCATCCTGGGAAAGGACAAGTGGTGTGATCTTTCGCAGTTTCGTCATGCTGACGGCACACCGATGGCACGGGCAGAGTGTCCGACCGAGATCGCGCTCAAGCAAGGCCGGATCGTGCGAGGGCAGGAGGCGATCATCGAGCGAAAAGACGGTTCGCGCGTCCCGATCATCCCATATCCCACACCCTTGTACGACGAGAAAGGTGCCATCGCCGGCGTCATCAACATGACTGTCGACATCAGCGAACGCAAGAAAGCGGAGCTGGCCCTGGCCGAACGTAACGTGCAGTTCGCGCTGGCCGCAAAGACGGCTCTCGTTGGCAGCTATGCCTATGATGTCGATACGGACAGCATGCAAGTTGACGAGGGCTATGCTGCTCTCCACGGATTGCCCGAGGGCACCGCTGAGACCACACGTAGCGAATTTCGGGTCCGAACGCACCCGGAGGACATTGATCGACTGGAGACAAACCGAAGCCAAGCTTTCCTCGAGCAGCGGCGCGAGTACAGCATCGAGTATCGCATTATCCGATCCAGCGGCGAAGTACGGTGGATCGAGTTGCGCAGTTTCGTTTCTTACAGTGGGGAGGGGCGCCCGCGCCGGGTGGTTGGCGCCAACATCGACATCACCGAGCGCAAGCGAGCTGAGAAACAGCTTCGCGTATTGGTTGTCGAACTCGATCATCGCGTCAAGAACGCTTTGGCGACGGTGAGCGCGGTCATCTCACGTACACAAGATGCAAGCCGTCCGACGGGCGACTTCGTGGCCGCGCTACACGGCCGCATCCGATCCATGGCCGCAACGCATCAGCTCTTGAGCGGCCGTCGGTGGGACGGCATTCCGCTGTCAGAACTCGTCCATCGCGAACTGACGCCCTACGCCACTGGCGACAACACCGCGATCGACGGTCCTGATGTGACGCTCAGCGCGGAAGCCGGCCAAGCGGTGTCAATGGTGCTGCATGAGTTGACGACCAATGCCGCCAAGCACGGCGCGCTCTCGGTCCACGATGGAAGGGTCTCCGTTCATTGGGACAGTGAACCGAACGGGAATGCGGATGCCCGAATTGGCATCGAATGGCAAGAAACCGGTGGCCCCGCTGTCCGGACTCCCCACACATCCGGATATGGAATGGAGGTCATCCGCGATCTCATCCCCTACGAGCTCGGGGGCACGGTCGATCTTGCATTCGCTTCTGACGGACTTCGGTGCCGATTGGAAATACCTGCCGGCTGGTTGAATGACGGCACTCGATGGCTCGGTACGCTCAATGGAGCCGGACAGCCAGCCGGGCAGTCGTTGCAAGCAGTATCGCAATCAAGTCACTCTCGCTGAATGGCTTTGGCAGGAAAGCTGCAACCATTCTTTCGGGCAGCGGAGGCACGGCGTAGCCTGAAACGACGATGACATGGACGCCTTGTCCGTGAAGCTCTTCAATAAGGTCGCAAGCCAACTCCTTCTTGAGGTTCACGTCGACGAGCGCCAGCGTGGGCTTCTGTCCCGCCGCCAGGCGCCTCGCTTCCCTTGTGGTTGCCGCCGGGCCGACAACACGCATTCCAAGTTGCACCAGCGCAGATTTCATGGCCTTGGCTACGTGCCAACTGTCTTCGACGACAAGCACGGGCACGTCTTTCAGGATGGAAACCTCCGCCTCCGGACCGTGTGACGATGACATGAATTCCTCCAAGATCTGGCCAACCAAGACCACCGCACAAGGTGAGGCCATCGACACAACCTTTGCAGCATTCCACGCCGCGCGGTCTCGGTGCACGTGCAAAGACGTCTGTGAGACGCGCCTGCAACCGCTTGCATCGTTTGCTGCGGCACATAAGTCAGGTCGTGGCAGCGCGAGAGCAGTGGCGAACCCCAAGTGAGCACGGGCAGATCATCAGGTTAGCTTGGACTAGCCGCGCTCGCATTAAAGCCTTCTCTGCCTGATCCGGAGCCCTCGAACCAAATCCCCGAGAGTGTACCCGATATCACCGCCGTTCTGAAGCGCCCGTCCAGCCCGGCACCTGCAGCGTCGCGCCAAGGCGCCAGGGCTGGTGCCGTCTGCCCCGCCAGGCCCCCCATTTGGGCCATGGACGAACGCGAACGTCATCTGCCGACTCGGAGTGCCGCGCGAGGTCATCGGCTGGCATTAGCGTCCGAGTGATTGGTGTGGGATGCCACGCCACGATCCGAAGCGGCACACAGCGTTCAAGACCTGTCGCGAACAATGGAACTAAAACGTACTCGTCGGAGTTTTTCACTGTTGCTCTTCGCTCCCTGTTCATCAGACCACGAACATGTGATGTGCCGTAGACGAGCTAGCGCGCCCATTTTTTGTCTTGTGGTCGTGGCCAGTCGCGCTCCCCGCGGGGCTGGTCCGAAGGTGGGCACTCAGTTGCGCAGCGGGGCTCTCGGGTGCGCACCAGGGAAGGTCGCTCTCGAGTGGGTACCCGTCGTAAATCTGGAGCCGAAGCGGGAACAGACAGATCCCCACCCGAATGATGGTGGGGCTCTCAGCGAAAATCAGGCTGGAGAATCAAGGGCCCATTGTGCGAGGACCGGCCCAATGCGGACCGGCCCCCAACACAGCGGATCGATAAACGCAATACAGCGATCCTGTGTCGCTCCTGTGCAGGAAGGTTTCACAGGGTGGCGTCACGTTCAAGGATCCGACTGACGATTTGCGCCGCTTGGTGATTCACCGCAACAGCCGCATGCTCAGCTACCAGGTACGCCTCGGCTCTGCGCCTCAAGCCGCCAACCTGGGCGCCTCAATCATTTCGCTGGTGCACTTGCAGCCACCGGGAACTCAAGAGAGAGAGTGCCAGCACTAGCAAGAGGACCATGGCAGTCAAGAACCATTTCAGACTGTCGGCGATCAAACCCGCATCATTGACGCGCTGCAACACACCCATCAAAGAGAACAGCGCCGCGAAGCTCACGATCTGCAGCAAGCATCTGACGATCAACAGGTAGCGCGTGCGCGAACCATCCGCTGTCCGCTTCTTTTCACGCCAATAGACGAAGAGACCCGTAATAATAGCGACTAGCCACGCGACGATGAGCGTCTCTGCGGCAATGTCGAGCCAGTGGCTCATTTGGGCCAGCTCCTTTTCCTGCACAAGGTCGGTCCGGCATACCATGTGTCGGCACGGACGACCGACAGAAGCACCGTACAGCTGCGCCGGCCGCGCAGCGTCCTCCAAACAGAGGACGTGGCTGGTCACCGGCAGAGGATCGGCGCTTTCGACGGCATCGCGGACCGGCCGGGCGCCAGATGACCTGCCGATACAAAATCAGACAAGTCATTACGCGGCTAACAAGACTCTGAGAAAGCGGCTGGCTACGCTTCCGTCCAACGCACCATGCAGAATTCACGGTGCGTCATGCCTGGCGCTCCTCGAAAAGACGCGGCAGGGCAGCTCCGCAAGCAACCCGAGATACCCACATGCTCGACAAGCTGCACATTGTTCGTGACCTCATCGACGGCCTGGAGCCGCACCTCGTGGCCTGGCAGAGAGGGGCGACCGAGAAGGCGCGACGAGAAGCCTTGTCGCTCGCCAACTCCGCCTCTCGGGAAATCCAGGCCATCATCAACGCCTTGAAGCCCGCGGCCGCCCTAAGGAGGCCCGGCAGTGCCGCCAAGGACTGGGGGTAGACGCGCCCGGACCGCGGGAAGGCGTTCTCAGCCGGGGGCACGCCAAGCGTGCTGTTTTGGCCGCTCCGGCAATCGCGGAATATTTCACTCGTGGATGGCCGACATGAAATTGCGAGGGACCGTGACGGTTACGACCCTTTTGCGCGAGGTCGTCACACATCACGGTCCCTGCAATCATTCGACCAGTAGGGTGTGGGACTACTTGCCGAAACGATAGTTTATGCCCAGGCGCGCAGACTGGACCTCAACCACTTCATCGTTCCCTCGTATCTGTACCCCAGCGACGATTGCTGAGCGACCAGTCTAATAGCGAACTGGCTCCAAAACCGCGTCCGCCGATTGGAGGATGCTGGCTGCGATCAGTGATCAAAGTTTCTGCGTGTGTCTTGTCTGCACCAGGGTTGCGTCGTCAGGACCGATCCGAGCACTCGCCTGCGTCGCCCTGGCGATCGAGGCGTGCGACTACGGCGTTGGGTAGTGGGTCAGTTTGAGGAAGCGATCACTTTGGGTCGAGCGATTCCAGCAAGACCCTGCTCATTGATCAGCCGCTCCACTTTGGCCAGCACGCGGCGCAGCTTGCGCGCCGACTTCACGTCGATACGCTGGCCGTTAAGCTTGTCGATCTGAGCCAGAGAGAAGGACATCCATTCGTCGTTCTCCGCCAAATAATAGAGGGCGTCATTGAAGCAGTAGACGCGGTGAACATAATTGTCCGGCTTTCTTCCCGGACCGTAGTCAATCTCGATTACTATTTGACGTGCCATGGTCGCTTTCCCGGTCCGCCAGAACCTTCACGATGTCCGCGACTTCCCAAAGCCGATCCGAGACCCCAGTGGCCATGGCTGGCGCAGAGCCGGGGCACATTCTGCAGAATACATCTGACATGGGACTGTGGTCGATCTAGCGCACATCCTCGGCCGCGTGTGGCAACGGCTGCGAGTTTCTCCGTGTTCACCTTGTCTCGAGGCCAGCGCTGGAAGATTTACATTTGGCGTGGGGGCGACCAATTCGGTTACGGGTCGCACAGTGCGGCTGCTCCAAGGACCCCCGCCATGGAACTGTTCTCCCTCGCCGTCTTAGCCCACCTGCTAGACCCCTTTCGGGCGCTCGTTACATTTGCTGGCGTTCTTCTCTGGCGAAGCCCGCGGGGCATACTGATCGCGGCGGGCGTTTCGGCCATGGTGTGCGAGACGCTCCTAACGACAGTCAACTTCATCGATGACTTCACCTATGAGTGGGGCGATGGCATCGGCCCGGGCCTCATCGCATGTCTGGCACAGGCAGCGGTGCTCTATCTGCTTGTGGTGTTGGCGCGTCATCGCCGAAACGTTGGCCAAACGGTTAGCCAAAACTCGCTCGCCCAGAACTCGCTCGCCATGCGCAAGAGCGTCTCATCCCCGCACGAGGCGCCTCTGGTCTTTGGGCGCCCCGAGCCGGCAGAATGAGCACCCCGTAGAGCTGCGACGGACATCAGGGAACGCTGAGGCTCGCAAGGGCTCTACCGGGAATGGTGCCAGCCCGGTCACTGATCCAACGCAGCTTGAGCGTCCGCGGGGTCGCGCCATTGCTGCCGCCACCTGGAACAGCTGGCGGATTTCGAGCATCAGCTTGAAACGACACCATGCAACCAGGCAAGGCGAAGGCGCCGGCCCTCCACAAGCGCAGGTTGCATTCGGCATCGTTGGCCGTGCAATTTGAGTGTTTGTTTGATTTTTGACGATGCAGTAACGCGGGCGTAGCGCCTCGATTGACGAGGGTGGTCTTCACTCGGGACAGCGATCAACGGCGACAATGGCGTCGTCCGGATCGCGCGCAAGGAGAACTGCCATGAAGACCATCGTATCCGCCCTGATCGCCCTCTCGGTCATCACCAGCGTTTCGGCTCCGGCCAGCGCCTTCGATGCCAAGACCTTCTTCGAGCAGGTTGATCGCAACCAGCCATAACGTCCTGGAACCCGCGCGTGGCGCAACCGCGCTGACGCGTTGGTCGCCGGATGTTGCCCTGTCGCCGAGGGTTGTGCTGAAGGGCACAGAGCGGCAGGGCCATGATCCCCACCTCCTTCGCAGTGCCGATGGCGTGGTCGGCGTCGTGTACAAGAAAAGCGTGGTCGCTGTGCCAACCTCTCGAACACTTGTGTTTCTGCTCTGGCTCTTGGGAGCAGCAGTAGCCCTTGCCCTCAGCATCTTCTGCATAATGGGAGGCTCGAACGGCAAGATAAGCGCGCTAGCCCTCATTGCCTTCGTATGGGCGGTGGCGTTGCTTGCCGGGGCTCTTGAATGCATGCCGAGACGCCGTGCTCGGCTGCGCCCCTGGCCACTCGCCCGATCACAGCTCCTCACACGTGTGCGAGACGAGCTTCCCAGGGCTGCAACGGGCGCCATATGACGCCTACGAGCGATCAACGCCGCCTTCGGAGTATTGGCCATGGCCGCCGCGTGGACAGTCAAGGATAACAACGGTCAGCTCATGGACCGCTTCATCGCCCCCTCGCGCATCGAGGTGGGGCGCAAGGTCGTGCCCACGCGCTATGACGCATTTCGCCTGCAAGTGTCGGCCTCATATCGCGAGCTGTTCGACCGCGCCCTGGCAGGGGTCCTCGAACGGGAACGCTGGCAGATTGTCCGGATCAAGAGCCGTCCGCGGCACGCGCCGGTGCAGGCTGGCAACCAGGGCGAGCTTTGCGCCGCAGCGCTCTCATAGCGGTATCAGCCGATGCCTTTGCCAGGCGACGGGTTTCACCTAGTCTGAAGGGAGACTATTCCAGGCCTCCGAGCTGCCGCAGCCGGAGAGCGGGCGCTCGCGCGCAATCGCTCGAGACCGACCTAGAGCAAGATCGTTTCTGATCGAAGCGCTTCGCTTCGATCATGGAACGTGAATCTTGCTCTCAAGTCCATGAATAGAGCAGGATTCACGCTTCGGCCGCCACGTCGCAGTCGAAGCAAAGTGATTCAATCCGAAGCGATCCTGCTCTAGAGCCTGGATGCGGCACTTGATTTGATCACTGTTCATCACACATCGGTGAGGGCATCTTCCAGCTTGAACAGGGCATCCCATTTCAGGGTCACGAGCCACGCAGGCTCGGGTCAATCTGAGTAGTCAACAATCTGAAACACGCTGGAGAATGATCATGAAGGTTTTCGTGTCCGCTCTCGTCGCTCTGTCCGTGCTGGCCAGCATTGCCGCGCCCGCCAGCGCGCTTGACGCCCGCAAGTTCTTCGACCAGTACGAGCGCACCCACACGATCGGCGGCTAATCCGCTCCGATCAGCTTGGCATGCAAGGCCCGCGGGGAAATCCCGCGGGCTTTTCTCGTGCAACATCGGCTCACTGCACATCTGCCGGAGCGCGATCGGGCTCATCACGCAGAAGCGGCCGGAAATTTCGCGACCAGGGCGGGGGCCCGCAGTATCCAGGCGGCGTCGGTCACTTTCTCGTTAGTTGTTTGCGCCGGAGCGCCCCCAGCGATCCATTTCCTTCCACCAGCGGTTGGACCCAGCGCGATAATCTTCGGGTCTGCGATCACGACGATAGGTCGGGCCGTAGTGATAGGTGTAGTCCCGCGGACCGTAGCGATACTCAGGGTCGGCCCGATAGTCGTAGTACGGATCGTAGGTCGCGGAAGGCCCAACGTAGAACTCCACGCCCACTTGAGCAGAAGCACTGCCGCACCACGCCGCTGCGCCTACACCGGCTGCCAATGCACCAACAATGATGGATCGCCGCATTGTGATTCTCCCTTAATGGTTCTCCCCTGCAAAACCGTCATGCGGTGGAAATGGTTCCGCACCGTCTCGACTGTGGCCGCAATTTGGCGCCTGCGCCGGCTTGGTGACCAAGCGGCACGCTGCCTCGTTCCTGACGCACCGACAGTGTCGACGCTATGGCGTTGCCCGGCTGCGCTTCAATCCGGTCAAAACCATCAATTCAGCTTTGGCGGATCGACCCTCGCATCGACGCACTTACCACCCTTGAGGTAGCGAAACTCACCGCAGCTGCCGCCGCGTCCAGGCGTGGTATACCCATAGGCGCGTGCACTGCCGGTCGGCGTTGCACCGAAGCGGCGGTTGCAGTAAATCTGGCACGTGGCCATAGCCAAATTTCTGCCTAGGCATGTCTGAACGCAGGATTGCGCGCGCGCAGTCTGCGCCTCAGCCGCGCCGGCGCTCAAGCCAAGGAACCCAGCTCCGGCAAGAACGACCAGAGTTCCCATGCCAAATTTGCAGCCAAGTTTGCTGCCACGTTTGTTGAATGACGATTTCATCGCTGGGGTCCTCACAAGGCAGTTGTGCAATCGGCAGGGTAGACTGCGCCCATAGCAGTGCCATGGGGTGAAACCCGAGACTGCAAAGGGGAGGACTACCGAAGGCGGAGCAAATCGGCAGCGGCCCTATCTTGGGTAGGGAGCGTTGTTCAGGGACCTGACGTCCGAGTCGAAGAAAAAGCCGCTGTCGAATGGACCGCCCTGCGACTGGTCGACCCACGCGTACGGCGCGCGCGAAGAACCATACGTGCCGATCACATCGGACCTGCCGTAGGCGTAGCCCCCGCGCATGGCAAAGAAGCCGCGCACTCTGGCTGCGCGCTTGCGGTAGTGGATCGCTTTTTGCTGGCCGGCCGCTGGAGCGGCTGTGCTTGTCATCCTGCGCCCATCCGCCTGGCTGGCGCCGGGGCAACCCAAGAGCGCAAGAACTCCGAGCCCAACGACAAGCACGGTCTTGTGGTACATGACATCCTTTCCCGCAGGTTGAAAGCAATCACCGACGCGCAGATGCCGCCCGGATTGCCGCGTTGCAGTTCCCGCCGCAAACTTTCCTCTACGCCGGACGGTTGGGTATAGGTAGCAATACTGAATTGCTGTGCGGGCTTCCTCCCAAGCTGACCGTGGACCGATGAGCGTAGTCGACGCTCAAGAGCCGATACCCGAGGATGTCCCGCTGCCCGTCCGACGACGCCGGACGAAACGCCCACGGAAGGTGGCTACGCGTCGATATGATTCGCGGCAAGTCACACCTTGGCGGGCAACGCCGACCGCCTGCTTTCCGGTTAGGATCGATGGGAGGTCGTTGCGCTCTCACAACTCCGCTATCAGATAGCGTGCGCGGCGTTGCCCAAGGCTTGCCCCGGCAACACCACGATCAATCAATGAACTCGAGATGAGCTCTCGAAGCCATGCGCTTGGTCGACAAGCGTGCCCACCAGCTTACCGCCGGTGATCACGCCGATCGACCCGCCCCCGCGAGCTTGCCTGCATCAACCCGGGTTCGGGTCGGTGTAGGCGTCGAACGCGTCCTTGGCGTTGGCGCGTGCGCAGACCATCCACGCGCCAGCGAGAGGGCCGAGCGTGCGGCGCTCGTGTTACGGCGTTTCCACGATTTCGACCCAGTTTGCACCGTTGCCGACGGGATAGCGGTTGATCTCGGTGAGCCGACCGTTGCTCTGGTCGATCTTGTAAACCGTCAGGCGATCGGACTTCTCGCCAGATGCGACCAGATAGGCCCCGCTCGGATCAATCTTGATCCCGCGCGGCTGCTTCTCGGTCGCAAAATTGGTCACGTACGTCAGCTTGCCCGTCGCTGGCGCGACTGAGAACAGCGCGATCTTGCTCAGGGTTCGCTCAGTGGAATAGAGGAATTTGCCGCTGGGCGTGAGCTGGATATCGGCGGCCCAGATCTTCGCCTTCTCGTCGGCCTTTGGTGCTGCCGCACCGGGTGGGGGCGCCGTGCCCGCTGGGGCCTGCGCGACGCCAGGTACGAGACCGGCCTCTGGCGGCACCGAGCCCAGGCTGTCCACCTCCGTCAAGGTTCCCTTGCTCTGGTCGATGGCGAACTGTGCGACATTCCCGGTCAGCTCGTTGAGCACATAGAGGTGCTTGTTGTCGGGCGCAAACACGAGATGCCGAGGACCGTCACCGGGTCGCGCCTTCACAGCCGCCGGCTCATTGGGCGTCAACTTGCCGGTCGCGGCATCGAACAGGAACTGCAGGACTTGATTGGCGCCGAGCGTGGGTACGTAAACAAACTTGTTCGTGCGGTCGGCCAGGATGGCATGTGCATTCCTGCCGGTTGGAATGACCTGGATCGCCGCAGTTTCGACCAAGCCGCTCTCGCTGATGGGACTGACGGCGATCTTGTCGCCGCCGTAGGAGGCGGTGAACAGGAAACGCCCGGTGGCGTCCACTGAGACGTAGGGCATGCTGTCGGGAAGAGGCGCCGTGGCTTTCTGCGTCAAGGCGCCAGTCTCATGATTGATCGCGTACGTTGCGACCCGGAAGGGGTCCGATCGCATGACGGCGTACAGGAACTTCTTGTTCGGGCTCACCGCCATCGGCATCACGAGCTTGCCGGCTTCGGCCTTGCCGATCGGCGTCAACGCGCCACTGCTCTTGTCCAACGTGTAGGCATCGATGTTGCCGTCCTGGGAATTCGAGACATAGACGAACGTCTTGGCGAAGGCCGGCACCCCGCCGGCCGCGCACAGGACCAAGGCCGCCAAGCTCAGGTCCCTCAGCGCATTCAATGACAGAGGCATGGACATTCCTCCTGTGTGGTCGTGGATGCTTGTCTTGGGTTGTGCCCTTGTTGTGCAGCCCAATTGACGTCCGCGGGTCACCACGCGGTCGGGCACGCCAGGAGCGCCACGAGCTGCTTGCCGCGTCACGTCGGATCGTAAACCGTACAACCCTTCGATGAAGTCGGCCACCGGCCAACGTGCGTTGCCGCAGCCCAAAGGGAGACGTCCACATCGCGGAAGAACGCTGCACGATCACGTGGGCTCGAATTGAATGCCGATACCCAACTATGTCCCCTGGCAGTACGCAGGCCGAAGCTGTAAAAGCCTGGCTGGACGCCGCTGTGCCACCAGTTCTTGGCATTGCCGCCAAGGTCACGAACGGAGAACCCAAGGCCATAGAATGTGGGTTGACTTGAATCCGCCCCCGATATGTCTGGCCGCGACAACATCTTGCGAACGCTGGCTTTGCTGATCAGTCGCGGTCCGCGTTGACCATCGATCGCCAGAAGAAAGCGGAGATAGTCGATTGGTGCGCCGATCCAGGCGCCATATGCATCCATGTTTTCCACCGCGAATGCGCCATATGGCGCCGGCACCATCCCTTCGGCAACGCCCGGCATGGCTCTCACCTTTGGCGCTTCGGGGTAGTCGTAGTAGGTCGCTTCATCCGGTGCCGTTACCATCGTTTGACCGAGCATCAGCCCCGAAGCGCCCACCGGCCCGAGGAGGCGAGACCGCGCGAACTCCACGTAGGACATCCCGCTGACGCGCTCAATGATCCGACCCAAGACGCAATATCCGAGGTTCGAGTACGCAAAGCGCGAACCGGGATCGAAATCGAGCCGGCCTTCCAAGGCGTCGCGCAAGATGACCTGACAGGTCGGCGACCCCGTGGCCTTTTGTCGTGCAAGCGCAGCGCCTGCGTGGGGCATAAAGACCACGTCGCCGGACACCGCTCGATCGAATCCTCCGGTGTGCTGGAGGAGATGCCGAACGGTGATGGCGTGCAGGCGCGGATCGCGAATGGCGTCCGCTGCCGGCCCCAGGTCTCCAAGGAGGGGCAGGACCTTGTCGTCAAGTCCAAGCCGGCCTTCCTCAACCAGCTTCAGGATTGCCACCGCCGTGATTGGTTTGGACATGCTGCCGAGGCGAAACTTCGTGGCCGCCGTGACACGAGCGGCCGTCGACTTATTCGCAAGTCCGTAACCGCGCACCAGCAGGATGCGCCCGTTGTGAGAAACAGCGAGGCTGCCCCCAGGGAGGTTCCACTCCTGGATGAGCCGCGTCATTGCGGCATCGAACGGCTCGAACCCTGGCGTCGTGCATCCCACACCGTTGGTTGCGTGGGGCGGCGAAGCAAAGACGACATCCGACCACAGCAGCATTGACAGCAGGCTTGCGAGCCAACGTCTGAACATTGCCGAAATGCCCCTCGACCAGGGCCGCCAGTGAACCTCCGGGACAAGTCGGCTAGTGGGAGGGCCGCGACGCCTAAGGGTAAGTCCTTGATTTATAAGGTGGTGCGGTCGAGAGGACTCGAACCTCCACGCCTTGCGGCGCTAACCCCTCAAGCTAGTGCGTCTACCAATTCCGCCACGACCGCATGCATTGGCGAACGCTCTGTAGCAAACCGGGACGGCGCTAACAAGCAGCACCCCAGGCCGGATCGCCGGAGCCCTGAAATCGGGCGTCAGCCCGGTTCTGAACCTGGGCGGCCCGGGCGGTTGATGCTTGCCGTCATGCGCCCGTCGGGCCCAGAAGGGCGTCTGGGTTGCCTCGCATGGAGGATGCCCTCATGGCAGACTGGGCAGACTGGGCAGACTGGGCAGATTGGCTGGATGGGGCCCGTCTGCCCAAGAGATCGCCAGAGCGGCCGGCCGTGAGGAACGGGATGAGACGAGGACCGCAACCCGCCATCGATGCGCCGGTCGCCTGGGTGGTGACGGACAAGCCCGTTGCCTATGAGGCGGCATGCGCCGCCATGGCGCGTCGCGTCGAGGCCATTGTCGCGGGCACCGCGCCCGAGCTCGTGTGGCTGCTGGAGCATCCGCCCCTGTACACGGCCGGCACCAGCGCCAAGATGGAAGACTTGCTCGCACCGTCGCGCTTTCCCGTGCATCGCACCGGGCGAGGCGGGCAATACACCTACCACGGGCCAGGTCAGCGCGTGGCTTACGTCATGCTCGACGTCAAGCGGCGCTTTGGCGATGTGCGCGCCTATGTCGCCGCGCTGGAGGGCTGGATCATCGACGCGCTCGCGCTGATGGGCGTGGAAGGCGAGCGGCAGGCGGGCCGTGTCGGGGTCTGGGTGCGGCGCCGGGCGAATGGTGGGGACGCTTGCGACAAGATCGCCGCGATCGGCGTGCGGCTCTCGCGCTGGGTCAGCTCGCACGGCATCAGCCTCAACGTAGCGCCGGACCTCACGCACTACGCCGGCATCGTCCCCTGCGGCATCCGCGAGGGCGGCATCACCAGCCTCGCCGATCTCGGCCTGCGCATGACGCTCGCCGAAGTGGACCTGGCCCTGCGGACAGTGTTCGAGCGCAGCTTCGGGGCGACGTTCGATGCATCGGCGGCCATGCGTACGGAACTGGCCCGCCCGCCGCAGCTTTCCACACCCTGATACTAGGCACCCTATCCTTCCACCCGTCATCCCGGCCCAGCGATCGCGCTAGAAGCGCGGTCGCGCAGAGCCGGGACCTGCAGCGAGCGGTGTCCGCGCGGCAGATCCGGATAGTCTCGCCCCGGCTCGGAGGCCGGGGCTCGGCTTCCGGGTCATGCTGGAAGCATGCCTCCGGCATGACGGGTGGAATAATTGGCTCGGCGGTATGAGACGAGCGCCTCGCGGCTGCGCTCCCGGGTCCGCAGACCGGCGAAGGCCAACAGAAAAGCGCGCCGCCACCCGGCGACGGGCGGCAGGCGCGCAAGGAATTCGGACCGGCCTATCCCCTGGTGCCAGGCCTTTTGCCGGGCGCCGGGGGTGCTGTGGGCCCTGCCGAAGCATCGGGCCCGTCATAGTAGACTGTGCCGTCCTCTATCGAGACGACGTCGTTCGCGATCAGGCGATACTCGTCGTCCTCGCTGTCGTTCACGCGGATGGTGCATCCTTTGAGGCAGATGCCCGTCAAGGTCTGTGAGGGCCTCAGCGTGTGATCGGCCTTGGTGTCACCCTCGATGACCGTCACCCTGTGCTCGCGCTCATCGCGATTGGTAATCGACACCGCGTGGGCCGCGGTGGTGCTCGACAGGAGCCCGATCACACTGATCGCACGCGCGATACGCGTCATCGTAGCCGAACTCAAAGGATGCACTCGTCGTCGTTACTTCTTCTTCTTCTTCGCGGCCTTCTTCGCGGTCTTCTTCGCAGCTTTTTTCTTCGCCTTCATCGCTTTCGTCCTTCCAGTAAGTCACCCGAATCGGGTCCGGGCAATGTCAATGTGAAAATTTTTGGGCGAGTCTACAAACGGATTTTTCCGCTGACGCCTATCGGCATTTTCGATAGATACTTTCAGACATCGGCAACGCGTGAAAGTCGCACGAGATGGATATCACCCTCGCACGCACGTTCCTGATGGTCGCGGAGACCGGCAGCTTCATCGACGCCGCACGCAAGATGAACGTCACCCAATCGACCGTGAGCGCCCGCATCAAGGGCCTCGAAGACATGTTCGGGCGGACCTTGTTCGATCGATCCAAGAACGGTGCGGCGCTGACCGGGGCGGGCGCGCAGTTTCAGAAGCACGCGCTCGCTTTGGTGCGCGTCTGGCAGCACGCGCAGCTCGAAGTCGGCCTTGCCGGGCAGCACCGTGACCACCTGGCGGTCGGGGCTCCGGCGACATTGTGGGACGGCTTTCTCCTGAAGTGGATATCCTGGCTCAGGGGCAACATTCCCGACATTGCCATCTCCGCCAGCGCCAGCCTGCCCGCCGTCATGATCCAGCGCCTGCTCGAGGGGACGCTGGATCTGGCGATCATGTACCAGCCGGGCCAGCCTCCGGGCTTCACCATCGAGCACCTGTTCGACGAGGAGTTCGTGCTCGTCACCAGCGCGCCGGGACGTCGCAGGCACCAGAGCGACTACGTGTTCGTCGATTGGGGGCCTGACTTCCAGTCCGACCACGCCGCCGCCTATCCCGAGCTCAACAACACCAGCGTGAACCTCGATCTCGGCTCCATGGGCATCGACTATCTGCTGGCCAACGAGGCGACCGGCTACTTCCCGCGCCGGCTGGTCAAGCATCACGTCAGCCGCCGGCGGCTGCGCATCCCGGCGCGGTCGCGCTCGTTCACCTCCGCCGTCTACATGGTCTACCCGGAGGCGCGCGACGAGGAGGCCTACGAGCCGATCCTGCAGGGGCTGCGGCGCGCCGCAGAGCGGCTGATCTCAACGAGGGCCACGTAGCGTGTAGGTGTAGGTTGGGTCGAGCGGCAGCGATGACCCAACACATCCGAGCAAGTACTTTGCGCCGTGTTGGGTCTGCCCCCGGCCTTCGCCCATAGGCGCTAAAATAAGCGAGCCATACTTTGATAGCTACGTCGTCGAGGTGGTTCGTGCAAGTGGCGTCGCAGCAGCGATTTGCATCGTCGCAAACAAGCGAGCGTCGGCTGCGGGATGATGGCTTGGAGCAATGTGGCGGCGAGCTGGCGCAGCAGACGCCAGGCGCCGGGCCTGGTCAGGCGGCAGCGGCCAAGCGGGGAGAGTCCTCGAGTTCGTCGATGAGCGGCTCGAGCAGCAAGATGATCAGCAGATGTGCCAGCACGTAGGGCCTGGCGGAACGTTCGTCCGTTCCCGGAGGTCCCCTCAACCCGATCAGGCTCTTGAGCCGCTTGAAGGCGAGCTCGATGCGCCAGCGCAGGCGGTAGAGGGCGAGGACGTCGGCGGTGGGAAAAGCCTCGGGGTCGAGCGAGGTCACCAGGATCACCCAATCGGCGGCAACCAGCGTTCCTTTCGAGATCTGATGCCCGCCTTTCTGGGCCTCCCGCCGCGCCTTGCGCCGCGCCGCTTCTGCCGCTTGCGGCGGCTTCCTGACGGCAACAAGCCGCATGGCAAGGGCGTCGCATCGCTTGCGTGCGATCCAGATCGGTCGATCGATCAGGCCGCTTGTCTCAGCCTTGCGAAACTCTTCGAGAAGATCAACCGGCTCGTCATCCGCATCGAGCCAACGGGCATTCTTCCAGCCGGCGCGCACGATGAGATCGGCGCCAGCATCGAGCACGGCCGCCATCCGGTCCGGCTGCAAATAGGCGCGATCGCTGATGCGGATCTCGCCTTCGACGACCGGTATCCGGTCCAGCGTCTCGCCGCCTTTTTCGTCGGTAAGCTCAAAGAAGCCGAAACGTTCCGTCGGAAGATCGAAAGCGCTGTGGATACGCCACAATTTGTTCTTCGTCTTGGCGATCGTCCCCGCTTTCGGCACCGTCGTGGCATCGATGATGCGGATCACACGACCCTGTGCAGCCTTCGGTGCGCCGCAAGCCAACGCCCCGCCGACCAGCTGGGCCAGCCAATCTCCGCACTGGCGCAGGCGATAGAGCAGCGCCACGTTGGAAATATCAACGAGCCCGACCGATGCCGCCCATGCCGTCGTCGATCTCAGGCCTCTCTCGCCAAGGCAATAAGCCAGGATCATGCGCAGGAGATCGACCGCGGTTTCGATCACACGAGCGCGCAAAAAGGCTTTCGTTTCCCGCGCACTTGCCTCCACCTTCGCGGTTCCACCGAGCCGATCGATGATGCTGTGCCAGTCCCGATCCAAGAGCGATTCGCGAGTATCCCATGCTGGAATCACAAAACGACTCATAGGACAAGCGAATTATTTTAGCGCCTATGGGCCTTCGCCGGGGTTGACCCAACCTACGATCTACACGGTGGGCAGCACATCGAACCCGCTCGGCGCGGCGCCGCCTTCTTCCAGTATCGTGACAGACGTCACTTGGGCAGACGGTGGACCCTCGCGACAACGCCGCAGCATCTCAGCGACATCACCCGCACGCCCCGAGAACAGAGCCTCAACGGCTCCATCGCGACGGTTGCGTACCCAGCCTGAAAGCGCAAGCTCGCCGGCCACGCGCTCGGCCCAGTAGCGATAGCCCACGCCCTGCACGCGGCCCTCGATGCAGACCCGCACCGTGCGCAGCTTGCTGCCGGTGCTCATGGCACCTCCTTCAGTAGCCGAGCGCCAGACCGTCCTTGCGGTGGTCGGAGGCGCCCACGAGCACACCGTTGGCCCGGTCGATCATGACGATCTGGCCGCCGCCCCAGGGCATGGGACGCCGCTGCACGCGGTGACCCAGCGCCTCGAGACCCTCGACCACGGCAGCAGGTATCGCTTCCTCAACAAGGATTCCGTCGCCCTCGAAGAACATGCGCGGCACATCGAGCGCCTCCTGCGGCCCCATGCCGTAGTCGAACATGTTGCTCATGACGTAGACGTGGCCCATGGGCTGGAAGTGCGCCCCCATGACGCCGAAGGCCATCAGCGGTTTCCCATCCTTCAGCACCATGGCAGGCACCAGCGTATGCATCGGGCGCTTGCGGGGCGCGATGCAGTTGGGATGCCTGGGGTCCAGCACGAAGCCCTCGCCGCGGTTGTGGAAGGTGACCCCGGTCTTGGCCGTGACGATGCCGGTGCCGAAGTCGCCATAGAGCGAGTTGATGAACGACACCGCCAGGCCCTTCTCGTCGACGATGGAGAAGCACACGGTGTCGGAGCCGGTTGGCCGGGGCATGGGGCCAAGCTCGGGGCGGTGCTTCCTGCGGTCGATGCGCCTGACGAGCTTGTCGATCACGGCATTGTCGAGCATGTGCTCCACCGGCACATCGGCCCTGTCGGGGTCGGCGAGGAAGGTGTCGCGCATGGCAAATGCGAGCCGCGCGGCCTCCATCAGCGTGTGATACCGCTCGACCGAGACGGGATCGGCATGCGGCTTGCCGAGCCGGGCCAGCATTTTCAGCATGATCAGCGCTACGATGCCCTGGTTGCTGGGGGGCAGCTCGTAGAGATCGACGCCGCCGTAGCTGAGCGAGATGGGCTCGACGTAGCTCGAGGACTGCGCGGCAAAATCCTCCAGCGTGTGCAGGCCGCCAAGCGCGCCCAGCTCCGCCACCATGTCCTTGGCCACCTCGCCCTCGTAGAAGCCGTCGCGGCCATCCTTGGCGATCCGCGCGAGGGTCCTGGCAAGGGCCGGAAAGCGCATCACCTCGCCGGCCTTCGGCGCCCGGCCGTCCTTCAGGGCGTTGCGCTTGGCCCCAGCGCCGGTGAGCTTGCGGGTGGCGGTCGCCCAGTCAGCAGCCACGCGGGGCGCGACGACGAAGCCATCCTCGGCCAGGGCGATGGCCGGCGCCAGCAGACGGTCCAGCGGCATGGTCCCGTGGTCCTCCAGCAGCCGGGCCCAGCCGTCCACCGCGCCCGGCACCGTGACCGCGTGCACGCTGGTAGTCTCGATGCGCTTGATGCCCTTGTTGGCATACCACTCCGCCGTTGCCGCCTTGGGTGCCCGCCCCGAGGCGTTGAGCGCGATCGGCTTCCTCCGGCCGGGCTTCGTCAGAATGGCAAAGCAGTCGCCGCCGACGCCGGTCATCTGCGGCTCCACGACGGCGAGCACGGCGGCCGTGGCAATTGCCGCGTCGACCGCATTGCCACCCGCCTTCAGGGTTTCGATGGCCGTCAGGCTCGCCGCAGGATGTGATGTGGCGCACATCGCCCGGCGCCCATAGACGGGCGAGCGCCCGGGAAAGTGAAAGCTGCGCATGAAAACTCCAGGTGGTGTGCTCCCTCTCCCCATCTTCACGGGGAGAGGGTCATGGCGAAGCCATGCCTCCGGCATGAGGTGAGGGGCAGCAACATACTCCAGGCCGCCCCTCACCCTAACCCTCTCCCCATTCTGAAGAAGAATGGGGAGAGGGAATTACGCGAATTCCATGATCACGGCGTCGACGGCCAGGCTGTCGCCAACCTTGGCCTTGATGGCTTTCACCATCCCGTCGCGCTCGGCGCGCAGGATGTTCTCCATCTTCATGGCCTCCACCACGCACAGGGCTTCGCCGGCTTTCACCTCCTGGCCCTGCGCCACGTGGATCGCCTTGATCAGGCCGGGCATTGGACAGAGCAGGAGCTTGGAGGTGTCGGGCGCTGCCTTCTCCGGCATCAATACCACCAGTGCCGCCTCGCGCTCGGTATAGACGTAGGTCTTGGTCTGGATGCCGCGATAGGTCAGATCGTAGCCGTTCAGGATCGGCCTGACCTGCACCGCGACACGGCGCTTGCCCACGTGCCCCCGCCACAGCGGATTGCCGGGCCACCAGTCAGCGTCGACATCCAGCGTGATGCGGCGGATGCCCTTGGCGTCGACCAGCGTGACCTTGGCGGGGTGTCCGAGCGTGCCCTCTACCCGCGCCGCGACCAGGGCTCCGCCGACGCTGGCAATGCGACGAGACGAGAAACGGACCGCGGGTCCCGCCATCTGATGCGTGATCTCGCGGCGGCGTGTGTTGCCCAGATGGTCGATGCCGACTGCGACGGCGGCGAGAACATCGAGCTCCTCCCCCTGCGGCGTGCGCGGCTTGAACCCGCCCTTGTATTCCTCGGCGATGAAGGAGGTGGAGAGACGCCCCTCGCGCCAGCGCGGGTGCTGCATGAGCGCGGCGAGGAAGGGGATGTTGTGCTCCACCCCATCGATGACGAAGGCGTCAAGGGCCTGCGCCTGCAGGTCGACGGCTACCTCGCGCGTGCCGGCGTGTGTCACGAGCTTGGCGATCATGGGATCGTAGAACATGGAAATCTCGGCACCCTCGAACACGCCGGTATCGTTGCGAATGGTGCCGCCATCGGCCGAGCCTTCCTCGGGCGGCCGATACCTCGTCAGCCGGCCGATGGAGGGGAGGAAATTGCGGAAGGGGTCCTCCGCATAGACGCGGCTCTCGACAGCCCAGCCGTTCAGCTTCACGTCCGCCTGCTTGAGTTTCAGCTTCTCGCCGGCTGCGACCCGGATCATCTGCTCAACGAGATCGACACCGGTCACAAGCTCCGTCACCGGGTGCTCGACCTGCAGGCGCGTATTCATCTCCAGGAAGAAGAAGCTGCGGTCCTGGCCCGATACGAACTCCACGGTGCCGGCGCTGTCGTAGCCGACCGCCTTGGCCAGCGCCACGGCCTGCTCGCCCATGGCCTTGCGGGTCTTGGCATCGAGGAGGGGTGACGGCGCTTCCTCGATGACCTTCTGGTTGCGGCGCTGGATCGAGCACTCGCGCTCGCCGAGGTAGATGATGTTGCCGTGCTTGTCGCCCAGCACCTGGATCTCGATGTGGCGCGGGTTCTCGATGAACTTCTCGAGGAACACCCGATCGTCGCCGAAGCTCGACTTGGCCTCCGAGCGGGCGAGCGCGAACCCCTCCTCGGCTTCCTTCGGATTGTAGGCGGTGCGCATGCCCTTGCCGCCGCCGCCCGCGGAGGCCTTGATCATGACCGGATAGCCGATCTCGGCGGCGATCCTCACGGCATGCTTGGCATCGGCGATCTCGCCCAGGAAGCCCGGGACGGTCGACACCTTGGCCTTGGCCGCCGCCTTCTTGCTCTCGATCTTGTCGCCCATGGCGGCGATGGCGCGCGGGTTGGGGCCGATGAACACGATCCCGGCTTTCTCCAAGGCGACCGGAAACGCCTCGCGCTCGGAGAGGAAGCCGTAGCCCGGATGGACCGCCTCAGCGCCGGTCTGCCGGCAGGCCTCAACGATCTTGTCGATGAGCAAATAGGACTGGGCAGCGGGAGGAGGGCCGATGGCGACCGCCTCATCCGCCATCTCCACGTGCAGGGCGTCCCGGTCGGCTTCCGAATAGACGGCGACGGTCTTGATGCCCAGCTTGCGCGCCGATTTGATGATGCGGCAGGCGATTTCGCCGCGGTTGGCGATCAGGATCTTCTTGAACATGCAGCCTAATCGGCGGGGGGGCGTCGGGAGGGGTCAGACCCCTAACCTCGACATTGCTGCAGAATCGCAGCGGCCAGCGTTAGGGGTCTGACCCCATCTCACGTCTAGGCCGCGGCAGCCGCCTTGTCCACCAGCGCTTGCAAATTCGGGTGAATCGAGGGGCTTTCCGCCTTGAGGAACATCAGGAGTGCCCGCTCGTTGGGTGTCAGGCGGCCGTCACGGCCAATGCGCTGGGCGAGCCAGCCGGCCTCGGCCATGGTGACCGCCTCGTTGGTGACGATCTCGATCTTCTGCAGGGTGAGACGGGCGATGGCGCGCTCCTCGTCCGACTGCTCGCGATAGCCGCCGAACAGCCCCTTGAAGCCCGAAGCCATGCCTGCGGCCATCCTGTCGAGCGTGAGGTCGCCGCGCCGGTCCAACCAGGCATCGCGGGCAAGCGCCTGCTCGCGCGGCGGAGTTGCATATCCAGACGCCGCCATCACGCAGCTGGCGATCGCCTTGACGAACAGGTCGCGCCACGAGGGGTGATTTTCGGCGTCGGCGGTGGCCGCGTCGATGTCGAACAGGATTTCCGCTTCAGGCTGCGTTACCGCTATGTTGCCGTCGCCGCCGAAGCTGTAGAAGATCCGGCGCAGCAAATCGACATCGGCATCGCTGACGATCCCAGGCTCCAGCAGCCTGCCGGTGCGCAGCGGACCCGTGCCATTGATGACGGCGTCCTTGACCTGATCGAGGGCGAAGCGCACGAGGCTCTGGGGCGCCCAGCGTGCCTTGTCGAGCACGCTGACAAGCAGCTCCATCTCGGTCTTGGATTCGATGCAGCCGTCCTTGGAGATGCGCTGGATCAGCCAGGCGGCGTTGTCGGCCGTCAGATAGCCTTGGGGCCTGGCCTGCTCGACGATGTAGTCGGTGATGGTCTCGACGAAGCAGTCGGCCCAGGCAGGGTCCTGCACCGGGCAGGCCTCGTTGAGCGCGAAGATGGCGTCCGCCTCGTCAGGGGTGATTTGGCCATCGTCGTAGTAGCTGTGCCGCAGCTTGAGAACGTCGGCATCCTTGATGCTGCCACGCGCCTTGATTTCCGCAACCGACACCGCGCTCAGAACACCCATGACCGTCCTGCCTCACTCATACATGCGACGGGCAAGGCTAAGCGGTCATGGTTACCAACCGGCTAATGAGTGGGCGTTGG